>CAZCNE010000004.1:31092-67909 GCA_964500515.1 uncultured Candidatus Peribacteria bacterium | reverse complement strand
TGCTTATGAATACAATTTTGATCTGAATAGTTCTTATAAGTTTGTGATTTATTGCATTATATATAGCAAGAATTCACGAAGAAGTTCAAGCAAGACCTATGTATATAATTAGTAAAAAACTAAATATAGAAAAAAGTAAAGAGTAAACAAAAAGATTTTTTAATATATAAAAATATTTTAATTCAATGATAAACTTTTTTAAAAAATACCAAATTTATATATTTATCACATTTTTTTCAATTTTAATTATTTGAATAGATTTTTTTACAAAGTCTTGAACTTATTTTTTGCTTGATGTTGTATTTTCACCAACTACAGTTTGGAAATGATTTTTTGAAGTAAGTATTTATCGGCATTTGTTCAATTTTTTTAATTATATATTTTGATATATATTTTTTTCAAAAATTCATTTTTTTTTAGTTGTATTTTTTACTTGAATTTTAGCTTATAAATTATCGCTTATTTTTGCTAAAATACTAGATATAGATGATAAATACAAAAACTTTTTTTCTTACACTATTATATTATTTTTGTATATTAATCCAGTTTTTTATGAAAGAATGATGACACAAGTTTGAATTTTTTTATGAATGATTTTAATTTGATTTTGAATATATTTTTTACTGAAAAATATAGTTTTTATGGAAAAAATTTCTAACTATTTATACTCATGAATTCTTTTTTGATTTTCATTTTCTGTGATGAATCATGCTTTGTATATGATTATTTTAATTTATTTATTTTATCTTATTTTTTTTATAAGAAACAAAAAAATATTTTTTTATACAACTTTATCTTGAATTCTTTTTTTACTTATAAACATAAATTGGATAATTTGAAATATATTTTTATGAAAATGAGAAACTTTGTCTTATGTAAATATTTTAAATCAAGCAAATGTAGAAAATTTTTATACAAACTGACTTGCTCCGCTTTGATCAGCTCTTACTAGTTTACAACTTTATGGTTTTTGGTGAGAACGATATTATCATTTTTTCTTGCCAGAAACAGTAAATCCCAGTTGGTATATAGTATGATTTATAATTTTGTGAATTATAATTTTTTGAATTTATAGATACATAAAATCAAAAAAAGAAAGAAATATATTTTATTTTTTGATTTTAATTTGATTTATTTCATATATTTTAGCATTGTGAATAAATGCTCCTTGGTGATTTATAAGTCAATTTTTATATGATTATATGCCATTTTATCTATGACTTAGAGAACCACATAAATGGATTTGAATTCTTATGCTTGTTTATAGTGTATTTTTTTCTATTTGATTTTATTATTTATTTTTAGAATTAGAAAAAATACTTAAAAATAATTATACAAAAATTATAAGTTTATTTGTACTTTTTATTTTTCTAAATTCTTGGACTCCAAATATTTTATTTGGATTTTCTTGACAAGTTTTTATGACAGATTATCCAAAAGATTATTTTGAATTTAGAAGTGAAGAACTAAAAAAAGAATATAAAAATAATAAATATTTGCTTTTACCTTGGCATTCTTACATAGCTTGTGATCGGACAAAATGAAGAATTATAGCTAATACTTTGGATATTTTTTTAAATCCATTACATACTATAAAATCAGATAATATAGAAGTTTGAGACCTTTATACAAACTCTACAAATAAAAGATCTCAAGAAATTGAGGAATTTATAGAAAATCAAGATATTACACTTTTGAAAAAAAATGATATTACTCATATTGTGTTATTTAAAAAATGTGCAGATTATAAAAAGATTGAAGAAATTTTAGAAAAATTGTTGAAAGAAGCCAAAATAAAAAAATTAAATAATACTGAAAATATAGATTTGTATGAGATAGTAAAATAAATGAATTATATAAAATTTAAAAATATTTTTGGTAAATAAGTTTTGTTATCAAAACAATAAGACAAAATTTACTGCATTTTCTTAGTTTTGATAATAAATATCTAGTTTATTGATAAAAATATTGATATTAAAAAGCTTATAAAAGATAAATTTTAATTTTTATATTTTTTATATTTTGGATATAATATGCAAGATTTTTAGAAATATTTAAAACTATGAAAATTCTTTTTTTGACATGGAAAGATATAAAACATCCTTATGCTTGATGAGCTGAAAAAGTGATATTTGAATATGCAAAATGACTTGTAAAAAAATGACATCAAGTTACTTGGTTTTGATATTCTTTTAAGTGAAGTAAAAAAAATGAAATAATTGATTGAATAAATATAATAAGAAAGTTTAATTTATACACATCTTACTTTTTATTTAAGAGTTATTATAAAAAAAATTTATCTTGAAAATATGATTTAATTGTTGATGAAGCATGATGATTGCCTCTACTTTCTGTTAAATTTGAAAAAAACATACCAATAGTTTTTTTTGCTCATCATATATGAGATAAAGAATGGGATTATAGTTATATTTTTCCCTTAAATGTAATTTGAAAAAAAATATATTATTTTTTGTATAGACAATATAAAAAAGTAAAAACAATTACAGTTTCAGAGAGTACAAAAAATGAACTTATAGAAAAATTTGATTTTAAAAAAGAAAATATAAAAGTTATAGAAAATGCTTGTGATGAAATACCTTTGGAAAAAATAGATTTTTCCAAAAAAGAAAATTCAATTCTTTTTTTGGGTAGACTTATGCCTATAAAAAGAGCAGAACATGCAATTTTAGCTTTTGATTATTTTATAAAACAAGATAAAAAATTCCAAAATTATAAATTGGATATAGTTTGAAATAATCAAGATAAGAAATATGTTTTAAGCTTAAAAAAATTAGTTAAAGAATTAAAAATTGAAAAAAACATAAATTTTTTATGACATATGGAAAGAAAAAATTATAAAAATTATGTAGTAAGTAAAAAGGTAATAATTGTTCCAAGTATGAAAGAATGATTTTGACTGATTGTTCTTGAGGCCAACTCTTATTGATTGCCAGCAATTTGATATGATGTTTGAGGTTTAAGGGATAGTATAAAAGATTGAGTTAATTGATATATAGTTTCTGATTGAGATTATCTTGCTATATGAGAAAAATTGGTTAAAATGTTTTGAAATGATGAAAAATATATGAGTTTAAGTAAGAAATCTCTAGAATATGTAAAAACTTTGGATAATTGGGACAATAAAGTTGATAAGTTTGAATGATATTTAAAAAGTTTAGTTAAAAGTTAATTTATGAAAGATTTAGTTTCTGTTATAATTCCTACATATAATAGTGAAAGAACTATAGAAAATTGCTTAAAATCTGTAAAAAGCCAGACTTATAAAGATATAGAAATTATAGTAGTAGATAATAATAGTAAAGATAATACTAAAAAAATTGCAAAAAAATATACTAACAAAGTTTATAATTTCTGACCAGAGAGGACTTTTCAAAAAAATAAAGGGATAAAAGAAGCTAGTGGAAAATATGTTTTTTTTGTGGATAGCGATATGGAGCTGGATGAAAACATCGTAGAAAAATGTGTAAAAAAGTTTGAAAATGAAAAAGATATTTGATGAATTTGTATTCCTGAAAAAAGTGTTTGAGAGAGATTTTTTGTTAAAATTCGTGATTTTGAAAGAAGTTTTTATGAGTGAACAAGTGTAGATTCGGCTAGATTTTTTCTTTTAGAGGATGTAAAAGAAGTTTGATGATTTGAAGAGGATTTGATATTTTTTGAAGAATCTCTTTTGCCTCAAAAAATAGAATCAAAACTTTGAAAAAATACAAAGTTTTATATAGATTCATATATTTATCATAATGAATGAAATATAAAATTATGAAAATGGTTAAAGAAAAAATTTTATTATGGTAAAAGTCTAAAAAAATATAAAAATAAAGTTAAAGAATTGGGGATAAAAAAAATACAAGAAGAACAAATTTGAATAATTTGAAGATATATGATTTTTTTGAAAAATAAAAGTTTTTATAAAAAACCATTTTTAGCAATATGAGTTTTATTTTTGAAAACTTGTGAGTTTGTTGCTGGCGGATTGGGGGTTTTATTTAGTTAGGTAAAAAAGTAATGTATTTTATAGTTTCTCATTTTACAAACAATAGATGAACTACAGATTATTTCTGTGATTATTTAGAGAAAAAATGAAAAAAATATTTCTATCTTAGGCATCCTTTTCAATTTGAAAAAGACTTATGATATTCAGAACTTATTGAATTTGATGGAAAACAAAAAAATATCGTAAAAAAATATAAGAAATTTAAAATTTTTCCACTTGAGATGATAAGAAATTTTTTTCTTTCACTTTGGTTGGCTTGAAAATGGAGAAAAAAATATGAAAAAGCTATATGATTTGGGGGATTCAATACTTTACCACTTTTGTTTTTGAGGCTTTTCAAAAAAAAAGTATACTTTTGGGGAGTAGATTATTCCAAAAAAAGATTTGAAAATAAGTTTTTTAATTGATTGTATGGGGCTTTTGAGACAATTTCGTGCAAGTTTTCAAATATGATTATTTCCTCTTCAGAGAGACAAAAAGAAGCTAGAACACGCTTCCATGGAGCAACAAAAAAAAAGTCTTTAGTTATCAATAATGGAGTAGAAAATACAGATTTTCCAAAAGATTTTTCAAGATTTCCCGAAATAGGTTTTTTCTACCTTGGATCTATTACCAAACAGCATGGGATTATAGAATTTATAGAATATTTTTATATAAAAAATGGCATAAACATTCCGCTATACATTATTGGGTGAGGAGAAGAAGAAAATCATTTAAAAAATATAATTACAGAAAACAATTTGAATGAATTAGTAAAATTTCTTTGAAGAAAAAACAAAGAGGAAATTTCAGATTTTTTACAAAAACAAGAGAAAAAACTTTTTTGAATAGCTCCATATTCTGATACAGTAAATGATCATGTATATTATATAGATAGTCTTAAAATGCGTGAATATCTGGTTTACAATCTTCCATTTATTATTTTTGATATTCCGTATATTGATAATGATATAAAAGAATTTTGAATAATTTACAAAAAATTTGAAGATATTGACTTGAAAGAATTAGAAAGATTTTCATTTGATATAGAAAAGAAAAATAGTATACTAGAAAAATATACTTGGTATAATTTATTTAGTAAAGAGTTTTAGTGAATGCAAAAAATAATATTATTTACAAATAAGGTTTATATAAACATTAAATTAGATTTTTTGTGGTTATTTACAAAGCAAGAGTTTTATTTGAAATTTAAATATTATTTTAGTAAGTATTACAATATTTTTTTTTGATAAAAAAAGTATACAGTATTTATGAGAAGAATTTTACTATGATAATAGATTTACACCAGCCTTATTACAAAGTTATCCGTTAGAAATAAACAATATTTCTAAAATAATAGATTTTGATAATTTAGACAGCGTTTTGGATATTTGATGAAATTTAGGACAATTTTCAATATCTTTGAACCATTATTATAGAAATTTAAAAATAAATTCTTTTGAACCAAATACAGAAACATTTAATTTATACAAAAAAAAATATAGTAAATAAAAAAAATATCCAGATACATAATGTGGGTGTCTGATCTAAAGACGAAGAATTAAACTTTTTTTATGTAAAATGAAAATCTTGACAATGAAGCGTTTATGAGGAAAATTCTAAAGAATGACTTTTATCAAGTGATACGATTAAAACAAAAATAAAAATTATATGTTTTAACGAAAAGAATCTAGAGAGTTATGGTATCGAAAAATATTATGATTTTATAAAGATAGATGTAGAATGATTTGAATTGGATGTATTACAATGACTTAAAAATATTTGATTTAGGTATTTGTATATGGAGTTATCTGTAGATAGAATATGAAGTAATTTAGAAGATGTAAAAGAGCTATTGAATAAGAATTACTATAAAGACGTCTATGTATTATATTTATGAAAAAATAAATGAACAACAAGAGATGTTATATTTGAGTTGATTTAGAAGATTTAGTTATTTATTAATTTTTAACAATGTTTATTAGCTTTTCTTGAAATGATGCTTCCTGAAAAAGTTCTTTAATAAGAACTATAAATAAATCTTTAGATAAATCAATTGTTGTTGAAGAGTATTCAGGACCAATAATTTGATTTATAAAAATTTTTTCTAAAATATCGAAAAAAAATCGTAATAAATCTAATTATTGAACTTTTTATTTTTTCTTACTGTATTTAGATAACATATTACAGTACTATTTCTATAAAGTATTTTATAGAAATAGTATAATTTTAAAAGATAGGTATTTTCCAGATTATATTGCTTCTTTGATAGAATTAAATAAAAATCATGGTTTTTTAAAGTTCTTATACAATATTTTTCCTAAACCCGACTTGTGATTTTATGTACATCTTGAGCCAGAAATAGCATTTAGTAGGAGGTTGAAACAAATAAATAGACAAACAGCTAATATAAATTTTTATAGAGAAAAAGTTGAAATTTATAAAAAATATATACTAGAACAATATGATTTAATCCATGTAAATAATAGTAATACTTTACAAGAGTCTTCACAAAAAATTATAAATCAGATCAAAAAAACAATGGCGCTAAAAAATGTAAGACAAATAACTATCTCCTGAATAGATTGAGCTGGGAAATCTACGACTTTACTGAACCTGTCCAAGGAGCTAGAAAGAAATTGAATTAAAACAAAAACTATGCATTTTTATTATAATTATATTATTATAAAATTAATAAAAAAGATAAAAAAATCTATAGGAATTAATAAAAATGTAGATGTTAGTATTATGAACAGAAAAAGTATTGAGCGCGAAAAAAAAGTTATCAATAAGCAAAAAAGTATTTTTTGGAAGATATTTGTAATTTGAGATGCTTTATTACAATTTATTTTTGTAAAATTATTCTCTTTTAATAAGACTGTTTTATTTGATAGATTTTTTTTAGATTATATGGTTAGTTGGAATTTTCTAGGATTAAAATATAGTAAAAATTGGTTTAAATATTTACCTAAACCAAAAAATTATTTTTTATTGGTAGCACCACCAAATATTTTATATGAAAGGAAGTCAGAACATAGTAAAGAGTTTTTTGAAAAATGTTACAATGATTATTTAAAATTAGCTAAAGCGAATAAAATTACTATTATTGATACAAATAAAAATTCTGAAAAACAAGTTGTTGATATTATAATTAAAACACTTATATGAATTACAAGACAATAAATTATGCTATAATAAATGATATTGAAGTTCCATATAATTTTGTAAAAGACAAGAATTTCTATAATTACTTATTAAATAATAGAATTGCGTATCATTACTGTAAAAATATTTCAAAGAAACCTAATGAGATAGAGAAAAGAATTTTGATTGCGGGGGGTAAGAGAAATGCAGTTTTTCTTAGAACTTTAAAAGAATTGGATCAAATCTGTAGAGTGCATGATATACCGTATTTACTTTATAAGACATATAAATATTTTGATGAAATTATAGGTTGAGATATAGATATTATAATAAAACAAAAAGACTTTAGTCGTTTTTTAGAAATTTTTAGACAAAAATGATGGAGTGCGTTTGAAGACGAGCCTTGAAAATGAAAATGTCAGAAAAATGGATGTATGGTTATAGAGCCACATATAAATATTAGTTGGAATTGAAATAGTTTTTTTGATGCAAAAGAACTTTGGGTTGACATCAAGTCTGTAGTACTTTGATGAGACTCATACTACATGACCCATGAAAAATTTGAAGTATTGAGTATCTATTTTAAGATGGTGTACTGACCAGAATATGTAGATCTTTATGATTATAAAGTTTTAAAGTTATTTCAAAAATGAAATTATTATTTTGATAATATGATAGAGTGATATAACAAAAAATTACTGAGAGCATTGTTTTGAAAAATAAATAGTATAGATAAAAAATATAAATTTCCATATTTTTTTTGCTCTTTGTTTATTTTAAAATGGAATATAATACATTTTATAAAAACAAAATATTTTAATCGAACTATGTTTATTCATAATGCCTATTGGAAGTGTAGATATCGTATTATGTGAAAATTACCTTATCTTACTAAATATATAAATCTATAGTTATGAAAATTAAAGATACCCATGTTAGTATTTTTTTAGTATTAATTTTATTAATAATTTTTCATTGATGGTTTTTACCGTGAGTAATCGTATGATGAGATTTTAGGGTTAGATCCTTAGATTTTTTTACTGATTTTCTAGATTTCTCGCTTTGGTCTGATTCATTATTATGATGAATTTCTTTGGATTATAATGGTTATTTAAATAAGTTTCCAATTTATTTATTGGGATGAATTTTTGCGAATATGGGAATGTCATATGAGATAATACAGAGACTCGTATTTCTCTTTCCTATATTGTACCTTTGATTTCTATCCGTATTTTTGACTTCCAGATACTTATTTTGAGAAAAAACACTTTCTATAGTGTTATCTGTTGTGTACCTTACCTTCCCATTTTTTCTAGAAAACATATATAGAAGCCACATATGGTTTAGTCTTGTTTATGCCATCTTCCCTTTTTTATTATTGTTTTCTTTGAAGTATATAGACTCAAATAAGCAGCGATATATATGGGTGACCTCTTTCTTTCTATCTGCTTTATTTGCTATTGAGCCTAGAATAGGGCTTCTTATGTCTTTTGTAATCTTGATATTAGTTATAATTCTAAGATATGATAACTTAGCAATGCGCGGTTCAATGTTTTATATAGTATCCATAGGGAAAATACTTTTTTGATTTGTTTTACTGAGTTCGTATTGGATTATTCCTTTATTTTGAAGTATATTTTTAACCAAGGCTGAGGTAATCTCAAGTTCTATAATGAATACTTCGTTTATTAATTATAGTGCAAGTACATACGGAAATATTATCAACTCATTAACTTTAATGCCTCAAAACTGGGAATGAGGCGGCATCGTTTGATTTTTATTTTTGTGAGGAATGATGGTGTTTTTTCTAAAAAGAAGGAAGCACCCCCAGAAGAAAAATTTATACCTTTTTTTATTAATTTTAATTTTTTTATTTTTTGCAAAATGAGTTTATCCACCGTTTTGAAATATTACTTTTGAACTTTTAAAATCAAATGTAATATTTAGTGCATTCAAAACAACTAATAAATTTCTTTATCCAGTTTGATTATTATTGGTGGTGCTACTTTGATGTATACTACACACCCTTAAGAATAAAAATTTTTTATTTATCTTAATATGAGTCTACATTTTACTACAAAATAGTTTCCTCATAACTGCGTATATTCATAAATTTGGAATAAATCAATCAGATGGATTTGTTCTTTACAAGTGAGAACAGCATATGTTTTATGGAAAAGATGCGAGTTACTTTAAGGATTATCAGTACATATATGAATACATCAAAAAAGCAAACACTTCTAGATTTAAGACGTTATGGTTACCCACCATACATACGTTCAGATATACATCGAATAAGTTTTGATACTTGGATGTAAATTTTTATAACTTTTCTGATGATAAGGCAACTCCTTTCTTTTCACCAAATGGAAAGATTAACATTGAATTTTTAGAAAAACATAATTTAAAAATGTTTTTATGTGAGAAAAATATCGAATATATTGTATTAAAGTGATTTGATGCAACCGAGTGGGGATATGGCAATAGTAAGTATGAGGATTATCAAGGTATTTTTTCAGATTTTAAGCGTCTTTTTATGGGGCGATGATGAGCATCCCTATATGATGTGGGGTGTGAGCGTACTCAGGAGATGGTTATACATAACATCGATATATATAGAGCAACATTTTTTCTTAATATTATGGAAGAAGTTCCTATATTTATGAGAGTCTGATTCCATCCTTGATGGAAACTCTATCTTGAGCCTTATTCAGAACTAGACTGTAAAAATCAAAGAACTATAATTCCAGAAACAAAAATCTATAAAGTTCAAGCGTGAGATGATTTTAATCATATAGCTTCAAAATTTGAAACAACGAAAGAAAAGTTAATAGATTTGAATCCTAATTGGGATATCTCAGGAAATAGCTATCTAGAGGTAGATCAAGAAATTCAGGTTCCAAAAAAATCTGAATCAAATTCAGGATGAGAAACATATTCTGTAACAGAATGTCAATCAGAGAATAAAATCTTTGTTGGCGATGAATTATCTAAATTATGGCAGAAGTCAATATTCGATGACACTCATACGATGGTCTATGACTATGCTAATCAGTGGACTATAGATCCAGAATATATAAAAGCGAATTACCCAAAAGAGTATTACAAAGAAAATCCAGATTGAAGTATAGATATTCGACTTACTTTATATTTTAAACCACAAAGTTATTTTTATTTAGGTTTAATTATAAGTTGAACTACTTTCTTGATTTTAGTATTTTATTTGATAATTGATAGTATAAGAGTTAGAAGGAAAAATAAGTAAAAAAATAAAAATTTTAATAACTTTTAAGTATTAAATATTTAATATGTATAATAAAACAAAAAGTATTATAAAAGATGTATTAAAAAAATTAAATTTACAAGATTATAATTTTATAAATACATTTATTCCTCCTGCATGATATACTATTATAAAAACTTATTGTGAGAATAAAAAAATCAATAAAAAACAATTAATTTTTGATAATAATGTTAAAAATTTTTTAGATAAATTATGATTTTATAACTGAGAATGTAATATTTTAAAAGAAACAATATTGCCAATAAGAACAATTACAACACAATATAGTGATGATGAGATAGAAGAAACAACAAACGATTTTGATAAATTGTTAAAAAATTATTTATGAGCTTGAAAAGATAGTTTAATAAGAAATATAATAAAAATACTTTGAGAACTTTTAAATAATATATCACATCATTCTTGAAAAAAAGATTTAAATAGTGACTTATGAGTACTTATTTCAGAAAATTTCCAATCTTGACAGTATTATAAAAAAAATAATTTTTTACAAATTGCTATAGTAGATTCATGAGTTTGAATTTTATCTAGCGTAAGAAGGGTGCTTCCACATATACAAACAGCAGAAGATGCAATAAAAAAAGCTCTGGAACCCAAATTTACCTGATGAACAACATTAAATTGTATGTGAAAAGATTTATCATGATTTTATAATGCTTGAGTTTGATTAACTACGAGCTTAGAAACAATAAAAAGATTAGAAGGTGATATATTTATATGAACAAAGGATTGTTTATTTTCTTATAATTGAAAAGAAAAACAAGAAAAGTTTGAGAAAATACAAACTTGGAAATGAACTTTTGTTGTTTTAAATATTTATACAAAAAAGGATATTAATATTAATTTTGTTGATATAAGAAAATGATATTTATGAGATAATTCTCTTGAAATTAAGGATTTTGACAATAATATTGATTTTTGATAAAATATTTATACAATTATTTTACAAATTAATTTTTTAATTTGTGTTATTATGGAAACTATAAAAACAATATATATAAAAAATTATTCAAAATGATCATCTATTTCTTGAAGAAATACTTGAAATAAAGTTAGAAAAGATTTAGTTTCATTTTATGATATGTGAATAAAAATTAATTTAGATTTTAGTTGAATTGAAAATGTAACGCATTCTTTTATAGATGAAGTTATTTGAATATTTGTATATTATGATTACAAAAAAGCATTAGAAATATTTAAATTTTCAAATTGTAATGAAGATATAAAAAATACTATAAGATTTGTATTTGCTGATCGAAAAAATGAAAGTAAAACAGCTTGTTAAATAAGCTATGAAAAAGTCTCAAAAATTTATTATTTATTCTTACATTTAGGATCAGACTTTCTATATTAAAGAGTTCTTAGACAAAGAACTCTTTAAACAATTTCAAAATGACAGAATTATATATAAACAGACACTATTTATATGATAAGATTTGAAAACAAGTGTTTTTTAAAAGTTATTTGACCATAAATTTCATTTCTATATAATATTAAAAATGTTATTTTATGTAAATACAATGAAAAAACAATTATTTAATATAATCCTTATTTCAAGTTCTACAGTTATAGCTTGAGCTATAAATTATCTATATCATCCTTTGATGCTTAGATATCTTGATTTAGAGGAATTTGCAGAAATAGAAAGTTTACTTAGCTTATTAAATCTAATCTGAGTTTTGTTTACTGCTATTTCTTTGTTTTTGGTTAAACAAATGGTAAAACATGAAGATAAAATCAAAACAATTAGTGATTTTAGTTTTAAATACTTAAGTCTTGCTTGAATTATAGCTTATTCACTATTTTTATTTACTACTCCACTTATTGTAGCTTTTTTAAATTTAAATGATTTCATATTATTAGCAATTCTTGGTTTAACTATAATTATATCTTTTTCTTGACTACATCAATGAGCTTTTTTGCAATCTAGGGAAGAATTTAAATATATTTCTTTATCAAATGTGCTTTGAGCTGGTTTTAGGATAAGTTTTTCTTTATGATTAGTAATTTTGTGATTTGCTATATATTGAGCTGTTTGGTGAATGATTTTGGCTCAAGCATCTGTATTTATGATAGTTTTTTTAATAGTAAAATTCAAAAAATCTAAATTGCCTGATAAGAAAATAGATGAAAAAGAAATTTATAAAGATTTCAAAAAACAAAAAACTCAAATAATAAATTATTTTTTATGAGCTATAATAATTACTTTTTTTATGAACTCGGATATACTTTTTGCAAAACATTTTTTTGATAATACAAATGCTTGAATTTATGCTTGACTTAGTGTTATATGAAAACTAGTTTTGTTTGTAGTATTTAGTATAGAAACTGTTTATTATCCAATTATCACTCGTGAAAAATCTTTAAACAAAATTTTAATCTGAAAACTTTCTATACTTTATGTGTTTGTTACAATTTGAGCTATATGATTTTTCTATTTTTTCTGAAACTATATTTTACATATGTTTAAACCTTGATTTGAAGAATATTTAGACTTGATTTATCTTATTTTTATATATGCTTGAGCTTTATGATTTATAAGTGTTGTAGTCAAATCTTTAATTGCTTTTGAAAAATATTTTATAAATTATTTACTTTTAGTTTTTTCTTTGATTTTTGTTTCTTCACTTTATTTATTCAATTATGCCAATATTTACACATTTTTTTATGTATTTCTTGTAAATATTATCATAGCTTTGATTTTATCTATTTGATCACTTGTTTTTGCTTGAGATAAAAAATAATTTGATTAATGAAACTATATTTTTACTTCATTCTTTACTTTAAAATATTTAAATTTTTTCATTAAATATGTTTTCAAGTATATCCAAAACCTTTTTTTTATCGTGTTTATAAAAACTATCTTTTGATATTAAAGGTGCTTCTATGAGTTTTATTTTTCTTCTTTCTAATTCTTTTTTTTCTCAAACAGATACAAAAAGGTAATCTCATCATTTTACTGAAATATCATTTTTAAATTTTTCTTTTTCTTTTTTTCAGAGTTCTGGTTTTTTGTTGTTTGCTATAAAATAATCAAGTCTTCTTCATATAAATCTTTCAACCTTATTTACAAAATCAAGTTGAGTAAGTCCTGTAGTTTCTCATCATTTATTTGTACTATTTCAGATATAAATTATTTTTGCATTTGATTTTTTTATACTTTCTTGAACTCCTCATATTATAAAATTTGAAATTATTGAAGTGTATAAGTCTCAAGGTCATATAATTATAAAATCTGATTCTATAATAGTATCACAAACATTTTTGTTATGTGATTTATCTTTTGAGTCTTCCATCAATTCTAAATCAGCAATTCAAGAAACGTAATCTGCAACATTTGATATACGATCTTGTGTTTCTATAATTTCTCAATTTCCAAGTATTGCTCTTATATAAGCTTTTTTTGTAGTTACAGGAAGAACTTTTCATTTAACCTTTAACATTTTGTGTAGAAAATCTAGCATTTTATCATAATTTTTTCATAAATTATAATATAGGTTTGCCATAAGTATATTTCAAAACTTATGTCAACTAATTTTTTGTTTTAAAGGTAGTTTAAATTTATATATTTCTCAACATTTTTTATCAATATATTTTTTTAATAAAGAGTTATTATAGTTTTCTAATTCATTCTTGTATTCTCAAGCTTTTCATAAAAACAATAATTCTTTATTTACTTGATTGAAAAGTTCATCTATAGAAAAATCTGATATTTCTTTTTCAACTAAAAATACATATTCAAAAACTAATTTAAAATATGATTTATGCTTACTTGTAGACAAAGAAAAAAGACATCTTCTTAAGTCTCAAGGTGGAGGAAGATGCAAATCAAGTTCTTTGTTAAAAGCTTTCATAAGCTCTCAAGTTGTTCTTCAATCATCACTCATAGAAACTATTGAACTTAATTTTATTTTATCTTCAAATTTTTCATAAAATGAATCAAGAAGATTGGATTGTCAGTTTCCTCAACCTATTGTTGTTATTTTCATAAAAAGTTTTTAGCTTACAAAAAACATAAAAGAATTTTATCTTTTATTTAACTAAAATCAAATTTAGAAAAATAATTAAAATAAAAAAGATATGATATTTTAGCCATATCTTACAAAAAGTATTACTTTTTTTTACATCATCATTTTCATTTTCAAGTTTTCGGACCTTTAGAGTTTGGTCCAGTTCAGTCTTTGTTTGGCATATTTTATAGATTATAAAATAAATTTGCAAAAAAATATCTTGCATAAATATTTTATATTAATCCTAAATTTAATCAAATTATTTTACAAAATACTTTGTGTTAATATAATATTATTAAAAGATTAAAAGATTAAAAGATTAAAAGATTAAAAGATTAAAAGATTAAAAGATTAAATCTATTTACTAACTGCTAGTCCATGAAAACAGTATTATTGACTTGATGAACATGATATATCGGTTCACATTGAGCTATAGAATTATTAGAATTATGATATAATGTGATAATTGTAGATAATTTATATAATTCCGATATTGAAGTTGTTAGCAGCATAGAAAAAATTACTTGAAAAAAAGTGAAATTTTATGAGATTGATTTAAAAAATAAAGAAGATTTAAAAAGAGTTTTTGTAGAAAACAATATAGATTATGTAATTCATTTTGCCTGATATAAAGCAGTGGGAGAGTCATGTGAAAAACCTTTTATGTATTATGGAAACAATATAATTTGAAGTTTAAATCTCTTTGAACTTATGGATGAATTTGCTATAAAAAATATAATTTTTTCTTCATCTGCAACAGTTTATGATTCAAGTTTAGAATCTCCTTTTGTTGAAAATGATTATACTTGAAATACATCAAATCCTTACTGAACAACAAAATTAATAATAGAAAATATACTTAGAGATTTATCAAATCATAGGGGATTTAGAGTTGTTGATTTGAGATATTTTAATCCAATTTGAGCTCACAAATCTTGATTTATATGAGAAGATCCAAACGATATTCCAAACAATTTACTTCCGTATATAATGAAAGTTGCAGCTTGAGAATTGCAAGAAGTTTGAGTTTTTTGAAATGATTATGATACTAGAGATTGAACTTGAGAAAGGGATTATATTCATGTAATTGATTTGATAGATTGACATATAAAATCAATTTGATATTTGGATAAATTTGCTGATAACAAAGGTATTTTTGAAGTATTTAACTTATGAACTTGAAAATCAACATCTGTTTTAGAAATGATTCAAATTACAAGTGAAGTTGTTTGATTTAATATCAATTTTGTGATAAAATGAAGAAGAGTATGAGATTTGGCTACAGTCTATTGTAATCCAAAAAAAGCAGAAGATATATTATGATGGAAACCTAAATTTAGTGTAAAAGAAGCTATTTTAGATTCTTGGAATTTTGTAAAAAATAAAAAAAATATATGATAAAAAAAATAATTATTCTTTTTTTTCTTTTGTTTTCAATATTTAGTATAAATTATGTTTTTTGAAATTGCGAGGTGTGAGGAGATTTAAGTAATTCTTTGGAAGCTTGTTTAGAGTCAAAAAATACGACAGTTTTACAATCTCCAACATGAGATTTAAAAGTTACTTGATGATTTAAAAACTTGGTAGTATTTTTTGTTGAAAACATAGCTACATTTATAGCTTTACTTGCGATTTGATCAATTGCATTTTGATCCTTGGTAATTGTTGCTAGTTGATGAAATGAAGAAAAAATCAGTAAATGAAGAAAAATAATTATTTGGTCTCTTGTATGATTTTTGGCACTAGTTTCAGCTAATGGTATAATTAGAATTATTGTGTACCTTATTTATTGATTTGATTAATGAGAAATATTTTTAATAAAAATCTTTTTTTTGATGCCTTACTTTTAATCATTATTACTATATTATCAAGTATAGTTATTTTTTTGATAAATTTATATATTTTAAAACCACAGTATAATTTTGAAGAAGAATATATAGATAGGAGTTTTTCACTTGAATCTAGTAAAGAAGATCTAGTCAAATGAATATCTCAAACAAAAAAAGATATTATTACTAAAACTGATATAGAAAATAAATATGTATTTAAATATATTCCTGAAGAATTTGAGTATGAAGTTGTTGCTGAAAAATATTATTTAGAAAAAACTTTATCATCAAAAATTTTTATAAAATATATAAAAAAATTAATACTTGAATTATATAAAATTAAAGAAGAAGTTAGATGAAAGATGACTGAATCCAAAATTAAATTATTTGGTATTTTAGAGATTGATAATCCTGAATTAATTTCTGTTTTTATTCATGAATTAGCTCATTATATTGACATATATTATTTTGATAAAAGTTTGTGAAAAGATTCCGATATAAGTAATAAATTTTATGATATTTCATGGAATTCAACAAAAGTTATAAAATCCTGACAAGATACTAAAGATTTTGTTTCATGATATTCTATGACAAATAAATATGAAGATTTTGCAGAAAGTTTTAATTATTTTGTTTTTCATAATAAAGATTTTTTAAAAAAATCAGAAAAAAGCCAAATTTTAAAAAATAAATATGATTTTTTTCTAGAAAATATATTTATAAACAATGAATTTAAAAATATAGATTTTTGATTTTGATATGAAATAAAAGATTATTATCGGGATGTTACAAAAATTGAAATAAATTTAGAAAATTTTTTGCAATATTTGGAAAATAATATATAATTATAGAAATTATTAAAAAATCTTATTAAAATTCAAATTTTTGTAAAATAATTCTTGTTAAGAATTATGCTTTTGTTTTGTAGCACTCAATCAATTTATCTTAACATTATTTATTTTTTAAAAATTTTATTTATTTAATTTAATCAAAATGAAAGATTTTTTTAATGAACTTGATGAAGAATTAGGTTGAAATCAAGTTATTGATGATACTGAAAAAAATTCAGAAACTAAGACCTTAAACATAAAAAATAAATCATCACAAACAAAAGAGAAAACTTGAAATATTAACTGAAATTCAGAAAGAAAATATAAAAATAATTTAGCTTCAAATTTTCCTGAAACAAAATTTTATTTACCTAATTTAAGAGAAGGTTATACAAGAGTTATTCCAATTTGATGAAATAATGAAACCGGATCAAAAAATATGAATTTATTTCAATATTGAGAAGAATTACTTATAGTTGATTGTTGAGTTCAATTTGCTGAACCTGATATGCTTTGAGCAAATTATTCTATTCCGGATATTTCATCTTTGATTCAATACAAAGATAAAATAAAATGAATAATTATAACTCATGCTCACCTAGATCACATATGAGCTTTAAAGCATGTGCTTCCACCACTTTGAATGCCAACAATTTATTGAACTAAACTTACAATTTGAATTATAAAAAAATGACTTGAAGAATTTAATTTATTGTCCAAAGCGACTTTTGTAGAAGTTTCTTGAGATGTAACTGAAAAAATAAAGGTTTGAAATAGCTTTTCTTTAGAATTTTTTAGAGTTAATCATAGTGTTCCTGATTGTGTTTGAATTTATTTAGAAACTCCAGGATGATTTAGAGCAGTTCATACTTGAGATTTTAAAATTGATTTTACACCAGCAATTGATAAACCTGCAGATTTATGAAGAGTTTGAGAAATTTGAAGAAAATGAATAACATTGTTTATGTCAGATTCTACTTGATCAATAAGAAAAGGTTTTTCTAGGTCAGAAAAAGATATTTGAGAATCTCTTGATAGAATAATAAGAAATCATACAAAATGAAGACTTATAATTGCAACATTTTCTTCTTGGATTTCAAGAGTTCAACAATTAATTGACATTTGTGATAAATACAATAAACATATATTTATTTCTTGAAGAAGTATGGTTGAAAATATAGCAATAGCAAAAGAGTTATGATATCTAAAAATGAAAACATGAGCGATAAAAAAAATGAATTCAAAGCTTATAGAAGATATAGCGCCAGAAGATCAAGTTATTATTACTACTTGAAGTCAATGAGAAGAATTTTCAGCTTTAACTCGTATGTCTGAGTGAAAACATAATTCTATAGAAATAGTAAAAGATGATACAATTATTTTTTCTTCTTCTGTAGTTCCAGGAAATGAAAAATCAGTTTTTACTGTTATAAACAAACTTTTATCACTTTGAGCAAATGTTATAACAAAAGATGATAGTGAAGTTCATACTTGATGACATGCTTTTCAAGAAGAACAAAAAATTATGTTAAATTTGGTAAATCCAAAATATTTTATGCCAATTTATTGAGATTTATATTTTAGGACTTTACATAAAAATACTGCAATTAGTATATGATTTGATGAGAAAAATATTTTATTGCAAGAAAACTGAAGTATTATAGATTTTGCTCCAAATCAAAGTGTTTTTAAATCAAAAATTAAAATGCCAATTCAGGACATTATAATTGATTGAAATAGCATCTGAACTGCAAATAGTCATGTAATAAAAGCTAGAGAAAAAATGATGGATTCAGGAGTTTTGGTTATTATCTATAAAATAAATCCAAAAACAAAAGAAATAATGTGAAATATAAAAATTGAAAGTAGAGGTCTTGTTTATCTTGATGAGGTAAAAATTGTTCACAAGATGATTATAAAAAAATCAAAAGATGTTTATGAAACAACTATAAAAGATATTCCAGATATAGAAGAAAAAGATTTACTTAAATTAATTAAAACTGATTTAGAAAATTATTTACTTAGAAAAATAGAAAGACAACCTATGATAATTCCTACAATAGTTAATGCATAAAAAAATCCCCTTATAGTAAGGGTTTTTTTTGATAAAACGATGAATTGAAGAAAAACTAAAAATTCCCTTGATAAAGAGAAAAAATGGAGATTTAAAAAAGTAAAACTTGAAATTAAATAAAATCAAAAATTTCTGCCTCTTCTTTTTATATCTAAGACATTATTCCATAAATTAAAATAAAAAAATTATGAGAATTATTAGTGTTTGATGTGAAAACAAAATAATTAATAAGTTTGATTAAATAATAAAAATTCTAAATTTTATTTGCCTTTTTGAAAAAATGTATATTATAAATATGTTTATATTTTTACTAAATAAATTATGAGAAAATTTATTTATAGCTTTATTTGATTATTATGACTTTGGACTTCTAGTGTTAATGCTGCTATGAATTTTGGTACAAATAAAGTTAGTACTGAAATTCAATGAAGTACTGAAACTTGAGATGTTGCGCTACAAAAACTTATAGTAAATATTACTATGTTTTTGTATTTATTTGCTGTAGTTTTTGGTTTATGGTGAGGTTTTCTTATTTTGACAGCTGGATGAAAAGAAGACAATGTAAAAAAATGAAGAACTGTTATTATTCAAGCCCTTTTAGGTTTAGTTGTTATTTGGTTAGCTTCATCAATAGTTTGATTTGTTGTAAAAAATATTTTAGGAGTTACAAATTAGTATAAAAAAGATTTGACTTATTAATTTTTTTATATAAACTATCATCACTTTGTAAAAAAAATGTTCATTTATGGCTAAACAAGAAGATAAAATAGAGGTTGAGTGAGTTATTGTTAAATCACTCCCAGGCTTGGTTTTTGATATTCAATTACCAGAGGATTTTTGATGACAAGTTGTAAAATGATATTTAAGTTGAAAAATGAGAAACAATTTTATAAAATTGATTGAATGAGACAGAGTATTGCTTGAATTGAGTCCTTATGACTTGAGTAAATGAAGAATTATATTTAGAAAAAAATAATTTATTTTTATTAGAAAAATAATATGAAAGTAAGATCGTCTGTAAAAAAAATATGTAATGATTGTAAAATTATTAGAAGAAAGGGGGTTTTGAGAATTATATGCAAACACCCTAAACATAAACAAAGACAAGGATAATGAATTTAAAGTGTAATTAGTTCATTTTATTATTAATTGTTAACTATTAAAAAGTATGGCAAGAATTGCTTGAGTAAATTTACCAAATGGAAAACACATAGAAATAGCTTTAACTTATATTTATTGAGTTTGAAGATGAGTTTCTAATAAAATACTTACAAAATTAAATATTGATAAAAATAGAAAAATAGAAACTTTATCAGAAAAAGAGCTTGATTTGATAAGAGATGAATTAAAATCTTATATGATAGAATGAGATTTAAGAAGATTTGTTGTATCAAATATAAAAAGATTGCAAGAAATTAATTGCTACAGATGATTAAGGCATTCTAAAAAACTACCAGTAAGATGACAAAGAACTAAAACAAATGCGAAAACTAGAAAAGGAAAAGCTGTTGCAATCGCTTGAAAGAAAAAATAATTTTTTGATAATTAATAAATAATATAATATTTAATACCAAAATAATGGCAACTACTAATAAAAAACCAAAGAAAACTAAAAAAATTGTTCAAAAATGACAAGTTCATATACTTGCATCTTTTAATAATACCTTAGTTAGTGTTACGGATGAAAAATGAAATGTTTTAACTTGGTCTAGTTGATGACTTGCATGATTTAGATGAGCAAGAGAAGCTACGCCTTATGCAGCTCAAGTTGCGGCTGAACAAGCTGTATCAAAAGCAAAAACACTACATTCTTTAGAAATAGTTGATGTTTATTTGAAATGAATTTGAGCTTGAAGGGAGCAGGCAATAAGATGAGTAGTTGCTTGAGGAGTTGAATTGAGAGCTATTTTTGATATAACACCAGTTCCTCATAATTGATGCAAAAAAAAGAAAGTTAGAAACTTGTAATTTTATTTTTAATTTTAAGATTTTTCTTATGAAATATATATGACCAAAGAAAAAACTATGTAGAAGAGAAGGCGTAAACCTTTTCTGAACTGAAAAGTATGATTTGGATAAATCAAAAAGATGACTTCTAAGAAGTAGAAAAACAAGTGAATATTGATTGCAATTAAGAAAAAAACAATTGGCAAAGAGAATGTTTTGATTATCTGAAAAACAATTTTTTTCTTATTATCAAAAAGCATTAAAAAGCAACTTAGTTTGAACTACTTGAGAAAAAATGCTTAGAATGTTGGAACTTAGAATAGATAATGTAATATACAGAGCGAACTTTGCAAGAACAAGAATGCAATCAAGACAATTTGTTAATCATGCACATTTTAAACTTAATTGAATAAATGTTGATATCCCCTCTATTTCTTTAAAAGTTTGAGATGTGATTGAGTTGAGAGATAAACTAAAAGAAAGCCCATTGTACAAATCTCTTCTTGAGGAAATGGAAGAATTTTCTAAACAAAATAAATGAAAGGTTTCAAATATTAAGTGGATTGATGTTGATTCAAAAAACTTAAAAATTACTATAAAAGCACTACCTGAAAATGATGACTTTGACCAAATTATAGACATACAAAAAATTATAGAGTTTTATTCTAAATAGTCTATATTGAATCTTATTTCCCTAATTATAAACACATGCATATTATTCATAAAGAAATATGAGTACCTAAGATTTTAGAACAGGAAATTGATTTAAATACTTCTAAGTTTGTTATTTGACCTTTACCAAGATGATATGGTATCACAATTTGAAACACTTTAAGAAGAATTTTACTTTCTAGCATTCCATGAGCAAGGGTTACTTGAATAAAAATAAAATGAATTAGCCATGAATATACAACACTACCTTGAATAAATGAAAGCGTAATTGATATAATGTTAAATTTAAAAGACTTGGTTATAGATAAAAAAGAAATTTGAATTGAATGGTTAAAATTATCTAAAGATAAAGCTTGAGTTGTAAGCGCAAAAGATATAAAAACACCAGCTTGAGTTGAAATTTTGAACAAAGATTTATACATTACAAAAATTGATAAAGATTGACTAAAGCTAGATATTGATATAAGAATAGAAAAATGAGTTTGATATCTTAGTACAACCGATTTAAAAGAAAGAGAAGAAGATCTAGATACTTTAATTATAGATGCAAATTTTTCTCCTGTATTAAATGTAAAATATGAATCTACAAATACTAGATATGGTGATATTTTGAATTTAGACTCACTAGAGTTAACAATTACTACAAATTCTGTTGTTTCTCCAGTTGATGCATTGAAATTTTCTTGAGCAATGTTGAGTTCTTACTTTTCATTGTTTAATGAAGAATCTCTACAAGTTGAATGACATTTTATTTGAAATGTAAAGGATTTGATAACTAAAGAAAAACAAGAAATAAAAGAAGAGTTAGAAAAAGAGTCATATACTCCGATTGAAATAATGGGGCTTTCTCCAAGAACATTAAATGCACTTATAAATTGAAGTGTACTTTCTATAGAGCAATTAACGAAATGTACGGAAACAAAACTTTCTTCTATAAAATGATTTGGAAAAAAAGCTATGACAGAAATTAAAGAAGCATTGTGAGAAAGATGATTGAAATTGCTTTGAGATGAATAAAAAATAAAAACTCTTTTGATTATTTACAAATTATTAATTATTAATTTATTGTTATGAGACATAGATGTAAAAAAAATCTTAAATTTAACTGAAAAGATTTTCAACAAAGAAAAGCTATGGAAAGGAGTTTGCTTACAAATTTCTTTTTACATAAATCTATAAAAACTACTCAAAAAAGAGCAAAATTTATTGTTCCTACTATTGATAAACTTATAAATATCGTTAATTCTAAAGATGAAATGAATGCTATAAGACAAGTTATGACGTATTTATATACAAAAGAATCTTCAGTTGAATTATTTAAAAATGTTGCTCCAAAATACAAAGGTAAAAAAAGCTGATTTACAAGAATCATTCCTATAAAATATAGAGATTGAGATAATGCAAAATTAGTTTTACTTGAATTAGTTTAATTATTAAAAGTAAAAAATGAAAACTATTGCTACAAAACAAATTTCTGAAAAAGATAGAAAATGGTATATTATTGATGCTAGTGAAAATAATTTGGGTAGATTGTCTACAAAAATAGCAACTATTTTAAGGTGAAAAAATAAAATAGATTTTGCTTCTTATGTTGATAATTGAGATTATGTTATAGTGATAAATTCATGAAAATTTAGTGTAACTTGAAAAAAAATAAGTGATAAAATGTATTATACTCATTCTTGATATCTATGAGGAATTAAAAAAACAAATTTAGCTGAAATGTTGGAAAAAAAACCTACAAAAATACTTTGATTATCTGTGTTTTGAATGTTACCAAAAAATAAACTTAGAAAATCAATGTTTTCTAGATTAAAACTATTTGAATGAAGTGAACATACTTTTTTGGCACAAAAACCAATAGAATTAAAAATATAATTTAAATAAAGATTTTTATGGATAAGAAATATAATTATTCTGTTTGAAAGAAAAAAACAGCATCTGCTCAAGTAAAACTTTATGAGTGAAAATGAGACTCTTTGATAAATTGAAAAAATATTTGAGAATACATAACTAGAGATGATTTATTTGAAATAGTTTTTTCACCTTTAAAATTATGTAAAGTAAAAGATTCTTATTATTTTGAAGTTACAGTTGATTGATCTTGAGTTTCATCACAAGCATATGCTATGAGGCATGCTTTGGCAAAAATGTTGGCTCAAAAAGATGAAACTTTCAAAAAAATACTTAAATCTGCATGATTTTTAACTAGAGATTCGAGAAAAGTTGAAAGAAAGAAACCAGGTAAACATAAAGCTAGAAAATCATCTCAATGGTCAAAACGTTAATACAAATGAAAAATTGAAAATAGTAAAATTAATAATTTTTAAACTTTACAATTTTCAAGAAAAAATTTAGCGTTGTTAATTTTAATTTTTAATTAATACATGATGCCTACTATTAACCAATTAGTAAAGAAAAAAAGAAAAGATAAACATACAAAAAGTAAAACTCCAGCTTTGCAAATGACAAAAAATTCTATTGCATGAAAGGTTTATGAAAACAAAAAATGAAATCCAATGAAAAGATGAGTTTGTACAAAAGTTACTACAATGACTCCTAAAAAACCAAATTCGGCTTTGAGAAAAGTTGCAAAAGTAAAGCTAACTAACTGATATGAAGTAAATGCGTATATTCCTTGAGAATGACACAACTTACAAGAACATTCTGTTGTTTCTATAAGATGATGAAGAGTAAAGGATTTACCGTGAGTTAGATATCATATTGTTAGATGAGTTTTAGATACGGAATGAGTAAAAAATAGATGACAATGAAGAAGTCTTTATTGAGCTAAAAAACCAAAAACAAAAAAATAAATTTAATAACTCGGAGTAAGTTAAACAATTACTGAATAAACGAGAAAAATTTTAATTGTTAATTAAAAAATAATGAAAGAATTAAATAAAAATGAAGCGATTTTAGAAAAGTTTACAAATTATGTAATGCTTGATGGAAAAAAAAGTTTAGCAAATGATTTGATAATTAAAACTTTTGAAGAAATAAAAAATAAATGACAAAAAGATCCAAGGTCAATTTTTATAAAAGCTATGGAAAATGTGATGCCAAAAATAGAAGTTAGACCAAAAAGAGTTTGAGGTTCTATTTTTCAAGTTCCTCATGAAGTTAAGCCAAATAGACAAGTTTTCTTAGCTTCAAAGTGGATTATCGAGGCAGCAAGAAGCAAAAAATGAACAGCTTTTGTTAAAGCTTTGTCTACTGAATTGATAGATGCTGCAAATGAATCGTGAGAAGCTTTTAAGAAAAAACTAGATGTTTATAAAATGGCTGAAGCTAACAAGGCATTTGCTAGATTTGCTTGAAAATAATAATTAATTAGTAATAAAAATTTTAATTTTTACACTAATTTTTAACATTAACATTTAATACTATTAAATATGGCACACAAGAAAGCCCAATGATCTACCAATAACTGAAGAGATTCGCAAGCCAAAAGACTTGGAGTCAAAATTTATTGATGACAAAAAGCTATAGCTTGAAATATAATTGTAAGACAAAAAGGTAATAATTTTTGGCCTGGAGAATGAGTTTCTCAAGGACATGACTTTACTTTATTTGCATGCAAAGAATGAACTGTAAGATATTATGAAAAGAAAAATAAAAAATATGATGGTAGAATTTTTATAAATACATATGTTACTATAGATTAACTTATTTATAAACATTAATAAAAAAAAGATTTCTAAAATAAATAGAAATCTTTTTTTATTGAATATAATTTTTTTTAAATAATAAATGTTTACTTTATTACTAAAATATCATTATCACAATTTCACATAGTTGAATTTGTTCATCATGATCATGAAGTTACACATATGGGATTTCATGACTCCACCCAAGAAGCAAAAGATTCTTCTTTTAGTGCTCATTTTATACTTGTATTAATAGCAGTATCTCAATCTTTTATTACAATTCAAACTTCAAGTCTATAAGGATCATTTCCTCAGTCTTTAGCTGCTTTGTTATCATTGTTTCCTGAATTTTCAAATCAACAAGATACTTCATATATTTGATTTGCTATACCATTATCATCTTCTCAAACATTGTATGCATATTCTAGAGATGTGTTTTTATTAGCTTGATTTGTTTTAGGATCTTTTGGTAAAACGGGTACATACATTTTAATTCAAGAAAAAGCTGTCTTTTCAGGATATTCGCTATCATCTTGATAATATTGTTCAATTCATCCTCTAAGGCTTTCAAGAGAACTTATTCTTGTAGCATCTCTTCATTTTTGTATTTGACTAGTATAGACAGTTACAGCTCAAGTTGCTAAAATTCAAATAATAGTTATAACAACCAGTAATTCAATTAACGTAAAAGCCTTATTAAAATTTATTTTCATAAGATTAAATTAAATATGTAATTTACTTTATTATAACCAATTTTCCAAAAAATAAAAATATTTTGTTTTTTATTAAGTTAAATTAACTTGACATAAAATTAATTTATTATTACTTTATAAATAAAAACAAAAATAGCATTCCAAAGTCTTTTTAATCTTTTAATTTTTTGAGGTCAACTTATCAATCTATAAAGCCATTCAAGTCACAAAACTCTCCATAGTTTTGGAGCTCTTTTTTGGAATCAAACTATATAATCAAAACTTGATCAAACTCATAAACCAAGTTTAAGATTATTACATTTTCACATTAAATCAATTATTGATTTTTCTTGTTTTTTCATACCGAGAGTTGAAAAAATAATTTTACTTTTATTTTTACTTATTTTTTCAATTATTTTTTCTTTTTTTGTTTCATCATAAATTATGTAGTCAAAATCTAGTTTTTTATATTTTTCCTTTATTTTTTTTGAAAAAGCTTTTTGACTTGCAACTTTTTTTTCATCATTTGGATTATATAAATCTAAAATACTTATTTTTATATTATTTTTTTCAGCAAATGTAAGTAAATCAAAGCTTAGGTCACTTCCACAAATTTTATCTCAATATTTTCCGTAGATATATTTTTTTCTAAAAATAACATTAAAAATAAAAATTGGTAAAACTAAAAAAATTAGAATAAAAAAGAATTTATGTTTTAATTTTTTTTTGAAATCGATAATTTGATAAGCTATAAAAAGTCAAGTTCAGTCTGGAACTAAATAATTAGCTTTTAAAAGGATTTTTTTAAATTCTTTATCTTTTATAGTATTTAAAATAATTTCTGGATTTGGAGTAAAAACTATAGTTTTTTTCTTAAGGAGAGTGATTTCATTAAAAAAATTTTTATACTTGTATTTTCAAATTGGGATTCCTAAAATTTGCATTTTTTTATTTTTTAAAATATATTATTTATTATAAAAAAAAATTAAAATAATTCAATTAATAAGCTTGAAAAATTTTTAATTATGAATATCTTGGTTATATAAAAAAATATGAACACAATAATTACACATCCAAATTTTCTTTATCTTTGAGAAGATATTGTAAAAATTATGAAATTAAGTCATATAAATATCAAATTTGATAAATTTCCCGATTTATGGCCAAATATTTTTATTGAAAATGTAAAAGATAAGCTAGAACATAAGGAAGTTACTTATATTTGAGATTTTTCTAATCCAAATGATTTGTTTTTTAATTATTCTATAATTAGATGAATTCTTGACTATTATGTAGATAAATTAAGAATAATTATGCCTTATTTTCCAGTTTGAACAATGGAAAGAATTGATACAAAATGACAAATCGCTACAGCAAAGTATTTTGCAGATATTTTTAGTCAAATTCCTTCAGGTAGAGTTTGAAAAACTTCTATACATACATTTGATGTTCATGCTCTTGTTGAAAGATTTCTTTTTGATTCTTATAGTGTAAATGCAGAAATGCACACCACAATGAATTTATTGAAAAAATATATAAATTGAAAAAGTATAGTTTTTCCTGATGAGTGAGCATATAAAAGATTTGAAAAATATTTTAAAAAATTTGAAATAATTATTTGTTCAAAAGTAAGACAGTGAGATAAAAGAATAATTACTATAAAAGAATGAAATCCAAAGTGAAAAGATACAATTATAATTGATGATTTGATTCAATCTTGATGAACTATAAAAAACACAGCTTTGAAATTAAGAGAACTTTGAGCTAAAAGTGTTGATGCTTTTGCCACACATTGAATTTTTCCAAATAAATCTCACATAAATTTATCTAAATATTTAGATAATTTAATAGTAACAGATACAATTCCTGAAAATATAAATAGATCAAAAGAAATAAAAAATATGAAAATATTAAATATTAGCGAACTTATAGAAAAAATTTTATAATTTATAAAAAATATGCAAGAAATAAAAATGGAACATTCTTGGTTAGAAATCTTGAAAGATGAATTTGAAAAAGATTATTTCAAAGATATAAAAAATAAGTTAGTAGAAGATATAAAATCTTGAATCACAATTTATCCTCATCCAAAAAATATATTTAATGCTTTTAATTACACACCATTTGATAAAGTAAAAGTAGTTTTATTGTGACAAGATCCTTATCATTGAGTTTGACAAGCTCATTGACTTTGTTTTTCTGTTCAAGATTGAATAAATCCTCCACCATCTTTAAAAAATATTTTTAAAGAACTTCATGATGATTTATGATTTAAAATTCCAAATACTTGAAATTTAGAAAAATGGACGAGAGAGTGAGTTTTTATGTTAAATTCAATTCTTACTGTTAAATCCTGACTTCCTGCAAGTCATTCAAAAATTTGATGGGAGATATTTACGGATAAAGTAATAAAAATTATTTCAGATAAAAAAGATTGAATTGTTTTTATACTTTGGTGAAATTTTGCGAGAAGTAAAAAAAATTTAATAGATATAAGCAAACATTATATTATAGAATCAGCACACCCTTCACCATTTTCTGCTTATAATTGATTTTTTTGAAGTAAAGTTTTTTCAAAAACCAACAAAATTTTAAATAATTTAAGAAAAAAGGAAATAGATTGGAGTCTTATTTAAAAAATTATTTTTTAGCTTCATTTTTTTCAAATATTTCGTATTGATTTGATTTTATAAAATCAAAATTCTTTCATTTAAATTTCCAGTTCCAAAACATATAATCATCTATATCATAAGATCAAACTTTTGATAAATTATAAGGATTTTCATATATTCAAAAATCAAGATGATAATCACGGTAATCACTTTGAGGAACTCAAGAAACTCAAACATTTCAAATATATTGTCATCTTTTCACATAATCTCATTCTTTTAATCACTCAAGAATTTTGTCAAGATGAGCGTACATTACAAGTTCTCATTTCATTGTTTTTATCCAAACTTGATTTCATCTATAAATATCTAAATTTCTCATTTTGTCTTCTGCACTTAATTTTTCTCATTTTCTTATATTTTTCAAATCTGAGCTTTCCCAATTTCTTACTATTCTTATAATAATTGCATCATCTAAACTTATTACTTCTTCTCAAAAAGGAGCATCAATATCCCAAGAATGATGAATTCAATCTGTAATTTTTGCTCTATAAGGTCTCAGAGAATTAGGCATTTTTGAAGTGTTTGATGTAGGAAGATCTTTTCATACTATAGGAATTAAATATTTTACATTTCTTTTTTCTATCAAGTTTTTTATAAAGTTTCATCTATAAACTAATTCTTTGTATATTCTTTTTTTTCAATTGTAATTATACTCATCATCAATAGGAGATTTTTTGAAATTTAAATAAATATTATATTTAACAATAAATTGATTTATAACATTTGATAAATTAATTAAATCATGAGTTCAATAATCAATTAAAACATTGTATAAAGATGAATCTGAAACAAGATCAAAACTTACTTTACTGTGATTTCAGATATTTGACTTAAGGATAAAACTATTATCATTACAATTAGGATCATTTACGATAAGTTCAAATAAAAATAAATTATTTTTTTTGTTTAATAGATTTGTTTCAGTATTACATGAAGATTTAAATTTTGCATTACTTAAATCAAGGGAACTTTCATAGATAAGTAAGGTTTTATTTAAATCATTAGAATTTATGTATATATTGTTTGATAATTTGTAAACTAGATTTGTTGATCAGTTAAAAAAATTGGCACTAAATACTGTAAAAAATGAAAGTCAAATTATAAAAATAACTAAAAAAATAAATGATTTTAATAAAAATGTTTTTTTCATGCTTAAACGATAAATTATTTAATTACTTCTCAAGGAATTGTTGTTGAGTTGTTATTTAAAACTCTTCAAGGATAAATTGAATTATTAATTCAAATTTTTGAACTATCACCTATTATACATCATAGTTTTCTAAGTCAAGTTTCAGTTAAAATTTCTTTTATAGGGACTTTGATATTTGCTCCATCATGTCTTAGATTAGCAGTTATAAATCATCATCAGATATTTACATTATTTCACAAAATACTATCTCAAATATATGATAAATGAGCGATATTTGTATCATCTCAAATTGTTGAATTTTTGATTTCGCAAGCATTTCAGATTTTACATTTGTTTCAAATCACTGTATTTCATCTTATGTAAGTATTTGGTCAGATTATTGTATTTTTTCAAATATAAACATTTCATTCAATATAAGTTCCAGATTTTAATATGGCTCATTTTTCAAGAATTATTTTTCATTTTATATTTACATGTTTTTCAATTTCTCATTTTATTTTATCTTTTTTTAAATTATTTAAAAAATGAGTATTGGCTCAAAATAAACTCCAAGGGTATGTTATATCTAAAAAGTCTCACTTTATTTTTTTTACACAAAATCTAAAATTTTTTAAAAAAATATTTAAAGCATCAGTTATTTCAATTTCTCATCTTTCTGAAATTTTTATCTCATTACAATAATCAATTATTTTATCATTTACTTTATAAACTCATAAATTAGCTAAATCTCAAACATATTCGTTTGGTTTTTCTACAATTTCTATAGCTTCACTATCTTTATTTAATTTAAAAATTCCGTATTTTTCAGGTTCTTTAACTTTTTTTACTAAACATCAATATCATTTCATCTTTACAAGATTTTTTAAATCTTTTTTATCAAAAATACTATCTCAATTTATAATTATAAAATCTCATTTAATATTTAATTTTTTTATAGCAGCTCAAGTTCATTTTTCATCTCATTGTTGGGCATAAGTTATTTTTGTATTCTTATATTTATTTTTATATTTTTCTCTAAAAAGTTCTTGTTTATATTTTACAACTAGTATAAATTCATCTACTTCTTTATGTAAAGCATCAAGTGTATATTCAAAAATAGGTTTTCCAAAAACTTTGATAAGAGGTTTAGGTGTAGTATTTGTTAGTGGTCTAAGCCTAGAACCTTCTCAAGCAACAAGTATTACAGCTTTCATAAAAATATATTAAATTATAAAATTTTTTAACTATATTTTATTGTATATTTTTTTGAAAAAATTCAAATTATTTGTTTGTGCTAAAGATTTTTTTTGCACAAAAAAATCTTTGATTTATTAATTTATATTAAATTTTTGTTAAAAAATAAATTTTATAAATTATAATCAAAGATTTTAGAATTTCTTAAACTAAATTACATAATTGTTTTTTTTCGTTTTGTGTTAAATAGGCTATATATTTTAAAAAATTTAATTTTTCATTTTCATTTAAAACAAAAGAATTAGTAAGTTTATTTAACAAATATGGATCTATAACAATTTTTGTTTTATTTTTGTAATTTTTCATATATGTGTTATCATATTTTAAATGTTTAAGAAATAATAATTACACACATATATATTTAAACATACTTTCGCATAAAAGTCAAGAAAATATTTTAAAATTAATATTATGATTATTTTATGAATAGATCCGTGAACAACTACTACAGGTTTTTCTATTTTAGAAAAAAAATGAAATAAAATTGTTTTGATTGATTATGGATTATTAAAAACGAAAGCTAATATTTCTAATAATATAAAATTATTTGAAATTTGAACTGATATTTGTGAACTTATAAAAAATTATAAGCCAAGTTTGCTTTCTATAGAAAAAATATATTTTACAAATAATATCAAAACTTGAATTTCAGTTGCTGAAAGTAGAGGCGTAATTATATATGAAGCACAAAAAAACAATATTGATATTTTAGAATTCACTCCTTTACAAGTGAAAAAAGCAATTTCTTGAAATGGTAAAGCTACAAAAATTCAGGTTCAAAATGCTATAAAAATAATTTTCTCTTTAAAAACTATTCCAAAACCAGATGATGTAGCTGATGCTATTGCTATTTGATATATTTGAGCGCTAAATTTCAGATAAAAATTTTATTTTATTTTACTTATTTCTAATTGTTTTCAGTAATAAACTCAATATTTAAATTCTATATCTCAGGCTAAAATATTGAAATTCTTAGCTAAAGAATCATCAATTGGAACTATATATAATTTTTTTCAGTCTTGTGTTTCTCAGTAAATTTCATATTTTAATAATTCATTTCATAATAAAAAAATAGCATAATCTTTGTCTTTGAAATTAAAATTATATCAATTTGATTTATTGTTAGCTAAACTTCAATCTGCTTGTATATATCAAGATCAAGAATTTATATCTTTTTCAATAGTAGCTCAAATTACAGTTAATTCTTTTTTTTTATTATATTTGGTTCTATCAATTTCAATAATTCTTAACTTAGCAATTTTATCAATATTTAAATGTAAAAAACCATTTTCTACATTTCATATTTTTTCATAAAATCAATCGTTATTATTTGAGTTTGAGTTTATAAAATTATTTGTTTTTTCATTCGTCCAAAAAATATTTTCTAAAACTCAGCTTTGAGATAAAATTCAAATAATTTTAGTTCTTCAGTCTGAATCATTATCAAAATAAACTCAAGTTTCTGAAACAGAAATAGATTTAGAGTTATAATTATCACTATTAAAATTATCATCTATTTGATCTGGCTTATTATATGATTCTGGCAAAAATGAAATTATTGTATTTTCAAATGCAAAATTTCATGAATCATTATTTAAAGTAATTGTTTCTTCTTTCCAAGAAGATTCTAAAAATCAAGTAAATCAAGAATTAAAATTTAAATTTACATTACTTCAATTATAAATTCACTCACATAAAAAAATATTTCAAGATAAGCTAAGTGAACTTGAAAAAGTTCATGAACTAGAGCTTCAGCTCATTGTTATTTCATCAGGACATGAAATATTATCTATAAATCAAGATCAATCAGAATTATATAGTTTATCGTATCATAAATAAAATTCTGACTTTTTATTGATTTTTTTATGTAAATTATCTCTTATTTTTTGATATTCATTAGTATTAATTTGCAAGTTTGTTTTACTTAAAACAAGACTTGAAATCACCAAAATTATACTTATAAGAATTATAGTATAAATAAATATTGCTGCTTTTTTCTCAAAAATCATAAATATAATTAAAAGTTAAAATTTACTTTTTTTTCAATGTAATTATTTTTATTTATATCTTTCCGTTTTTTTCATTCATAATTTTTATTATATCAAGCTAAAAAGTCAAATGTTAAAGATAAAATACTTCAAGAATTATAAAAACTTGCTTGAAAATCTTTTAATACTGAATCATACATTTTAGAGTTTCTAAATGAAATATTTTGTAAATCTCAAACTTGACTTTTTATTTTTGAAATTTCAGATAAACTTAGTTTTTTATATCAAAAAACTTTTTCTCCATAAATTTCATGTGAATTTCATAATACTAATAAAGAGGTTTTTTTATCAATTATTCAAAATAATATTCATTCTGTATTATCAAGATTATTTAGAAGTAAAACATCACTTCATGATCAAATATTATTATCTAAAATTAATTCTCAGGAATTATATTTTAATTTAATTTCTGCAAGATCATTATATACTTCATAATATTGGGATACAACATCAGTTTTATCATTTGAAATGTTTATGGTATTTATTGAGTTTGATATATAGAAATATAACATCATAAAAATTATCGCAGTTATAACCACAGAAATAATTAGTTCTACAAAAGTTAATGCATTTTTATTAAAAATTTTCATTATTTAAAATTTTATATATAATTATAAATATTTTATATATTTTTATAAAATTTACAAATGTTAAAAAATAAAAATGCTGAAAGCTTAACAGGAATAATGGTTTGAGTTGTATTAATAGTTTTTGTTTTATTTGGTTTTTATAATCTTATATTGTATGTTGTAAATTATGATTTAAATAATGAGGAAAATTCTTCAATTAATTTACTTAAATCAAACTTAAATAATATAATTTATAAATTAGATTTCACCTGAGTAAATCAATGAGAAAAATTTTATGTTTATAAAAATAATGATTTAAAAAAAATACAGGTTCTTACATGATCAACAAATGAAAAATATAAATATGTTGATTCTTTATGAAATTATGTTGATCCAAGTAACTTTTTATGAATAGTTTATGAGAGAATTGGAAAAATTGAAAAAAAAGATTTTTCATCAGAAATAAATGTTTTTACTTTAGACATAAAAAAATTAAATAAAAATTAATATGAACAAAGAAAAGAAAGCTTTTACTTTTATTGAATTAATTATTTCTATAATTATTTTATCAATACTTTCTGTTTTATGATTTATTTCGTACAGTAAAAATCAAGAAGATGCAAGGGATTCAAAAAGAAAATCTGATCTTGTTTTGATAAAAGAATCTTTAAAATTAGAAAAATCAAAAAGATGAACTTATCCTCGTCCTGAAGGTTATATGACCTGAGATTTGTTTAAAATATATAATAATAATTATGAAGTTGCCTTGCAATGAAGACTTAGAAAGAGTGTTATTTTATCAAGTTTATCAGATGTACCATATGATCCTTATATAAAAGTTCCATATTATTATTCTGTTTCGAGGAATGAACAAGAATTTGAGTTGTCTTTAAGTTTAGAAAATAACTGAGCCAATATGGCTTTGTTGGATTGAGATTACAAGTCTGTTTCTCAATATATTTTACCTTCAATAATTTTTGCTACACAATCTTCGTATCTTGAAATAAATAATGAAGAAAATAGAAAAAAATTTATTTTAAATAATCAAGTTTACAATATTCCTTACAATTTTATAAAACCTTTTTTTCCCGTTTCAAAAAATAAAAAAAATTTAGAAGTTTATATGTATGATTCAGACTACAAGACAAAAAATGATTATAAAAATTGTAATGAAATCATAGAAGATTGAAAATTTATCTGATATTGAGAATATGAAATTAATCAATATTGAAAAATTATTACAACCACTTGTGATAATACTGAATATAAATCTAGTTGTAAAGATATCTTAAATTCTTGATTATCAAATTGAGATTGAAAATATTCAATAATTCCTAAAAATTGATCTTATCCGGTAGAAGTATATTGTGATATGACAACTGCTTGATGAGGTTGGACTTTAATGGCAAAAGATTGAATTTATAATAAATATTCTATATGACATTGTGATTTTGAAAGTCCTATTGCTACAAAATTAAAAGAGGCATCCTATAAGTATTGGGCATGTGATTTATGACAAAAAGAAATACTTTTTTGGACACCAAGTTGATGGCTTGTTTGAACATATAAAGATGACAATTCTTGTTCAATTGATGTAACTAAAACAAATAATAATACTTGTAAAGAAGAATCTTGAACATATAATTCATTTAAAGTTTCACAGATGTGAGCTTGCGTTTGAACTTGAACAATGAATTATCCTATAAAATTATCTTTGTGGTGGGATTGAAATAAAAATTTATCAGATATTACTCAAGCACAAACTTGAGATTGTGATTCAGATAACAAGTTTTGTAATTTATTTTTGATTTTGGATGAAAACAATAGATGAATATGAAAAACTCTAGATTATGATTCATTTAATTGTAACCCTTCTTGAAGTGATAATGTTCATCTTATATATGTAAGATAATTTATTTTATTAATAATTATTATGAAAAATAATTTCAAAAAAGATGCTTTTACTTTTATTGAATTGATTGTTTCTGTAATAATAATTGCAGTTTTGTCTACAATCTGATTTGTTTCTTATTTTAAATATCTTGAGGATGCCAGAGATTCTCAAAGAAAAACAGAGCTTACTTGAGTTGCTACATCACTTAAATCTCATAAAGCTAAAAGATGAGAGTATCCTAACCCTTGAGAAAGTTTTTTTATAAATAACTGATCAAATTTAGTAGCAAAACAATGAAGACTTGTAAATAATATAATAATATTTTCTCTTGATAAAATTCCTTATGACCCATACATAAATGTTCCATATTTTTATTCTGTATCAAGAATAAATCAAGAATTTCAATTAGCTGCAACTCTTGAGAATAATTGAGTTAATCTTGCTTTTGTGGTTTGAGATTACCAATCTGTTATGAAAACCGTTGCTCCAAATATTATTTTAGCACATGAGTCATGAGATATAGATTTAAGCGAAGAACATAGTAAAAGAAAAATAATTTTTGATAATTCAAACTTTAATTTACCATATATTTTTTCTTTACCTTATTCTCCTTCGGTTAATGCAGATATTTCTTTAGAAGATATGCTAAATAGTCCAAATAAAAACTGGGAACAAAATTGAGATTTTAGGTCATGTGAAGAAATAAAAGAAACATGAAAAAATATTTGAAATTGACAATACCAAATTAACTCGTGATGAGTTACTATTAATTCAAATTGTATTTTTTAATATTTTTATTAAAGTTGTTTAGGTTACTTTTTGAGCTTCAATCTTTGTATGATGAAATTTTGTTTATTAAAAAAACTAATTTGAGCATACTGAATAATTCTTTTAAATTGTTATAAACAACAAAACAGAAGAAACAAATAAAAATTCAGTGTAATATAAATATATATATTCTTTTATAAAAAACTTGATTTTTTTTTTAAAAATAATATAATTTGCTCGTTAAAAATTAAATTATAAATAAACATGACAAATAGTGAATTGATAAAAAAAGTTCAGAGTACTTACCTGAAAGAAGAAATGCCAGAATTTAAAACTT
>CAZCNE010000004.1:0-30992 GCA_964500515.1 uncultured Candidatus Peribacteria bacterium | reverse complement strand
ATAAAAAAAGTTCAGAGTACTTACCTGAAAGAAGAAATGCCAGAATTTAAAACTTGAATGGAAGTTGAGGTTCATCAGATTATAAAAGAATGATGAAAAGAAAGAATTCAAAAATATAGATGAATTATTATAAAAGTTTCATGAAAAAGTTTACTTGAAAGAATAATAACAGTAAGAAAAAAAGTTTGAGCTTTTTGAATAGAAAAAGTTTTTCCTATTCATTCTCCAAGTGTATGAAAAATCGAAATTTTAAGAAATTTTAAAGTTAGAAGAAAATTTATTTGATATGTTAGAACTGCAGTATGAAAAAATGCTAAATTAAAAGAAATAAATAAATAAAATCTGAAAAATCAGATTTTTTTTATTTAAGAAATTGATTTTAAATTATTTATTTCAAAATAAAATTTATATTGAAAAAAAATATTTTTTTATATAATTATTTAATATATTTATTAATAAAAAATTATGTTAGCTTTCGAGAGTTTAGAAAACATTATAAAAAAAATAAAAAATAAAGAAGTTTCATCAAAAGAAGTTTTTGATTATTTTTTAAAAAGAATAGATAAATATGATGATAAATTGTCATCATTTAATTATATCAATAAGAACTTTATTGATAAGACAGATAGTTTTTTAGCTTGAGTTCCAATTGGTGTAAAAGATGTTTATGCTGAAGCTTGAATTCCAACGACTTGAAGCTCACTTATGTTGAAAGATTTTGTTCCTGATTATGATTCAAGTATTATACAAGCATTAAATAATGCTTGAATGAATTCAATTTGAAAATTAAATATGGATGAGTTTGCTATGTGATCTAGTTGAGAAAACTCAGTATTTAAAGCTACAAAAAATCCTTGGGATTTATCAAGAGTTCCTTGATGATCTAGTTCTTGATGTGCAGCATCAGTTGCAGCTTGATTGTGTTCAGCAAGCTTATGAACAGATACTTGATGAAGTTTAAGGCAACCTGCAAGTTTATGTTGACTTGTTTGATTTAAGCCAAGTTATTGAAGAAACTCAAGATTTGGAATTTTTCCTATGGCATCAAGCTTTGATTGTCCATGAACAATTACAAGAACTGTAAAAGATGCTTGAATTTTATATAATTTGATGAATTCATATGATGAAAAAGATAATACAACAATTTTATGAAAACACATTATAGATGAAAAAATATGGGAAAAAGAAAGTTTAAAATGATTTAAAATTTGAATTCCAAAAGAGTATTTTGAGGAAGGTTTAGATGACGGAGTAAAAAATGTAGTTAATGATGCTATAGAAAAAATTAAAGATTTATGAGCTGAAATTATAGAAGTTAGCTTACCAACTACAAAATATGCAATTTCAGCTTATTATATAATTGTTCCAGCTGAAGTTTCAACAAATTTAGCTAGATTAGATTGAATAAGATATTGATATGTTTCAAATTCTATACACAATAATCTAGAAGAATTTTATATAAACAATAGAGGAGAATGATTATGAATTGAACCAAAAAGAAGATCAATCCTTTGAACTTATGTTTTATCCGCTTGATTTTATGATTCGTATTATCTAAAAGCATCAAAAGTTAGAACTTTAATTATAGATGAATTTAAAAATATTTTTGATAAAGTTGATTTACTGGCTTGTCCTGTAAGCCCAAGTGTAGCTTGGAAAATTTGAGAAAGAAAAAATGATTTGTTAAAAATGTATCTTGCGGATTCTTATACTATTCCTTCAAGTTTAGCATGACTTCCTGCAATAAGCATTCCATGTTGATTTGCTAAAAGTGAAGATGAAGATAAAAAAGAATTACCAGTTTGATTACAAATTATTTGACCACTGAAGTGAGAAGAAAAGATTTTTGAGCTTGCAAATATTTATGAAAAATTCACTCCATGGAAAAAAACAATGATACCTAAATGATTTGAAGATTAAAAAACTGAGATTTTATTCTCAGTTTTTTTTGTTTTTTTGAGTTTTTGTTTCATTTTTTTCTTCTCACTTTAATTTTGTTTCACAATAAGGACAAATTTTCCATTTAGTATTTATCTCTTTTTCACAATTTGAACAAAACTTTTTTAAATTAATTCAGCAATTTGGACAATTCTTAAATTCAATTTGTATTTGATCATATTCACAATTATTACAAACTGTATAATTATCGTTTTCTTGCAAATCTTTTTTGTCTGGGATATTTGAATTGACATTATTATCAAGTACATCTAAATTATAATCAATTTCTTCAAACATTTTTTCTAAAATAGTTTTTCAGGGTCTTATAATAAGATAAATAAATATACTTAGAGGAGTTCAAAAAACAATTATAAATACAGAAATAAGTTGATAAAAAATATTATTTGTTCTGTTTGTGATATCTTTTACAACCCAAATTATCAAAGAAACCCAAACTAAAAAGATGTAAGCAATAATTATTTTAAAAAACAATTCTAAATTAAAATTTTTGTAAAATTCGTTTAAAGTAGTGTTGAAATCGACTTCCATAGTTAAAATATTAATTATAAATTATTTTAAATTGGCATGTTTCCATTTTGTAATTTCTTTATGGTTTCAAGAAACTAAAACGTCAGGAACCTCCAATCACTTAAAATTTCTTGGTCTAGTATAATGAGGAAATTCTTTTTTTCCAAATAATTTTTGAGAAAAACTTTCTTCTTCTAAGCTTTTTTTATTTCAAATGACATCTGGGACAAATCTAATTAACGAGTCTATAAAAACTTGGCTTGCTAATTCTCAACTTGTTAAAATATATTTTCAAATACTTATTTCATAATCTACGTATAAATCAATAATTCTTTGATCTATTCACTCGTAGTGTCAACAAATTATAATAAATTCTTTTAATTTTTTAGAAAAATATTCAACTTTTTTTTGAGTTAAAATTTTTCAAGTTGGAGTCATATAGATAACAGGAATTTTTTTTCAAACTCTTTTAAATATAAATTCAATAGCTTTTGATAAAGGTTCTGGACTGATTACTTGACCATGTGTTCAAAAAGCTTTATCATCAACATGTTTAAATTTTTTACGTGAAAAGTCATTTAATTTGTACAAAAAAAATTCAAATAAGTTTTTTTCTTTTGCTTTTCAAATAATGCTTGATTCAAAATATGATTTAAATGATTCTGGGAAAATAGTAATTATGTGAATTTTCATTTTTTATTATTGAATTTTAAAATTTTAATAAATTTTTATTTGATAAGTTAATAAATATTTATTTAATAATTTTTAATACTTCATTTAAAATTTCATCTGGGTTTTTTTTATCTGCTTCTATTATATAATCACAATAAATTTTTGCTTCTTTTTTTTCTTTTTTTAGGCTTTCTATTCTATTTTTTAATTCTATTTCATCCATTTTTCATTGTCTCAATTTTACTCTTTCTTTAAAAGTTTTTATATCTATACTTAAAAAAATACTCTTGATAAGATTTTTTAATTCAGGATAAGTTTTAAATATTTCTTTTAATCATTCCATATCAATTTCTTTTATAACAATTTTTCATTTTTCTATTCAATTGTCTATTATATCCTTCTTTTTTGTTCAGTAATAATTTAAATTATGAACAAGCTTATATTCTAAAAATTCATTTTTTTCTATGGATTTTTTAAATTCCTCAAGCGTTATAAACCAATAAATATTACCATTTTTTTCTCAAGACCTTATTTTTCTTGTCACATAAGATCTTATAAAATGGAAATCTGAATTATTTATTTTTTTGAGATTTTCTATGAGAGTTCATTTTCATGATCCAGAAACTCCCATTATAAAAAATATTTTTCCTTTCATTTTTTATTGTATATCACTAAGTCAAACAAGTTTAATTATCTCATTATATTTTTCCATAACTATTCTTGACGCAAATTGATTTCATCTATCTACTTTTTCTTGAATTAAAGAAAAATTGTTTATATAGATATTATATCTCTCTCTAGCATCCCTAAAATAAGAAAGTATAAGCATAAGTAATTCATTTTTAGCACTTCAATATCAATAATTTCATTCTAAGTATTTTTTTCTTATTTCATCTTGTTTTTCTTCACTAGCAAATAGCTTAATCAAAGCAAAAACATTACAAGTATCCGGATTTTTAGGCTCTTCAAGAGTTTTTGTATCAGTTACAATTGACATTACTTTTCTATAGATTTCATCTTCTGGATCAAATATTCAGATATGATTATCATAACTTTTACTCATTTTTCTTCAATCGGTTCAAGGGATGATTCAAAGAGTACTACTTATTTTTGCTTCAGGAAGTTTAAAAAAATCAACTCAATAAGTATTATTAAAATTTTGAGCTATATCTCTAGTAAATTCTATATGCTGTTTTTGATCTTTTCAAACAGGAACATAATCAGTATCAAAGTTCAATATATCTGCAGCCATCAAGATAGGATAATTAAATATCGCCATATTTATATCAATATTTTTTGTTTTACTATCTTTAAAAGCATGTGCTCTTAACATTAAACTATATGGAGTAACACTACATAAAATCCAAGTAATATAAACATGTCTATATAATCTTGATTGTTCAAAAACAATTATATCACTATTTTCTCATAAAATTGCAAAATATTCACATAAAACTCTCTTTTTATAATCTTCAAGAGTTTGTCAATTATGAACAGTTGTCAAGGAATGTAAATCAGCCAACATCAAAAAAGTCAAGTTTCCTGGTGCATCGTTTATAATAGGTAAAACTGCTCAAAAATAGTTTCATATATGCATTCAATTTCAAGTAGGTTTTACTCATGTTAAAATTCTCATAAGATACCATTAAATGTTAAATTTTTTTTTATTCTTTTATTTACCATCAAGTATTTCTTTTATTTTCATTTTATCAGTTAAAAAAATATTTCAAGTTTGTTTCAAAATATTATGAATTAATTTATCTCAATAATCAAGTCTATTGTAAAAATCTTCTTTTGTAATAATTGCATATTTTATTTTTTTATTAAAAAATATTGTTCACAAAAATTCATTAAAAGTATTTTTATCAATTTCTCAAATCATAAAAATATCAAGAATTGTTTTTCAATTATCAATCATTTTATATTTTAAACTTTCGTTTAATATGACAAGTTCAAGATTTTTTTCTTTTGCATAAAATTTTTTAATTTTATCTAGAGGGTTATAAGATTTTATAAAAATACTTTTAAATTCTTTGAACAAAAAAAAACTTGTATTTAGAAAAAATATTTTTTTCTTCAATTCTTCTTTAAATTTTAAAATTCATAAACTATGCAAATTATCTAATTCTCTTTTTACAGAATTTATTTGCTCATCAATTTCACGAGACAAGGCTCTCATATGAAATCATTCATTGTTTCATGCTTCATATTCTAAAAAAAATATTTCCAAAATCTTGGAACGGCACTTTGAACCAAATAGTTTTGATAAATCAAAATCTTTCATTTTTCTTGTATTAATAATTTATACTATTCTAAGAATAGTAATTTAAAATGCAAGAAAATTTAAAAAAATAGAGATGTTTCGTCAAAACATCTCTACAAAAATGAAAAGAATTTTATTTAATCAACAATTCTCTCCAAAAATTTAAATCATTTATTTTATTCCAAGTGTCAACCAAAAGATCTTTAAATTCGTCATATTCTTCAAAACTAAAATCAACTTGAATTATTTTATACTCATTATTTCTTCATTCTACAAAATCAATTCACATTGATGCTATATCATATTTAGCACTAAACTCTTTATCAAGTTCACAAAGTAATTTATAAAAAAGCAATTGTCTTCAATGTTTTCATTCTGTAAAATCATCTTTTTTAACTCAATTTCTATCAATTCATTTGATTTGAGAAAGTCATTTTATTGATCAAGTTTTATAATCAATTATATTTACAGCTTCTTTAAAAAGTGCGAATTGTCAGTTTGAAGAAGGATTTTCTCAAGGAATAAATCACTGCATTTTTTCTATTTTATCTATTTTTCAAGTTAAAGGAATTCAAGCAAAAATTATATTTCTTCATCTAAAATTATATTCAAGTTCAAGAGTTTGTTTAAAATTTCAAGAATAATAATTATAATATCAAGAAAGTCATTTTAATCATCTTTCTTCAAGTCTCTCAAATTCTTCTGGACTTAAAATTTCTTGTTTTAAAAGTAAAGAAAAAGTAGATGTTAAATAATCTAGTTTTGGTATCACATTTTCCTTTTTGTATTTTATAAAAAATAATTCTAAACTCCTATGATAAACTTTTCAAAAAATGGTAGCTTCATTATCAACAAAAGGATATCTAAAAATAGCTTCTTTAAGAAATATCATAGGATCTTCAAGAAACTTGTTTAAATCAGAAGGTGAAAGTTTATAATTTTTTAAAAATTCTTTTATGTATTCAAGTTCTATTTCTCAATAATCAAATAAAGAATTTTTTACTCAAATCAAAGAATTTTTTATAATTTCATTTAAATTTTTCTCATCAGCAATTTTTGATTCTATAAAATTTATATTATCTTCAAGTTCTTCAGCAAATTGAGAAATTATATTTATTTTTTTATCTTTTGTTCTAGGAAAACTTAAATATAAATAATTTTTTGCTCTAGTTAATGCTACAAAAAATAATCTTCTTTCTTCTTCCAAATCCCTTTGTTTTTTGTCATCTTTATCTTCATCTCTAGAAAATTGTATTCAGTCTCAAACAATTCAAAAAGGAAGTTTGATTTTTTCTATAACTTTTTTATTGTCCCAATTTCCATATTGTAATCATGGTATAAAAACTATATCATATTCAAGTCATTTTGCTCAATGTCAGGTCATAATTTGAATTCAATCTTTTTGTGTTTTAAGGATTTGTCTTTCAATAGTAATTTTATATTTTTTATGTAAGTTTAGTTTTGTTATTAAATTATTTATAGAAAAGTCTTTTTTTATTTCAGTCCATGATTTGATTTTTTGAAATAATGTAAAAATATCTTCCATATCATCAAATGTTCAATTTTTTTCTACATAATCTAAAATTTTTATATTTTCTATAAAATTTTTGAAAAAAATAATAAAGCTAGAATCAGATATTTGTGAGTGCATAAGAGTAATATTTTCTCTAAACTTGAATAATTTATCTATTTCTTTGAGTTCCAATTTTTCATTTCACTCATAATATTGTTCAAATTTTTTTAAAAAATCCCATATTTTCAATTTATTTTTTCTTGAATAATTTAAATTATACAAATATCTATTTATATTGATTACATCAAAATTGTTTACATCGACAAAACCACATCTCATCACATCTATAATAGATTCTTCACAAGCATAAGGATTTTCTATAATTTCGAGATATTTAATTATAAAATCTATATATTTTGAATTTAAAATATTTGTTTTTAGTTTTGATTCTACAGGAATTCAATTTTCTTGAAGAAACAAAGACCATTCTTCAACTTCTTTGTTTGTTCTAAGAATAATTGCTATATCATTAAGTTTTTGTTTATTATTTTTCCAATCTAATTCTTTTATTTTTTCTAAAACAAATATTTTTTCATCTATGCCGTTTGATGCTGAATAAAAAACTGGTTTACTATTTTGTCATTTAGTACCTTGTTCGGGATTAGAATCATTTTTATATTGTTTTTCTCAAATTTTCTTAAGTTCCTTTATCATGAGTGAACTATTTTTCATTGAAACCAAATTTTTTGTTAAACTTGGAATTTTATTTACAAGTCTTTCATTATTATTTTTAATTAAAGAACTTGAAGCATCAAGAATTGTTTGACTTGATCTATAATTTTTTTCTAAAACTATAAATTTTGTTTTTTTGTATTTATTTGAAAAATCAAGCATATTTTCTATATTTGCTCATTGAAAACGATAAATTGATTGATCATCATCTCAAACAACCATAATGTTTGGAAAATCTTTTTCAGGACTTACACTTAAAATTAAATCGATTATTTGGTTTTGAGCATTATTTGTATCTTGATATTCATCAAGCATAATGTATTGAAATTTTTCAGCATAATAATATTTTAATTCATTATCTTCTTTAAATTTTTCTAAAACAAAATTTATCATATCAGAAAAATCATAAAAAGAATTATTTTTTAAAAAATTATCATAAGTTTTATAAATTAAAAGCAATTCTTTCATTTTTCAAATAATTTTTTTATATTCATCCTCGTATTTCTCTATTTTTTTAATTCTTTTATTATTTCTTTTTTCTTTAAGTAAATTATCATAAAATTTTTCTTCTTCTTTTATCAAAATCTCAAATTTTTCAATAGAAATTCATTCTTGTTTTAGGTTTCAAATAGCTCTTTTTATATCATTTAAATAAAATAATTTATCATAATTTGTCACTAAATATTCCAATTTTTTTTCAGAGAGAAGTTTTTCAATTATATTTGCCAAAAATTCTAAACTATCAACATCATCGATTAAGCTAGAAGTTTTTTCAAACTTAAATTTTTCAGCAAAAGTTTTTATAATATCTGAAGCTAGGGAATGAATTGTAGAAACATAGATCTTATGAGCTTCAGGGCCTATAAATTTAAGAAGTCTTTCTTTTATTGCGATTACTCAAGATTCAGTGAATGTAGTTATAAGTATATTTTCTGGGCTAATTCATGCTTTTAAAATCAAATTTGTAGTTCTAGCTCAAAGTACTTGAGTTTTTCAAGTTCAAGGTCAGGCAATAACCATAGCTGGTCACTCTATATGATCCACAGCTTTTTTTTGTTCTTCGTTTAGAATATCATAAAGTTCTTGGAAGTTCATAAAAATATTTTAAGAATTTTAAAAAATTATAACTTTTGTTAAGCTAAATGCAATAAAAAATAAGTATACACACATTATATACTTATTTTAAAAAATTACAAGATTTTTTTTATCTTAATTCTCATCCAATCTTTCCAACTTTTTCTATAATTGATTTTATTAAATTATTTTTTATTTCATCGCTAAGAGTTTCTTCAAGAGATTGAATATAAATCTTGAAACTTAAACTTCTTTTTCCTGGAAGTTTTTCTTTGTTTTCATAAATGTCAAAAAGTTCAACTTTTTGGATTAATTTTGGATCAGTTTTTTGTATAGAAATCATTATATCTTTTCCAGGTTTTTCTTTTGGAACTACAAAACTTAGATCAAAATTATTTTCTTGAAAGCTTGAAATTTCTTTTGCTTTTATTTTATTATAAACTAAATTTTTTAATTTATCTGCATTTATTTCAAAAAATCAAATTCTTTCTTTTATAGAAAAATTATTTGCAATAGCAGGATGAATTTCTCATATATATCAAATATTCTGTCATCTAACTATTATATTTGCAGTTCTTCATTTGTGTGCAAAACTTGGGTAATTTTTTGGAGTACTAAACATAAAATTATCAATTGCTAGTTTTTTAAATAAATCTGAAATTATTTTTTGTAAATCATAATAAATTAAATCTTCTTCACTTGATAAAATTCATGCAAAATTATAATTTTCTTCAACTTTTCAATTTTTAAAAGAAAAAACTTTTTCAAACTCAAATAATTTTAGATTTTTATACTGTCTTGTGTTTTTTTCTAAACTCAAAATAAGATTTGGAATTAAACTTCATCTCATATGAGTCATTTCTTCGCTTAAACTATTTTTTAATGGGACAAGATTTTCTGAATTTAATCAAAGATTTTTCATTAAACTTTCATTGACAAAACTATAATTGTATAAATCAAAAAATCATCTATCTACAAAAAATTCTCTTACATCGTTTTTTAATTTATAAATATTGTCTTGTATTACTGCTCAAAGATTAATTCTAGGAACTGTAGTTTCTATATTATTAAGTCCATAAATTCTAGTTATTTCTTCAGCAATATCTGCTTTGTGGTTTAAATCTTTTCTCCAAAAAGGAATAACTAAATCTTTTCAATTTTTTTTGATTCCCAATCTTTCAAGAATTTCTAAGGATTCTTTTTCACTATAATTTGCTCAAATAAGCTTATTTATAAAATTCAAGTCAAAAGGAATTTTTATAAGTTCTTGTTTTTTAGGATAAGAATCGCTATATCAATTAATTTTTAATTCAGGAAATATTTCTTTTAATTTTTTATAAATTAAACTTACTCAAGCTAAAGGAAGCTCAAGGGGAATATCTTTTTCAAATACATTTAAACTGTCTGTTCTAATTCAATGTCTTCTTCATGTTTTTCTAACTGTTTTAGGATCAAAATACGCTCATTCAACGATTATATTTTTTGTAGAGTTTGAAACTGCTGAAAGTTTACCTCAAATTACTCATCATAAAGCTAAAATTTTTGAATTATCCGCAATTACTATATCTTCAGAATTTAATTTATACGTATTGTTGTCCAAAGCTATAAATTCTTCATCTTTTTTAGCAAATCTTATAGTTATATGACCATCAATTTTGTCAGCATCAAAACAATGAGCTGGCTGTCAATAAAAATAAAGACTATAATTACTTATATCAACTAAAATTCATTTTGAAGTATTTCAACTAATATTTATCATATCTTTGATTTCATCCGGAGAAGAAGAGTTTGAAACTCAAGACAAAGAAAGTCAAATATACCTTTTGCATATTTCAGGAATTTTATTTTTTATTCATAAATCCTTTTCTTTTGAAAAATTTATTTTTTCATAATTTAATAAAAAAGCTTTTCAATTTATTGTTGCTAATTCTCTTGCTAAACCCATATGACTAAACATATCTGGTCTATGGTTTATTCATTTATTATCAATTTCTATAATTGCATCAGATTTTTTCAAATATTCTCTCATAGAAATTCACATTTTAGCATTATCATCCAAAATCATAATTCAATCTTGTCTATCTTCTCTTAATCCAAGTTCATCTTCGCTGCAAATCATCCCCTCACTTGTTTCTCATCTAATTTTACATTTTTCAATTATAAAATCTTCTTTAAGTTTTGCTCAAATAATAGCAACAGGAACTTTGATTCATACTTTTACATTTGGAGCTCAACAAATAACTTGCTTTTTTTCTCAAAGAACTTCTACTTGGCAAATATTTAGTCTATCGCTATCTTTGTGTTTTTTTGTATCAAGGATTTTTCAAACAAATACATCCTTTAGGTTTTCTCATTCAAGTTCTATTGCTTCAACTTCAGCTGTATGCATAATTATATCCTCAGCAAGTTTTTCTACAGATTCAACAAAAGGAACTAAAGTTTTAATTGTTTTGTAAGAGTATTTCATAAAAAATAAATTAAAAAATTAACAAATTAACAGACTAACAAATTTAATTTTTTAATTTGTAATTTGCTAATCAATAATTTTTTATTAAATATATTTATAAACTTCAAAAAGGCAAGAAAAAAGACTTCACTAATTTGATAAGTAAAGCCTCTATAAATAATTATTTTATTTTTGTAATTTTTCTGTTTTTTTCATTCTAGCATAGAATTTATCAACAGCTCAAGTTTTCAAGATTCTTTGTTCTCAAGTATAGAAAGGATGGCAATTAGAACAAACTTCTATTCTTGTATCTTCTTTTAAAGTAGATTTTACTGCAAATTTTGCTCAACAAGAGCAAGTTATAGTTATTTCATTTACATTTGGATGTATTTTTGCTTTCATAATAAATATTTTTAATTTGTCCGCCAAGTACGAGACAAAAATGTAAAGTTTGGTGCCCAGGGAGAGACTCGAACTCTCACGCCATTACAGCATTGGTTTCTAAGACCAACATGTCTACCATTTCATCACCTGGGCTTTAATATTAAGTAAAAAAAGTAAATAAGTATTAAGTATGAAATATAAATTCTCATTATTTGTCTTAATACTTACATTTAATTATTAGATTACTATTTTAATGGTGGGCAGGGAGTGATTTGAACACTCGAAGGCATAGCCAACGGATTTACAGTCCGTCCCATTTGACCGCTCTGGAACCTACCCAAATTAGGGATTAGAATTAGGGCATAGGTTTTAGGAAAAACCTTTAAACTTAAGCACTAATCACTAACCCCTATTTTCTTTTTAATGGAGCCACTTGTCGGATTTGAACCGACGACCGTTCGCTTACAAGGCGAATGCTCTACCAACTGAGCTAAAGTGGCAAGTATAATAAAAATTACTAAAACTATTTTAGCAAAAGATATATTATTAAAAAAGTATATTTTGTCAAATAAAATATTTATTATTTGTAAAAAAATAAAAAATAAATAAAGTTTTCTAGTATTTATATAAAAAATATGTTTAAAGAAATAGAATTTAAAAAATTTTTAAATAAAAATTTAGAACAAAAATTAATAGTAATTTATGGCCCAACAGCTTCATGAAAAACAGCAATTAGTATAGATATAGCAAAAAGACTAAATACAGAAATTATTTCTAGTGATTCAAGACAGATTTTTAGATATATGGACATATGAACAGCAAAAATTACAAAAGATGAAATGGATTGAATTCCTCATCATATGATTGATATTGTAAATCCCGATGAACATTATAGCGTTTGAGAATTTAAAAATAAATCAGATAAAATTATTTTAAATTTATGGAAATCTTGAAAAATACCAATTATTTGTGGTTGAACTGGTCTTTATATAGATAGTTTGATTTACGATTTTTTTATTCCAAAAGTTCCACCAAACAAGGAACTTAGAGAAAAACTTGAAAATGAAGCAAAAAAATATTGAAATCAATATGTTTATGAAAAATTGAAAAAAATAGACCCTTGTTATGCAAAAAATCTTCACCCAAATAATTTAAGCTATGTTATTAGAGCTATTGAAGTAAAAACTATGACAGGAATAGAAAAAACAAAATTCATAAAAGAAAAAAAATTAAAATATGATACTTTTTTTATAAATCCTTTTTCTTGAACAAGGGAAGAACTTTATGAAAGAATCAATAAAAGAGTACACATAATGATAGAATCTTGACTTGTTAATGAAGTTCAAAACTTGCTTAAAATGTGATATAAAAAAACAGATTTTTGATTAAAAACTATTTGATATAAGGAAATTATTTCTTATCTAGAAAAAAATATAAGTTTAGATGAAGCTATAAAACAAATTCAACAAAATACAAGAAATTATGCAAAAAGACAATATACCTGGTTTAAAAAATATGAAAAATAAAATAATCTTATTATTGAAATATTGTGAAATCAAATGCTGACGAAGTAGTTTGTTGTGGAATATATATTTTTAGCGATCTTTTGTATCAAAATGATTTTCAAGATGATTTTATAATTGTAAAATAATTTGCAATTTTTTTTGGATTAAATCAAGTAGCTTTGTATTCTAAAAAAGGGATTTTTCCTCAAGAGTCTGTTTTTAGTTCGTTTATAATTGATAATTTTAAAGTACAACCAGAATTAGGACCACTACAGTTATTTACATAAAAATCATCAAAATTTTTATTATCTTTTTCTCAAGTTTCTTTGTATATATACCATTCATTTAGAGATAACCACAATCCGTTAGGATTAGAATTTAATGAAGAACTAATTTGGTTTCATTTTACTATTTGAGCTCATGATGCATACAAAGTATCATCAGGTGAAGATAATTGCCAGTTTACAACATTGTAAGTTCAAGAATTAAAAAAAACTATATCATTCTCGTTATTATCATTAAACTTTGGAACTTTAAAATAAAATTTTACATCATTCCAGTTTATTCCATTTGTTAAAAGTAATTGAACAGGATCTGTTAAGGAAATAGTATTGTAATCTTTATCAAAATCACTATTTCATTCTCAAGCAGAAGGGATACTTGATCATGTTGATAAAATTTCAAAACTATAATCACTTGGTCATTGTCAGAAATTTCTTGAATTTTCATAATATACATTATTTCATTTTTTTTCAAGTAAAGCATTTTCTATTCAATTATAAGCTTGATAATACGCTTTTACTCAATTTTCCATTCATTTAGTATTTTTTAAAAAAGGAATAATATATTCAAGTAAATATAGAGCTAGTAAAGTGCAAATAAAAACCATAAATATTGATAATATCAAAGAAAACGCTTTTTTATTATTTTTTTTCATTATTATTTTTTACTAAATAAATCACTTAAATTTATCGTAGATGTAAAATCTAATTCAGGAATTTTTCATTTTATTCATTTTCTTTTATCCCGACTAGCTGTTATTGTATATTTAATTCTTAGATACGGAGAAATATCAAAAAGACCATCTAAAATCTCTAAACTAAAATCTTTATTTGGATAGATAAAAAATTTTACATCTTTTACATTTATTCAATTAGAAAAAAGTGAAACCCGATAGTCATTGTTTGTTCAAGCAATTATATCTTGATTTCAAGCAAAGTTTGGATCAATTATCCAAGTATCAATTATTCAATCATAAGCTCAAGTTGATAATTTGTCATGATTTATTCACCGATCTTTTCAAACAAGCTTTAAAAATTCTATTGTTCACAAACAACCAGATCAAGTTGGATTTTTTCCATTTCAAAAATCACAAGTTGCTCAATCAGGTTTATTTGGGTCTTCAATTACTTTCCATCTAAATAAAGTTCTATTTTTCTTATTTCATCAAATCAAATAAAGTTCTTGTACTTCTCAAGAACTCGAAAAAGCTTCAGGTCAATTTCTAACATTATTATCATCAGCATCTCAAACTATCCTTCAATCGCCATTGATATCTCACCAATTTTCATTTTTACTTTCGTTATAATCGACATATTGTAATTTATGTTGCAAATATCTTTGAGGAATTCAAGAATAATTTATTCAATTATTTCAAATCAATCAATCGGGCGAGTTTAAACGTTCATCATTCCAACATCAGTTGTCTTTTAAAAAAATATCAGTACTATAACTTCTGCAATAATAAAATCAATTTCAATAATTATCTTTTCAAATATCTCAATTCATTCCATAATTTCAAAATCAAGTATTTTTAAAATAATGACCACTTTGATATAGATTTGTTCATGTAGAGTTTACCACTTTTCTATTAAAATATTCTTCATAATCAATTGTTCAACCATTTTTTATTTCTTGAAAAAGTTTTTCTGAAAAGAAATACGATTCTTTTTCTATGTCAGTATCTCAGATAATTTTAATTTTTCAGATAGATATGGCAGAAAAAGCATAAAATCATGCAATAATAATCATTGAAAATACTAAAATAGATACAAGAACTTCAATTAAAGAAAATGCTTTTTTTCAAGAAATTATTAACATTATTTAATTTTATAAAATAAATTATCTATCAAATCTTTTATAAATCTTCCAAGCTTATATAAATTTGGTTTTTTCCAAAAATTTTTTGGCCATTGTCTAAAAATAAAATCTACAAAATCAAAAAACATACTTTTAATTTTATCATTTTTTCTAGAAAAAAACAAGATAACACTTTTAAAAGAACTATAAAAAAAACTATATATAAATCAAATCAAATCAAAAAACTTATTTTCTATTTTAATTTTATTTTTATTCATTTATGATTATACTAAATATAATATTTTTATTATTATAAAAATATTTTTTACTTAGTAAACAGAATTTTATTTTTTATATTTTATTATGGAATATAGAGAAAGAGCAAAAAACAGAAAGTTAAAAAGAAATTTATTGGGTTTATTTGATACATTTAAGCTTAAATCATTAAATTTAACAGTAGCAAAAAAAATTGTAGTATTTTCAGTTTTGGTTTGATTTGTTGCTTTATTCTTTTATTGGGTTAGCTCAACATCAACCAATTCTCAAAATATATCAAATTCATTTTCCGATATAGTTTGAAGAACATGAATCCCGTTGACTATTGTCCATATTATTTTATTATTTTTAGTTTTATCAAAAAGGAGTAAGGATAAAATAAAACTTAGTTTGGATTCTCATATAAAAGATTACACTTTTGTTATTTTATGAGGTATTTTTATTATTATTTCTTCAATAAATGTTTTAAATTTTATAAATTGATTACAAAGATTTTCTTCAGATTTGATTATAGGACCATGAGTTATACTTGAAATTTGTGCTTGAATTTTTATTACTTTTTGATGATTTCTTATGAGAAAAGATTTTCGCAAAAAGATTAATAAAATCTATATAAATGAATCTGAAGATGAAAAATTGGAAGAATTAGATGATAAAAATAATATGAAATTACCAATATAATCTTGAAATATGAAAAACAAAAAAATAAGTCTAGAAAAAATACTTCTAGCAAAAGAATTATTTTGAGAAATTATTCCTACAACACCACTTGTTTATTCTCAAAGATTGAGTAAAAAATATGATGCTGAAATATTTTTAAAAAGAGAAGATTTAAATGTTGTAAGATCTTATAAAATCAGGTGAGCTTATTATACTATAAATTCTTTAACAGATAAAGAAAAAAAAAGATGAGTAGTATGTGCTAGTGCTTGAAATCATGCTCAAGGTTTTGCTTTTAGTTGTAATAAACTAAAGATAAAAGGAACAGTTTTTATGCCTTTAACAACACCAGAACAAAAAGTTTATAAAACAAAACAATTTTGATGAAAATATCTTGATGTAGTTTTGATTTGAGATAATTTTGATGAAGCTCTAAAAAATGCAAAAGAATTTGAAAAGAAAAATAAAGCTGTATTTATCCATCCTTTTGATGATGAAAGGATAATTATTTGACAAGCTACAATTTGACTTGAAATTTATAAACAATTTGAAGAAAAAAGATTAAAAAGTTGACAAACTGAGCCAGATTTTATAGTTTGTCCTGTTTGATGATGATGAGTAATTTCAGGTTTAATTAGTGTTAGTGAATTACAAAAAAAGAAAACAAAAATAATTTGATCAGAACCGCTTTGAGCTTGTAGTATGAAAAAATCTATAGAATGTTGAGAAAATTCCACATTAAGTTATATAGATGTTTTTGTTGATTGAGCAGCTGTTTGAAGAGTGTGAGATTTAAATTATGAAATTTGTAATAAATACTGACTTGAAATTATTTCTTGTCCAGAAAATAGAGTTTGTTCAAGTATTTTGGAATATTTAAAAGAAGATTGAATAGTAACTGAACCAGCTTGAGCTTTATCAACAGATGCTTTAAAGAATTTAAAAGATAGAATTAAAGGGAAAACTGTAGTTTTAATTATTTCATGATGAAATTTTGATTTTGAAAGACTTCCAGAATTAAAAGAAAGAAGTTTAAAATTTGAATGACTTAAAAAATATTTTTTAATTAATTTTCCTCAAAGACCTTGAGCCTTGAAAGAATTTTTGAATTGTCTGTGAGATTGAGATGATATAGAAAGATTTGAATATTTAAAAAAATCTGCAAAAGCAACTGCTCCAGTTTTTATAGGTATAAAAACAGATAACAAAAATAATTGGAAAAATATAGAAGGTAAAATGACAAAAATGTGATTTAAGTACAATGATGTTACAAATGATGATTTGTATTTTAATTTGTTAGTTTAGGGAAATTAATAGATTAGCATATTATAAATTAACAAATTAAAAAAGTAAAATTCTGAAAAATTTTATTGAAAAACATTTCATCAGAAGAAAATATATAAATTTGTAAATAATTCTAGTTTTAGACAATGATCTTTACTTATTTTTAAATATATAATTTGTTTATTTTTTCTTTTATACCTTTTAACTTTTGTACTTTTATTCTTTTAATCTAAAAAATTATGTGAAATTATCCAAAAGCAATTTGACCATATTCACCATTTATAAAAACTTGAAATTTACTTTTTTGTAGTGGACAAATTGGTCTTGATCCGGAAAGTGGGAAGTTAGTAGAAGGTTGAATCGAGGAAGAAACTATTCAAATTATCAAAAATATAAAATGAATGCTTAGTGAAAATAATCTCGATCTCACAAATGTAGTAAAAACTACTATTTTTTTGGAAGATATAGATAATTTCTGAAGAGTAAATGAAATTTATGGAGAATATTTTGTTTGAAGACCAGCAAGAAGTACAGTAGAAGTTTCTAAACTTCCAGCTTGAGCTAAAATTGAGATAGAAGTTATAGCAAGTTTTTAAGTAGAAGATTTTCTTTTTTACTTCATATAATTCTACATATATATTTCTTTCAATAATTTTTAACTATATTTTTTCACACATTTTTTGTTTAGGAAAATTTTTACCACTTTCAAACCATTTAATAAATTGTTTAGTCATTCAATTTACTATTTTATTCTTATCCCATTCTAAATATATATCATTTGTCATTTCAGCAAGAGTCATATTATATCAACTAGGAATAATAATTTTATACAAATCAGACCATGCATAATCATTATTGATCTTAGTATAAATTTTATTTGATAAAGTTCAGTAAATTGTTTCAGTGAATTGTTTTAAATCCACTCAATTATAATATGATAAACAGTTAAGAATTTTAAATTGTTTATCAGATTTATTTTGTATTAAATCTACAATTCATTTTATTCATATAGTCTCTAGAACAATTTTTATATAACTTCATGGAAAATTGTTTAATGATGATATATAAAGTCATGAATCTATACTAATACAAGGTTTACTTATCTTTTTATAAACTTCTTTAACCTTATTTTTTGAAACAATTTCACAATCAATATCTTGTATTTCATTAACTTCAAAATCAACAATTTTTAATGATATATTTTTACTATATTGAAAAATATCTTTTTGTAATTTTAGTTTTTTTCAATTATTTGTAGAGCAAAAATAAATAGTTTTCATAATAAATGTGATTAAAATTTTAAGTTTTTATAATACATACATTTGTTGTTTAGTTTGCATTTTGAACATTCTGGTTTAGATTTACAGATGTGTTTTCAATGTAATAAATAATATGTATGTAAAATTTGAAATAATTTGGTATTGTTAGGTAAATTATTTTCTAATAGTTCTTTTACTTCAACAATTTGATTGTTTTTAGTGTAATCAAGATTTTCAGGATTAATGTCGAATAATCTTTTAATAACTCTAAAAACATTTATATCAATTACAAAAGATGGTAAATCTAATCATAATAATAATATACAATCTGTTGTTTTTTGTCATACTCAAGGTAGTTTTAATAAAATTTCTGTTATTTCTTTTTGATTTAGTTTTTTTATTTCTTCAAAATTTATATTCATCTTTAAAATCTGTATTATTTTTTCAGCTTTAGTATTTTGCATTCATGCAACTTTTATTATTTCTGCTAGATCATCTTTCTTAGCTTGTTTTAAATCTTGAATATTTGGATAGTTTTTAATTAATTTGTTTGATGCAATTTTTTCATTTTCAAGTGTAGTTCTAAGTGATATTATAATAGAACATATTGTATATAACACATCTTTTCTTAAATCTTCTATTGGGTGTGAAGGCCTTGGATAAGTTTGATTTTCTACAAAAGAAAATTCATCTGATAAAATTAATCAAACATTAATTAATATATTTCATATGTTTGTTAATGAAATATTTTTATTTTCAATAATTATTTTTTTACTTGTTTCATCAGAATTAATTATATAAGGATTAGGAATATTCATTTTAAATTATTATTAATAAATAAATTTTTCAATTTGTTTTATTGTGTTAGTTAAATTAATATTTAAAATTTCTAAAATTATGATATTATATTTATTGCTTAAAAATTTAGCTCTTGCAATTTCTAGATTTTGATGTTTTTCAATAAAATCATAGTTTTTTGCAAAATCAACTCTTTCTTTTCTTCAATCTTTTAATATTCTTTCTACAATATCATTAGTTTGAGAAGATAATAAAATTATTTTATCATAAAATGTAATTTCTTTATCTTCAAATGTGTTTTGAATTGTATTTCATCTAACAATAGTAAAATGATTATCAAACAATAGATTAGTATAATTATTTCAATTTAAAATCTCAAAAAGTTGATTTTTAGTCTCTTGTATAATTTCTTTTCTTTGTTTATCAGATAGTAAATGAAATCATTTATAATTAGGGATTTTAGTTTTAGCAATATTAGTCATTTTGTCTCAAAAAGAAAATCTTCATAGAAAAGAATTTTTTTCTGTTAATAACTTTGTAATAGTTGTTTTTCATACTCACTGAACTCATCAAATGAATATTTTTTTCATATTTTTTTATTATCATTTAGAATAATTATCTTTTGATATTATACAAATATCTTCATTTTTTGTTTCAAGATTTTTTTGATTATTTTTCTTAGCTCACCTTGCAAGTAATACAATGGGAAGAACTTCTAATTTATTTTTTTGAATATTGGTATTATCAAATACTCATTTTCTATTTGTGTATAATCAATTTTCATATAAATATTGCATTGGACTTAATCATATTGGAATATAACTTGCTCATTTAAAAGAAGAACCTTCAAATCATAAATTTTGATTGATATATGTCATTATATATTCAAATTGATTGAAGTTATTTTTTATATATTGATAACTTTTATGAAATAATCATCACATTAAATTTGAAGGACTATTGTTGATAGTAAAAGCTCTCGTCATATTTATAATTTGCTCTTTTGATAATCAGTTCTCAAAACTTACTAATGGATAATTTCTATCTAAAACACTAAAACTACAATATCATAAAATAACTCATTTTGAATTTGTGAGTCAAAGGTGTAAAAGTGTGTCATTTCTTGCCTTTCAGATATAGTGTAAATTATTTTGTATAAAAAGTCATTTTTCAGGATCAACTTCTCAAAAATTTAATTTGTCAATAATCTCATTGTTTTTACAATAAAAATTTTATTATTATTAAAACAAATTTTACTTCATTGGTAATTTGAATTATCAATATCACCATAAAAATTATTATAATTTTCTAACAATAGTGATAATTTTGTTTTTAGAGAAATAATAATATCTGAAATATTCTCATAATTAAGTTTTCCTTCGTTGATATCTGAAATGTTATAAATTTTATCAAGATTAGTATAAATATCTTCTATACTTAATTTAGGAATATGTAAATTAAAATGTATTTTAAAATAGGATTTTGGAATATACTTTAAAAAATTAAAATCATTTAGAAGAGATGTTATTTGCTGATTAATATTAGTGATAATTATATGGGAGTTACCAGATAAATAATTTTTATTTTTATGATATAAGTCGAGCATTTGTTTTTCTAAAATATGCATTGAAATATTTTTTATAAAATAAATATATTATTATACTCTCATTTTTTTCTTTTTTTAAAAGTGTTATATAGAACAAAAATCTTTTAATTTCAATTGTAAATTATAAACCTATCTTATTATAAGTAAATTCATAAAAAGTCAATAAAGAAAAATACTTAAAAATCTTTTGACTTTTTACTTATTAGCACATATAATAATTATGTGCTAAAATATGAATTAATAAATTATATTACCATACTAAATATGTTAATTTGTTAATATTTTAATTTTTTAATCTAAAAAAATGAATATCGAAAAATTTACAATAAATGCTAGTTCTAGGATTCAAGAATCTCAAGATTTAGCAAATAGAAATAAAAATCCTGAAATTACAAGTTTGCATTTACTTTTTTCTATGCTTGAATCAACAGATAGTATAGTAAAAGAAATTTTGATAGAATTATGAATTGATTTGCTTGTTTTAAAAGCTAGTATTTTGAAAGAAATAAATTCTTTACCAAAACTTTCATGAAACTACAACTTAAACTTAAGTTCTGAACTAAATCAAGTTTTTCTTGATGCTGAAAATATTTCCTCAAAAAACAAAGATGAATTTATAACAGAAGAACATCTTTTACTTTCTATGATTAAAAATTCAGGAGAAAAATTAAAAGAAATTCTCAAAACTTTTGGGATAACTTATGATGAAGTAGAAAAAACTATAGAAAATTTTAGAAACTGAGAAAAAATAACTACTCAAGATTGAGAAAATAACTTAAATACTTTAAAAAAATATTGAATTGATTTAGTGGAATTAGCTAGAAATTGAAAAATTGATCCGGTTATTTGAAGAGAAGAAGAAATAAGAAGAACTTTACAGATTCTTTCAAGAAGAACAAAAAATAATCCAGTTTTAATTTGAGATCCTTGAGTTTGAAAAACTGCAATTATTGAATGAATTGCAAGAAAAATAGTAGAAAAAGATGTTCCTGATAATTTACTTCACAAAAGAATTGTATCTTTGGATATGTGATCACTACTTGCTTGAGCAAAGTATAGATGAGAATTTGAAGAAAGGCTAAAATCCGTAATTAAAGAAGTAGAAAAATCAAATTGAAATATAATTTTATTTATAGATGAACTTCATACAATTGTATGAGCTTGAGCTGCAGAAGGACAAGCTGATGCTTGAAATTTACTTAAACCAAGTTTAGCAAGATGAGCATTGCATATGATTTGAGCAACTACAATAAATGAATACAGAAAATATATAGAAAAAGATGCGGCTTTAGAAAGAAGATTTGCTGCAGTTATTGTTGATGAACCTAGTTTAGAAGATACTTTGGCAATTCTTAGGTGAATCAAAGATAAATACGAAACTCATCATGGTATAAAAATAAATGATAGTGCGATAGTTCAAGCTGTTGAACTTAGTATAAAATATATTCCTGATAGGAAATTACCAGATAAAGCAATTGACTTAATCGATGAAGCAATGGCTTCTGTAAAGCTAAAAACTATTTCAAAACCTGTAGATTTAGATATTTTAGAGAAAAAAATAAGAAATTTAGAAATAGAACTAGAAGCTAAAAATCAAGAAAAAAATACTTCAAAAGAAGTACTTGAAAAACTTAAACATGAAATTGCATCAAAAAAGGAAGAATACAAGAGTTTAGAGTTAAGTTGGAAAAAAGAAAAAGATTATATTATTAAATCCAAATCTATAAGAGAACAAATTGATTTATTGAAAGAAAAAGCAAAATCATATGAAAGAGAAGCAAATTATAGTGAAGTTGCAAAGATTAATTATGCAGAAATTCCTTCTTTAGAAAAAGAAATACAAGAAATTGATGAAAAGCTTGAAAAGATAAAAGATTCTTGAAAATCATATTTAAAAGATTATGTATCTTGAGAAGATATAGCTGAAATAGTATCTAAATGGACACAAATTCCAGTAACAAAATTAGTTGAAAGTGAAAAAGAAAAGTTATTAAATCTTGAAGAAACTTTGAAAAAAATAGTTATTTGACAAGATAAGGCTTTGGAATCTATTTCAAATGCTATAAGAAGATCAAGAGCTTGACTTCAATCTTGATCAAGGCCAATTTGAAGTTTCCTATTTTTATGACCGACGTGAGTTGGTAAAACTGAAACCGCAAAAGCGTTAGCTTACACTTTGTTTAATTCTAGAGATGCTTTTATAAGGATTGATATGAGTGAATATATGGAAAAATTTTCTGTTCAAAGACTTATTTGAGCTCCTCCAGGATATGTAGGTTATGAAGAATGATGACAATTGACAGAAGCTGTTAGAAGAAAACCTTTTTCAGTTATACTTTTTGATGAAGTAGAAAAAGCTCACGGGGATATATTTAATACACTTTTACAAGTTCTTGATGATTGAAGGCTAACTGATAGTAAAGGGAAAACAATTGATTTTAAAAATACTATTATAATTTTGACAAGTAATATTTGAAGTCATAAAATTCAAGAAATGCTTGAAAAAGATAAATCTTATGACGAGATAAATAAAGAAGTATTTAATGAATTAAAAAATCATTTTAGACCAGAATTTATAAATAGAATTGATGATATAATAGTTTTTAAATCTCTTGATAAACATATGCTTACAAAAATTGTTGATTTACAATTATCCGATATTTCTAAGCTTCTTGAAGAAAGGCAAATAAAAGTAAGTTTTGATAAAAAATTAAAAGATTATCTTATGGAAATTGGTTATGATAGGGAATTTTGAGCAAGACCTATGAGAAGAACAATTACAAATGTAGTTTTAAATGAGCTTTCAAATTTTATACTTAGATGAGAAGTAGATTCTTGAGATAAAATAGAATTAAGTATAGATAAATGAAAATTAAAAGTTTCAAAAAAAAGCTAGAAAATTTTCTAGCTTTTTTTATTTGTAAGTTTTCTATATATAATTTTTCTTATTTTATCAGATAATCAATCATTATCTTTTAATCTTCAAGTTTTTGCAAGAAATTTAATTATAAAAAATAATAAAATGGAAGCAATACTTGCACTTATTGTTTCAAATTTTTCATTATTATAATTTATTTTTGCTTGATTTAGTAGATTTAATTGGTTAAGTTCATTTTTTAAAATTATTAATGTATCTTTTTTTGTAATATCAAGATCTTGTTCAAGTCAAGGAATTTTTGATAAATTTTCAAACCATTTAAATATATAAGGATATTTAGTAAAATTTTGTTCATTTTTTATTATATTAACTAACTCTTCATAATTTGGCTTGTATTTTTCTGTTAATTGAATCATTTCTTCAATCATAAGTTTATTTTCGATTTGACGAGCAGAAAATTCTAAAAAATGTTTTGGAAAATTTATCCCATCTTCTATTTTTCAAATAAAACTACTATCATCAGAAGTAAAAGAACTAAATCATGCTATAGGTACACAAAAATTACTAGTAAGTTCTATTGAATAAAAAATCAATGCAAAAACTGAATTTTTTACATTTGTTCTTGTATTTTTTACTTGAGAAATCTCAAAATTATTTTGTTCAGAATTTTTTTTATTTGCTTCAATCATTATTTTTTATTCTTATTTTTATATTTATTCCAGACAGCTTTTGATGTTTTTACTCATAATCAAAGAGTCGCTGCTCAAATTATATATGCTCAAGGGTTAGTTAAAGAAAGTCAATATCACAAAAATCATCAAGTTAGACTTCAGATAACTTTTAACATTTTACTGTCTTTTTCTATAGCATTTGCTAAAGAATATCATAAAAAAGCTCAAGATCAAAGTCATAGTCATATATCAATAAAATCAGATGAAATAGGAGTATTTTTTCAAATAGTTCAAACTATATCTTTTGTAAAATTTCAAGTTGTTAAAATTGTTTCAAAAATTTTATCTTTTACTGAAACAAGAGCACTATTTATTACATTTGGATAATTATAATATGCAACTCATCAAATTCAAGCCATAGTTAGTAGTCAAACAGTTTCTTTTTTATTTGGTTTGTTCATAAAAATATATAAAAACTAATTTAATATATTATAAATAAAATATATAAAAGTCAAGAGAAATTTTATAAAAATAATTATTAAACTAGGTTTAAAAGTTTTGAAAATATTATTTTTATGATATAATAAATAATAGATATTTGTGTTGTTTTATACTAAAAATTTGATAAATAATATTTAAAAATGAAATTAAAAATTCAAACTTGAATAAATAATAAAATACTTAGAAAAGTAAGTGAAGAAATAAAAAAAGACGAGTTTAATAAATATATTAAACTAGGAAAAGAAATGATAAAATATATAAAAAAGCCAAAGCATTGATGAGTTTGACTAGCTGCACCACAAATTTGAGAAAGTAAGAGATTAATTGTTGTAAGTTTATTAAGAGATTGGGAAGATGAAGGATTTCCAACTATTTTGATGATAAATCCAAAAATTTTGGAAAAATCTAGTGAAACTTGCATTGAAAAAGAATGATGTCTTTCTGTTCCTTGAGAAAGATGAAGTGTAGTTAGGTCAAAAGATATAAAATTATCTTTTATAGATGAAAGTAAAAAAGAACAAGTTTTGTATTTTAAATGACTTCCTGCTCGTATAATTCAGCATGAAATTGATCATCTTGATTGAGTTTTGTTTATTGATAAAGTTGAAAAGAAACAAAAAGATTTAGTTTTTTAACTAAATCTTTTTTTAATTTAATTTGCTCAACTAAGTAAATTGTTTACTACAAACCCTACTATAGAATTAGCAAGCCATATAACTACTAATCCGATTAATGCTTGAATTATAACTGTTCTTCACTTTTTCATTTGTTCTTCTTTTCATCAAGCTGTAAGCATTAAAAATCCTCACCATAATGCATAAATAACTGCAATTAAGTATAAAAATCTAATTGCGTTAGTAATTATGCTTTGTCATGCTTCGTCTGCAGTTCTTGGGTCTCACACTAATCCAGGATTTACTTTATTTTCTCATACATCAATAGCATTTACAAAATTTAATCAAATTAATGATAATCATAAAGCACTATAAAATAATTTTTTTATATATTTTTATTTAAATATTATTTTTTTGATGAGTTCATTATATTTATAAATGTATTAAATTGCAAATTTTTTCACTTTTTCTAAAAAATCTTTCATATCTTCTTTTAATCTTGCTTCTAGACTTATTTTTTTTCAAGTTTGATAATTTGTAAATTCTATTTTTGATGCATGTAAAAATTGTCTTTTTACTCATAATTCTTTTTCAAGATAATGGTTCAGAGATTTATTTCCATAAGTTTTATCTCAAATTATCGGATTTCATATACTTGATAAATGAACTCTTATTTGATGCATTCTTCAAGTTTTTATTTCAATTTCAAGTAAAGAAAAAACTTCATTTTTGTATTTAAACTCATCAATTACTTTGTAAAGAGTTATTGCATTTTGTCCTGAATTTGAAATTTGAACTTTATTTTCATTTTTTGCATTTTCAACTCTTTCAAGTTTTTTATCTATAATTCAATCTTTTTTTTCTAATATTCAAGAAACTAAACTTAGATAAATCTTTTTTATATTTTTATGATTTTTAAAATCATTTACTAGTTTTGTAAGAATTTCTTTCTTTTTAGCAATAAGAACAATTCAAGAAGTATCTCTATCAATTCTATGAACCAAACTTGGCTTAAAAGTAAGAGAATTTAGTTTATTTCAAAGATAATCATGAACTTGTTCTATGAGAGAAATTTCTTTTGTTTTATGATTTCAAGGATGTACATTTATTCAGGGATTTTTATTTATAACAAGAATATTTCAATCTTCAAAAACTATATCATTTTTGTTAAGTTTTTTTTCAATATTATTATTTTTCAACACCGGTGTTGATTTTAGGACTATAAAGTCCTCATCTTTTATAAATATTTTTACTTCATCTCAAATTTGTAATTTATATTCATTATCTTCTTTTTTACCATTGATTTTAACTTTTCATTTTCTATTAAATTTATAAATTAATCACCTTGTAGCATTTGGAAATAGTTTTTTTAAAAACTTATCAAGTCTTTGATTTGCATCATTTTCAGTAATTTTAAATATTTTCATATGAAAAAAGTAGAAAAGAGTAAAAGTTAAAAAGAATAAAAATAAATTTTAGATTAAAACTTTTTTAAACCATTTATTCAATTAATAGTTGGTAGAGTTAATTTTTCTGGAAGATTATCTAGAGAAAACCATTCCAAAGTATCACTTTATTTTCTTCACAATTTTCTAACTTTCATCAAATTACTTTACACAAATACTGAGGAGTTATCCAATGTTGATTTTCTTCAGGCATTATATCATCAGATAAAGCTAATAGTTTTACAACTTCAATGTCCAGTCAAATTTCTTCTTTTATTTCTCTAATTATTGCAGTTTCAAAAGTTTCTCAAAATTCAACTCATCATCAAGGAATAGTCCACCATCAAGATTTGTTTCTACAATTTTGGTTTCTTTTCATCAAGAGTACTTGATTGTTTTCATTTAGTATAACAGCTCAGCATCAAACTCATATATAATCAATTCATTTTTTCATAAAAATTTATTAAATTTCTAAAAGTTCTTTAAAATGAGAAATTATTTTAAAAGGATTTCATTTTGAAAGAGTTTTTTTATCATGATATCAGAAATCTACTCAAATAGTTTTTAAACCAATCTCATTTGCTTCAAGTATATCTCAAAGAGTATCAGTTACAAAAATAATTTCATCTTTTTTTAAATTATATTTTTCTATAAGATAATTAAATTTATCTACTTTTGATTTTGCATGTTCAAGTCACAAAATTTCTTTAAAATATTGTAAAGCTCAGTTATTTTTTAAATAATCTTGTATATTTTGTCTTCATCATGAACTAACTATATGTAAATCAGATTTTTTACTTAAAATTTCAAGAGTCTTTTTTATATTTTTATCAATTTTTAAGTTTATAAAATCTTCATAAACAAAATCTCTATATTTTTCCCAATCTACTCAAAATAATTTATTTACATTAATAAAAAAGTTTCAATTATGTACATCTTTATATTCTTGAGGACTTAATTCAATACCAAAAAAATCATATATACTTTTTCTATGAAATTCTCAAGAATCATGAATTACTCAATCAAAATCAAAAATAATGGTTTTCATAAATTAATTTAAGAGCTAGATAAATTTATTATAAAAATAAAATATAAAAAATCAAAAAAATTCTCTTAAAATAGAGAATTTTTAAAATAAACTTAATTCCAATTACAAGTTTTCTAATTTAATATTTTATATAAATCATAATTATTAGTTTCAAAAAAATCTGGAAAACGAAACACTTTTAGTAAATTTTTCATAAAAATAAATTGTTAATAATGTATTACAGTATTATTAATTTGAAAGTAAGTATTTAAATTAAACTTGAATAAATGAAAGAATTTTTAATATATTTAATCTTTTTTTCTAAATCAAAGAGCTTCAAGTAAATGAGAAGTTTCTATATTTTCACTTTCTTCTAAATCTGCTATAGTTCTTGAAAGTTTAAGTATTTTATAATAAGTTCTGGCTGATAAATCAAGATTATTTATAGCTTGTTTCAATATGTTTTCAGATTCTTGGTTTAATTTACAGTATTTTTCTATTTCTTTTGAACTCATTTCAGAATTAAAAGTTATTTTTGTTCAAAAAAATCTTTTTAATTGCATATTCCTTGCAATTTCCACTTTTTTCTTTATTTCTTTTGATGTTTCTCATTTTTGAGAATTTTGTCAGAATTTTTCAGTTTCAACTCTTGGGACTTCTATAAATATATCTATTCTATCAAGAAGTGGTCAAGATAATCTTGATCTATATCTTTCCACATCTTTTATACTACATTTACATTCTTTTTTTGTATCAGTTAAAAATCAACAGGGGCAAGGATTCATAGCTCATACAAACATAAATTTAGCAGGATAAGTAAAAGTAGAATTTACTCTATTTATAGTAATATTTCAGTCTTCTAAAGGTTGTCTCAAAACTTCTAAAACTGTCTTTTGAAATTCTAAAACTTCATCAAAAAATAAAACTCATTTATGAGCAAGGCTTATTTCTCCTGGTTTAGCATTTCTTCATCATCAAATTATACTTATACTACTTGCTGTATGATGAACTATTCTAAAAGGTCTTTCTACAATTAAAGGATTTTCAGCATCTAAAAGCCCAGAAATACTATAAATTTTTGAAATTTCTATAGATTCTTCTAAAGTTAAATCAGGAAGTATTGATTTCAAAGCTTTAGCTAGCATTGTTTTTCCAGATCAAGGAGGACCATTCATAATTATATTGTGTCATCCTGAAGCTGAAATTATTAAAGCTCTTTTAGCATGTTCTTGTCCGATTATATAAGAAAAATCATATTTTTCTATTTTTTCTTCTTTTAGAGAATTTATATCTATTTTTGGAGCTATCTCATAATCTTTTCTTAAATTCAATATATCAATCAAATCTATCAAATTTTCAATTCAAATTACTTCAATTCAATTTACAATAGAAGCTTCTTTTATATTTTCTTTTGGTACAAATATTCTTTTAAATCCATTTTCTTTTGCTCAAATTGTTGCTGGTAAGATTCACGATACTTTTCTTAGTTTTCCATCTAAAGCAAGTTCTCATAAAAAAATAGAATCTTTTATCAATTTATCTTCAATTATGACTTCATCACTTTTCAATATTCCTATTGCAATTGCTAAATCAAAACTTGGTCAAACTTTTTTTATATCAGCAGGAGCTAGATTAACAGTGATTCTTGAAGCAGGAAGTTTACATAAACTTGATTTCAAAGCACTTCGTATTCTTTCTTTACTTTCTTGAACTCATTGATCAGGAAGTCATACAATCGTAAAACTTACCATTCAAAAGTTTATATCAACTTCTACATCAATTATTGTTGAAGATAATCAATTTACAGCTATTGATTTGATAAGAGAAAACATATTTAGAATAATAAGTAGTAAGGAAAATTCTTTTTTATTATAGTTTTTCAATTTTACTTAAATATAATTACAAAAAAAAGTATTGCAAGAAAAACTTTGATTTGATTTTTTTAAAGTATTTTATAAGATTATAAAAATATTTTTTAATCAAAAATTATGTTTTTGTCAGATGTAGATATAAAAAAATCAATAAAAAAATGAGAAATAATAATTTCTGATTTTGATGAATCTAGACTTCAACCAGCAAGTTATGACATACTTCTTTGAAATAAATTTTTAGTTGTAAAATGAAATTCTACTCCTTATATTGATCCAGTAAAAAAGATATTGCCAGAATATGAAGAAATAAATATTTTAGATTGAGAGGAGTTTATTCTTCATCCAAATGAAACAGTTCTTGGTATGTCAAAAGATTATTTTGGCTCAGATTATTATTTAGTTCAACTTTGATGAAAAAGTTCTTTAGCAAGAATTTGATTAGTAGTTCATAATACAGCTTGAATAATAAATCCAGGACATTTTTTAAATGTAACTTTTGAATTATGAAATTTTAGTAGAATTCCTATAATTTTAAGACCAGGTATGGAAATTGCTCAAATACTTTTTTCAAAGATGAGTTCAAGTTGTGAAAAAAATTATAAAACTACTTGAAGGTATAAACACTGAGAAGAAAATTTTGAAGCTTATAAAGAAAAAAGTAAGAATTAGTTTTTATTTTTTTCTTTTATTATTACAAAAAAGCAGTAAATTAAAATTCAAGAAAATATTAATTGAGTTAGACTTAATAGTTTTCAATTAAATATATAATCAAAAAATATAGCAGAAAGAGGCCAAGCTAATTCAAAAATTGTAGCTTTTGAAGCAGGAATCCTTTTTAATCAATAATAATATAAAAACATAGCCATTGCTCAAGATGTAAAAACTATCAAAATTAGAAAGCTCCAATGTATGATTTGTAATTGAGAAATAGTGCTTATTTTTCAAAAAAATATTAGAGCAAAAAATGC
>CAZCNE010000003.1:0-133018 GCA_964500515.1 uncultured Candidatus Peribacteria bacterium | reverse complement strand
TTTGTAATTGAGAAATAGTGCTTATTTTTCAAAAAAATATTAGAGCAAAAAATGCTTGAAGTTTTTGTAAAATTACAATTACTGATATAGAAGAATCTCATTTAAAAGCGGAAAAAAAAGCTTCTGTAATACACAAAGTTCATATTAATCATCAAAAAACACAAACCCAAATAAGTGAAAATATAGTTTTTTTATCTAATTTTTTTAATTTTTTATATCCTAAAAATAAAAAAGGGCTTAATAGTAGAGTTCATAAAAAGTGCTCTAAAAAAACTATATTTAGAGCTGGAAATTGATAAAGTTTTGGTCTAATAAGAGTTCAATCTAAACTCCAAAACAATGCTGCAAGTATTACAGCAAAAGATCATAGAATGTATGCTTTGTTTTTCATTTTTAATAATAAGATATTAAATAGAGATGTTTTTTACAAAACATCTCTAGATTAAAAATTTAAAAATATTATTTAATACCTGTTGATCAAAAACCTCATCTATCACAATTTCACATATTTTCAACTATTTCAAATTCAGCTTTTTCTATTTTTACAAAAACTCATTGTCAAATTCTAGTTCATGCTTCTAAAATTTGTTTTTTTCAAGATAAGTTATAATAAGCAAATTTAATTGTATCGTTATCTCAACAATAATCATTATCTATAATTCAAATAGAATTTACTTGTATAAGTCAATGTTTTTTGTATGTAGAACTTCTAGGAGAAATTTGAAGCATAAATCATTTTGGAGTTTCTATTACAGTTCAAGTATCAACTAATTTAAATTCTCAAACTTCAAAAACTTCATCATTTATACATCTAAAATCAAAAGCACAAGCTCAAGGACTTTCATAATTAAGTCATTTTCAATCAATAGTTTTAATTTTTACCTTCATATATAATTAATTATTAAATAAAATTTTTTCTCAGTAATGTTTTGTCATAGGGAATTCTGGATTATCCTTTACAAGTTCATATAGTCATTTTAAGGTTTCATATCATTCAGTTGTTTTTTTCTCATTTTTCATTATTTTTAAGGTTTCATTTAAAGTTTTTCATTTTCAAATTAATTTTCAAAAATATCTATTTCTTGAATTTCAAAAACAAGTTGCTATTAAATCTCATCAAACTGCATATTTATCAAATCATATATCATCATTTCATCAAAGTAATGTAAAAAGTTTTTTATATTCTGTAAAATAATCACAAAAAAAACATCATATACTTGATGATCAATGTCATTGTCATTCATAATATCAGGTAAAAATTGCAAAAATATTTTTTAAAGCTCAAGCAAGTTCGGTATTTTTTACTCTTTTTGTATATAAATTTAGTTTAAAAATTGGGGTTTCTAGATAATTTTTTAATATTAATCATAATCATTCGCTTTCAACTCAAATACTTCATCAAATTGTATCTCACTTTATTATATCTGAAGCAATCATTCATCATGATAAACAAGCATAATTATATGAAATTCATTTTAAAACTTCAGCTAAATCATCTCATACGGTGTTTAAAGTTTTATTATTTATTCATTTTGATAAATTCAAAATAGTGACTCAAGGTTTTAAAAATAATTTAATTTCACTTAAAAAATCACGAATAAATTGACAAGGAATTGAAATTATAAGTAAGTCAATATTTGGAAGAGTTTTTTCTAAATCTTCAATATAAACTATATTTCTTGGAAGTTTTATTCATTCATAAAGATAAGGATGTTTTCTAAAATTTCTCAAATATCAAGAAGTAAAGCTATCTTTTTCATAAGCAAAAATAGTATCTTTAGGATATTTTTCTGCAATGTGTTTTAATATAGCAAAACCAAAAGCTCAAACTCATAAAACAAGTGTTTTCAATGTAATTTTTATAAAAAATTATTTATATTTAGTATAAAAATGTTTATAAAAAAATCAATCTTAATTTTGATAAATAAAAAAAACAATTATAATAAAATCGTTTATTTTATAATAATAAAATATGAAAACAGTTCTATATTTTGTTATATCTGCAGCTTTAATTTGGTTAGTTGCAAATTATTGAACAGGTATATGAATAAGCTTAAAAGATTGATATATGTCAGCATTATTATTTGCATTGATTCTTTCTTTGATTAATTTATTGCTGGGAACGGTTCTTAGAATTTTATGATTACCTTTAAATATTTTGAGTTTAGGTTTATTTTCATTTGTTGTTACAATTGTTGTAATATGGGTAACTGATTACTTATATAATGGAATAGAAATTAAATGATTTTTAGCTTATTTAATTGTTGCTTTTATTCCAGCTTTAGCTTCGTTTATCGTTTGACCAAGTCTTGTAAAAAAGTAACAATAAAAAAATCTTCAATTCTGAAGATTTTTTTTATTGTTTTATTAATTCTCAAGTTACAACGAGTCTGTTTAAAGTTGTTCAAATAGGCCGACATGTCATTACCATTACTTGAGCTTTATCATTATTTGATTTAAAAATTCAAACATCTCATGGCTTTACTACAGATTTTTCGTTAATTTTGTAAATGTACTTTTTTTGTTCATAGTAAATAATTATTTCATCATCATTTTCTAATTTATCAAGCAATGCAAATACTTCATTATAATTTCATTTTATCCAAGGAAAATTGGAAGAGTGTCAAAAAATAAAAGAATTTCATAATTCTCATGGTTTTGAACTTCAAGGATATCTTACTACTCATTTTTCTAATTCTTCCATAAATATATTATTTAATTCGTATTGTCATGACACAACTCTATTTTTTATATCAACTAATGGAATATTTTTTCAAATTTTTGGAATTATAATTCTGTTGTCATATGGAGTTATTTCTATATCAAGACTTGGATTTTCATCATTAAATTTTGTAAAGCTATAAACAGATTTATCAATACTACTTTCAATAGACTTAACTAAACTTTTATTATTATTTTCAGAACTTTTAAAATCTTTATTAGTTTTTTCTGTGATATTTGAAGCTTTTACAGAATTAATTAAAGAATTATTGATTTCTTGCATTTTTTCTTTTTGAAAATAACTTTTTAAAATATTTGTATATGCTTCATAATTTGTGCTAACAAGAAGTAATAAAAATATAAAACTTGATGTAAGAGTATATTTAAACACAAAATTTACAATATTTTTAATTCATCATTTTTCTTCAGTTTCCAAATATTTTTTTAAAACTTCATAATCTTCTAATTTAGAATTATCCAAGTCTATATTTATTTTTTCTTCAAGAATTTCATTAAATGATTTGTTTGCAAAATCATTTTCAAAGATATTTTCTGGATTAGAAAAATTTATTTCATTTAATATATCTATTTCTTTTTTCATTTTTTTGTTTTTATTTTTATATTTGTTTTTGTTTTATTTTACCATAAATAATTTTTTTATGCAAAAGCTATTTATTGTTCTATTGTTGATAAAATATTTTCCCTAAAAGTATTAAAAGCATTCATATATTTAGGAGAAATATCAACTTCAATTTCATTTAATTTTTCTGGTAATTCTCCACAATTTTGTTCATTAAAAAATTTATCTAATCAATTTCTTGTCATTTTTTATAATATTTATTAATTAATTTCATATAACATATAAAACTTCTTCAATACTAGTTTCTCACAAAACTACTTTTATCAAAGCATCTTCTTTGATTGTTACCATTCACTCTGAAATAGCTAAATCTTCAATTTCATTTCTATTTCATTGTTTTAAAATTACTTCTTCCATTTTTTCTGTAATTTCTAGTAATTCAAAAAATCAAATTCTTCATTTGTATCATAGGTGTGAACAGTTTTCACATCATCATTCTTTTGCTTTAAATAAAGTTATATCATTTTTATTTTTAATAAATTTTCACACTTTTCAAATAATATATTGTTTTATTCTATCATCCGGTTTATATCAAATTTTACAGTTTACGCACAATTTTCTTCATAATCTTTGAGAAACTATAAATCTTAAAGAAGATGTAATTAAAAGAGGGTCAATTCATAAGTTTATTAATCTTTGAATTGTATGTGCTGCTGAATTTGTATGTAGGGTGGAAAAAACTATATGACCTGTAATACTTGCCTCGATTGCAAGCTTTGCAGTTTCTTCATCTCTTATTTCTCAAACCATTATTATATCAGGATCCTGTCTTAATAGTGATCTTAATCAATTTGCAAATGTAAAATTAATAATAGGATTTATTTGAGTGTGATTTACTCAATTTATTCTATATTCTACTGGATCTTCTAAAGTAGAAATATTATTTTCTTCTGGATTAAATTGAGAAAGCAAAGAAAATAAAGTTGTAGATTTTCAAGATCAAGTAGGTCAAACAGCTAAAATCATTCAAAAATTATCTTTTAAGTGCTTTTTTATAGTTACCATATTGTATGGCAAAATTCACAAATCTTTTAGTTCAGGTGGTTTATCATCTTTTTTAAGTATTCTTATAACACATTTTTCACCATAAATAGTTGGGATTATAGAAACTCTTAAGTCCACACTTTTTCCTGCATACAGCTTATAGTTTATTTTTCAGTCTTGAGGAAGTCTGTGTTCATCAATTCTCAAGTAAGACATAATTTTTATTCTTGCAATAAATCAATCTTTTTCACCTATAGGGAAATCCTTATATTTTATAAAATTTCAGTCAATTCTTAATCTTACTCTAAGTATTTTTTCTCTTGGTTCAATATGGATATCAGATGCTCAGAGTCTCAAAGCATTTAAAATTATATCATTTATAAATGTTACAGTATATGAATTATCAGTTTGTTTATTTACAATATTTAAATCAGAATCTATGTCATTTATTTTCTGATTTTTTCTATTTCCTCAGGAAGAGACACTAAATAAATCCCCAATATTTTTACTTGAGGGAACTATTTTTGATCTGGATTTATCTACTATGTTTTTTAAATTTAAAAGTTTCACATTAATATTATTAAATATTTTAATCTATATATAAATATATCATATATATAAAAAAAACTCTAGCTTTTAGCAGAGTTTTTTAAAAAAATGACTTGACAATTTTTAAAGTTTAAAATACTTATTTATAATATTTCTAAACTAATTCTTTTATTGGTTTTATCTCAATTTGATAAAATAACTTCAACTTCAATATTATGATTTCATGAAACTAAACCACTAGTAGATAATAAATAAACAAAACTTTTATCTTTTATTCATGATTTTACTAATTTTCAGTTAACATATATATTTATTGATTCTATATTTTCATCACTTGTTACTTCTCATCTTAAATTAAATTGTTGAAAAGGATATAATTTTATTGATCAATCACTTGGATTTGTGATTTTTAAACTAAAAGTAGAATTATTATTTTCTTTATTATCCTTATCATTTTTACTTCATGAAGAAGAATTATTTGAATTATTGGTGTTACTAATATTTGTAGAATTTCAACTTACACTAATTATTTCAACTTGCTTTGTATCATTAACTGAATAATATTTTTTGTTTACAGCCCTTAGAGTTAAATCATAAACTCAACTATATTCTTCAGGAATTTTTATATTTCAAGCATATGATCATTTAGTTTTTCATGGTAGAATAATTTCATCAACTTTTGAATCATCAAGTAAAATATCAATCTTAATTATTGGAGAATCACTATTATAAGCAAATTCAATTTTATTTAATCAAGTACTTAGTTTATTTGAATATCTAGATGCTATTTGTATATTTCAAATATCAGGATTTTCTTCTCTATCACAAGGAGTATTTTTTATTGTTTCTGATGTATCAATAATATTTCAGAACATTGTTTTATATCCTCAACTAGTTACCCAAATTCTAACAGGATCTTTCCAAGCCTCATTGTATGTTAACAATGCATCAAAATCAACAACATAAATATCTTTTATAGCTGCATTAGGAGTTAATTCGGTAACTTTTCAGTTACACAAAGCGTCAACTTTTATAACTTTTAATCAAGAACCAGTTCAAGATGGAATATTTTTAAACAGTGATAAATCTGTTAGATTTCAAGCTCATCATTGAATAGGAAATCATGTTAATCTAGAAATTAATATTTCTTTTACAGAACCGGGTTTGTTCCAAAATCTTTTTTCTTTATCTTTATGTGCAAAATTCATAAAATCTCTCCGAATAGGTCAAGCAGCATTAAGTCAATCTCAACTCATATTAACTTCCTTTCAGTCTGTATTTCAAGCCCAAACAACTGTAGTTATTTGAGGAGTGTATCAAACTGTCCATAAATCTCTAGGAAGCTTAATTTTTTTTCAATTTTTTTCGTACTGTTTAGTTGAAGTTCAAGTTTTTGCTGTTGATTTTCTATCACCCATAGTTATATATTTATTCCAAGTTGATGGTCTTGTTGATGAATCACTTAATACATGATTAATAATATATGCGGTACTACTATCAATAACTTGTTCTCATTCATTTGCTTTTTTTTCTTCAACAACAAGTCATTTTGAATCAAGAATTTTTAAAATAGGAGAAATTTCTTTTTTCTTTCACAAATTTGCAAAGACACTGAAAGCACTAGCCATTTCTAAAGGAGTAATTTCAGCTGTTCAAAGTCAAATTGATCAACCATATCTTCAGTCATCATATATATTTGTAAATCACAATTTTTTAGTAAATTCAACGAGTTTTTTTTCTCATCATCATAAATAAACCATTTTTATTGCTGGAATATTTCTACTGCTGTTAAGCGCTGTTGAAACATTCATAAGTCAATAAAATTTTCAATCAAAATTTGAAGGAGAATATCATCAAGGAAATTTTGTTTTTAAATCAAAAATAGGTGTTTTTGATCAAATTGTACTATTATCAATTGCATTAGCATAAACAAAAGGTTTAAAACTTGATCAAGGTTGTAGTTTTGAAGTAATCATATTTACATTTCAATCTTGTTCTTCGTTAAAATAATTTCTTCATCAAACCATTGCTAAAATTTCTCATCTTTCATTATCTAAACTAATTAATGCAGAATTTTTTGCATTAAATCTTTTTTCGTTTGATGCTCAATATGAATTAATAAGTTCTTCAGCTTTAGCTTGAAGTTTAGGATCAATTGTTGTGTATATTCTAAGTCAACCTGAAGTAATAAATTCTTTTCAATATTTTTTTTCTAAATATTCTTTTATATACATAACAAAATGCGCAGCATTAATTTTTTCCACATTTTTATTAAATTTATATCAAATAGATTTTATTATTGAATTTGTATATTCAGTGAAATCTATATATGAATCTTCAAGCATTCTTTGTAATATAAAATCTTTTCTTCATGTTTGATATTCTATATAATTTCATTCATCTTCAATCCTTATACTGTTTAGAAAATCTAAAAGTTTGTTGTATTCAATTACACCACAAGAATCTCAATCAATATCAATTACTCAATTTTTGTGGTATTTTTTTTCTAATCAACAAATTACATTAGATGTAGAAGAAATTTTTTTTGATTTAAATCATTTTATATAATTAGTAAGTAAATTTACTTTTTCTATGTTTGACTCTTTATCTTTCTCAGAAATAATTTTTGTTTGATCTTTTTCTCATTTTTTATAAAAATATACATATCATAAAACTCTATCTGCATGAGTATATGGAGAATAGTATGTAGGTCATTTTGGTAAAGAAGCCAAAATAGAAGCTTCTAAAATAGTTAAATCTTTTGCTGATTTTCCAAAAAAAGTTTTTGAGGCTTGTTCGATTCAATAAGAATTACTTCAAAAATCAATTTTATTTAAATACAATTCTAAAATCTTTTCCTTTGAAAGAGAAGAGCTTAATTTATAAGAAAGATAAACTTCTTTTATTTTTCTCTCTATTTTATCATTGATTGTTTCTTTTGAACTTCTGTTTTCAATCAAAGTATTTCTTATAAGTTGTTGGGTTATTGTGGATGTTCATTCAACTTTATCTGTTTTTCATATAATAAAATATACAATTGCTCAAACCATTCTTCTAAAATCAACTCAAGTATTTTTTAAAAAAGTTTTATCTTCTCAAGCAATCAAAGCATTTATCATATTTTTAGAAATTTTATCAAAACTTATATATGTTCTATTTTCCTTATAAATTTTGTATAATTCATTTCAATCTCTGTCATATATTATGGATGATTTTGCAAGATTTAAACTATCTAGTTTTCTTACATCAGGTAAAGGCATAATAAACTTGATATAAAAAATTATTAACATAACTAAAAATCAAAATGATAGAAATGTTATGAAATATACAATAATTTTTTTCAAGTTTTTACTATTTTTTTCTTTGATTTTTATAGGTTTTCTAGAAAATTTTATAAAATTGTTAGAATTTCTTTTATATTTATTCATAAATTATTAATTAATGTTAGTTGATCAGGTTCAATTTAAGTTGTAAACTTCATTAAAATCATCTCATAAAATTATTTCTATTCTGGTATTTGGATCTTTAGAAAAGATAGGCAAATTTATTTCTTTGTATTCTCAGTTTAAAATAGTTTTTAAAGCATCCAAAGTTTTTGAGTTTTCTCAAATATTATTATAATAAACGGTTGTATTATTATAACTTCAAGTTTCTGTTAGTCAAATGTAATTTTTTTTAGGAAAACTAAATCAATTTTGTTTTAATCCTTCCACTAAATCCCAAGCAATTTTTTTTGATGATCAAGTATAAAAAATATTTATTTCTTGTTTTTCTGTAAACATATCTGAATAATTAAACACAAAATTGCTAAATTTTTGGATTTCATCGTATTTTTCTAGATTTTTTGTTCAAGTAGTTCAATTTGGAATAAGAACAGAAGCTCATCAAAAATTCGCCATTGGAGGATTATATAAAAATCATCAAGCAGAACAATTAGGAGAATTATAATAGCATGTATTGTTTAAATTTAGAGATATGATTTGAGAATTGTTTGCAATTTTTCAATAATTACTAACAAGTTTAATTATTCAATCCAAAGTAATATCTGTTTTAAAATAAGGTTTTGCAGTAGTGTATAAATCTTTAATCTTTCATAAATTTGATAAATATCATTCAGAAATTATTTTATCTTTCATTGCTGAAATCAGTTTTTGTTGTCTTAATGATCTATCAAAATCACTTGTAGAATGCCTACTTCTAGCGTATTTTAAAGCAGTTTCTCAATCAAGAGTCCAAGTTCATTTTTTTAATGTAAAAGTTGTATATCCTCATGAAGGTGTTGGGTAAGTACTATCATAAATATTTTCTTCTACATCAACACTAACTCATCAAAGCATATCAATAATAGCTTTAAATCAAGCAAAATCTATATTTAGGTAATAATCAATTTTTTCACCAGTAATTTGAGAAATTTTATTTTTTAAGTCTCACATAGCTTTATCTTCATCTTTTTTATTTTTATTAAGAGAATAAGCATAAATTTCATTTATTTTTCAATATGCATTTTCTCATCTTTTTACATACAAATCTCTAGGAATAGATAACATTATAATTGTTCATTTATTTAGATTTAATCAAAGTAGAATAATTGAATCAGTTAAATTTGGAGCATCATGGTTTCAACCTCATCTTCATGTAATTAAAAAATTTATTTTTACATCCTTTTTTTCTTTGCTTAAATCAATAACAGAAAAGTTATTTACTAGACCATTTAAACTGAAATCAAATGATTTAAATGCGTTTAAAATTAAGTATCAAAAAAATAAAATCAAGAAAATAGAAAAAAAACTTGCTATATATGTAATTTTTTTTACTCAAGATTTTTTGTTTCATCAAGAATTAATTTTGTTAGCTAATTTCTTTGTTTTAAATCCCACGGTATTTTAATTTATAAAAATAATACATTTAAAAACTTAAGGTATTATATAAAAAAAAAATCATTTTACAAAAAAAATTGATATTTAAAAAAAATAGTTATAATTTTATTATCAATTTAATAATTATTTAATCTAAAATATGTCAGATTGAAATATTTTAATTACAGAAAATGAAGTTGATAAAATGATTTTAGCTATGATAAAGCTTCATTCGGATTCTGTTGAAGTAGATGAAAATAAGTTTCTTGATTTATTGAAACATAGTTTATCATTAAATACTTCTGAGAAAAAAAGAGTTGTTGATGCAGTTCCTACTCTTTCTCAGTTTCAATTTGATGAGCTTGCTAAAGTTTTTATAGAAGAGAGAGAAAAGTTTAAAGAATTATCAAAAGAACATCCAGATGATATAAAGAAATTACTTTCAAAACAGCAAAAAGAACGGCTACAATTATGAGATATTTATAAAATAGAGAAAGAAACAAAAGAAAAAGAAAATAAAGACAAAGAACAAATAGATGACTTAAAGAGTCAGTTTTGACTTTAATTTATAAAAATTTATTTTTGAGATATATTTTTTGTGTGTTTATAGAGAAAACAATTAGAGTTGATATTTATTTATCAACTCTTTTTCAAGATTTTTCAAGATCATATATTCAGAAAATTATTGATAGATGAGATGTAAGAGTTAATTCAAAAATTATTAAAAAAAATATTAAATTAAATATAAAAGATGAATTAGAAATTATTATAAATATTGAAAAATCTTTTATAAAAGCTGAAAATATAGAATTAGATATAGTTTATGAAGATAAAAATTTAATTATAATTAATAAGGATGCCTGAATAATTACACATCCAACTCCTTGAGAAAAATGAAAATCATGAACTTTGGTAAATGCTTTGCTTTACCATACAAAAGATTTAGCTTGAATTTGATGAATAGAGAGACCATGAATTGTTCATAGACTTGACAAAGATACATCTTGATTAATTTTAATTGCAAAAAATGATAAAATGATGAAATATTTACAAGAAATATTTAAAAAAAGAGAAATAGAAAAATATTATTTAGCAATAGTTTATTGAATAATAAAAGAAAAAGAATTTAAAATAGAATCATATATTGGTCGTCATTCTTCTGATAAGACAAAAATGACAACAAAAAATCCTATAAATCCTAAAATAGCTTTGACTTATTGAAAAGTTTTGGATTATATAGATGATAAATATTCACTTCTGGAATTAAAATTAGAAACTTGAAGAACTCATCAACTAAGAGTTCATTTAGCAAGTATTTGATATCCGATTATTTGAGATAAAACTTATTGAGATATTAAAACAAATAAAGAAGCATATGAAAAATACTGACTTGATAGACAGGCTTTACATTCTTATAAGTTAAATTTTTTATTGTATTGAAAAAATTTTGAAATTACTTGAGACTTAAAAAACGATATGAAAAAAATTATAAAAAATTATATTTAATTTTAAAAAAATCTTATTTTATCAGCATTTGGATGTTCTTTTAGTTTTTCTAGTGTTTTACTTTCTATTTGTCTGATTCTTTCTCTTGTTACTCAAAATTCTTTTCATACTTCTTCTAGTGTGTGAATATCTCATCCATCAAGACCAAATCTCATAATTATTATTTTTCTTTCTCTTTGAGTTAAAAAATCAAGCATTTCATATAAATTATCTTTTAGTAATCTCATATTTGTTTGTTCATCTGGACTTGGATTTTTATCATCTTCAATAAAATCTCAAAGTGAAGTATCTTCTTCTGATCAAACAGGAGCATCAATACTAAGAATATCTTGACTAATTCTCATAATTTGTCTTACTTTTCTTATATCCATATCAAGTTCTGTTGCTAATTCTTCCATTAATGGTTCACGAGTAAGCTCTTGAGTAAGTCTTCTATAAGTATGAGTGAATTTATTGATTGTTTCTATCATATGAACAGGAACTCTTATTGTTCTTGCTTGATCAGCTATAGATCTAGTTACTCATTGTCTTATCCACCAAGTTGCATATGTTGAAAATTTAAATCACTTGTTTGGATCAAATTTATCAACAGCTCTAAAAAGTCAAACATTTCACTCTTGAATCAAATCAAGAAGTCAAAGTCATCTTCACATATATTTTTTTGCAATTGATACAACTAATCTTAAATTTGCTGCTGCAAGTTTTTTTCTTGCTTCTTGATCTCAAGCAATAACTCTTTTTCCAAGTTCAACTTCTTCTTCTTGTGTCAATAAAGGAACTCTTCATATTTCATTTAAATACATTCTTATAGAATCATCACTAATTTCAGATAAAGAAATAGTTGTTTTATCATTTTTTATAGATTTTTCTAAATCAAACAAACTTTCTTTTTCTAAATTATCAACTATATCAATTTTTAATTGCAAAAATCTTGTATAGACTTCATCAAGTAAATCAATATCATCTTCAGCATTTGGAATTGCTGCCAAGATTTCATCTTGTGTGATTTTTCATTCTTTTTTTCCTTTTTTCATTAATTCTTGAACTTCTTCAGACATTCACTCAAGGATTTTTGGATCAATACTAATATCAATAAACTTTTTTAATCATTTTCCAACTCTTCTTTTATCTTTATTTCTATCAATTGGAATTTTTTTGATTCACTTATCTTTTGTTTTTCCAACAATAAATTCAGAATTATTTTCATCATCTAAAGGAGAATCAATCAAATCATCTTCAAAATCTCATTCGTTATCAAAATCATCTTCATAATCAAAATCATCCATATTATTTTCATTTAAATCCAAATCATTTAAATCAACTTCTTCAATCTGATTTCTAGTTTTTTTATTCTTTGTAGAATCTTTTTTTACCATTATTATTATATTTTTATAATTAAAATAGTTTACTAATTCATTTAAAAAGTGATTTTCATTATATTTAAAAAACTAATATTTCAAATTTATTTAAAAAAATTTGCAAAATATAAAATATTTTATATAATTCATTTCACTTAAAATATTAAGTGTGATTTTTTGGGGGCGTAGCTCAGTTGGTTTAGAGCGCAGCACTGTCACTGCTGAGGTCGCGGGTTCGAGCCCCGTCGTCCCCGCCAGAAAATTATTGTACAAAAAATAAAAACAAATTTTACTTTTAGGGTTTCTTTATTTTAAAAATAAGGGGCTCGAAAGGAGGGAAGTCAAGAGCACACTATTTGAATGAAATGAAAATAGGAAGCGATTGACCAAATTGCGACTAAGTAGGAGCAATTTGCCGGAGGTCCGACTGAAGTTATAAAATTATGTAATAATTTTTAACAGAAGCGACGAGCCCCGTCGTCCCTGCCAGAAAATTATTGTACAAAAAATAAAAACAAATTTTGATTTTTTAAGATTTTATTTTGGGGCCTTAGCTCAGTTGGCTAGAGCACCTGCTTTGCAAGCAGGGGGTCAAGGGTTCGAACCCCTTAGGCTCCACCAAAAACATTAATTTAATATTAATATTTATATAATGTGATTAAGTAGTAGAAGACCAAGAAGGCTGAATTATGCTGTTAACAAAATTTGAGCAAAAAGTAACAAAAAAGTAGAAAATTCTATAAAAACTCATAAAAAGCTTTTGAAAAGAATTGAGTTTGAATGAGAAACAAAATGGTTGAAAAATGCTTTATCTACTTCTTTAAATAAGCTTAAAAAATATTGATTATCTCCAGAAAAAATTTAATTTAATAACTTTTTTATTTTATGGCAAGATTAACTTGAAAAGCATGCAAAAAACTTAGAAGAACGCTAAAAAATATTGAAAAAAAAGTAAAAAGAAAGGTTTATTAATTTTTTATTTTGTTTTTTCATAAGTATTTGTATAATATACATACTTATTTAATTTATAATTTATTTTTATAATTTTACAAATATGGCTTACGATAGATCTAAACCACATATTAATATAGGTACAATAGGACATGTAGATCACTGAAAAACAACAACTACAGCTGCAATTTCTATTGTATTAACAAATAAATATGGATGAGGTGAATGAATAAGAGATTTTTCATCGATAGATAATGCTCCTGAAGAAAGAGCAAGAGGTATTACAATAAATACTTCTCACGTGGAGTATGAAACAGCTAATAGACATTACGCACACGTAGATTGTCCTTGACATGCTGACTATGTTAAAAACATGATTACTTGAGCTGCACAAATGGATGCTGCAATTTTAGTTGTTGCTGCAACTGATTGACCTATGGCTCAAACAAGAGAACACATTTTATTATCTAGACAAGTTTGAGTTCCTTATATTGTTGTTTATCTAAATAAATGTGATATGGTAGATGATGCTGAGATGTTGGAATTAGTTGAAATGGAGATAAGAGATCTTTTAAATAAATATGAATTTCCATGAGATACTACACCAATTATCAGATGATCATGATTGGTTTCTCTAGAAAACCCTACAGATATGGATAAAGAATATTGAGCAAAAACTATAATTGAATTATATGATGAAATAGAAAAATGGGTTCCAGTACCAGAAAGACCATTAGATAAACCATTTTTGATGCCTGTTGAAGATGTTTTTTCTATTAAAGGGAGAGGAACTGTAGCGACAGGTAAAATTGATCAATGAGTTATAAAAGTTTGAGATGAAATTGAAGTAGTTGGTTTAAAAGATACAACTAAAACAACTGTAACTTGAGTTGAAATGTTTCATAAACAATTAGATCAAGGTCAAGCATGAGATAATGCATGATTACTTCTTAGATGAATTGAAAGAGAAGATATTGAAAGAGGGCAAGTTCTTGCTAAACCTGGATCAATTAAACCACATACTGAATTTGAATCAGAAGTTTATGTATTAACAAAAGATGAATGAGGAAGACATACTCCTTTCTTTAAATGATATAAACCTCAATTTTATTTTAGAACAACTGATGTAACTTGAGATATCGAATTACCAGCATGAGTTGAAATGGTTATGCCATGAGATAATATAAAAATGACAGTTACTTTACAAGCACCAATTGCAATGAATGAATGATTAAGATTTGCTATTAGAGAATGATGAAGAACTGTTTGATCATGAGTTGTATCTAAGATAATAAAATAATTATATAGTTTAAAATTAAGTCTTTCTTATGAGGAAAGACTTAAGAATTAAGTTATATATTTTTAATTTAATAATAAATGACAAAAAGTAATTCCCAAAAGATTAGAATAGTAATTAGATCTTTTGATCATAAAATACTTGATGAAGCTGTAAAAAAAATAGTATCGATTTCTAAGGATTCATGAGCAATTGTTGTTGGACCTATTCCTTTACCAACAAAGATTGAAAAAATTACAGTTAATAGATCAACATTTGTTCATAAAGATTCAAGAGAACAATTTGAAATTAGAAGACATAAGAGAATTGTTGATATACAAGAACCAACTCCCAAAACATTGGAAATGTTGCAAAATTTAAGTATTCCATCTTGAGTTTGAATTGAAATAAAAGCTTAAAAATAATATTAATAACGATAAAATAAAGCTTATTTATTTTTTATTTAAATTTTTATCGTTTTCTTTTACTACTTTTAATTTAGAAAAATATGTCAAGAATATGTGAAGTAACTTGAAAAAGAACTAGGGTTTGAAATAATAGAAGCCACTCTATGAGAGCTACAAAAAGAAAATTTTACCCAAATCTTTTTTATAAGAATATAAAAGATCCTGAAACTTGAATTGTTTTTAGGATAAAAGTTTCTGCTGCCTGAATCAGAACTTTAAAAAAGAAGGGGATAATATAGTTAGTATAAATAAAAAATATTTATACTTTTTTGCCCAGGTGGTGGAATTGGTAGACACGCAGGACTTAAAATCCTGTTCTTTCACTAGAGTGCGGGTTCAATTCCCGCCCTGGGCACCAGAGAAATTGAAAATTAAAAACATTATTTTACTTTTTAATTTTTTACTTTAAATTATAAAATTTAAGCGATGTTAAAAATAAGATTATCTAGATCATGAAAAAGAAATACACCTTTTTTTAAAGTGGTTTTAACAGAACATACAAAGTCTGCTAAAATTTGATATAAAGAGATTTTATGATTTTATAATCCGATTACAAAGGAATTTAAACTTAACGATTTAGATCAAATAAAAAAATATATTTCTAACTGAGTTCAATTTTCGCCAAGACTAGAAAAACTTATAAAAGATAATAATATAAAATTGTAATTTTATTTTATTAATTTATTATAATCAATGAAGGAAACAGAATTTTTACAATATTTGATTGAAAATATGGTATCTCATCCTGAAGATATAAAAATCGAAAGAAAAGAGGATGAGCTTTGAGTTTTGCTTACATTATCTGTAAATAAAGAAGATATGTGAATAGTTATAGGTAAAGCTTGAAATAATATCAATTCTATAAGATCAATTTTGAGACTTTTATGAATGAAAATAAATAAAAAGATTAACCTTAAAGTTTTAGATTAATAATTATTTTTTATGTTTGTAGATACTGCTTATGCAGAACAAACAACATCGATATTTTGAAATGCAATGGATTTAGGAGAATTTTTACTTTTAGCAGTATCAATTCTCGTTTTGTTTGCGTCAATTGCAACAGTTATTTTTATACTTCGGTGATGAGTTTTGGTAATATTATCTTGATGAAAAGATGAAAAAATAAAACCAGCAATCAATACTATAAGATATGCATTTTTTTGATTAATAATAATTGTAGCTACTATTTTTATTTCTCCAATTGTTGGAAGAATTTTAGGACTTGATGTAGAAAAATATTTAGAACCAAAAGCTATATTTTCTAAAATAGAAGATTTATGATCAAGAATATTTTGATGATGATCTTCATCAAGTATTGATAACACTGATATATTTAAAGAAGATGATTTTATAAATAATTTATAAAAATCATTTTACTTTTTTAAAAATTTTTATATAATTTAGTCGTCCTTAAAAAGGAAGACTTTTTTATTGGTCGTTAAAACCTTTATTATTTAATTATTTTTTTATGAGAAAAAGAGGTAAAAAATACGAAAAAGCTCAGGAACTTGTAAATCCTGACTTAGAATATAGTATTCCAGAAGCAATTGAAATGCTTGAAAAAACAAATACTGTTACTTTTGATCCAACAGTTGAGATTCATTTTAATTTGGCATTGGACCCAAAACATCAAGATCAAATGATTAGAAGTACAATCACTCTTCCACATTGAACTTGAAAAACTTTAAAAATTTGTGTTTTCAATGATAAAGAAAATGATAGTGAACTAAAAAAAATATGAGCTGAAATAGTTGGATGAGAAGATCTTATCAATGATATAGCAGCATGAAAAGTAGCTCCAAATTTTGATGTATGTATGGCAACTCCTTCTATGATGAGAAATTTATGAAAAATAGCAAAAGTACTTTGACCAAAATGACTTATGCCAAATCCAAAAACATGAACTGTAGCTGAAGATATAGCTTGAGCGTTAAAAGAAATAGTTGCTTGAAAATTTGAGTTTAAAACAGATAAACAATGAAATATTCATTCGATTTTTGGTAAATTATCTTTTGGTCAAGATAAATTAAAAGATAATCTAAATAAATTTCTTGATGCAATTTTAGAAGCTAAACCAGCATGAGCAAAATGAAAATACATAAATTCTATTTATGTTTGTAATTGTATGGGACCTGGGATAAAATTGGATATAAATAAAAGATAAAAAAATATAAATTATTTAAAAAAGCTAGAAGAAATTCTAGCTTTTTTAAGTTCAAGTATTATTTATGCAAATTTTTTAATTTCAAATTTTTTCGATAATTTTGTTATAATTTAGTTTAAACTCAGCATCTCAGAATTCTCGAAGATATATGCTGAAAATTTTTTCTGGATATAAAACGAGTAAATTTCAAAGAGTTTTTTTAATTTTTGAATTATTGAAATTATCAAACTTAAGGCTTAATGTTGCTATATGTTTGTTATTATTTTTTGTATCAAAATAAACAAATTTTGTATGACTTCATTTTCATTCATTGGCTATTTTTTTATAACCGATTTTTAATAGAAAGCTTTCCATTTGTCTTCTATTTAAATCTATATTAAATATAAGAGAGGCAAAAGGAGATTTTATATTTTTTGAGATATTAGGTTTTACTTTCTGAGCTCAACTTATCTCATATTGAGAAGAAGCTTTTCTTTTTTTCTCTTCTTCTCTTGCTTTAGCAATAGATTCTCTTTTTATTATTTCATATAATTCTTTTCTTTCTTCTCTAAGCTCTTTACCACTTTTTTGTTGATTTGGTAATACAATTCTTATTTCAGATCTTTGTTCTGATGACTCATTTGAAACATTTAAAGTATTATGTAATTGAGCTTGTATTAAATTTTTTATTTCTTTTGCACTATATTCTTCCATTTCTCAATCTAGAAGATTCAATATTTCTATTATATAATTAGTATCTAAATCTCATCATTTTTTTGATATATGTCTTTGTAAATTTCATAGAATTATTTTATATTTTTTATTTGTTTTATCATCGCAATATTTATCAATAAATTTCTCTAATTTATATATTTCAATTTTTAAGTTAATACAATCTCTACTTTTAGTTAATGTACTAAGTATAAAAGAGAAAAAATATATATATATAAGTTGATGAATAATAACTACAGGAATAGCTCAATATTTTTTAATTTCAGCACCTCTTTTTTCTTGAATATAAGATATAGACTTTTCAGGAACTAAATTTTGAATATAAGGTACTTTATCAAAATTTCCAATAAGACTTGATATTGAAGCAGCTACTGAAAAAGATAGTATTAAAATATATTCTGATCATAAAGATATTCAATATTTTTTTAAATATTTTTTATAAATATTTCTTGCTGATTCAATTCAAATTGCTGATAATATAGATCAAGTTGCCGCAACGGGGTTTCATGCATTTAATTCTAAAATCCCTTTAATGGTAAGCGTACCAGAGTATAAAAAAGCTTCAGGAGAAATATAAGATTGTTTATGTTTCAATATGTTTTCTTTTTTACTTTTAATATTGGTAGCTAATTCTTTTGTTTTTAGTGTTTGTCTTGTAGTATATGTCTTTAAAAAATTTAATATAACATCTACTATTGAGTTTAATATATTGTCAATATTATCTCATTTATTTAAAATATTTTTTAAATTTATATTTAACTCATTAATTTTTGATAATAATTCTTCATCAATTGAATTATTGTTTTCTTTATATATATAAGTGCTTAATGAATTTAGATTACCTACATATGAGATAAGTTTCTCCATTAATTCTAATTTAAGTTCATAAACAGATAAATTTTCACTGTTTTCTATTGTTTGATTCATGATAATATTAAATTACTATATTTATATACTATAAACAAATTTAATATAAAGTCAATAGAATTTTATTAATTGAATAGAGATATAAAATAATTTATTTTCATGTTATAACTATAAGTTTAACTAAGTACTCAATTATGAGTATCTTGGTTTAAATAAAACATTTTAATTATATGATAGTATGAAAATATTATTCACTTAATTATTTGGCTAAGAAAAGATGTAATAATGTAACTAACAAGCATTTTTATTACTTTATTACATCATCAAAAGTATCTTTTTTTCAGTCATTTAGAAATTTATGAATAGCATTTCTTGTTGTAAGTAATCCCAAAACTCAGGCTTGTTTTCTTCTTTTTGATAAATCTGATTCTATTAAATCCTTTATATAATCATAATCTAGACTTAGCACTTCATCAATTTCTTTTCAAATAATACTTTCTCAAAAAATTGAAGCACAAGCGCTTGTGATAATTGCTGTATCTCAAGAGAAAGACCAATCTTTGATTTTATTATTTTCAAACTTAATATAAACTTTTAAATCATCTCAACAAGTTCTGTTTTCTTCCCAAAATTCTACATCATAATCATCAAGAATTCATTTGTTTCAAGGATTTTTGCTATAGTGAATTATTATTTCGTTGTTCATAATTAGGATTAGACTATACTTTAGGATATTATATAGTTTAATTGTCAAAATCAAGATTTAAAATGGAGATTTTATATTATTTAATTTAGGATTTATAACTTTTGTATAAATTTGAGTTGTTTTTATCTAGCTTGTCAAAGTAAGTCTTGTATATATCTTATATCAACTCAATTCTCAAGTAAGCGAGTTGCAAAACTATGTCTTAAACTGTGAAAACTTGCATCTTTTTTTATTCAGGATTTTTTAAAGCATCATTAAATATTTTTTGTAATGTTCTAGTTGTTAATTTTCATCATCTTTCACTTTCTATCAATAACTCATCATTGAAATTCTGATGATCACATATAATCATAACTAGCAAATCAATCATCATCAAATTTAATTCTTTGAACTAAACTTGGATTTTTTCTAAATTCTATTTCTCTACTTGGAGTTTCAAGTACATATTCACTCCATTTCTTTGTTAAAGGATCTTCCCATATAGAACTTGCTCTATTTTCTCAAAGCTTTTCTCTATTAATTTCTGAAGTATTAATAATTGAAATAGACATAGTAATTGGATTAAAATATAAAAACTCATAAATTATATACAAAAATACCTATATTGCAAAATTGTTTTATTATTGTATAATATTAAAATAAATATCTGTTGAGCACTTTTTGGACTATCGTCCAACTCTTCTCCTAAAAACAAAAGCAGTTTTTCATCTTTTTACATATAATAACTGTTTTTTTACATTTTAATCTAATCCAAAACAAACGCTTTTTCTCCGAAAAAATCCCGTTGCACTTGATTAATTCTTCAAAAAAACCAATATTTTATTAAAAATATAACTCTAAATTATTTGTATTTTATAATTTAATTTATAGAATTATAAAAATTGGAATTAAATTATTAATTTTTTCTCATTTAAAACAATATATGGAAATTTTTTATATTGCATTATTAACCTTTTTTGCTAGTACTATTGGTACAGTTACTTGATTTGGAACCTCAATGATAATGATTATAGTATTAGTTATGTTTATTCCACCAATAGAAGCAATTTTTTTAGTTGCAATTATTCATTGGTTTGGAAATTTATGGAAGATTTCGATTTTTAACGAAGGATTTAATATAAAATTGGTTTTACTTTTCGGTTTAGTAGGATTGCTGACAAGTTATTTTTGAGCTTCTTTTTCTACAAGTTTAGATAAAGAATTTTTTTTAAGATTATTAGGATTATTTTTAGTTTCCTATTCTTTATATCTAATCTACAAATCTCATTTTAAAATTAAAGCAAGTTCTCAAATGGCTTTTATATGATGAGCATTATCAGGTTTTTTTGCTGGAGCTTTTGGAGTTGGTGGAGCTATAAGAAGTATGTTTTTATCTGCATTTAACTTACCAAAAGAAGTATATATAGCAACAATTGGTGCTATATGAATAATTGTAGATTCAACTCGTTTGATTACATATTATGTAAATGACATAAGCTTACCAAAAGATCTACGGCGGGGCTTAGTTATTTTTACTTTAGTTTCTTTTTTTTGAGCTCAATTTGCAAAAGTGATTGTAGATAAAATCCCACAAGATAAATTTAGAATAGTTTTAGCAATTTTCTTTTTACTAACTGGTATAAAATTAATAATATGGCCTTTATAAATATTAAAAAAATATGTTTTATTGTTTTTAGACTAATAATTTCTATACTTCAATTCTTTTTCAAGTTGTGTTAAATATTGTTGCTTATTTTACAGAAATATATAAAATAAAATTGTTAAATAAATTGTAGTACACAATGCTTCTTATATGTTATTATAAAATAAAATTAAATTAAATATTTATTTGTAGTTATACACAATTCAAAAAATATTTTCTTTTAATATAGAACTTCCGATAGGCTTAGTATAATTAAATAATAAATCTTATTGTGAAAAAGCAAATAGACTTAGTGAAAGAATTTCATGAAAAATTTAGAGCACTTGTCTCTGATAGTCCTTCCCTAATTTCTGAAGACAGATCAAGTAACAGGTATCGACTCATGAAAGAAGAAGTTGAAGAATATCTCGCAGGCGTTCAGAATGGTGATATGAAAAATATTGTCAAAGATTATGCGATATTCTTTATGCAGTTTATTGCACTATTTTAAAACATGGCTTACAAGACAAAATTGAGGCGATATTTGAAGAAGTTCATAGATTAAACATGAGTAAGGACTATCATGAATATAAAATGCTCAAGGGCCCAAATTATTTCAAAGCTGATGTTAAGAAATTCTTTCAAGATGAGTAATTCCTATCGGAAATAAATGGATAAACATTTTTTGAAAAGGTATTATGAAATTATATTTAGTCCAGCATCTACATAATGTGAATAATATGAATATTTGAAGATCATTGTTATCTATTCTTCGAAAAATAGAGTTATAGAAACTGTCAATCGTATGATTTATTTACCATGATTTAAAGATTTCCTCATATTGTTAATCTTATGAATGATGACAATGAAAATGGTTTTTATATTGATGAATACATAATTGATAAAGACAATTGGCGTGAAGGTTTTGTTATGATTTAAAATTACTAGGCTAAATTATTAAATATATGAAACAAATAGTTACAGTTGAAGATATAAATAAATATTTAAAAAGAAATTTTCCTGAGTTTGAGATTGAATTTGATGATATCGATTTACCTTATATAATTGCGGGTGCTTTCTCGAGATATTTATTATTATGTTATAAAGAAAAAAAGATATTAGAGCTTCAAAAAGGCTTGGATTTCATTGAATTACTGTATTTAAATGGTAATTCACAGGTAAAAGAAATAGCAACTATTGGATATCTTGAATCAATACAAAATGTTTTTTTAAATAATGATATTAATCCTGAAAATATTTTTAACATGCTTGGAAAAGAATCAAAGAAATGCTGGAATCAATTAAATAAATTTTGGAATAAAGAAATTGATGTAGTTGAACAAACTATTGATAAAGAATAATCAAAAAACGTCACATAAGCAAAACCTTGTACAAAATTACAAAAACATTTTAACCTTTAAATAAACATCAATTTTATGACAATCTGGGATAAAATTTACAAAAATTATCAGAAAGGTGGTGAAGCTTGGGCAACTCTTTCAGAAGAAATTCATCCTTTATTTAAACAATTTTTGAGTAAATCAAATTTTGAACTAAAACATGTTTTGGATATTGGGAGTGGCACTGGAAAGTATTTAAAAATTCTACAAGCTGGCTGATTTAAAACTGATGGTATTGATTCAAGCGAAACAGCGGTTTGAATGACTCAAAAAACATTAGGTGATAATTCTATTGTCATTTGTGTTAATATGTTTGAATTTGAGATTCCAAAAAATAAATATGATTTGGTCATTTCTATTTCTACAATCCACCACGGAACAAAAGAACAAATTCAAAATTTGATAAATAAGATTTATGAAACAATCGTTGAAAATGGAAAAATCTTTATTACTGTTCCTGATTTTGAAAGTAGCAAAAAATGAAAAACATTTAAAGATCATGAAGAAGTTGCTGAAGGTACTTTTGCTCCACTATCAGGACCAGAAAAAGGATTGCCTCATAGTTTTTTTACAAAAAAAGAAGTTAAAACTTGTGCCCAAAAAAAAGATTTGAAAATTATTATTTCTATAATGTTCAATTAGTTTTTAGAAATTATACAAAAAATAGCCAAACTTAGGATTATTATTATTGTGAATATTGTTTTTATAAAGATGTTTTAGAAGGTCAAAGAAAAGTATGCTTAGAAAAATTTTTTTAATACTTAAACTTTAATTTTATGTTTATAGGTCATTATGGTTTAGGATATGTTGTTAAGAAAAAAGAACAAAAATTACCATTGTGGTTAATTTTTGTTGCTGTGCAATTGCTGGATTTAATTGCATTTATATTGGTTTTATTGGGAATAGAAAAAGCATCATATAATCCTAGTGATAATCCTTTTTTTAGAAATTATTTGGAATTGCCTTTGTCTCATTCTTTAATCGGAGCTATAATAATTTCACTGATTGTATTTGCTATATTTTGGGTAAAAGACAAAAAAAGATGGGCTTGGATTTTGGGATTATGTGTTTTATCTCATTGGTTTATTGATTTGATCGTTCATACAAAAGACTTGCCAATTTTATTTGGAACATATAATGTTGGTTTTGGTTTATGGAATTTTCCATATTTTGCATTTAGTCTCGAAATATTATTTGTTATTTTTGGTTGGTTGTTAATAAAAAAGAGAAATATCTTTTCATATATATTACTTTTTTTAATGTTGGCAGGTTTTACAGGAATGATATTTAGTGAGGAACCTGAACTTATGAAAAACAATGATTATCTAAGAACTTTTATGGTTTTACTTTTTAATTGTATATTTATTTTTCTTGCATATTTATCTGAAAAGACTAAATTGAAAAATTAAGAATTTTATTACTTCAAGCATTAACTTGAATTACTTTTTCTAGTGCTTTAATAATACCGTTCTATTTTTCAAAATGAGTATTAAATACAGATGTTTTTCTGCTTTTTTGAATTTATCAAATAATTTTATTATTATGAATATAAATACTTGGTTAAAATGTTTTAAAGAGAATTGGCAAAATCATAACATAAAAGGTGTTTTAGATTTATTCGATAAAAATGTAGTTTATTATGAAACACCATTTGTTAAATTAAATGATTTTTATTCTTTAGTAAAAGAATGGGAAACAATAACTAATCAAGATAATATTGCTTTAGATTTTGAAATTTTTTCTAATATTAATAATAAGTATTCAGTTATTTGGAAACTCCAGTATAAAGATAAAGAAAATATTGTTCAGAAGTTTGCAGGTACTTATTTAATGAAATTAAATGAAGAAGGCAAATGTATTTATTTTCACCATAGTTGTGAATCTATGTAAGCTTTCTCAATTTTCTTATACTTAGCAAAGCATCTAATAAATGTAAATGTTTTGACTAAATTGTTGTAATAACATATATTTCACTTACTCTTCATTTTCTTTTGTAATTTCTCAAAAAATCAATAATCTTTATAGGATTATTATTTAAGTATTATATTTTATGGATTATAAAGAATGATTTTACAAAGTTGCAGATTTAGGTTTAGCTGAATTTGGTAGAAAAGAAATTGATATAGCAGAAAAAGAGATGCCTTGACTTATGGCTCTTAGAAAAAAATATGCTTGAAAAAAGCCTTTAGCTTGAGTTAGAATCACTGGTTCTTTGCATATGACTATACAAACAGCGGTTTTGATAGAAACTCTTGTTTCACTTTGAGCAAATGTAAGGTGGGCAAGTTGTAATATATTTTCAACTCAAGATCATGCAGCAGCTGCGATAGCAAAAACTTGAATTCCAGTATTTGCATGGAAATGAGAAACTTTAGAAGAATATTGGTGGGCAACTCTACAAGCTCTTGATTTTGGAAGTTGATTAGGACCAAACTTGATAGTTGATGATTGATGAGATGCAACACTTTTAGTACACAAAGGTTATGAAGCTGAAAATGATTCAAGTATACTAGATAAAAAACCAGAAAATAAAGAAGAGGGTATTATCTTGGATTTGTTGAAAAAAGTATTAGCAGAAAATCCAAATAAATGGCATAATATAATCAAAGATTTAAGATGAATTTCAGAAGAAACAACAACTTGAGTTCATAGACTTTATGAAATGATGAAATCTTGAAGATTACTTGTTCCAGCTATCAATGTAAATGATAGTGTAACTAAATCAAAATTTGATAATCTTTATGGATGTAGAGAATCTCTTGCTGATGGGATAAAAAGAGCAACTGATGTGATGATTGCTTGAAAAGTTGTTGTAGTTTGTGGATATGGAGATGTAGGAAAATGATGTGCTGATTCTATGAAATGATATGGTGCTAGAGTAATTGTAACTGAAATAGATCCAATTTGTGCTTTACAAGCAGCAATGGAATGATACGAAGTTACAACAGTCGAAGATGCTCTAAAAGAATGAAATATATATGTAACAACAACTTGAAATAAAGATATTATTACAGTAGATCATATGAAAAATATGAAAGATGAAGCAATAGTTTGTAATATCTGACATTTTGATAATGAAATACAAGTTGATAAATTAAATAATTTTCCTTGAATAAAAATTTTAAATATAAAACCACAAGTTGATAAATATATATTTCCAGACTGACATTGTATATATTTACTTGCAGAATGAAGACTTGTAAATTTAGGATGTGCTACAGGTCATCCAAGTTTTGTTATGAGTAATAGTTTCACAAACCAAACTTTAGCACAAATTGAATTATGGCAAAATGATTATAAGATTTGAGTTTATAGATTACCAAAACATCTTGATGAAGAGGTTGCAAGACTTCATCTTGAACAAATTTGAGTAAAGCTTACAAAGTTGACTCAAGATCAAGCTGATTATATATGAGTTGATGTTAATTGACCATATAAACCAGAACACTATAAGTATTAGTGAATAGTTATTTTCCCCCTTGATAAGGATGGATGGGAATTTTATCTTACTGTCATTTCGATCAAAGCTGAGAAATTTGTAAATTATTGTTAAATACCAAATTCAAACACTACTTTAAGCGAAAAATTTAACAAAAGCAGATCTCTCGATTTCATTGCATTTCACTCGAGATGACAAGATATTTTGTCATTTCGACCAAAGTGGAGAAATCTGTTTTATTCAAATAATATTGCTTTTCAAATTTCATTGTTTTTTCCCTCTTTTGTAAAGAGGGCTAGGGTGATTTTGTATTTTCTTGTCATACTAAATAAGTAATTGTATTTTTACTGTAAGCTTTCAAAGAAAAACTAGACTTACTTTTTAAGCAAAAGGAACAAAAATCCCTTAGTTTACCTAATTTTAGATAGAGGTATTATAAATATAATAATTAGGATAAAATATCTTACTTTTCGCATAAAAAGTAACAAAAATGTTTAAGGGGGATGAATCTTTGCAGAGGAAATTATTAATTACTATAATATCGTTTTATGGCAAAGTCATCCTCTTAAAAATCCCATTGAAACACATCATGAAATGTATAGATAAATACAAACATTATTAATACTCCTTATAAAGTTAGAAATAGATGTTGTTTTTTATTCTTTCTTTTATAAAGAAGGTTAGAGGATTTCTAACTTTAATTAAATCAATTTAATGATTTTTTTCTTTGGAAATTTGAAAAACTAAGTAAAATGCAACAAATTTGTATAAAGAAATATTTTAATTATGGAAAAGATACTTGAAAAAAAATTGATAATAAAAAACAAAAAAGCTTATTTTGATTATGAAATTTTAGATAATTTTGAAGCTTGAATTGAATTAAAATGACACGAAGTTAAATCAATTAGAGCGTGAAATATTAATCTGAAATGATCTTATGTAAGTTTTGTTTCTGGTGAAGCAATTATTAAAGCAATGCATATTTGAGTATTAAAAAATTCTACTTCAAAAGCTTTGATAGATCCTCTGAGAGAAAGAAAAATTTTTTTGCATAGAAAAACTATAAATATGCTTATCTGAAAGTCAAAAGAAGCTTGAAAAACAGTAATTCCTTTGGAAGTTTACACTTTATGAAATTTAATAAAAGTTAAAATTTGACTTTGTCAGTGAAGAAAAAAATACGATAAAAAACAATTATTAAAAGAAAGAACTTTGGAAAAAGAAGCAAAAATTGCTATGAAAAAAATGTATTAAAAAAAGATTGATATTTAGTTTGAAATAGAGAAGTTTGTGTTCCTCTTTGATAAAAGGAGAGTAGGAGATTTTTATAGATTCCTATTTTCACAGGAATGACAAAATTTTATGAACTTGTAATAAATTAATTTTAGATTTATTTTAATATTGAAAAAAATCATCCACTTTATCAAAAAAAGCTTTTATTATTTTTATTTTAATCTCTACCTATGTTTAATTACACAATTATTAATTTTCCAAACTTCAAAATTGATGAAAAAATACTTAAAAAAATATTTAAAACTATAGAAAAAAAAGTAGAAAAAATACAAAATTGAACTTTGAATTTGGTTTTTGTTGATTGAAAAAAAATAAAAAAACTAAATAAAACTTATCGTAAAATAGATAAAGAAACAGATGTTTTGAGTTTTCATTATTTTGATGATTTTTCAAATTTCAAAAAAAATGATTTAATTTGAGAATTGGTTTTTTGTGAAGAAAAGATTCATATTCAATGAAAAGAAGATAATTTATGAAGTGAAAAAGAATTTTATTTACTTTTAATTCATTCTATTCTACATATTTTGTGATATGATCACGAAAATGAGAAAGATTATAAAATTATGCAAAAAAAGGAAAAAGAAATATGGAAAGAAATATTTTAAAATATATATAACTTGTCAAAAAACTTGATTTTTTTAGCAAAATATGAGAAAATATAAGAAAGTATTTTTTATAAGTATATATGCAATATAAAATTCCTGTTCAAATAGAAAATGAAGATACTATAGCTTTGGGATTAAGTTTGAGACAATTAGTAATAATTGTAATTTGATTTTGATTAGCATATTGAATATTTAAAAACTTAGAAACAAAACTATGAGCTGAAATAGCTTTGATTCCAACTATTTTTATTGTAATTGTTACATTAGTTATAGCATTATTTAAAAGCTCGGAAATGACTTTTGTGCCTTTTTTTCTTTCATTTATAAGATTAAAATTAAATTCCCCTGAAAGAGTTTGGAAATCCTGAGTTGATAGTTATTCTCCAATGGATATCTGATATGTAGAAGAAAATTTAAAAACTGAAGAAGAAATAATTGATTTAGAAAAAAAATTAGAAAAAATGAAAAATTTAGAAAAAAAATTAGAAAAAATTTAATTTTATAAAAATGCCAGTAAAAACTAAAAACACTGTAGAGTCTGATTCTACCACACAAAGATATTTACCATTTTCTCAGATAAGAGAAAATGTTATGATTATGAAAGATAATTCTTGAAGACTTGTTTTAGAATGTTCAACTGTTAATTTTTTACTTAAAAGTGAAGATGAACAAAATTCAATTATTTTGAGTTTTCAAAGATTTATAAATTCTCTTGATTTTCCTATCCAGATTTTGGTTAGATCGAAAAAACTTGATTTGGATTCATATATAAGCAAATTAGAAGATATTTGAAAAAAACAAACTAATTTTTTGCTAAAAAAACAAACTGAAGAATATACAGAATTTTTAAAAAAATTGATTGAATATGCTCAAATAATGAAAAAAGAATTTTATATTGTTATATCTTTTGATTTAGAAGAAGGGAAAAGTGTCAGAGATAACTCGTTTTTTTGAATATTTAAAAATTTTTGGAATTCTATAAATAATGCAAACAATATTACAAAAATAAGAATGCAAATAAGGAGTTTTAATAGCATAAAAAAATGATTGGTAAATAAAGTAAATGCTATAAAAACTTCATTAGAAAATATTTGAATAAAAGTAAAAGAATTAGAAAAAGAAGAATTGATTAAATTACTTACAGATTATTATAATCCAAGTTTAGAAAGTCATGCTGGTTTACAATCTGATACAGAAACTTATAATATTATAAAAAATTAATATGAAAAAGATTTTATTTTTGTTAATTTTATTTTTTTTAAAATTAAATTATACATTTGCATCAGATTCTTGAATCTTTTGACCTTGTTTAGATGAAAAAAAAATTAAAAATTGAGATTTTAATATAGATCATATTCCTTGTGTTATAAATTATGCCATAAATTTTTTTATGTGAATTGCTTGAACTATTGCTGTTATATTTATAATAATTTGAGCTTATCAAATAATGTATTGATCATTTTCTTGAGATAAAGCTAAATGAAAAAAAACTATTACTTTAGCTATTTCTTGATTTGTTTTAGCCGCATTTAGTTGGTTAATAATAAAATTTATTTTGGATAATTTTTCATAAATATGGAAATTTTATATTCTTGGGAATTTAGTACAGAAAAAAATAGATGAAAAAATTGGTATGTAATTGCAATTTCTATTTTACTTTGAATTACGATTTGGTGAATTTTAACCAAACAATATTGATTAAGTTTTATAGTTTTATTATTATCTTGAGTTTTTTATTTTGTAGAAAATAATTCAGATGATAATGTTAAGATTATAATCAACAATTTATGAATTCAAATTTGAGAAAATTTTTATGAATATTGAAAAATTAAAAATTATTCTTATATTTATGTTTGAAATATTCCATATTTTTTAAGATTAAATATAAATAAAGCTTGATTAAAGCATATTGATCTTAAAATAAATGAAAAAATATTTCTTGATTTACAAAATATTTTAAAATCCTATATTTTAGAAGATTTAGATTGATGAAAACTTAGTTTTTCTGAAAAATTAGTTGAAAGGTTAAAACTTTAAAAAAATCAAAAATTTTCTTATTATTATGAGCTTACTTATTTCAATTTTATTAAATACTGTTATTTTGTATTTGTTGTATGTTTTTTTTTGAGAAGAAGGAACAATTAGTTTGATGTGTATTTGTGAAAAAAATTCTTTTGAAGCCATAAAAACATATTTTTTATCTTGAATAATTTTTTGATTAATAAATACTCTTATTGCTTATTTACTTAGAAAAATAGATAAATTATCGTTTTTGATTTTTTCATTTATTTTATTTTTCATAACTGATACAATAATCTTAGGTTTTTTAACATATTTTCTCAATGATATTTTACAAATTACTTGAATTTGATATAATGTGACTTGATGGATAAGTTTTGTAATTTCTGTTGCAATTTTATCTGTTTTGAATATGATTAATTCATTTTTATCCTTTAAAATTAAATATTAAAATGCAAAATATTCTAAATATACTTGAAATTGTTTTAGCTTTATTATTGGTTTTTATAATATTAATTCAAAATAAAAGTGTTACTTTAAACTTAACAAGCATGAGTTGAGGAATGAATCAAATAAAAAAAAGGTGACCAGAAAAGGTTTTACATGTTTCAACTGTGATACTTTGAATACTTTTTGTTTTGAACTCTATTATTTTATTTATTGTTAATTAATAAAATTGGTTTATTAATCAATAATTATGATCAAAAAACACTTACACAAGTTAAAAAAATATTTATTTTTGATAAGTTTATTTGTATTTATTTCTTTGTTTTTTCATATACTTTATACTTATATTTATTATGATGCAAAAAGTGTGCCTATTAAATGAGGAACTGTTTCTGAATGAATAATATGAGATTTTCCTTCACTTAACCCACTTATTTGATGAAATGAACAAAATAAATATATTGTAAATCTTTTGTATAGATCCTTACTTAAGTATAATATAAAAGAGAAAAAAATAGAATCAGACTTAGCTAATTGTGATTTAAGCAATTTAGCAAATATAGAATGTTATCTCGAAAATAACATTTTTTGGTCAAATAAAGATCCAATAACAATAAAAGATATCGTATCTACTTATGATGTTTTAAAAACTACAAATACAAATCCAGTAATGAAGTCTTTGCTTGCAGATATAACAATTGAAGAAAAAGCGAATTCAATTTTATTTAAAAATAAAAAGAATAGTGTTAATTCTCTAAATATTTTTTTTCAACCTATTTTAAGCGAAAAACAAATTAATAATTTATGAATTGAAGAATTATCAAAAGTTTTTAAACCAGGTTTAGATTCTTTATATTCTTGAAAATTTAAAATTTCTGCAATTAAATGAAATAAAATTTTAGACATAGAAGAATTAATTCTTGAAAAAAATGAGAATTATCATAACAACACTACTTATATTGATAAATATGATATAAAATTTTTTAAAAATATTAACAGTTTGATAAGTAATAAAGATTTAATAAATATATATTATGATGATAAAAATCTTGTATGAAACTCAATTCCTAGATTAGCTTCACATAACTTTTATTTACCTAAATATACTGCATTATTTTTAAATGCTGATAATATAAAATCAAAAAAACTTAGAAATTTTATATTGAGTAAAATTGATAAAGATGAACTTATCAATTTATTATGATGAGATAAAAAATACAAAAAAATAATAAATCCATATATTTCTGATTATGAAATAGATAAAAACACTGAAAATAAAAATATTGATTGAATGATGGAATATATGTGATATTTTAAAAAAGCAAAATTAGCAAAACTATTGTCAGAAAAAAATTCAAATCAAGTTACTGATAAAAAAGATGATAAACAAGCAAGTTCTACAGAAGAATTTGAAAAAAATATAAATAAAAAATTACAATATATTGATTCATGATTAGAAAAAAAATATAGTTTTGTTTCTGAAGACAATATTTTGCTAAAATGAAATACACAAGGACATTCTCCAGATGCAGTCTATTTTAATGATTATAAATTACAATGATATAAAGCTTGATCTTCAATATTTTATTATAGATTAAAATTGTGAGATTGATATGATTCTATAAAAGAAGGAATCAATGAGTATAAAATATTTTTTGAAAAAGATTGAAAAAAAGAACAAAAAGAAGATTTTGTAGTTTATTACTATAAAGATAAAAATAAATTACAAGAAGAAAAAGATAAACTTTATTCCACTTATGCAAAAGTAAACACTTCAACATGAACAGAAAAAAGTGTTGATACAAAAGAAAAAGAAAACAGTGAAAGTAATTTGTTATCTAAAGAATTAAACTCTATTGATGATAATTTTTATTATAATAAAAGTTTAGAAAAATTTACTTTAAAATTATTTTATATTTGATGAGATCAAGATGTAGTAAATACTGCATCTTATATAAATGAAGTGTTAAGAGAATATGGATTAATAGTTGAGCCTGTTTCTATAAATTTATCGGATGTTTCAAAAGTTGTTTCAAATACATCTTCTTGAACATATGATATGTTTTTAGCATGAATAAATTTAGGTTATTTTGATTTCAATTTATATTCTTATTTTCATAGTAGTCAAGCTAAAAATTGATATAATTTTTCAAATTTAAAAAAATTATCACTTGATATAATTTTAGAAGAAATTAATTCAAATAAAATTCCAAAAGATTCCTTACCTTCTGAACAAAATAAAGCATTGGACATAATAAAAGAAGAACAAGTAGTAAAAACATTATATACTCCAATACAAAACCTGCTTGTAGATAAAAATATTAAAAATGTTAATTTTCCTAAAAATTCTACTTGAAGCATTAATAGATTAGATTATTTATCTAAAATATATATTAGTGAAAAAAGTGAAATAAATATTTCAAATAAATGAATAATAAACTTTTTTAAGTATATTATACATATAATAACTTGATAAAAATGTGAAAACAATTGATTTCAAAAATGACATAATTATTCCTGCTTGGGAACTTATAAATACTAACCAAAAAATAAAAACATTTTATTTTTTTCCGAGTATATTTTCTGTACTTTTTACAAGTATAATTATAACATATCAGTTTATTTATACATATGTGATTATATTTTGAAAACAACAAGATTTTTTTCAGTATTTATTGTGAGTATTTCATTCAAAATATTTTGTTGAAATAATAATTGTAGTATTAGTTTTTTTTATACTTTATTATCTTACAATTCCCATATTTGAATCATGACTTGTAAAATATATTGATCAAGAAAATAATAAATCCAGAATATCAACAATTGATGCGATTTGATATTGAATAACTAAATTTTTACCAGTTTTTGAATATAATAATATATTTTCTGAGTTTAAGATTTTTTTTGTATTCACTTCATATTTGTTTTTAATCAGATTTATATGAGTTGAATATATATATTACATAAATATAGCTGTAATAATCTATTTATTTATTGCAACAATCGTAAATGTCTTATTTTCTTATACTAAATTTGAAATAATTTTAAATAATGAAAGAGTTTTTAAATCAGCTTGGATTTCAAAACAAATTTCAATAATAAATCTAAAAACTACTATAAAATTATATCTTTTGATGTTTTTTATAAACATAAGAGTTTTAATTAATTTTTTAGTATTTTTATTTTTTCCTTTACTTTTTGTTTTAGCTATAACTTACTTGACTTCAAAATTCTTTTTAACAATAGCTATAATAATAATAACTATTATTTTTATATTTTTTATTTTGTTTTTATCTTATTTAACAGCTGTTTTTGATGTATTTAAGGTTTCTATTTGGTATTATGCTTATAAAATTGGAAGAGAAAACATAAAACTTGAACTTGATGATAAAGATTAAAATTATTTAAAATTTGTATAGTATTTATTAAAATAAAATTTTATTCTTTCTAAATTTTTTAATATCAATTCTTCATTTCATACTCATAATTCTAAAGGATCAACTTTTAAAGTTATAAATCAATTATAATTGTTTGATTTTAGTTGCATTAAAAAACTTTCAATAGGTAGATTTGAAATTCCAGATTTTTCTTTTCAAGGTAATAATCAATACTTTTCTAATTTTTTATCACTTAAATAAACATTTTTTAAACTAACTCCCATAATTTTTAATGCTTTTATTATATCAAGACTTGAATTATTGTCTATATTTGCAATATCAAGACTAGAATATCAAGTTATTTGCTTTACTTCTGCCAAAGGCATATTTTTATATTTTGGAATAATAAAAAACACATATTTATTTTCTATATTTTGTATAGCAATATTGAAATCGTATTCATTTTTTATTTCTTGAAGATATTTTGTAAACCAAGTTTTATCTAAATCACTTATTAGTGGGGGAGAAAATGTCACTAATTGAACTCACAAACTTTTTGCTATTTCAAAAATCATATTTACTTTTGATTTATTTATTCATTCTCAAGGAGAAGTAATTGAAAGAATTTTAATATCATATAGATCAATTATTTTTTTTATATATTCACTATCCCATAAATCATATATATTTGAATCCATATACAAATCAAGTCAATCATAGTTTGATTTTTTTAATATTTCTCAAATTTTATGTAATCAATATCACTTTAAACTATAAGTAGATAAAAGAAGCATATAATATATTTATAAATTAACTTTTTTATATTATATCATTATTATTTTTTTTATGCAATATATTTATAAAACAAAAATAATAATAAAAAAGTCAGAAAAATTTTTTCTGACTAAAGTAATATATTTTACATTCCAGGAAGTCATCAATTTGGTAAATTGAATCACATTTGTCACATAACTCATTGCATTTTATTTGCTGCAACTTCTTGAGATTTTTTTACTCATTTATTTATTGCCTCTAAAATAGCATTTTCAAGTTCTTTTTTATGATTATCATTTAATCATGGTATTAGATCCATTTTTTCAAATTCCACTTTTTCAGCTTTCATTTCTCAATTAAATGTAATAACTAATCAGTTTATTTCTGATTCTATTAGAGTATTTTCTAATTCTTTTTTTATTTTTGTAGCTTCTTGTTGAAGCTTAAGTAGTTCTCATGCTTTTGAAAAATCCATATTTAAAAATTAGTAATTAATATTTTGCTTTAATAATTAATTTTTAAAATTAATATTTAAGCTATCAAGTTTATATATTTTATTTTTTTTCTATTTTTTTGCAAATATAAAATTTTTATGTTAATATAGATTTATAATTTATTTTTAATATAAAAATTATGTCTTCACAAACTACACAAAATGATGATTTAATTATTTTGTCTGATAATATTCCTACTAGTTTTGATTGAAATAATCCTATAGTTTCAGATGCAAGTAGTGAAAATGTTGTATCCGAACAAAATCCTGTTGTGTTACAAACAGCTGATGAATCTGTAACACAAGAACAAAATACTTCTTTACAAGATAATAATCCGATTATTTCTTTTGATTCAGGTGATTCTGCAATTTCTCTTAATCCAGAAACTACAGAAGATAATCAAAATGAAACATCAGCTTCTACTGAAAATAGTATGGAAAATCTTATAAGTTTTAATGATAATAATTCTGAAACAAGTGATATTTTTAATTTATGAGAAACAAATGAATGAAGTTCAGAAACTCCTATAAATTTATGAGAAACAGAAAATTTAGATTCTCAAAAAATAGAGGATGGTACAAATTCATTTGATTTTTGATGAATAAATATTTCTTGATTATGAGAAACTTCAGAAGAACAAGAGAAAACAGAAGAAAATCCATTATCAGATTCAAGTTGAGAAAATATAAATTTTTGAATATGAGAACAAACTGAAGATATAGAAGAAGGTTTAGATATGAATTCAATTTTGAATAATACAATTGAAAAATTGAAAAAAAGACAAGACTGAATTTCATCAAAAAGATGAGATAAAACTCAAAAAATAGAAGAACTAGAATTAAAAATCAAAGATTTAAAAGATCAAGTTACAGAATTAAAAAAAGAAATTACAGATTTAGATGAAGAAAATGGAAATATAGAATTAAATGTATGACATTTAGAAGAAATGAAATTATGAAAAGCTCCTAAAATTGCTTCTAAAACAAGAGTTCCTAATACAAAAAAAGTTATAAAATAACATAAATTTACAAAACAACAATAAAAAATCTGTGAAATTTCACAGATTTTTTATTGTTGTTTTATATTATTTTTTTACAAATTCAACTATATTTGTAAAAATTTTGGGATTAGAAATAGCAAGATTTGATAATACCTTTCTATTTAATTTGATATTTGTTTTATAAAGCATATTTATAAATTTAGAATAACTTATTCACATTTCTTTTGTAGCATTTCAAATTCTTATAGTCCATAAAGTTCTAAAATCTCTTTTTTTAAGTCTTCTACTTTTATATGCATTTGTTCAAGATTTCATTAAAGCATTTTTTGCTCTTGAAAAGACATTTTTATTCATCATTCTAAATCATTTTGTTTTTGATATTAGACTTTTATGTCTTTTTCTTGTTATTAATCATCTTTTTACTCTAACCATAGTACTATTTTATATAATAAGGTATTAAAAATTAAATTTTAGAAACTAAAAATTCTAAAAATTATTATGCATAAGGTAATTGAAGTTTTACCTTCTTTTTTTCTGCTGGTGAAACTTCTAAACCATATTTATTTCTTTTTTTTGCCTTTTTAGATTTATTGGATAGAAGATGTTTTTTTCATGTATGTTCAAGCAAAAACTTACCACTTCAAGTAATTTTTACTCTTTTTTTTACTCATTTTCTTGTTTTTAACATATTGTTTTTATTAAAATATAATTTACTTAATTACTTTTAGATTAACAGAAAACATATTTCACATCTTTGAAATTTCATTATCTTTTTTGTATAATTCCGACAAAGTTTCAACAAAACTTTCAAGTTTAGCTTTTGCTATATCAGTATATTGGTTTTCTCTTCATCTTAAAATCAAAACAACTTTTAGCGGATTTCATTCTTTAGCAAATCATTCTGCTTGTTTTTTCTTTATATTTAAGTCATTATCTCAAATATTAAAAGTAATTCTAAGTGTTTTTAATTCAGGGGCTTTTGAATTTTGTTTGTTTTTTTGGTCTTGTTTTTTTAACTTATATAAATACTTTCAATAGTCTAATATCTTAACTATAACAAGATCTCCATTTCTTCATATTTCCATTAAATCAAGTCATTCTTCTTCAGCTTTATTAATTGCATTTTTAAATGGCATTATTCATAAATTTTTTCAATCCTCAGTAATAAGTTGAACTTCGTTTGCTTTTATATCGTAATTTATCCTTTTTTTTGGGTCTTTCATTAAAAATATTAAAATATAAATTATTTACTACTTGTTTCAAGATTTTTAAGCATTTTAGAAAAATTTGATTTTCTTCTTGAAGCAGTATTTTTATGTATTATATTTTTCTTTACTAGTTTATCAATAATTGATTGAAGTCCAGATTTTATATTTTTTCAATCTTTATCTTTTTCGTTTAATAAAATTTTTTTAGCTGATTCTACGTCTGAGTTTTTTATAGCTTTTTCGAAATTAACTCTTGCTTCTCTATATAAAAATTTGTAACGATCATTTCTAGATTTATTCTTTATATTTTGTCTATTAGCTTTTTTAGCAGATTTTAATATTGGCATTTTCCTAACTTTTAGTGATAAATAATAATTAAGACTAAATAATTATATAAGTAATTAAAAAATAGTCAAAATAATTTTATTTTTATTGTTTTGTATGGTCGGAGACGTGAGACTCGAACTCACAACCCCACGCTCCCAAAGCGTGTGCGCTAGCCAATTGCGCCAGTCTCCGAGAATAATTAATGAATAAAAAACTAAATAAAATTTAGGTTTAGTAGGGAAAACTAAATTTTTTAATTTTCCTTAACTTATTTATTATTAGTTAATTTTCATGGTGGGTGTAGGTGGACTTGAACCACCGACCTCTTCCTTATCAGAGAAGCGCTCTAACCAACTGAGCTATACACCCATAAATAGGGCTTAGACACTAAGGCTTAGGCTTTAGATATTCTAATTTCTAAGCACTAATCACTAAACCCTGATATAATGGAGCGGGTGGTGGGGCTCGAACCCATAACCCTCTGCTTGGAAGGCAGATGCTCTAGCCAATTGAGCTACACCCGCAAAAATACTTACTTTTGTAAGTGCAACTTATATTATAAAAAAACTAAAAAAAGTCAAAGTTTTTTTTGTAATATAATTTTTGAATATAGTAATATTTTTATTTAAATTATTCAGGAGTGATTTTTTATAACAACTATACCAATTGTTTTTCAAAATTTCATCTAAAAATGTCTTCTATTTATTATAAAAAAATTTTTTTTAAAACATAAAATCAACTAATACAAAAGATATGTTTTATCTTAAATTTAATTAAATAAAAGACACATTTTTATGTGTCTTTTATTTTTTATCTCCTTTATCGTCTTGTAGCCAATCAGGAATATTCATACCATCTTGCCATAATTCATTTCAATTTTTTTGTTTGTTTTTATCTGTAGATTTAGGTTTTATGCTTTTTTTGGGACTTGTCTTAATTTCTTTTTTATCTTCTAATTCATTATTTTTTTCTTGTATTTTTTTAGATTCAGTATAAGAAAACTTTTTTTGTTCAGATTGAGTCGACTCTTTTCTTTTTAACTTTGGATCTTTAGTTTTTATTTCATTTGTTTTTGGAATGTCTTTTTCATCATTTTTCTCTTTTATTATTTGTGGAACATTGTTTTCAAGATTATTTCACTTAGATATTTTTACTTCATTTATTTTTTGGTTAGTATCTTCTATATTACTTGATTTTAAATCTTTTTCTATTTCATTTTTATCTATTTCGCTAATATTTGGAATTTCTTCAGCTCAAGGTAAACTATCTTTTAACCAATCTGGAACATCCACTTCTTCTTCATCTAGGGATATATTTTCCTTGCTTTCATTATTTATTTCAGAAGATAATTTTGTTTCATCATTATTTGCTTCTAAATTTGTATTTTTTTCATCATTTTCTTTTGTTTCTTGGGTTTCTTTGTTTTCAGAGTTTAAGCTGTCTTTTAGCCAATCTGGAACTTCTGGTTCTTTTTCAATATCTATATTTTGATCTTTTGATTCGTTAAAACTTTCTTCTCAAGTTTCTTTTATTTTGACTTGTGAATCTTCTGAATCAAAGATTTCTCATTCTTTTTTATCTAAACCTTCTTCATAAATATCAGAAGAAATATTATTATTTTGACTAAAACTATCTTTTAACCAGTCAGGAGTTTTTTCCTGATTTGTAGAATCAAGCTTAGTATCATCTGAAATTTCATTTTTGTCAGGTTCAGTAATATTATTTTCATTTTGTTTAAAACTATCTTTTAACCAATCAGGAATTTCTTGAGGTTTTTCATTTTCTTGTAAATTTGTTTCTTCTTGATTTGTTTCTATAGTTTCATTTTGTGTTTCTCATGATGTTTGATTTGTTTCTGTACTTTGCAAATCAGAGTTTAGTCATCATAAAATATCTTCTACATTATTGTTTGTATCATTTGTTTCTGTTTTTTTTCTAATTTTAGTTTTTTCTAATATAAAGTCTTCAAATTTTTTGTTTGGATCTTTACTTGTAAATTTATAAAATAACCAGAAAAATAAAATTATTAATCAAATAAGTAAAATTAAGAACATTATGATATACATCATTTTAAATAAAATTCATAAAACTTTACTAAAAAATGTTGATTTTTCCTCAATTTGTTTATTGTCTTCTGTTTGTTTTACTATAGTTTCTGTATCATAAACCAAAATTTTTAATACTTCTTTGAAGTCTTCTTTTTCTTTTACGCTCATATTTTTTTCGTTTGCGATTGCTTGAAGAAGTATTTTTGCTTGTTCTTTTTTGAAATTTTCGTTTCAAGAAATTTTTATTGAATCCAAAATAGAAACCAGATATTCTTTACAATTATTAAAATTATTAATATCAAATTCACAAGTAATCTGTTCTGTTAAAAGATTTTTTAATGCGTTGTAAGCAACATTTTTTTGATTTTGTTCTTCTTCTCAAGTTACAAGCAAAGATTCAAGCAGATTAATTATTTCATTTGAATTTGGAATATTTGGGTTATCAATAAATCATTCAAATTCTAAAATTACTTTTGTTTTTTCAGTTGGATCAAACCATTCTGATTGTAATCTTTCCAAATATTTCATTCATTCAACTCTGTATGTTTGTGGAAATTTTGAAATATATGATTTCAATTCTTCTATTTTTTGTTTATCTTGGTTAGTTACTCAAGAAAAACTAAGTTCTTTTATTTCTTTTTGCTCACTAATATATTCTTTTATTATTTCAATATCTTTTTTATCAATAACTTTTCCGTCTTTATCTATTAAACTTAGTCTAATTATTTGATTTCTTTGATTATTTAAAGTAATTTCTTGAGGATCTCAGTTTGTGTAACTTAAATTTCAAATATTATCTATATCATCGTCTTTTCATCAATTTAAATCGCTATCATATTCTATATCAAAATCTATAGCATATCTATAAATATTATCATCTCTACTATCTCACATATAAACTATTACTCTATCATTTTGATTTTCTAGTAAAATTTTTCAGTTTTCACTTAATTTAGGAATTGAAAAAATATTTAATCATTTATTATTAGCTAAAATAAGGTTTTGAATATTCTTTGTTACTATTTTCTTTATTTCTTTATATTTTGATCATTCTGATATTTTTAAAATTACTTCATGAGAATCTTTAGGATCACTATATTTATGTATAAAACTTTTGACTCAATCAATAATTGATCAATCTCATAAGTCCCAAGTTATGTCATTGTATTTTCATAGACTTTTATCAAAAAATATAAATTTATTATTTATAGAAATATATTCAAAGTCTGGAACTAAGTTATTTACAACATTTATTGTAACTGTTTTTACATTACTGAATCATTTGTATTTTGCTTTGACTTTTACTCTATAAGTTCAAGCATTATCAAATTTATGACTAATAGTTCAGTTTCAATTTATTTCCTTATCATAAAATCAATCTCAATTGAAATCCCAATAATAACTAGCTTTATTTGTTAGATCTTGTCATAAAATATTTTTAATTTTACTAGTAAAAATAACTTCTTCTCATACAGATACAGAAGAATCATTTACTTCAAGGTCAACAATTGGAGTATTTGAATTATCTCATGTAATTGTGATTGACGATTTTGTTCATAAATCTTCAGAACTAAATTTCTCTTCATTATTATCTTTTAATACAACAACAAAGTAATATGTTCAAGGAATTTTTGGTAAGACAAAAGTAGTTTCAGGTTTTACTGTAACTCTATAATCTTGAGGTTCTTCATCATTATTTGTATAATAATACCAAGTATATGATAAAATAACTCAATCTTTATCTTTTGCACCCATTGCTTTTAAATTTACAATTACGGGATCAGAATTTAAATCAACAGGATTTATTTCTATATTTGTTAATTCTGGAGCTATATTTTTAATTTCTATATTTGTTTCATAATTACTTGTTTTTCAATTTTTTTGACTTTTTATTATTAATTTTACTGGAAAACATCATATTTCATCGAATTTTTTTACAATTAAATTATTACTTGAAACTAATTCATTTCAAATTTTCCATGAGTAATCAAGTCAGGAATTTTCTCAATCAATATTTACACTTCTTTGTCAAGAAAATTTTATATTTCAAATTCTATCTAAAATATATGATCATTTTCCTCAACATCAATTTTCGTTATATGTGATATTGTGTCAATTTTCATAGCTTATGTCAATTAATGCATAAGGATCTTTAGATTCTCAAACATGTACTTTTTTTGATATAGAAGTGGTATTTCAAACTTTATCACTTGTTTCAAGTTTTACATTGAAGGTTCAGCTTTTATCAAATTTATGCGAAATTACATTTGATTCGGATCATTTACTTATTCAGTCTCAAAAATTCCAATTAAAATATTTTCAGTTATTTGTTTTTGCTGTAAAATTAATTGTTCATTGTCTGTTTATAACCAATGGGGAAGCTTCAAAATCGACTGATAATACTGAATTTATAGTTAATCTATTTTTTTTAAAAGATTTTATTCAGTCAGGATCCATTACTTCAAGGTTTATTATATGTTCTCATTCCGAATTAAAGGTATAATATCATAAAGAATTATTGTAGTTTGAATTTTCAAGTTTTACACTTTTTCAATCGATTTCCCAAAAAAATTGTAGTTTTCAATCATCACTATAATCTTCATCATAACTTTTTGTTGCATCAAGTAATACTTTGTTTGGTTCATTTGATTTTGGAATTGAATAAGAAAATTCAGCAACTGGGGCTCTGGAATTTATGTATATAATTTTATTGTCATTGTCAACTTCTCAGGAAGGATTTGTAACTTTTAACTTTATATTAAATTTTCATTTTTCTTTAAATTCATAAGTTATAAAATTTCAAGTTTTTTCAAAAACAGTTTTATTATTGTTTATATTAATTATTTCCCAATTATATATGGAATTTTTATCATATGCTGATGATTTTGCTGAAAAATTTAATCTATCTCATATACATCAACTATCTTGACTTGCGTTTATTGTTGCAATAGGATTGCTTATAGATACATAAAATTCTCTTTCTACTTCTTCAAGTTCATTGGTTTTAAGCTTTAATTTAACTTTAAATTCTCATTTTGTTGCATATGTTACTCTTTCGATTTTTGGCGATCAATCATATTTTTTTGTAATTCAATTTCAGAAATCCCAAGAAGTTTCTATAAATCTACTTCATCTTGTTGGAGTCGAAGAACTTGCGTCAACAATAAGTCAGAATGATCATTCTTCACTATTAAATTTTAAAGAATCTTTGTTTCATAAATTTACTCAATTTATATTGATTACAAGATTTGCAACTTCTTGTTTTACTTCTATATCACTTCTTCATCTGAAAGGTAAGACATCAATATATCAAGTTTTATTTCTATGACTTGAAATAACATCTAAAAAAATACTAAAGTTTCATTCGTTAACAAATGTATAATTTAGAGAAACTCATTTTCATATTATTTCTTTTTTTCATTCTTTATCTATCCACCATATATAATTATCATCTGGAATTATTGTTCATGAAGGGTCTATTACTTTTGATCTAAGCGTTACATTTAATGGTGCATTTCATAAAGATGGGTTAGTTTCTATAGTTCATGAAATTTTGTTTATTACTGATTCATATAGATATTTTCTTAAAGCTTCAGCAATTTCCATACTTGTTATATCATTGCTGTTGTTTTCTCAATTTCTTAAAGCTGTTTCAAGTTTACTTAAAAAATTTTTATTATCTAAATTGTCTGGAAGATAACTATATCATTTTTGAGCTAATTCTTTTATGCTGTTTAATAAAGCAGGATCAAATTTTCAGTTTACTTCATATTCTTGTTTTAATTTTAGATATTGTTCTGTAATTCTATATCAAAATTCGTTAAAAGTTCAAATGTTTATATCTCTTAATTCGCTATAATCAGCTTTTCTTTCTTCTTCATTTGAAAAAGAAATATTTATATTAATTTGAAAAAAAACTGTAAATATAAATAAATAATATAAGATTTTTTTTATCATAAAATATATTAAATTATTATTATAAATAATATATCATATTTTTGAAAGATAAGCAAAATCTCGATGAATTTTTTATATGAAATAATTATTTTTTTTATGTTTTTCTTTAAATTCTTTTAAAAATGACCAAAAAATATTTTCAGTAAAGTTTTTTACAATCTTTTCATTTTCCCAAATTACATCTTTTTTTATTAAATTTCTCATTTTATTTTCTCAAACTTCACATTTTGCTTTTGTATAAGGAATATTATTGTCAATTACAAATTTTTCTATATCTTTTTCTTTTAGATAAGCTAAAGGTCTTATAAAAGTTATATCTCAACTCGACATTTTGTTTATTGGAGGCATAATTTTTAAATTTCTTCAAGAAATCATATTCATAAAAGAAGTTGTTACAATGTCATCCATATGATGTCAAAACGCAATTTTTTTTGCTTTGAATTCTTTACATAATTTCATCAATGTTACTCTTCTTGCGTAAGAACACCGTTGACAATTTTTTCAAATTCAATCGTTTAGTTTCGAATTAGATGGTAATTTTATCTCTATTTTTTTTAATGGTATGTTTAAGTTATTTTCAAAAAATAATCTTTTTTTATCAAAGTTAACTCAAGCATTTTTTATAATTAAATCATTATCCAAATAAACTCCAATAATATTGAATTTGTTCTTTAATGTTTTTCTGACTTCATTTAACATATATGAAAGAAACATGCTATCTTTTCATAAAGAAACAGCTATTACGACAGTTTCATTATTTTCAATCATATCAAAATCATAAATTGCTTGTTTTATCTTTTTTAATAAATATTCTTTTTTATTCATAAAATATTTCACAAACTAAAAAATTAACAAAATTTGTTAATCTTATACACAAAATAATTAAATAAAATTATACTTTTAAATTTAAATTTTTTATTTCTTCTTCTATTTCTTCTTCAATACTTTTTTGAATTATTATTTTATTTAAGAGATTTTTTTTATTTTTAGTTTCTTTTTTATCTCTACGTATTTTTCAAAAAATTGAAAATAAAGGAGTAAAATAAAAAATCAAAAAAACAGTTAAAACGATTGAAATTATAAGTAAAATAATCGCAATACTTGTATAGTTATCTATAGACTGTATATTTTTTAAAATCTCTCAAAAAGATAAGTTATTTTGCTCAAACATTGAAGAATTTAAAATAATAATTATAAAAAATTTATACAAAAATTATATAAATATAATAATAAAAGTCCAATTATTTATTTTTGATTTTTATAATATTGTTATTATAATGTTTATGTCTGTTTTAAGGTGGCAGGAAACTAAAATTTTTTCCTTACACATAAAATCTTTAAAGAGATTCTTAGAAATTTTTGGCGGTAGGACTTCTTTATGATTTCTTCGAACTAAAAATGGGTCTCTTTTATTCCTATCATATCGAAGGAATACAAAAAATAGTTTCTGACCTTAAAATGGACAAATAAATAAAATTTAAAAGTAAATACTTTTTAAACAAAAATTATTTATTTTTGATTTTTAAATATTAATTTTAGTTTATGATATTAAACGAAGAAAAAAAAGCAAAATTAAAAGAATCTTGACTTAGATTTCCTCAAGTAAGAGAAAATTGCATATGATGTAGTGCATGTGTAGCAATTTCTCCAGAAATTTTTACTATGAATGAGGATACTTGATTATCTGAAGTTTTATCAAAAGATAATTATGAAAACTCTTGAGTTGATGATTCTATAATGGCATGTCCAGTAGATGCAATATATTGGGAAAATTAATATATTTTTATTTCTATTGTATCTTCAAGTATATTATTGTTTGAAAATTCTAATCTAAGCTTTACTGTATAAGTTCAAGCTTGCTTAAATGAGTGTGTAGGATTTGCTTCGGTTGAAATTTCTCAATCTCAAAAATCCCAATGATATGAAGTTATTTGTCATTCAGATTTTACAGATGAAAAATCTATTCATTGATATGTTGGTGCACTTTTCAAGCTACTTGTAATTTCTGCTATTTGAGGCCTTGGTTTTAAAACCAATTTTTTTGTTAGGAAATATTCTTTTCAGGATGATGTTATAACAGTTAATTTTATGTCATAATTCCCAGGTGATATATATCTATGTCAGCTATTTACAGCATCTCTTTCCTCAGGTGGAGTTCAATCTCAATAATCAAAAATAAATTTTGTAATATTTTCATTTTTTACTTCACTTCTTGATGCATCAAATTGTATTATGACAGGGGCATATTCTTCATCAGATGGTTTTATTATTAAATCTAGAATTGCTTCTTTTTTAATTGAATTTATATATATTTTTTCTTCGATATTTTTTTCACTTGAATCTTTTAAATTTTTAAAAGTATAATTTACTTTTATTTCACTTTTTCATTCAACTTCAATTTTGTAATCTAGAGTATTTCAAATTGTATTTTTTTCTCAATTATTAATATTCCACTCAACTTTTTCAAGTATATCAAATGAATTTTCTGTTTTTATTTCTCTTGCATCGAATTTTAATTCTGTAGGAATAAATAAATCTTGAATATAATATATATTATTTTCATTTCTATAATTTATAATTTTTCAATCATTATAAATGCTTAATGGTACATTTAATATAGTTTTTTTTGTTATATCTATAGTTTTACTTAACTCTTTAGTTTTTCAATAACTATCTGTTAAAATTACTCTCACAGTTTGTTTTCAATAATTTGGAAATACATGCGTGATTTTTGAGGCTCACTCTTCGCTTCATACAGTATTTGTTAAATTTTTTTCTATATCTCAAAAAATCCATTTATATGATTCTATAAATCAATCTCAAGTTCATTTTTTTATATTTTTAATTATAAATTCATAACTTAAATCATTATTTATATCTCTTGTTTCTTCAATAACTCAATCTATTCATGTTTCTTCATTTCAAGTAACTAAAAATATTTTATCCATGCTTTTGCTTGTTTTTCACTCTTTTCTTATATATAATCAAAAAATACTATCTTCAAAAATTATTTTAGGTGGCGTAAATTTTTCTCAAGTTTGTATTGGTTTTTCTAAATTATCTTCAGAATACCATTCTACTTTTCATAAAACTCTCAAATCACTTGCATCAAAAGTAATTTTTTTACCTCAACTATTTGTATTTTCTTCTATTACATTTACTTTATATTTAATTGAAACTGATGGAATATTTTCTATTCTTTCGCTAATAATAGTTCAGTCTAACTGCTTTTTTTCCACATTTACTCTTATATTGTAAGTTCATTTATCTTTAAAGGTTTTTATAATACTTGGAGTTAATTCTTCCAAAACTTCTCAATCTCAAAAATCCCAAGTGTATTTCAATACTTGGTATCATTTATTTTCTTCTTTTCTTTGATAATAATGTAAATCAAATTTGATAGTTACTGGTCAAATTAAGTTTCAATATTCACTTTTTAACAACAATGCATCTTCTTTTTTAAACATTTTATCTAAAACAAGTTTTGTATTGTCATAAAGCTGAATATCTCAATATGACATTTCTTGCCAATTTGGTAAAGCATTTATTTTTTTTACGATTGATAACCATAAATTTCAGCTTAAAAAAGCTAAAACTAAAAGCGATACAGTTACAATTCAAAGAATAATTCTTCTTTTTCTTAAATCTTTTTTTGTTAATACAAATTTTATTCATAAAATTGCAAATGAAATCATTTCCAAAATTATAACAGAGGAAAAAACAACGGTAACTATTTTTCAAATAAAATCATTTATATCATTTAAACTTATTCAAAGAGTGTTAAAAAACATTACATCCTCAACAGTTTGAGCATTTATAACTACAAATGTGATAAATGATGAAGCAATTACAAAAAGCATAAATGTTATAGCTCATGTAAAAGTTAACACATCTCAAGTTGAAGTTTTAGAACTAACAATTTGTTTTATACTTAATATAATTTTTTCTCAAAAATTTTCAGGAATACTTTGAACTATTAAATTATAATTTTTTCAATTAAAATTATATTTTCATTCTCATTTTAATTCTTTTTTTGGAGTTGATCATAATCATGTTGTTGTTTTTATTTTTATTAAAATATTTGAATAAACTGGATATGAGATTAATTTTTCATCAGATAATTTTCATTCTTTATAAAAGTGAACTTTTACATTTTCTTGTTCAGGATTTATTTCTACAGACTCATATTTATTATTTATAAACATTTTTGCTATATCATCAAAATTATTTATATTTATACTAAAAATTTCTTTTTTTATTTCTGGAGCTGACAAAATAGCTTCAAGCATACTTTTATTTTCTTGATTATCAGAAATATTATTTCAAGAATTGTTTATATTATTATTAGTTGTGTTTTTAGTCTCTTGATTTAAATTATTATTATTTTGATTTTCACTCATAAATATTTATTAAATTACTATTTTCCTAATAATTTTACCATATTTTTTACCGAAAAACAAAAAATCCTTGAATTTTTTATCAAGGATTCTTATTTAAATTGTATTTTTAGTTTTTATACTCTAATTTTTGTTTTTTGATTTGAATTTTGATTTGTTGGAATTGGATTTGCAAAAAGTGGATTTGAGTTTGATTTTTTACTTTTTGTTTGAGAAAAGTTTTTTAGAGTATTTTCTATATCTCAAGCATTTAAAATAATATTTTCTTCATTAATATTCATTTGGTTTATTTTTATATTTTCTTTTATTGTGAAAATAGTTTTTGTTACTTTAAAACTCAGAGTATTTATCAAGTCTTCAAATTTTCAAAAAGCTTTTTCTTTATAAACTACTAAAGGATTTCTTTGAGCATATCATTCAAAAGCAACTTCTTCTCTCAAACGACTCATAGAATCAATATGTTTCATCCAAAGTTCATCTATACTTTGCAAAACTATATTTCTTTCCAAATCATAGAATTGCTCATCTGAAAAATTTTCATTTTTAATTTTTTCTAACTCTTCTAAGGCCATTTCTATTATATATTTTTTCATTTCATTTTTTAAATTTATTCAATCAATATCATTATTTTCTATTGTATCATCAATTAATTGAGTCCCTAAAAAATCATTTACATCTTCTTTAAATTTCTTTCTATCCCATTCTTCACTCTTATCATTAAGTGAACTTTCTATAAGCATATTTAATTGACTTGTTATCATTTCTTTTACATCTTCATCTATATTCTCAGAATCAAGAATTTTATCTCTTTTTCTGTAAATTATTTCTCTGTGTTTATTTATAACATCATCATATTCTAAAACATGTTTTCTTATATCAAAATTGTGTCACTCAACTTGTTTTTGAACTGATGTAACCTTTCTTGTAAGCATAGAACTTTGTGCTAAAGGTTCATTATCTGGAAGAGAAGCAAACATTGGTGAATTAAAAATTCAAAAAAGTTTATCTCAACCAAAAATTCTCATTATATCATCATTTGGAGAAATAAGAAATTGTGTAACTCATGGATCTCATTGTCTTCAAGATCTTCATCTTAACTGATTATCAATTCTTCTTGTTTCATGTTTTTCTGTTCATATAATAAATAGTCATCATAATTCGACAACTCAATCTCAAAGTTTTATATCAGTTCATCTTCAAGCCATATTTGTAGCAATTGTTACAGATCATTTTTGTCAAGCTAAAGCAACAATTTCAGCTTCTTTTTCGTGGTGTTTAGCATTTAGTACATTATGAGGAATATTTTCTTGTTTAAGTCTATCACTTAAATATTCAGATTTATCAACAGAAACTGTTCAAACAAGAATTGGTTGTCATTTTTGGTGAAGTTCTTTGATCATTCAAACAACATAATCAAATTTTCATTTTTCATTTTTGAAAAGCAAATCACTTTTATCATCCCTGATAATTGGTAAATTTGTTGGAATTACAAGAGTTTCTAATGCATAAACTTTATAAAATTCTTCTTCTTCAGTTTTAGCTGTTCATGTCATTCATGCTAATTTCCAGTACATTCTAAAATAATTTTGAAATGTAATTGATGCAAGAGTTTTAGATTCTCTTTGAATTTCAACTCTTTCTTTTGCTTCAAGAGCTTGATGAAGTCAGTCACTATATCTTCTTCAGGGTAAAACTCTTCAAGTATGTTCATCTACAATCAAAACTTCATCATTCATAACTATATAATCCTTATCTTTTTTGTATACCGCTTGAGCCTTTAGTGCATTTTCAATATGGTGAAGATCATTAAAATTTTCTCAAATATAAATATTATCAATTTTAAGAATTTCTTCTATTTTGTTTATTCAGTCTTCTGTTAAAGTTGCTGTCTTTTGTTTTTCATCAATTTTATAATGTTTATTATTTTCTAAAAGTTTTGACAATTCTGCAAATCTCAAATATTTACTTGTAGGTTCATTGTCTGGCATAGAAATAATAAGAGGAGTTCTTGCTTCATCTATCAAAATGGAATCTACTTCATCTATAATTGCAAAAAATAGAGGTCAAATTGATTTGTTCTCTTTTTTTACAACCATATTATCTCTTAAATAATCAAAACCAAGTTCATTGTTTGTTGCATAAACAATATCGCATTTATAAGCTTCTTGTTTTTCATGTCTTGTTTGATTGTTTATAACTACTCAAACTTTTAATCATAATAAATTGTATAAAAGTCACATTTCTTCAGCATCTCTTTTTGCTAAATAATCATTAACAGTAACTATATGAACTGAATTTCAAGTTAAAGCATTTAAATAAGCAGGAATTGTAGCAACAAGAGTTTTTCATTCTCAAGTTTTCATTTCAGCTATATTTCACTCATGAATTGCCAATCAACCTATAATTTGTACATCATAGGGAACCATATTCCAATTTAATTCTTTTCAACTTGCTAAAGTGAAAGTATTTCAATTTAAAATTTTTGTTGCTTGCTTATGTAAAGCTATTGCTTCAATTTTTATATCTTCTAAAATTTGTCTTATTTTTTTACTATCTTCTTCATTCTTAAAATCTAGTCATTCAAACATTTTTTTAAACTCTTTGGTTTTTCTTTGTAAGTCTTCTTCTTTATAATTTTTAAACTCTTTTTCTTTTTCTTTTATATCTTTAAGAATTTTTTCATATTTTTTAATTTTTTTTGCATCTGGATCACCAAATATAGATTTATACAAATTTTCAAACATAAACTAAAGGTTAAGGAATAGAATTTTTTCATACTAATCAGGGCATAATTATATACAAAAAGTGTATTTTTCAAAAATAAAAATTTACTTTTTAACTTAATGGATTAAACTTTGAAAAAGATGCTTGAGAGTTAAACTATTTTTTAATTTTTTTAAAATGATTTCTTATATTTCTTGAAAAATAATTGATTTAGATTTATGAAAATGTTCTATTTTAACAAATTTATGAGTTTGATATGAAATTAATATAAATGATTTAACATATTCTCAGATTGAAATTTGATTAAGTGTTGAATTTTTTATATATCATCATATTACTGAGGTTTGACAAAGTTTGTTTGGTTTTTTGACTAAAGAAGAAAAACAATTTTTTTTAGAATTTATGAAAATTCCTTGAGTTTGATGAAGAACTTCTTTAAATATACTTGATTTATGAATTTCTCAAATATACAATTCCTTTTTGAATGAAAATAAAGAATTTTTTTCAAATGCAAAATGAGTATGAAAAAAAACTTCACAAAAAATTTATATTGAATTGAAAGATAAGGATTTTATAAATGATATTAATATAATTCAAGAAAATAATAATAAATCAATTAATAATAATCAAAAACAAGTAAAAGAAACTTTGGTTTCTTTATGATACAATTTAAATAAAGTTGATGAAATACTTAAAAATATTCCTGATGATATTAAAGAAATATGAGAAGTGGTAAACTATGTTATAAAAAACATAAAATAAAAGAGTATGAAATTTCATACTCTTTTATTTTATGTTTAACAATAATTATTGAACTGTAGTTTCAGAATCAGTAGTTGTAGTAGTTGTTGTTGTAGTATCAGTTTCTGTATCCATCATGTTATTATCTGTAACATCAATAGTATTTTCTTCTACTGGCAACATATCATCAGTATTAGTTGTTGTGTCAGTAGTAGTTGTTGTAGTAGTAGTATCTGTATCTATAGTAGTTTCTTCATCTTTATTACAAGAAACTAGAGATAAAGCTAAAATTAAAGCCAAACTTAAACTTAATAATTTTTTCATAATCTAAAAATTATATTATATAAATAAAAAATCGGTAAGCCTATTATACAAGAAAAACAAAAATTACAAATTTTTTTACAAAACAAGTTTGACAAAATAATATATTATTTTTTTCTTAAATTATATTTTATAGGCTTTCTTTTCTTTCATTTTTTTCAATTTTGTTTTGATTCTTTTGTTTTTAAAAGATTTTTTTTGTTGATTAAAATTTCAGGAATTCAAATCTTTCTTAATAAATTATCACTGATAAAAACTTCTAGTGAATATATAAATTCTCTATTTTTCTTTTTTCTATAATATGATATTTTTATATTATCTCAATCATAAATTATATGTAGATTTTTTACTTTTTTTTCTGTATATTTGTAAATATCTCATTTTTCATATACTTCTTTTAAAAAAATAATAATATTATCTAAAACATCATTTACGCTTTTTCATACTTCATTTAATTCATCTTTTAATTTTTTTCTTAGATACATTTTTGGTCATCATGAATTAAATCATTCATCTTTCCAATCTCAAAAACACTCTTCTATAATATTTAATTGTGTAGCTTCTTTGCTTAAACTAGAGTTTATTATAAATAATGCGGGACAATCAGATATAAATCTTGAAGACATTTTTTTCATTTCTTTTTCTTCCCATCATTTAGTATTACACATTTCTCAATTTGCTTTTAACTCGTTTCTTTTTTTATTTATACATGCTTTTTCTGATAGAGTTAATTGAATTCAAAACTTTATATTTTTGTGTGTTAAAATAAAATCTTTTTTACATGCTTCTAGTCATATAGGTCATTTTTCTATTTTTATTTTATCTTCTTTTTTTCTCCATCTTCAATTCTAGATTTTTTATAGCTTCATAAAGAATCAATAAATCTTATAGTATTAACGAGCATTTTTCTTATTTGCTTATCTTTTGTTAAGTTTCAAGTTTCTTTGTATTCATCTATAGCTTTTAATAAGGATTTTTTTTGTTTAATATTTAATACTCACCATACATTTGTATTGGTGTAATCTATAGTTTTTGATAAACTTTCTGGAAGAAAATTTATTATTCTTATTAGTATTTCAGGGTTTTTACAAATATGTCTTATATTATCTTTGCTGTTAAAATTCATAAGTTATTTATTTACTATAAGTTCCATAATATCATGAATTTGTATTTAATACAAAATATTTGTTTTTTTCTAAAAAATTTGTATATTTATTTATATAATTAATTTATAATAAATAAATAAAGTTTATGAATAATAAATTCAATTATTATTCTAGAAGGAATAATAAAAATAATAATAAAGTTAAAAAAATTTTAAAAGATTATATGGTCCCAATTATTTGATGAATCATTCTTTTACTTATAATATTTGCAATATTTTTTCAAAAAGCTGATAATAATAAAAATAAAACTGATAGTTCAAAAAATACATCAAAAACAACAACTTGAACTGTTTTAGTTGATTTAGATACTCCAGATACAAAAGCTTATTTAGTTTCAGGAAAATCAGAAAAGAAACTTATAACATCTAAGATAAATTTGTGATTAAATGAAAAAGTAATAGTTAATGACTGAACTATAAATATTAGTAATAAAGATGCAAAATTTAGGCTTAATAAATTATGAGAATTAGAATTGCAAAACAACAATATAATGAAATTGATTTCTTCTGATTTATGGTGAGTTGCTAAAAAAGATTTTGATATTGATATGAATTATGCAAAATTAAAAATATATAGTTGAACAATTTTTTCTTTGTCACAAAATGAAGTTATTAGTTCAGTATATGTTATTGCATGATCGCTAGAAGTATCAAATTTGGTTTGACAAAAAACATTATTATGAAATTGACAAACTATTATGATTCAAAATCAAGATGCTTCAAATAAAAATATTGATTTATCAATATCAAAAGATAATATTGATAATTTTTTTACAAGTAGTGATTGGTATACAAAAAATAAAATTGATTTATTTTGAGATTGATCTTGATCTAATTTATCTTGATCAACTTGAACTTTAAATTTAACTTGAACATGAAAAATATCTACTTGAAGAACTTCTTCAAATTCTGTTGTAGAACTTGATGATTTAAGAGATGAAATGGTTGTTTCTTCAAATAAAATTAATATTACTTGAAGATATTATAGTGATTTTATTTCAAGTATAAAGTTAGATTCAGTTAGCGCCAAACTAAATCTTGAAAATAAAACTTTTTCTTTTGGTCAAATAGATTTAACAAAAAAAGAAACAGATTTGGTTATAAAGACTTATGATTCAGAAGATAATATAATTTCAAAGGATGTTTATACTATTTATTTTAATTGAACGTTACCAAAATCAGAAGTTGTACAAAATCAAGAAAATAATAAAAACTCTTCAACAAATACTACTGTAATTGATTCTTCTAAATTTATATTTACAGCTCCTTGAAAAAGTCCATACAAAACAACAGATTCTTTAGTTACTATTAGATGAACAGTGCCAAAATGATTGGTAGAAAAAATTGTTGTTAATTGATACACTTTACAAAGATATACAAAATTTTCTACTGATTGGAGATATCATGCGGATATAAATAATTGAAATTTTGAAGAATGAACAAATACTTATGAAGTAAAATATTATGGAGAATGATGAAAATTACTTTATACAAACTCTTTTACGGTTATAAAAGAAGCAAAAGTTTCAGAATAAATTAAAAAATCTTTTCTTTTAAGAAAAGATTTTTTTTAATGACAAGAACATCAATTATTACATTTTAAAGAGGAACAATAAGAATCACAAGTTCATCATATAATGCTAATAAACATAGATTTTATTTCATCTTCTTCGGGTACTTGTCATTCAAAAATAATATCTTTAAAATTTATATTTTCCTCTTCTATTATAAGAGCTGGAGATTTTTTTATATTTAATTCACTTTTAATTTCAGAAGAATTATTTTCTTCTAAATCAACTAATTTATCTAATCATAAATCTTTTAATGAATTATTTACAAGTTTTACTAATTTATCAAAATCTTTTCATTTTCAGTAAAGTATAATTTTCATAATATTTTGTAAAAAAATAGAATTTAATTTAATAAATTCTATTTAAAAGTACAAATATGTAAAGAAAATATTATTCTTTTCCTTCATCTTTAGATTCTTCTCATTCTTTTTCTTCATCACTAGCTTCTTCTCATTCAGTTTCGATTTCTTCAGGAGTATCTTCTTCTATCACATTTTCTACTGGCATATAAGAACTTGCAACTACTTCTTCCAAAGGAGTGATTAGATCATATTTTTCAAGATCAATTCATAAATCTTCAACTTTTATCATATCGTCAGCTTCTTTAAGCAAACTTATATCAACTTCAAAAGCATCCACTAAATCTTCACTCAAACATCTTACTTCTATTTCTTTTAATCTTTCTTCAATAGTTGCTCCTATTTTTGCAGCTCCACTTTCTCATACAAATTTCAAAGGGATTTCTGTAGTTATTTTTTCTCAAGCAGTTATAGCATAAAAATCTATATGTATAAAATTTCATTTTACAGGATCATTTTGATGATCATGTATAATAGAATCAATTTTTTTTCTTCAAACATTTAAAGAAATAATATTAGTTTTTCAGTATTTATTTATCAGACTTACAATTTCTGAGCTGTTAAGTTTGATACTAATTGCTTCTTGTTTACGCCCATAAACAACTCAAGGAATTTTTTTGTCTTTTCTTAGTTTATTTAGTTTTTCTCAAGCTTCTCTTATTTCAGCTTTTAAATCAATTTTTTTCATAAATTTAAATTATACAGATAATATTTAAGTAGTGCAAATTGTATATAAAAATTTAAAATTAGCAAAAGATTTTTTATCAAATTATAAATATTAATTTAAATATGTAAAATTTATTCTGGCCTTGCTTCAGTAATAGGTATATTTGCTTCAGTAGGAACATATATAATTTTTTGTATACTTCAGTTTTCCATAGCATTTGCAAATGCTCAGATAAATTCTTGAGTTCTGTATTCAGGATATTTTTTAGCTGCTTCTCAAATTATTTTTATAGCTTCAGCTCTTAATTTAGCGCTTTCCATTTCTGCTTTTGCTTGTTCAATTTGAATTTGTTTTTCTTGTTCAGCTTTCATTAAATTAGCTTTTCACTCTTGTCCTGCTTTCCATACATTGTACATTGGAATCAAAAACATAGAAGCTATAATAATTATTATTACAAAAAATCAGATTAAAAAAATTCAAAAAGAAATAGAAAATCAATTTTTATCTTTACTCATATTTTTATAGATTAAAAAATAAATTAAATTATCTCTCTATAACTGGAGAACTAGCTATAGATTCTATCATATTTTTTATAATTACTTCGCATTCATCTTTATTTGTAAAACTGGCACTATTTCATATTATTTCTCAATTTCTGGCTTTTAGGTTAAAATATTTTCATAAAATTTCGTATCTATCGTATATAACTCAATTTTCTTTCACTGATTCTATTCAATTATCTCTTGCTTGTTTTGAATTATATCACTCACTTTTTAGAATTACTCAATCTCAAAATCTATAATTAAAATAATATTTTTGATCTTCTCATATAAAAGTTTCAAAAAACATAATAATATTTTTTAAAAAATAGTAAGTTTATAATATGTAATTTATGCTTTAGGTCAAGTTAAAATATTTTTTTTTGTCACCTTTTTTATATTTATAAGTATTATATATTAGAAGATTAAATTATTTAATTATTTAATCTTTTATATTTTAATTTTTAAAAATATATTTATGAAAAAAATATTAAGTTTATTAAGTTTTGCTTTACTTTTGTTATTTCTTCAAGTTAATTCTAGTTTTGCATGTAAATGCAAGGCACCAGATACTCCAAAAAATAGCTTAGAAAAAGCAAATTCAGTTTTTGTTGGTAAAGTTGTAGATATAACTAATGAAAATAATTCAAATTTAGTTAAATTTGAGCTTGTAGAATCATACAAATGAACTTCTGCAAAAAATATAGAAATTACTACAAACAAAGATTCAGCTACTTGTTGATTTGATTTTGAAAAAGATAAATCTTATATAGTTTATACTAAAAAATATGAAGATTGAAAAGAAAATGTTTCTTTATGTTCAAGAACAGCTTTATTAGATAAAGCAAAAGATGATTTGCTTGAATTATCTAGTTTAAAAAAATATTATAATTCAAAAGAAATTTTTGAATTAGCTGAATGAAATAAATGTGTTTCAGCTTCAGATTGATGCAATACTTTTTTTATGACGAATTGAAAAATCTGATGAGGAACTTTAATGGCATGTATGGATCAAGAAGTAAAATGGTCTTGTTTAGCTACAAATGAAAGTTTAAAAGAAGAATTTACTAAGAAAAATTCATCTACATGTGAAGAAGCTAGTGATTGAGTAAATAATTTTATTAATTTAAATTGAGAATTTGTTGTTAGAACAAAAATTTGATATCCTGAAAATTTTGTTGCTAATTGGACTTGTATAGAAGAAAAAGATAATCCTGAAAATGTAGCTTGTACTATGCAATATGATCCAGTTTGTTGAGTTGATTGAGTAACTTATTGAAACAATTGTATGGCACAAAACAAAAAGATAGCTTATGCTTGAGAATGTAAAAAAATAGAAGCAAAATATATGGGTATAATTGATAAAATTGTAGATATTTATAAGCAAAGATTGCAAAAATATTCAGCAATTAAAAGACCAGCAATTCATGAAAATATGATAAAAAAAGTTGATTCTATTATCTGAAATTTTAAAAATAATCAAACAATTGCTGATAGATTAGTTGTTTTACTAGGAAAATTGAGATTAGTAGATGTTAGTAAATTATAAAAAATAAATAAAAAAGAATGGATTTATCCATTCTTTTTTTTGTTGATAAATTTTGTTTTTGCTTATAATATATAAGCGATTAAGAACTAAAAAATTAAATACTATTTATTATTCACTATTAATTATTAGTTAATTTTATGTATTATATAGTAAATCTTTCTCAAGATTGAAGTAAATTAAATAAATATATTTCTAATACTTTGCTTGAAAAAATAAGTAAAAATTTAGAAAAATGAAAAAAAACTATAATTTATCTAAATCGTAGATGAGATTATAGTTTGCTTTGTTGTAGAGATTGTTCACATATTTATAAATGCAAAAATTGTGATGTAAGTTTAAAAATACATAAAAATCCAGAAAAACTTGTTTGTCATATTTGTTTGTATTCAAAAGAATTGGATTTAAAATGTGAAAAATGTAGGTCTCCAAATTTAGAAAAACTTTGAGTTGGAACTCAACAAATAGAAAAAAATTTAAAATCATATTTTCCTTGAATTTCAATTTTTAGATTTGATGCTGATAGTGTAAAGACAAAAAAACAAAAAGAAGAAGTTTTGTGAGAAATAGAGAATTCTCAGATTATTATTTGAACTAAAATGCTTACAACTTGATTTGATTTCAAAGATGTTTCACTTTTAGCTATAATTTTATTGGAACAAGAATTAAACGCACCAAAATACGATATAGAAGAAATAACTTATGATAATTTAAGACAACTTATTTGAAGATGATGAAGAAAATGAGAAGAAAAAGAAATAATTATTCAAACTTTTACTAGTTCAAATGAAATGATAAAATTAATTACAGAATGAAATTATAAAGATTTTTTAGAAAAAACTCTTTATGAAAGAAAAGCCTTTTCTTATCCTCCATACAAAGATTTCGCAGTTTTAGAATATTTTGATAAAAATGAACAAAAATCATTAGAATTTTTAAAAATATTAAAAAATAAATTGGAATTTTTTGATCAAGAAAATAAAACTGAAATATTTTTAAGTGAAAAATGATTTAAAAAAAATAATTATTTTCATCATAAAATCATTTTAAAATGAGAAAATTTAAGAAATTTACTTGAAAACTTAAGATATGAAATTATTAAAAATCCAAAATTAAGTATAGTTTTTGAATAGGTTTTTAACAAGAAATTTTTTTAAAAATTGAAAAATTAAAAAAAAAAGTAAAATGAATATTAAGTTTTAAATATTAAATAATAAATGTAAATTAATTATTTATTTTTTAGATAATTTAAAAAATTTAATTTATAATTAAAAATTTTTTTATGAAATTTAAGATAAAATCAGATACCTTAAAAGAATGACTTAGTATTGTAAACCATGCTGTTGCCAATATTACAACAACTCCGATTCTTGAAACTATTTTACTAAAAGTTAATTTTGGTAGTTTAGTTTTGGTTTCAAATAATTTGGAAATGGCTATAGAGTATGTTATAAAAGAAGATATTGAAATTATTTCTGAATGAAGTTTTGCTATACCAAGCAAACTTTTTACTAGTTTAATTACTTTAGTTGATGATCCTGAAATAGAATTGGAACTTCTTTGACAAAATAATTTACAGATAAAAACTTTAAATTGAAAAACAAAAATTAAATGAATCGAAGCTGATGAATTTCCAGTAATTCCTGTTATAAAAGAGGAAGTAAGCATTACAATTAAATGAAATATTCTTAGAGAATCAATTGAAAAAACAATTTTTTCTAGTGCAGAATGAAATATTCGTCCAACTTTGGCTTGAATATACATAAATATTACAAAAGATGATATAGCTTTTGCTTCAACAGATAGTTTTAGATTATCAGAATATAAAACTAAACTTGAAGAAAAATCAGATATGGATTTTTCTCAAATTATTCCAAATAAAACTGCTTATGAAATAAAAAGTATTATAAAAGATTCAGAAAATATAAAAATTATTTCTGGACATAATCAAATTTGATTTTATTTTTGAAATGTAAAAGTATTTTCTAGACTTTTAAATGGAAAATTTCCTGATTATACAAATTTTTTTCCTACAAGTTATTCTACAAAAGTTGAACTTAATAGAATTGATTTAATTCAAGCTCTAAAAAGAGTAAATCTTATAAGTAAAGAAAATAATTATAGTATAAGAATCAGTTTTAATAATAATCATGTCGTTTTGGAAACTTGAGAATCTCAAATTTGAGAATGAGATGTTAAGCTTGAAGCAAGTTTAGAATGAGAAGAAAATATTATAGGGATAAATTCTGTTTATTTTTTAGAGGTTTTATGAGTTATTGAAACAAATCATATTGAATTAAGCTTCGAAAATGCTCTATCACCAGTTTTTATAAAACCAATAATTGAAGAAAAGAAAAAACAAGTTTGAGAATTTAGGCATATAATTATGCCGTTAAAAATTTAAAAAAATTATTTGTCTATCAATCCTTTTATTAAAGGATTTTTTTATTAAGAATTATTATGCAATACAAGGTTTTTTGATGTAAACTAAATAAATATTATGCTGAAGAATGGCTAAAAACTTCTTTTTTTCAAGATAAAAAAGGTATTTTTTTATTGTCTTGTGTTGTTACAGATAAGGCTAAAAAAAAGTGGGTAAAATTTATTTTAGATAATATTAAAAATTTAAAAAAAGATGAAAAAATATATATAAGTTGATGTTGATCTATTGATAAATGAGAGAAATTGACTAATTTTTTCGATATTTATAAAGAATTAGAAAAATATAAAGATAAAATTGAAATATTGCCAGAAAAACCAGAAGTAAAAATGAAAGAAGATAAAAAACTGCAAATTAACAAATTAACAAATTTAAGAAAAATTTTATCATGAATTTACACAAAAAAATTTATTTTAATTCAGTCTTGATGTGATTCATATTGTACTTATTGTCTTACAGTTCAAAAAAGATGAAAACATTATTTTAGAGAAAAAGATGAAATTATTTTAGATATTTTAAATTATGAAAAATCTTCTTGAAAAGAAATAGTTTTAACTTGAATCAATATTTGAGCTTGGTGACTCAATTCAACAAATGAAAAAAAAGAAAGAAAATTATCAATTTTACTTGAAGATATTTTAAAGGAAACAAATATAAAAAGAATTAGAATAAGTTCACTTTGAGTTGAATTTGTAGATGATAAATTATTAAAAATTTTTGAAAATAAAAGAATTTATCCGCATTTTCATTATTCTATTCAATCTTGATCAAATCGTATTTTGAAGCTTATGTGAAGACATTATTCTTGAGAAGATGTAAAAAAATTACTTAAAAAAACTAGAGAAATAATAAGAGAAGATTGAGTTTCAGTAAGCATATGAGCTGATATAATTGTAGGTTTCCCTTGAGAAACTAAAGAAGATTTTTTGGAATCTTGCAATTTAGTTTCAGATTTTCAAATTACAAAGTTACATGCTTTTAGTTTTTCTGCTCACAAATATGGAGAAACAGTTCCAGCATCAAAATTTTTAAATCAAATTGATGAAAAAACAAAAAAAGAAAGATATAATAAGATTACTCAAATTTGAGAAAAAGTAAGAAATGATTTTATAAAATCTCAAAATTGAAAAGAATTTGAAGTTTTGATTGAATCAGTTAAAAATGATAAATTTAAAGGCTGGACACAAAATTATATCGAAGTTACAAATGATAATTTTGAAGTTTTAGGTTGAGTTATCAAAAGAAATGAGATTGTAAAAGGAGAATTAAGATGATTAAAATAATCGTTTATATAATTTAATTATTTATTTTTTAAAAATATTATTTTATCAAATAAGAGTTTTATAAATAAGAAAAAAATTAGTTTTTATATAAAATTAAATAAGCAAATCAGAATTTTTCTGGTTTTCCAATTCTTCTAATCTTTTTTTATATATAGATAATTCTTCTTGCAAATATTTATTTCTTTTTATAGAAAATTCTCATACTGCACTATTTGTTTTGTTGAATGAAATGTTTTTACTTAGATGAGGAGAATGTCATTCTAAGAAACTTATTGCTTCTTTTAATACGTTTTCATTTCACCAATCTTTACTATCAATAGGGAAAACTGTTCAATAAGTAATAGCTCAATTATAATCATTTATACTTTTAATTGAATTATAAAGCTCTTGATTTTTTCCATCTTCTCAAATTAGAATTCCATTTTTTACAGAAGTTTCCCATTTTTTTGCTTTTGTATATGATTCTATAGCAGAAGCTTTTTTAGGTAAATCTTTTCATGATTTAACAGATTTTTTTAGTCTTGTTAATTCATATTTAGTTTTTCATATAATTCTTTCAACCATTTCTTCAAATTTTTGCTTTATTTCTCAGATTACTGTATTAAAATCAATATTTGATTTTTGTTTTTCAAATATATTAGGTTTTTCAGGCATAATTTAATAAATAAAAAATAAATTAATTAACTTTTTGTATTGTTTTTTCGTTAGGGTTTACCTTTTGTAAATTTTCTTTTTCATTTTTTATAGAAATATTTTCATTGATTTTAAAATTACTCTCTATGACTTTTGCCTTTGTCTTTTTTATATTTTCTTTTAAATTTTTTAACTTATTTTTCAAAATTATAAAACTATCAAATATATGGTAAATAAAAGGAATTTTATATGCAAATTTGGATTTTAAGTTTCAATAACCAAAACAAATAGGGTATAAAAGTAAAATAAAAATATTATCAAATCATTTGTAAATTATAAGCAAAACTATTGTAATTACGCTTATTGAAATTCAGTTGATTATATGATCTCTATATTTTGTGTTTAAAAAAGGAAAGTAAATAAAATTCAAAATCGGGATATAAATAAGCTTTGGAGTGATTTTTAGATCAGGAAGAGTTCTTAGATAAGTTTCATCATTTAAGTCTTTCACCATTTTATTTTTTATATTTTCGACTTGTATTTCTTTTAGTTTTCTAAAAGTTCATTTTTTATAGTTTTTTATATAAGAAAAAAATGTTTTTATATAAATTTCAAAATTTTTACTTTTATTTAAGGGATTTATAAGTAGATAAAAGAATTCATCTTTTACTATAAGTATTACTCAAACAAAAACTACTGTAATTATTGAAATCAAAAGTAATATCAATGCTAGATTTTTACTTATAAATATGTATGAAATAATAATTATAAGTGAAGCTATAATATTTATTTTTACATTATTTTTAAAAATAAGATTATATGTATTGTTGTATTTTAATTGACTGTACATTATATATGATAAAAAAGGAATATATGATAAGATAAGTTCAAATTTATTTTTTTCACTGTTTTCTTTATCTTGTTTTAAAGATGCTAAATTACTAGCATTAGTAAATCTAAATATATCTGCAATTTTTAATGTTTCTCACTTATTAGCTTTGTATATTCAATAAAACATTATTGTAATTATTATCAAGTATAATCCTGGGGCTAAAAAAGTATTAATGTAATAATTTTTTATAAATATTACAAATATTAAAGTATTTAAAAATAATAAAATATGTACAAAAAAAGCTGATTTTGTATGACTTTTAACAAAATCATTGTTTACATTTGGATTAGATTTATTAAACAAAAATCACAAAGATAAAAACACTAAAAAATAAGCACTTGTTGCATTTGCTTTTATTTTTGAATTTAAATTGTTTTCTGTCATAAGTCTATTTTATTTGCAAAATTTGCTACTATTGCTATTATAACTTATATATTTTATTTTTGCAAAAAAAGTATTTTTTTATTTCTTAGCTTATTAATCTTAAAATTATGATAAAAAATGTAAAATATTATAAGTCCATAGATATAAATGCTAGTGAAGTAATTTTTGATGAAAAAAAAGAATTTTTTTTTATTGGTAGATCAAATGTGTGAAAATCTAGTCTAATGAACGCTATATTTAAAAAGAAAAATTTGGTAAAAACAAGTTCTGTTCCAGGTAAAACAAAAACAGCGAATTTATTTTTGGTTAACAATAAATATTATTTTACAGATATGCCATGATATGGTTTTGCAAAGCTAGGTAAAGAAAAACAAGCAGATTTGGATAATTTGATAAATTGGTATGTTGAAGAAAGAAAGTATTATATTCAAACTGTTGTAATTTTGATTGACTCAAAACTTGGTCCACAAGAAAGTGATATAGATATGTATAGACATTTACTTGATTTGGACTTAGATATAACAATTGTTTTGACAAAAATTGATAAAATTTCAAATAATATATTAGCAAAAAGTATTTCAAAATCCAAAGAAGCGTTTTTTGGGCAAGAAATCAATAAAGTTTCTGCAAAAACTTGAATTTGAATAAAAGAATTAGAAAAACTATTATTTAAAAAATTAGTTTTATAAACTTATGGAAAAAGACATAAAATCCAAAGAAGTTTTAATCTTTCTTAAAACTATTCCTAAATGAAAGGTTTCTACTTATAAACTTATTTGAGAAAAATTTAGCTTGCATCCTAGAGCTATTGCTCAAATAATGAAAAATAATAAAAATCCTTTAGAATACCCTTGTTATAAAGTTATTTCTCATTCTTGAAAAATATCTTGATACTCAGGAGATTGATGAATTGAAGAAAAAATCAAAAAATTAAAAAATGATTGAATAAAGATTATTAACGGAAAAATAGATGAATTTTATTATTATTTTTAAAAATAATTTTGAATATAGTTTTTTTCAATATAATTAGGCTACCAAATTTTTACATATTAATTATATACATATGAAAAATACAAAATTTACATCATCTTTGATGTTGGCAATGATGATAGCCTCAAATGTTTCAGCTTACTCTAAAATTGAATTAGAGAATATGTTTAAGGAAAAAGTATATTGAAATGATAATTATGTGAAGGCAGCAAACTATTTAGCTACAGATAAAATAATAGTTAATCAAAAAGCAAATCCTGATAAATATGAATTGAATCGCCCTCTTATGAGACAAGAAATGGCTTGAGTAATAAGAAAAGTTTTGAAAATAGAAAAAAAATCAAAATGTGATTGAAAATTTAAAGATTTAACTCCTACTAAACCAAATGATTGGGCTTGTTTTAGTGTAGAACCATTGCTTGATAAATGATATATTGCTCCAAATCCAAATTACAGACCAGAAGACAGTGTTTCAAAAGCTGAAGCTTTGAGTTTTGTTATAAAATCCCTTTATAAAAAAGAATATGATAAAACTTATGATAATAAATTAGTTTGGGAAGAAAATGCTATTAAATTTGCAAAAGCAAAAGGTCTGCTTAGAGAAGATATTTGAAATTATAAAGAACCAGCAACAAGATGATTTATTTTTGCAGTTGTTCATTATGCTAATGTTTTAAATAATTATGTAAATATTAGTGAACCATCTTCTACATGATCAACAAACACTTGAACAATAAGTACATGATCAACAAACACTTGAACAATAAGTACATGATCAACAAATACTTGAACAATAAGTACATGATCAACAAATACTTGAACAATAAGTACATGATCAACAAACACTTGATCAACAGACACAACATCAACAGACACAACGTCAACAGATACAGAATCTAGTACATGATCAACAAGTACATGATCGACAGATACTACTTCAACAGACACTACTTCAACAGATACAGAATCTAGTACATGATCAACAAGTACATGATCAACAGATACGACAACAACAGACACTACTTCAACAGACACTACTTCAACAGACACTACTTCAACAAATACAACATCAACAAATACAACATCAACAGATACAACAGCTTCTAGTAGTTCAACAGTTAATCCAGTTTTAGAGCCTAAACCATATGATCCTTGTACTGATTGGCGTCCTACGTGGCCAGGAGCCTGAGAAGTAAATACTAAATGTTTTCATTGATATATTTATGAAAATCAAGAAAATAAAAGCATTGCTAAATTGGATATTTATTGAGTTTAAAATTTAAAAATGTGTTTTATAATAAATAAGAGGTATTTAAAAGTATCTCTTATTTTTCTAAATAATAAAAAATGAGTAAAAACGATAAATTATTTTTAGATTACAAAATAGATGAAAGTATATCTAAACAAAATAAAGAAATAGAAAAAATTATAAAAGAGATAAATGATTTTTTAGAATGAAAAAAATATGGTGAAATTTTGATAAATTCCTTATCTTTACTTTGAAAACAAACATTTTGAATCAAATACTCGATTCATGCTAGAAATCAAAATAAAGATATTTCAAATTTTCCATGAATTATGATGAAAAGCCCTTTTTGAAAAGATATATACAATTTTAAAGAATGATTTAATTATATAAAAAAAATAGAGTATATAGAAAAAAATAATATTATTTTTCTAAATAATATTTTAACTGATTTTATAAATACTGATTATAAATTAAGTTCTAAAAAATTAATAAGAAGAGAGAAATTAATTTTTGAAACTATTTCGTGAAAATATATAAATCAAGAAATGAAAAATTTTTTGGATTTGTTAAATAATTGAATTGATTGAAAGTTTGAAGCTAGTATTATTTGATATTTATTTTATTTATTTACACATATTCATCCATTTCATGATTGAAATTGAAGAACAATGAGAGTTTTGATTGAATATATAATTACAAAAAAACTTTGATGTAAGATTCCTTGTATTTTTTTAAATTTTTATTTTAATTATACAAAACAAGAACATTATGAAATTTTAAAAGAATTAAATGTAAAAAAAGAATGATCTCTTGAAAAATTTATTTATTCTATAAATGAATGAATTATCAAACAAGCAAGTATTAGCTTAAAAATATTAAAAAATTTAGATAATTATATAAATTTTATTATAAAGGAATTAGATGAACTTTGATATAAAAATACTGATTTAATTTCAGATATTTATAGTAATTTATATTATCAAAATAAAAAACCCCATTATTCTGATGAATTAGAAAATTTACTTTTATATTTTGTTGAAAATAAGTGATTTAAATATTATATGTATAAATGAAATATTTATTATTATGATCAAAGTTTTATAGATATTTTAAAAGAAAAATATTAGATAATTATTAAAAGCAAGTATGTTTTTAAAATATAAAATAAATTCTGAAATTATTGAACAAAATAAAAAAATAAAAAATTTAATTGAAATATTAAATAATTTTTTAAAGTGAAAAAAATTTTGATATATAATTTTGAATTCTTTATCTCTAGTTTGAAAAGATACTTTTTCTATTTCATACTGACTTCATGCAAAAGATGAGAAAAAAGATGTTTCAGATTTTCCTTGAATTGATTTAAAAAGTCCTTATTGAAAAGATATATATAATTTTAAAGAATGATATTATTATTTACAAAAATTAAAGAATTTAAATGATAAAAATATAATTTTTTTAAATAGTATTTTGGTTGATTTTATAAATGAAAATTATGCACTGAATTCAAAAAAAATGGTAAGAAAATGAAAAGTTATTTATAAAACTATTTCTTGAGATGATATAATAAACGAAATGAAAAAATTTTTACATTTATTAAACAATTGAATTAATTGACAATTTGAAGCAAGCATTATTTGATATTTATCATATTTATTTTTTTATATTCATCCATTTCATGATTGAAATTGAAGAACTATGCGAGTTTTGCTTGAATATTTATTAACAAACAGATTATGATGCAAAGTTCCTTGTGTATTTTTTAATTTTTATTTAAATTATACAAAGCAAGAGCAATATGCGATTTTATGAGAATTAAATACCAATGAAGAATGAAGTTTAGAAAAATTTATTTATTCTATAAATGCTTGAATAATCAAACAAATTGGTATTAGTTTAGAAATATTTAAAGATATTGATGATTATATAAATCAAATGGTTTATTTTTTGAAAAAACAATGATTTGAAAACATAGATTTAATTACAAATATATATAAAAATATTTATTTTGAAAATGAACTTCCTCAAACAAATAAAGAATTAGAAAAACTATTAGCTTTTTTAGTTAAAGAAAAGAACTTTAAATTTTATATGGAAAAATGAAAAATGTATTATTATGATCCAAATTTTGTAAATATTTTGAAAAAAAGATATTAGAACTTGATTTTTTGTAAAAAGTTATTATATTTCTTTTAAATAATATTTTAAAAAATATATGAAAAATAATTTTCTAAAAATTCATCATCAAACTAAAAGCTTCAAATAGCAGTTTTTATTTGGTTTAAAGTGTTTGAAATTTATAAAATATATTACTGTTATTTGAAAAAAATAACAGTTTTTTTAGTAAAGATATTTTTATTAAATTTTCTTTAATACTTTTTAATTTTACCGTTTTATAATTTAACTGTCATTTATGAAAAAGAAAAATATATTTGCAAATTTTTTACATCATCTACTAGAACATCGTAAGCAAAAGATATTTTGTGATTTTTATTATATTATTAATTTCCAAGAAATTGGAAAATCTATGAAAAAATATATAGTTCCCAAATCCTTTTAAAAATTGGAATAAACAAAATCAAGCTATCTTTTGCAAAAGATAGCTTTTATTTTTAATTAAAAAATTATGAAAACAACAGAATTTAAAGAAAAAATAAGTCAAAATGTTTTAGATGTTTCTTCTTATGCTCAAAATTTAAAAATAAAAAAAGAAATTTTTAGTATTCCTGAAGATGTTTTAAAAATATTAAATTGAAATTTTAGTGATTTGTGAATTGAAATTAAACAAAAAATTACTTGCATTACTAATTTGTATGATGAGCTTGAATACATAAAAAAATTAACAGAAGAAAAATGATTTTGATATCAAGATCAAAATTGAAATCTTAATAGAAAAATAAGTAATTATAAATTTGAATTTTCACAAAAACAACTAGATCAAATAAAAGAAATTACATGTTTGATGAAATGATTTTATCAAGATAGAATTCGTTTGCTGAAAACAAATAATCAAGTTCAAAATTATTTTTGATGAGTTTTTCCAGATTGATATGAAAATTTAGAAATCCCATTGTTTACTAGACTTGATTTACTTGAAAATAATGATTGAAATTTAAGTATTGCAGAAATTGAACCAATTTATGCTTGAATTTGAGAATCTCTTTGAACAAGAAAAGTTTTTGAAGAAATCTGAGAAAAAGATAATTTTTTTTCTTCACTTCAGAAAAATTATTTAAATGCTATGAAAAGATTTTCATGAAAAAATTTTTTATTTTTTCCTAATCCCTTATTAGCTTGATATAAAAAAGAAATTGATTATCTTTTTGAAAGCGTATTTGATGAAGCAGATTTTTGTAGTTTAGCTTTAAGTTACGAAAAAAAAGATTTGGATTTTAGAAGTGATGGATTGTATTATAATGATAAAAAAGTAGATATTTTATTAAATTATTTTATTTCAAAAGGTACTTGAGGATTTTGAGAATTTGATGAAAAAATTTTATTTTTGTATAAATCTTGAAAATTAAAATTGTTCCCACAAGCAAGTTTAATTTTAGATAGTAAACTTTGGTCAGCTCTTATTTTTGATAAGAAAATTTTTCCTAAGAATTACAAGCTAAAAAAATATTTTCCTAAATCAAGAATTGTAGACAAAAATACACAAGCTAAGGAAAATATGCTTTATAAAAGATGAGTTAGTAGAGTTTGAAAAAAAGATGTAATTGGTTTTGATGGATTTATAGAAAATAAAAATCAAATTCAAAATGATAATGTATCGTGGTTAGAACAAGAAAAAATAAATACAAAAGTTAGAGAAATAACAGTTTTATCAAAAAAATGAAAATTAGAAAAACAAAAAATGTACTCAAGAATTGAGCTTTATATTTTTTTCACAGAAAATTGAGCAGAAATTTGAGATGTGTTAATCACAATGTCTCCAAAAGAGATTGTAAAATGATGAAGAGATTGTGTTATGCTTCCAGCATTTTCAAAACTTTAATATTTAAAAAAAATTATGTATAAAATATGTTTGATTGATGATAAATTTTATTGAATTCCACAAGTTATAAATGCGATTCCAAAAAAGGTTGATTATAAATTTTATTTTTATAATTATATAAAAGATATAGAAATTTTAGATTTTGACTTGATTTTGCTTGATTTTTATTTGGATAAAGATAATAAAACAGCTTTGGATATAATTGATAAATTTAGCTGAAGTGTAATAATATGATTTTCATCAAGAAAAGAAAAAAATAATTTGATTTTAAAAAATTGATGATCATTTTGTGTACAAAAGCTTAGAAATACAAATATAAACCAAGAATTAAAAAAGCTTTTTGAAAAAATAATTATATAAGTATTATTTACTTAATTATTTTTTAAACTAAAAAATGTCAAAAAATATAAAATCAGAAAGAGAATTAGAACAAATTCAACAAAAAGTTTGATACGGAAAAGAAAAATTAAGAGTTTTTATAGCTGATATTATTCCCGATTGTTGTCCGAGAGAAAGTATGGATGATAGAATTATTGAGCTTGAAAATCTAGTAAATACTTATTGATGACTTGTAGTTTTGAAAAAAATCCAAAAAAGGTGAATTCCAGATTATAAAACTTACATATGATCTGGAAAACTAGATGAAATTATAGAAGAAATGAGAATTAAATGAGCAAATTTACTTATTTTTGGAAATATTCTCAAACCATTGCAAATTTATAATATAAATGAAAAACTTAAGCTAATTTGAGCAAAAGCTTGGGATAGAGTAGACTTAATTTTGAAAATATTTGAAAAAAATGCAAAAACTGAAGAAAGTAAATTACAAATAGAACTAGCTTCTATAAAGCATATGTGACCTCGTATTTTTGGTATGTGAATGCAGTTATCAAGGCAAGGTTGATGAACTAAATTGGCAAGATGACAATGAGAAACAAATACAGAAATTATGAAAAGACATTTGCAAAAACTTGAAGAAAATATAAAAAAAGATTTAGAAAAGTATACAAAAGTAAGGCAAGAGCATAGAAAATGAAGAAAAAATAAAGGTTATTTTACTGTTTGAATAGTTTGATACACAAATGCTTGAAAATCAAGTTTGTTAAATATTCTTACTTGAAAATGAGTTTTAGCAGAAGATAAGTTATTTGCAACTCTTTGAACTTCTGTTGGAAAAATGTGGATAGAAAATGGATTTCAAATTGATAAATTAACAAATTGAAAATTGGAACAAAGTGAAAAATGAATAAAAAGTAGTTGAAAAAAAATAAAAGATAAAGTATCAAATGAGGATATTATCTCAAATAATAGAGAATTTACTTACAATAAATGAGTAGAAATTCTTTTAAATGATACGATTTGATTTATAAGAGATTTACCCCCAGAACTTATAAAAGCTTTTGCTTCTACTTTGGAAGATTCTATAGAATCAGATTTACTTTTACATGTAATTGATGCTAGTGATAAAAAAATAAATGAAAAAATAAAAGTTGTAGAGGATATACTTGATTCAATTTGAGCAAAGCAAAAAAGGATTTATGTTTTCAATAAAATAGATTTACTTAGTAAAAAGGATTTGATAAATATAAAAAAAAGTTTCAAATCATTAATGCCAGTTTTTGTAAGTACTTATGAAAAAATAGGATTAGAAGATTTGAAAGTGAAAATAATAGAGAATCTTGGCAAGTAATTTGAAATAAACTTAATTTTTTGTGAAAAATATATTTTTATTTATAGTGCTGTTTATTTTAAGTTGAATAAGTTATACAAATGCAGCACTTTATCCAAATAATTACAAATAATTGATTATCTTCTTGTGCCCGTATAGAAACAGCAATTTTTTCGAATTGATACTCTTTAAAACACTATACATTATTACAAGATTTAACAAAAAATATATGAAGAACAGAATTGTATTATGATGGAATAATGTAGAGAAATTAGACTATAGTCCATATTATGCTACTTGGATTTGATACAATGAAACTTTAAAAACAATACTTTCATTTCAATTAATGCAATATAATACTCGTCAATACTCTAAAAATTTGGAGTATACATGAGCTATCAATGTATATTTCATGAATAGGGTGCTATGATGCAGCAAAAAAGAGTTTTGAATACACAATATCTAATCCTTGTATAGACTATTAAATCAAAACAAAAAACAACAAAAAATGAAAAAACTAAATAAACAAAAAATAATAAAAACATTATTATAAGGTGAAAAAATGCCTTAAAAAAACAAGCCCCCTTGATAAAGGGGGAGTGACAGAATGGAACGAGGGGGATTTGAAAACAAGAAACGATAAATCTAGAATACGATGCAAATGGAAATATAACAAAAGATAAAAATTATACATATGAATATAACTATAAAAACAGACTTATAAATGTGATCAAACATAATGATAAGACAAAAGTAAGCTATATTTATGATGTACTATGAAGAAGACTAGAAAAAGATTTCAAATGATTATGAACAGAAGATAAACAAAAAATAGAGTTTACATATTCGAGAAATAATGTAATAGAAGAAAATATTCATGACAACTGAAATGAAAACCATAGAAAAGAACATATATATAGTGATAGACTAGATGACATAATATTAACAGTTATAAAATATTGAAATAATGATAAAAAGTACTATTATACAAAAGATTATCAATGAAGTGTAACAGATTTTCCCAGTGAAATATTTTAAATTTTTATTTTATGTAATTACAAACAAAATTAATAATAACCTTATAGTATATTGAAATAAAAAGGAATTTGATTTCATATATTAATATGTTTAAAGAGCAGTTAAAAATACTATAAAAATTAAAATAATATTGGATTTCTGTTTTTTTTTAAATAGTATTTTAATTATTCAATAATTATAAATTTATGAAAACTATAATATTAATTCGTCATGCCAAATCTGATTGGAATAATGCAAATTTAGAAGATTTCGATAGACCTTTATCAAAAAGATGAGAAAGAGAAATGAAATTTGTTTCCAAAATCTTGAAATTTCTTGAATTAAAAACAGATTTGATTTTGTGTAGTAGTGCAAAAAGAACAGAAGAAACTCTTGATTGAATTTGGGAAGAAATTGATGCAGATAAAGATAAAGTAAAATATGAAAGATGAATTTATGACAATCATATGTGATTTTCTTTATCTTACTATTATGATTTGGTTTTAAAACAAGATGATAATAATGAAACTATAGTTATTATTTGACATAATCCTTTTATTTCTAATTTTCTTACAAAACTTACTTGAAATGATAATTTGATGATGGAAACTTTAAGTGTTTGAATTGTAGATTTTGAAATAGAAAAATGGAAAGATATAAATAATACTAAATGAAATTTGAAATTTTTTCTAGCTCCAAAATATTTGATGAAATAAATCAAAAAATAATTTGCAATTTGTCTACTTTTTTTTATAATTCTTAGGCTTTCAATTTTTGAAAGCAAGTTTTGTTGTACGAAAAATAGGTAATTTTTTAAACTAGAATATGGTGCTCGTAGTTCAGTTGGTTAGAACGCCAGATTGTGACTCTGGAGGTCGTGGGTTCGAGCCCCATCGAGCACCCCATTAGATTATTGAATATTTAACAAATAATACTAAATAAGAAATATTTAAAAAAATTAAAAGTTAACATAGTGAAATTTTTAATCATTAAAAATTTTACTTCATAATTTTTAAAAGAAATTCTCGTTTTTTATTTTAAAGCCTTGTAAAACAAAAAATTGTAAGAATTTCACTATTTTATTTTTTAACAAAAAGTTTTATGACAAATAAAACAGAAATATCTCTATTTGAAGAGTTATTGAAAGATTCTCCAGAAATAAAATATCCAAAAGATGGAGAGGTTATTGCTTGAACAATAATAAAAATAGAGAAAAAAAATATTCTTGTCAACATAAATAATCAATTCACTTGAATTGTAGTTAACAAAGAACTTTGAAATACTATTGACCTGGATACTTTAAATAAGTGAGATACTATTGAAGTTATGGTTTTGTGAGATAGTATAGAAAAATGACTTTTGATTTTATCTTTAAAAAGAGCAAATCAAATTAAAAGTTTATCTAATCTTGATAAATATTTTAGTTCTTGAGAAGTTATTACAGTTAGACCAACAGAGGCAAATAAATGAGGTTTACTTGTTGATATTGATTGACTAAAATGATTTATTCCAGTATCTCAACTTACACCAATTCATTATCCAAGGGTAGAATGAGCAAATCAAGATAAAATATTGGCACATTTAAATACATTGGTATGACAAGATTTTAAGGTAAAAGTCATAAATGTTGCAAACGAAGGTAAAAAAATTATATTTTCTGAAAAAGCAGCAATAGAAGAAAAAAGAGAAAAAGCACTAAAATGATTAAAAGAATGAGATATAGTTGAATGAGTAGTAAGCTGAATATTGACTTATTGATTGTTTGTAACTTTTGATTGATTGGAATGACTTGTTCATGTTTCAGAAATTGATTGGTGACATGTAAATAATCCTTCTAAATTTGCAAAAGTTTGACAAAAAATAAAAGTAAAAATAATATGATTAGATAGTGATAAAATTTCATTATCAATAAAAAGATTAAGAGAAAATCCTTGGGATATTTTAGCTAAAAAATATAAAGTTTGAGATATAATAAAAGCTCCTATATCTAGAATTTCTCAATTTTGAGCATTTATTGAACTTGATTGATGAATTCAATGACTTATTCATCTTTCTGAAATTTCAGATGGAATTGTTAAAGATATAAAAGATTATATAAAAGTTGGGCAAGATATTGATGTAAAAATTATTAATTTTGATCCAAGTCAAAAAAGAATAGGTCTTTCTATAAAAGCAATTCATGAAGATTCAACTAAAAAAGAAACAAAAAAATCTAGTAAAAAAGATGTAGATGAAAGTAAAAAAACAGAAGAAGAAAAAGAAGTTAAAGAAACTAAAGAAGTAAAAAAAGAAAAAACAATTAAAACAGAAACTAAACCAAAAAAGAAAACTGAAGATGAAAAAATTGATGAAGAAGTAAAAAAGCAAAAAGAAAAAAAAGCTGATAATGAAGAAAAAGTAGAAGAAAAAATTAAAAAAGAAGATAAATAAAAAAATAGATATTTTTGTGAACTTAAGTAAATAAAATATTTTCAATAGTTTGAAGTTTTTTAATTTATTTAGGACAAACTTATCTTTTAAGGTATAATCTTTTTGATAAAACCTGTTTATATTATAATTTAACTTAAAAATGGAAAAAGAAACTTTAAAACCAATGTTTGATAATTTATTACATATTGGTAATAAGAAAAATTTTTGGAACCCTAGAATGAAACCATATATTTATGGTGAATCAAATTGAGTACATATAATTAATTTAATTGAAACTGATAAAAAAATAAATGAAGTAAAAAATAGATTAAGTGAATTAACAAAAGAATGAAAGAAAATTTTGTTTGTTGCAACAAAAATTCAGTGAAAAGATTCATTTAAAAATTTAGCTAAAGAAACAAATAATTTTTATGTTGATGAAAAATGGGTTCCATGACTTTTGACTAATTTCAAGACAATTAAAAGAAGAATATCAACATATTTAAGATATATAAAAGATAATGAGTTGTGAGCGTTTGATACATTAACAAAAAAAGAAAAAGCATCAAAGATGTTGGAATTAGAAAAATTAGAAAAAGCATATCAATGATTAAAAGATATAAAAAAATTGCCTGATTTAATTTTTGTTGTAGATTGAGTTTATGAAAAACAAGCCATAAAAGAGGCTAAAACATTATGAATTGAATGTATAGCTATCTTAAATACAAACTGAGACGAATTACTTTTATCTAATTGTATTCCAGCAAATACAAATTCTCCTAAATCTCTTGATTTTATTGCAACTGCTATTAAACCGTCTATTTTTTCTTGACAAGCAGCTTCTTGAATAAGTAAAATAAAGAAAATTGTTGAAACAGATACTAAAAAGACGACTAAAATAAGCAAAAAAACTGGTGAAGATATTCCTACTAAAAATGATCCAGTTAAGAAAAATCTTGAAAAAGAAAATGAATAATAATATTTTATTTTTTTAAGCTTTGAAAATGGAAGATTATAATAATAATTCGGCAAAAGAGAGGTTTAAAAATGCTATTGCATATATTCCATGACTTGCTTTATTTTTATTTTTTGTAAAAGATCCTAAATCTTCTGAATTACAAAAAAATATAAGATATGGAATATATTTCCTTTTAATTTATGTTTTGGTTTGTATAGTTATTTGAATTTTTATGTATTCAACACCTATTATTTTGATTATTTTATTTGTATATATAGCTTTGAGTTGAGTATATGGATATATGGCTTATAAATGAAAGGATATAAATATTTATCTTATTGATAAAATTAATGAAAAACTAAATCCATAATTTTATTTTTTAATTTTTTGATATTATGACAATTACTGCAAGTCAAGTAAAAGAACTTAGAGAAAGGACTTGAGTTTGAATGCTTGAGTGTAAAGAAGCTCTTGTAAAAACTGATTGAGATATGGAATTAGCTATTGAAGAGCTAAGAAAAAAAGGTTTATCAAAAGCTGAAAAAAAAGCTGATAGAGAAACTTCAGAATGAACAATAAAAATTGAATGTGAATGAAAAAAATGCTATGTTTTATCTTTAACTTGTGAAACTGATTTTTTGTCTAAATCTGAATGATTTCAAAAATTAGTTAATAAATTGATGTGAATGTTAAAAGAATGAAAAAGTTTAGATGAAATAGAACAAACTAAAAAGGAGTCAGTTTTAGAACTTGGAGAAAATATGATTATAAAAGAAGCTAGAGTAATTGAATCTGAAAAAACAGCTAATTATGTTCATTCAAATTGAAAATTAGCAGCAGTAGTCACTTCTACTAAGTCTGATGCTGATGATGAAAAAATGAGACAAGTTGCGATGCATATAACTGCAACTAATCCTGATTATTTAAAAACTTCAGATATAAGTGAAGAAGTTGTTAACAAGGAAAAAGAAATTCAAAAAGAAACTATGAAAAATGATCCAAAACTAGCTTGAAAACCTGACCAAGTTTTGGAAAATATATTAGCTTGAAAAATAAATAAGTTTAAAGAAGAAATTTCACTTTTAGAGCAAGTTTTTGTTGTAAATCCAGATCTAAAAGTTAAAAATTTTATTTGAGAAGATACAATAGAAAATTTTTATAGATTCAGTATTTAATTATTAGGGAATAGACTTAAGGTATTAGATTAATAAAAATTAAGTACTATCCCTAATTTTTACCTCCATAGTTAAGCGGCTATAACGCGGGACTCCAAATCCCGAATGCTAGGTTCGATTCCTAGTGGAGGTGCCATTTAGAATTTGATAGAGATTTTATAATCTCAAAGGGTTTAGTGTTTTGAATACTAAGCTCTTTTTTATTGTTGAAAAAAGGTTCGTCTATTATTAAATTAACTAATACCTTTTTATGTTCTAATTCTGCCTTATTCCATAACTCTTGTGTATTTAAAAGGAATTTTAAAGGTTTGACTACTTTGTTTTAAACTGATTTTTTTATTTACCTTTTAATTTTTACTTATTAAAGAAAAAATTAGTAATAATCTAACAATTCAAAGTTACTAAATATAATTTAAGTACATTGGACTACTGTTTTTTTATAAATTATTACAGTTTATGATATTTAAAATTTCGTGATTCAGCTATAATTTATATATATTGATGATATTATTTTAAATAGTATTTGATTTATCATTGGTTTATTTTTGTACAGAGTATTTTATAGGTGATTTATAAAAAATTAGAGATAAAAAGCAAGAAAAATCTCTTGCTTTTTTTTATTTTATCATAAAATAATAGAGTTTATTAGAAAATGTAAAATTATTATGTCCAATAAAGATTATTATGCAATTTTAGAAGTTGAAAAAACTGCTACAATTGAAATTATAAAAAAATCATATAGAAAATTGGCTATGCAATATCACCCAGATAGAAATGGATGAGATAAAGAAGCTGAAAAAAAGTTTAAAGAAATAAATGAAGCTTACAGCGTTTTATCTGATGACTCGAAAAGAAAACAATATGATACTTTTTGAACAGTTTGATGAAATTGATTCTCTTGATGATTTTGAGTAGATTTTGATATAAGTGATATATTTGATCAATTTTTTGGTTGAGGTTTTTCATCTTGAAGAACCAGAAAAAAACAAACTTCATTTAGATGAGAAGATTTGGAACATATTATGAAAATAGACCTTGAAACAAGTATTTATGGTTGAAAGCAAAAGATAAAAATTGATAAATTTGAAACTTGTAATGATTGTAAATGAGAGTGATGAGAATGAAAAAAATCATGTGACAAGTGTAGTTGAACTTGATATGTAAAATATAGACAACAAAGTATGTTTTGAACTATAGAACATACTTGAGCTTGTGATAATTGTGATTGAACTTGAGAAATAATAGAAAAAGTTTGTGAAACTTGTAAAGCAAAAAAAAGAATAAAAAAACAAACAGAATTAGAAATAGATATTCCTGCTTGAATTGATGATGGTATGATTATTAAGTTAAATGAAGAATGAAATGATTGAATAAATTCAAAAGCAAAGTGAGATTTATATATAAAATTTAAAGTAAATCTTGAAGAAAAATGATTAAAAAGAGACTCAGTTAATCTTTATTATAATTTAGAAATAGATGTAGTTGAAGCTATTTTATGAACTAAAAAAGAAATAAATATTCCAATTATCTGAAAAAGAACTATAAAAATTGAATCTGGGACACAAGTTTGAACGGTTTTAAAATTATCCTCGGATTGAGTAAAATACATAGACAGAGATTCAAAATGAGATTTATTTATAAATTTAGAGATAAAAATTCCTAAAAAATTAGGAAAAATAGAAAAAGAATCATACATAAATATTGCAAAAGAAAAAAAACTAGATGTATGATGAAAATGATTTTTGGATAAGTTATTTTAATTCATAATATTTTTATGAATAAAAAATCAAAAACTAATAATGAAAAAAAATCATAAAAATTTAATTATCACATTAATTATTTTATTTATTTTCAGTTTTTTGTTTTGAAAAGACTATTTTTTGTTTCATAAGACAAAATCTGATTTTGAAAAAAACATAAAAACAACGAAAGAAGTTTTGACAAATTTTTCTACTTGAAATATTAGACAAATTGAAAATTTAGAAATTCAAAAATTACCAGATAAACAGATTTTAACTGATATAATCAAAAAAATTGATAAAGCTCAGTATAGAATTTATGTTGAAGCTTATATTTTTACTTTGGAAGACTTGGCAAAAGCTTTGATAAGAGCAAAAAAAAGATGACTTGATGTAAAAATAATCATGGAAAAAAATGTCTATAAAGCATGAAATATAAACAATAAAATTTACAAATTATTAGAAAAAAATTCTATAGAAACATTGTGGTCAAATTCAAAAGATTATCCATTAAATCATTCAAAATTTATTGTTATTGATGATGAAATAGTTCTTTCAACTTGAAATTTTACTTATTCAAGTTTTATAAAAAACAGAGAATTTATTTTATATATAAAAGACAAAATTATTTTACAAAAAATATTATCAAATTTTTTTTATGATTTTCTTAAAACAAAAAATTTTTTATATGATGATAACCTTGTTTTATCTCCATATTATTCAAGAGAAAAAATTGAATTTTTGATAAAAAATGCTAAGAGAGAAATATTTTTATATTTTCCATATTTTAGTGATGATAAACTTATGAATTTACTTGAAGATAAGCTTAATGAATGATTAAATATAAAAATAATTACTGACAAAAAAAATGATAGTGTTGAAGATTTAAAAAATACATGATTTGAAGTAAAAGTGCTTGAAAAAATTACTGAACATGCAAAAGTAATTTTAATTGATAAAAAAATTGCTTATATTTGAAGTATAAATTTTTCAAGTTATAGTCTTGATAAAAACAAAGAAACCTGAATTATATTTGTCAATGAAAGTATAATTGGTATGCTTATAAAATATTTTCAAGAAGATTTTAAATAAAAAATTGAAAAAAAACACAAAAACATTAAAATAACTGAAAAAGTAAAAGAAATTTTAATTAAAACTTAAATTATTTATAAATGCTAGCAAGAGTATTAATATCATTTTTTTCTGTACTTATAGTTTTTATAATATCATTTATAACATTTTCATGATCTTCAAATATCAATTTAAATGAATATTTTAAAGATAATTTTTCTCAAACTTGAATTTTAAATTTATATAAAGATTGAGATAATTTAACTTTTTACTGAGATGAAAATAGCATTAAATCAGATTATAAATATGAAAAAATTAATTATTTTGATAAATTTTTCTTTCAAAAACAAGATTCATATGAAAAAAAATGAAATTGAGATGATTTTGAATTAAGTCTAAAAAAATGAAAATTTTTTGTTTATTTTACTTTACCAAAATCATATACTATTTCATGAAATTGATATAAAATAAATTTTAATTGACCTATAAAGCTATATATAGATACTGAAAATGATAATAAACTTAATTTGCTTTCTTTAAATAACTCTATAAATATAAAACTATATTGACTTAAAGACAAAAAAGAAAAAACAGATATTTATGTTTTTCCACATATGTATTATTCAATTGATTTAAGTTTAAATGAAAACATTGCAAATGCAGATTATTTGAGAATTATTCAGTTAAACGCAATAAAATATATAGATGACAAATTATATAAAATTGAAGAAAAAAGTAATGATTTCAGATTAAATGAAAAATTTTTTAGCGATATAATAAAATTTTTTAAATCAGAAGAAGAATATTATAAAAAAGATAATATAGTATTAAACAATAATTATGATGAAACAAAATATGATTATTTAAGCAAAAATTTTTGGTTGCTTGTAAATAATTCAAAAAAAAGTTTGTATTATAAAGATTTAATTTATATGAGTTTATTAAAAATTTATAATTCAGATAAGATAACAGATATAGAAATAGATAAAACAAAAAAATATTTTTTAAAATTAAAAGAAATTGATCTTAAATGATTTGAAGAAACAAAAGTTTTGCTATCTTATTTTAATTCAATGATTTTGCTTGATAAAAAAATAAATCAGATTGATAAAAAAACAAAATTTAACCTATTGCTTTCAGATATTTTATGATTTAAAAATGTAAACTCAAATGATTTATTATATTTTTTGTATGATTTATATGATTTTTGAGAAGAAAAATTATTTTTTGATTGAATTATAAATTTTTCCAATATTTATCTAATGGAAAATTGACTTGAAATTAAAAATGATAAATTGCTTTGATATGATTATGTTAAAAATTTTAAAATGTGATATTATATTTGATTTCTAGAAAATATTATAAAAACAAATTTACAATCTGGAAACAATGAAAAAATAAAAGAAATAATAAGCTTGTTTTACAAATATTCTCGTTTAAGTGTTAGTGTGTATTCAAATCTTGAGGACAAAAGAAAAACTATGATAATTTTACATATAAATTTTTTAAAAGAATTTAGTGATTTTATAAGAAAAGCTTTTTTTGAAAATAATTTAGAAAATGATTATTTATTAATTTTGAAAAATTCTCTGAATTATTCAAGTGATGATATTTATTATTTAGAAAAATGATATAGCAATATTTATAACTTTTTTAATGTCAACAAAATTATATTTGATTCAAATCAAGAGAGGGATAAAATTTATTTGGATGAATATGCTAGAATAAACTGAAATATGCAAGATTACATAAGTGCGATAAAAAATTACAATAAATATAAATTAGACAAAAGTTGAATATACAATGATATTTTATTAGAAAAAGAAACAAATGTGAGTACTTGAAAGATTTATACAACAAGTGAAATAGAAAAATATTTTTCTAAATTTAATTGAGTGAGTAAAACAGGTTTTTTTGTTGAAACTTTAGATAACAAAAAATACATAATTACTATGATTATTTCATGAAAAAAATTTGAATTTGAGTTTTTTCCTGAAGAAAATTTTTTGATAAAATGAATTACTATTGATTGAGAAAAATTAAAATTAAATTATAGCTTGAATTTGATAGAAGAAAGATATAAATCCAAAGAAAAAAGTGGCTGATCTAATCAAAATGAAACATATTTAAACTTTTTTATTGATACATTTTTTAAAACTGATGATAAAGAAGAAAAACCTAAAAATAATTATGAAGATTATAATGCAAATGATAATAAATGAAAAGATACTTTAGAAGAAATGATGTTTAAAAGAGATGTTTTATTAGCAAGAAATTGAGAATTTTCATCATTAACTGGTTTTACAAACATTTCATCAGAAAATGTTTCAGTTAAGTTTGAAGCTTGAAAAAGAAATATAAAATTAGATTGAGTTAAAATTTTACTAGCCTCATCTAAAAATGATGGTAAATACTATTGAGCATTTATGGATAGTGATTTTATTATTTCTTGATATGATAGGTATTTTGAAAACATAAAATTAAAAATATTTAAGCAAGATTGAGAAAGTTCTCTTGAAGATTTTTGATTATGAGATATAAAAATAGATATGGCTTGAAAAGTAAATTTAAATAATTTTAAAACTTTTTTCCAAGATTTTTTTTCAAACTATGATAGAATAGTTTATGTTTGAATTGCTTTATATAAGGAGTTTTGACCAATTGAAATTATTGTAAATTCTTGAAGGCTTATAAATTTTAAATTTGAATACAAATCAAGAAAATTTGATATTATAATGATATGAAATAAGATAATAAATATAAAACAAAACTGAAATTCTAAAATAGACTCTCAGTTTATATATACATCGTTAGAAAAATATATAAATTTATTAATTAAATAATTTTTATGAAAAGAAATACTAAAGAAAAAATTTTTGCTATTTTAGCGCTAATTTGAATTCTTGTTTGAGTTGTTTCAACTTGATTATTATATCTTTTTTCTCCTAAACAAGTTGTTGCTCCAACCTTGAAGGATGTTAATCTTTCTGATGACCAAATTGAACAATTAAGAGAACTAACATGACAAAAAAATAATTCTTGAGAAATTATTTGAACTTGAGAGTTAAGTAATTCTTGAAATGTAGAAAAAACTTTGACATGAGCACAAGAAAATATACAATCTTGAACTATTAGTTTAACTTGAATTACAGAATAATTTTTAATATATAAAAAATGAAATTAAATATAAGAGTTTCATGACCTGCTTGACTTTGAATGAATTCTACAGCGGATATAATTGCTGATACATTTGCAAATTTAGGATATGAAGTTATTACAAATATAGAATATCAGTCAATTATAAAATGATGACTTAATCATTTTGATGTAAATATTTCTGATATAAGCAAAAGTTTGTCAAAATATGCAGATATATTGATAGTTTTTGATGATAAAAATCTTGAAAACAACTTAGAAACATTAAAAAATTGAGCCTTTATTATATCTAATAAAAAGTTTATAGAAAAATTAAAAGAAAAATGAGTTTCTCTTTCAAAATTTAAAATACTTGATATAGAAATAAATGATAAATATGATAATACATATTTACTTTGAATTTTATTTAAATTACTTTGATTTTCAGTTGAAATTAGTTTTAGAAGTTTGGAACAAACTTTTGATAAAAAATGAGAAGAAGTAGTAGAAAAAAATAAAAATATAGTAAAAGAAATATATGATACTTATGATTTAAAATGAGTTGATTCGTATAATTTAGACAAAGTTTCTGAATCAAAAACTGTTAGTTATGGAAATAAAATGATAGCTTATTGAGCAATAGAAAATGGTTTAGAATATTTTAGTGCTTATCCTATGACACCAGCTTCAACTATATTGACTGAAGTTATTAATTCAAAACAAGTTACTTATTTGCAAGCAGAAGATGAAATAGCTGTTATAAATTCAGCTTTGTGAGCAGCTTTTACTTGAGCTAGATCTATGGTTTGAACTAGCTGATGAGGTTTTGCTCTTATGACAGAAGCTCTTAGTTTTTCCATTCAAGCAGAAATTCCTATAGTTGCTGTTTTAGCTCAAAGAGCTTGACCAAGTACTTGAACTCCAACTTGTTTAGAACAATGAGATATTAATTTTGCACTAAATCCTACTTTTTGAGATTTTGAACATATAGTTTTAGTTCCATCAACATTAGAAGACGGATATTATATGTCTTGATATGCTTTAAACTTAGCTTGGAAATATCAAACTGTAGTTATAGTTTTGATAGATAAACAATTTAGTGAATGAAAATCTTCTTTATGAAAACTTTATAGACCAGAACTTGATAGAGGTAAATTAGAAAAAAGTCCTTGAGAAACTTATAAAAGATATGAAATTACTTCAGATTGAATTTCTCCTTATGTAAATGTAGGAACAAAAAATTGAGATTTTATAGCAACAAGTTATGAGCATGATGAATATGGTGCAACTACTGAAAGTCCAGAAATGAAGAAAAAAATGACAGAAAAAAGAGCAAAAAAACTAGAAAAGTTTTTTTCTAAAGAAAATATAAAGTGATATGAAATATATAATGAAAAAGCAAAAAAGATGATAATTACAACAAGTTTTATAACTTATACAGCTCTTGACTTTATAAAAGATAATTCAGATTATGGTTTGATTATTATTAAAGTTTTGAAGCCTCTTGATTATAGATTAAAAGATGAGTTGAAAGATAAGCAAGAAATTATTTTTGTAGAGCATAATTATAGTTGACAATTAGAGACTTATTTAACTGATAAATTACAATTAAACCGTATTGATTGATTAAAAATTAGTAATATGAGAAAATATGATTTGTTGCCATTTTATACAGAAGATTTTAATAAGTTAAAAAATTAGTGAATTTTTTTTGCAAATGTTTATAATAAATTAATACTTAAAATAAAAAAATGAGATCAGGTTTAACAAATATACAACGGTGTCCAGGATGTGGCGATTTTTTGATAATCACAGCTATAAAAAATGCTTTTAAAGAATTATGAATTGAAAGTCATAATAGGGTAGTTGTTTCTTGAATTTGATGTTCAGGAAAAGCAAGCCAATATATAGACTGATATGCAGCTGAAACTTTACATGGTAGAACTTTACCATTTGCGACTTGAGTAAAGATGGCAAATCCAGATTTGACAGTTATGGCTGTATGAGGTGATTGAGATTGATTTTGAATAGGTATGGGACATTTTATACATGCTTGTCGTAGAGATTTAGATATAACATATTTGGTTTTTGATAATGAAAATTATGCTTTAACTACAGGACAAGCAAGCCCAACAACTCCAATTTGAGCAAAAACAAAAACAACACCAGAATGAAATACAATTAAACCTTTTGATGTAATAGATTTAGCTAAAGAAGCTTGAGCATCTTTTGCTAAAGTAGCAAATTCATCTGATTTTGCTTGATTAAAAGAAATTATAAAAGAAGCTATAAAACATAAATGATTTTCACTCGTTGATATAAGACAAGCTTGTCCAAGTTTCAAAAGATGGTAAGAATACTAAATTGATAAAAAAAACTGGAATTATTAATTCCGGTTTTTTTTATTTCAAATACTTGCTTTTATTTGCTTCATGTTCTTCATTTGTAGTTGCATAGTGAATTTGAGCATTTTTGTCATGCAAGTAAAAATAATAAGGAGAATCTTTACTGTTTATTGTTGCTTCAATAGTTTCATCATTTGGATTACAAATTGGAGTTTCTGGTAATCAATGCATAGTTCTTGTATTGTATTTATTTTTGTCATTTATGTGATTCCATATAAAATTAGGAGTACATTCTTCATAAGTAAGTTGATAAGGATAACAAACTGTAGCATCAGCTCAAATTTGCCATCATTCTTTTAATCTTTTTTTTAAAATTCAAGCTACAGTAGCTTTTTCAGAAGAATTTTTTTCTTCTTTTTCAACAATAGAAGCTAAAATTATTATATCTTGCAAATTTTTATCATTTGGATCTAAATTTAATCATTTAATAACTTTTTTTTCAAAATTAGCCAAAAATTTTGTTTTTACAAAATTATCTAAACTAAAATTATTAGGATTTATTTTATAAGTATCAGGATATAAAAATCATTCAAGACTTACAGCATTTTTTAAAAAAGGAAATTCTTTTTTCAAGTTTTCAAAATTTTCTTTATTGTAAGTTATAAACTCTCAAGTTTTAATTAGATTTTTTTTGGATAAAATACTATCTATATCATAAATATTTAATCATTCGATGATTGTTATACTTATGTCGTTTGAAACAGCATTTCATTCAAGAGTTTCTACAAGTCAATTTATATTTGTTCAAGCTTTTATTTCATAATTTCAAGCTTGAAGTCATTTTGGTTTGTTTAGATTTAGATAAATTCTAAGGTAATTTTTATCTATATTTAATTTTTCAGCTAGAGAATAATATGTTTCTCATTTTTTTATTTCTATAATTTCTTGCTTTTCAAATATAATAGAATTTTTGAAATTATTGTAACTTATAAAAAGATAAATAGGAATTATAGCAATTATGATAATTAAAATTAATTTTTTCATGTGTATTTTATATTAAAAAATTTATTTTACTTGAAAAAAATATATTACTAAAAGAATAAAATAAAATTATTTGACAAAAAAACAAAATTAGTTATTATTAAAACAGCTAAAATATTAAATTATTTTTTAATAAATTATTATGCATCTAAAACCAAAAGATTGACCTATATCAGATCAATAATCTTCCAAAATGAACGACATTTGAGGATTATAGAGGTAGTTCGATAAATAAAGTATGAGAAATATTAAATACTTTGCATATTTCAGAAGCATTAGACTATATTAGTTGTTATCCAGCTATAATAATTGATTATTTAGAAGAATATTCTTGAAAAAAGTTAACACATAATAATATGATATTGGAAGATTTAAAAATAACTTGAGTATGAATATGAGTTTTATGAGAAGGAGATGTTAATGATTTTTATATTGAAATAAGGCTAGATAGTGAAATACTTGAAATATTTTTACCAAGATGGCTTGAAGGAGAAATTAAGAGAAGAGTGATGACACATATTAGATTAAATAATTAATAATCAAAATAAAAAGGCAAATTTAAATTTGCCTTTTTATTTTATTTAAATAAAATTCCATCGTATCGCTACTTTTGATTGTGTATTTCTTTAAAGTAGTGCTTTTGATGTAAAAAAGTTCAATGTTAAAAAATCAAGATTGTGTAATTCCTTTTTAATTAATACTTTTTATTTGTACAAATTATTGTTTGTATATGTTTTAATTATTTAATAGTTTTTATTTATGCCTAAACTTACTCAAGCATCAAATGAAGACTCTATAGTTTTGAATTCAAAAAAATCCAAAAATAATATATGAAGTTTATATGAGATAAACTGAAGACATTATTTTACTGATGATAGATCTATTGCTTGAATTCCTGAACTTTTGGAGATTCAACTTGATTCTTATAGAAATTTTCTAAAAGATTGAATTGATAAAACTTTCAAAGAAAGTTTTCCGATAAGTGATTTTTCTTGAGAAAAAATTGATATTTATTATAAAGGTTTTTCTTTAGAAGAACCAAAATTTGATTCAGAAACTTGCAAAAGAAAGAATTTAAATTTTGAAGCACCTTTAAAAGTTAGACTTGAGATGTTAAATAAAGAAACTTGAGAACTAAAAGAACAAGATGTCTATATGTGAGGTGTACCTTTGATGACTGATACAGCAACTTTTATTATAAATTGAATAGAAAGAGTTATAGTAAATCAGATAATTAAATCAACAGGTATTTTTTTTACTGTTTGAGAAAATATTGCTACTCTTAAAATTGTGCCAAATAGAGGATCTTGGTTTGAAATTGATGTTGAAAAAAGATGAGTTGTTAATGTAAAAATTGATAAAAAAAGAAAAATTCCAGTTACAGTTTTGCTTAGAGCTTTTTGACTTGAAACAAATGCAGATATTATCAATACTTTTAAGGATTTAGGAGATGAAGTAATGACTACTCATATTATGCCAACTTTAGATAAAGATAAATCAAGTAATAGAATTGAAGCTTTGAATGTTTTATATAAACTTCTTAGACCATGAGATTTAGCAACAAATGAAAGAGTTGAAGAGTTATTTCAAACAACATTTTTAGATGAAAAAAGATTTGATTTATGAGAAATAGCTAGAATGAAAATAAAAACTAGACTATGAATTGATAAGCCAGAATGAGAAATTAATTCTAAATTTATTTCTATTGAAGATTTAGTTGTTAGTTTAAGATATTATTTTAATATACTTATTTGAACAGAATGATATTACCTTGATGATATTGATCATTTGGAAAATAGAAGAGTTAGATCAGTTTGAGAATTAGTTGAAGAAAAATTAAAAGTATGAATTGCTAGAATGGAAAGAATAGCTAAAGATAGAATGACTGTAATTGATTTAGAAGATGCTACAGCTTGAACTTTTATAAATTCTCGTCCTATTGTTGCAATATTAAAAGAATTTTTTGCTTCTTCTCAGTTATCTCAATTCATGGATCAAACAAACCCTCTTTCTGAAATTGCACATAAAAGAAGAGTATCAGCTTTATGACCTGGATGATTAACAAGAGAAAGAGCAAGTTTTGAAGTTAGAGACGTTCATCCTACTCAATATTGAAGAATTTGTCCAATAGCAACTCCTGAATGACCAAATATCTGACTTGTACTACACTTTGCTACATATGCAAAAGTAGATAAATATTGATTTATTTTAACTCCATACAGAATTATAGAGCATTTTGTTGAAAATGATTGAAAATCAGCTATAAATAAAATAGCCTTAAATGATATAATTTGAGATGATTGAAAACTTATAGTTAAAGAAAAAACTTATATAAATGAAGAAGATGCTAAAAAAATACAAAAGTCTATTAAGGATAAAAAAATTGAAGTTAGATGATTTTTATGAAATACTTTTGATTATTTTGATGCACATCAAACAAAAAAATTAAATATTGCTGAAGCTTGAGCTCCAATGGATGAGTTTTGAAATTTTTTATCAACTCGTATAAGTTGTAGGGTAAATACTGAACCAACAATAGAATATGTTTGAAAAATTACTCATATTGATATTAGTCCGAAACAAATAGTTTCAGTTGAGACTTCGCTAATTCCATTTTTAGAGCATGATGATGCAACAAGAGCAGAAATGTGATCAAACATGATGAGACAAGCTGTTCCTCTAATAAAAACAGAAGCTCCTATTGTTTGAACTTGAATGGAAAAATATGTTTGAGAAGATTCTTGATATGTAATATTGGCTTCAGATGATTGAGAAATTTTATGAGTTGATGCTAAACATATTACAGTTTTGTATAAATCATGAGAAAAGAAAATTTATGAATTAAAAACTTTCAAAAGATCAAATCACGATATGATTGTTCATCAAAAACCCTTAGTTACTTCTTGAGATAAAGTTAAAAAATGAGATTTGCTTTGTGATTGACATAGTATTGATAAATGAGAATTAGCATTAGGTAGAAATTTACTTGTTGCTTATATGCCTTGGAAATGATATAACTATGAAGATGCAATAATTATATCTTCAAAAGTTGTTGAAAAAGATTATTTTACATCTATAAATATAAAAGAATTTGTAATAGATGTTAGAGAAACTAAATTATGACCAGAGCAGACTACAGATGATATACCAAATGTTTCTACAAGTAAATTGAAAGATTTAGATATTGACTGAATAGTAAGAATTTGAGCTTATGTTGAAGGCTGAGATATTTTGGTATGAAAAATTACACCAAAATGAGAACAAGAATTATCACCTGAAGAAAGATTACTTAGAGCAATATTTTGAGATAAATCAAAAGATGTAAAGGATAGTTCTCTTAGACTTCCAAGTTGACAAGGTTGAAAAGTTATTAGTGTTGATATTTTAAAAAGAGAAAACTGAGATAATTTACCAACATGAGTTTTTAAACAAATAAAAGTTTTTATAGCTCAAACTAGAAAAATAGAAGTTTGAGATAAAATGGCTTGAAGACACTGAAATAAATGAATTGTTTCGAGAGTTGTTCCTATTGAAGATATGCCTTTTTTAGAAGATTGAACTCCGATTGATATAATACTAAATCCACTATGAGTTATTTCTCGTATGAATATTTGACAGATTTTGGAAGTTCATCTTTGAATTGCGGCAAAGAAACTATGAATAAAAGTAGCTTCACCTGTTTTAAATTGATTAAGTGTTGATCAAGTTACAGAGTTGATGGAAAAAGCTTGAATTGATTCAAGTTGAAAGGTACAATTATATGATTGAGAAACTTGAAAAGCTTTTAATGAAAAAACAATGGTATGAGTAAAATATATGTTAAAATTACATCATTTAGTTGAAGATAAAATACATGCAAGATCTGTATGACCTTATTCTATGGTAACTCAACAACCTCTTTGAGGAAAAGCTCAAAATGGTTGACAGAGATTTTGAGAAATGGAAGTTTGGGCACTTGAAGCATATGCTGCATCACATATATTACAAGAAATGATTACTATTAAATCTGATGATGTAGCTTGAAGAACTCAAGTTTATGAAGCAATTGTAAAAAATGCTCCTATAAAAAAGCCAAATATTCCAGAATCATTTAATGTTCTTTTGAAAGAATTACAAGCGATTTGACTTGATATAGAACTTTATGATAAAGATTGATTAGAACAAAAAGAAAATGAAATAAAAGAAAGATATTCAAAAATTATAGAAATAGAAAATAAGGTTTTAACTTGAGATGATGATCAAAATATTTCTGATCAAAAAGAAGAGTAGTTTAAAAATTAATAAAATTTTTTGCTTAGCTAAATAAATTGTTAATTTTAATTATTAGTTATTAATTATAAAAATTATGTTTGATAAAATAGATAATCTTATAAATGATAAGGTTACAGATTTTACTGAGATATCAAAAAATATAGGTAAAAAAAATATAACAAAATGAAAAAACTTAGATAATCTTGCTTGAATTTGATTATGAGTTTTGTCACCAGAAAAAATAAGAAGTTTGTCGTATGGAAAAGTTATTATTAGTGAAACAATAAATTATAGAACTCAAAGACCTGAAAGATGATGACTTTTTTGTGAGCAGATATTTTGACCAAGAAAAAATTATGAATGTGCTTGTTGAAAATATAAAAGAATAAAATATAAATGAATAATTTGTGAAAGATGTTGAGTTGAAGTAACAAAATCATCAGTTAGAAGAGAAAGAGTTTGACATATAGATTTATATGCTCCAATTGCTCATATTTGGTATATAAAATCAGTTCCATCAAGACTTTGATTACTTTTAGATCTTTCTGTTAAGAAATTAGAACAAATTATTTATTTTGCATCTTATATAATTACAGATGTATTTGAAGATAAGTTAAACGAATCTCTTAGAGAATTAGAAGATAGATTCAAATTATCCAAGACAGAGTTACAAAAAGAAGTTCAAAAAGAAATGAATTCATTAAAAATAAGAAAAGAAGCTAAAGAAATAAAAGTTAAAGATTATAATGAACAAGAATTATTTTTAATGCAGAGAGTTGACGATTTAGTAAAAGAATTTGAAGAATTAAGAAATTTATTAAAATCTCTAAAAGTTTGAGAAGTTTTATGAGAACTTGATTATAGAGTTTTATCAGAAAAATTTCCTCATGTGTTTGTTTGATGAACTTGAGCAAAATATTTAAGAATATTGTTAGAAAGAATTGATTTAATGAAATTTATAGAAGATGCTCAAATAGAATTAAAAACATCATGACAATCAAAACAAAAAAAGATATTACAAAAGATTAAACTTGCTTCAAACTTATTGAAAAGTTGACAAAAACCAGAATGGTTTATATTGGAAGCACTTCCTATATTACCACCAGATTTGAGACCAATGATTCAACTTGATGGTTGAAGATTTGCTAGTTCAGATTTAAATGATTTATATAGAAGAGTTTTAAATAGAAATAATAGACTTAAAAAACTTATTGATCTATGAGCGCCAGAAGTGATTTTAAAAAATGAAAAAAGAATGCTTCAGGAAGCTGTAGATATGCTTATTACTTGAGATACAAGAACAAATAGATCAGGTTTTGTTTCTGCAAACAAAAAGAAGCTAAAATCATTAACTGAAATTCTTAAATGAAAACAAGGTCGTTTTAGACAAAATTTGCTTTGAAAAAGAGTTGATTATTCAGCTCGTAGTGTAATTATTGTTTGACCAAATTTGAAAATTGATGAATGTTGATTACCAAAAATTATAGCTTTAACTTTGTTTAAACCTTTTATTATTGCAAAATTAATTGATAAATGAATTGTTTATAATGTTAAACATGCTGAAAAATTTATAGAAAAACAATGAAAAGAGGTTTGGGATGCTTTGGATGAAGTAATAGAATGAAAATATATTTTATTGAATCGTGCACCTACTCTTCATAGATTATCAATTCAGGCATTTAGACCAGTACTTATAGATGGTAAAGCAATTCAATTACATCCTTTAACATGTACTGCATTTAATGCAGATTTCGATTGAGATCAAATGGCAGTTCATTTACCAATTACAGATAAAGCACAAGAAGAAGCAAGAACATTGATGGTTACTAGTAAAAATTTATTAAATCCTTCAAATGGTGAGCCAATTGTTGCTCCAAGTCAAGATATGATTTTATGATCATACTATGTTACAACTTTGGATCCAGACTGAGCTGGAGCTTGATGAGTTTTTAGTTCAATTGATGATGTATCTTATGCATATGAAGCTTGATTTCTTGATATTAGATCACCAATAAAAGTAAGAATTTGAAATGAATTGATTGAAACAAATTATTGAAGATTACTTTTTAATGAAATAATACCAGAATGAATTTGATTTGTTAATGAAATATTGAAAAAATGAGTTATAAAAAAATTATTATCAAAAAGTTTTGAAGAATTATGACAAGAAGAAACAGCAGTATTTGCTGATAAAATAAAGAATTTTTGATATAAATATGCAACAATTTCATGACTTTCAATTTCAAAAGATGATATGATTGTTCCAAAAAATAAACAAAAATTACTTGATGAAGCTCAAGAAAAAGTTAAATTTATACAAAAAAATCATTGGAATTGATTTTTGACAGATGAAGAAAAATATTTTCAATCAATAAATGTTTGGGCAGAAGTAAAAAAAGTTATTGAAACTGAAATGAAAACAAATTTTAACTATAAAAATCATGTTTACAATCTTATTGATTCATGAGCTAGATGAAATTGGTGAAATATTACTCAGCTATGTTGAATGAAATGACTTGTTGCCTCAACAACTGGTAAAACTATAGAATTACCTATAAAATCAACTTTAAAAGAATGATTTTCTACTCTTGAATATTTTATTGCAACACATGGTTGAAGAAAAGGTAAATCTGATACTGCGTTAAAAACAGCACAATCATGATATTTAACAAGAAGACTTGTTGATGCATCTCAAAATATGATTGTAAAAGAAGATGATTGTTGAACAATAAATTATAAAACAGTTTTAAGATTGGATAAAAAATGAAGTTTTGATGCAAGTTTTGATGAAAGAATTTACTCTCTTACATTAGCCTCTGATTTAAAAGATAAAAAATGAAAATTACTTCTAAAAACATGAACAGTTATTGATACACAAGCTTTGAAATTGATTAATGATAATGAAATAAATGAAGTAAATATAAGGTCAGTTTTAACTTGTGAAACAGAATGATGAGTTTGTAAAAAATGTTATTGACTTGATTTATGAGCAAACTCAGTTGCTGAAATTTGAACTCCAGTTTGAATAATAGCAGCACAATCAATTTGAGAACCAGGAACTCAGCTTACGATGAGAACTTTTCACTCTGGTTGAGTTGCAAAAGAATGATGAGATATGACTCAATGATTATCAAGAGTTGAAGAATTATTTGAAGCAAGAAATCCAAAAATTGTTGCTGAGATATCAGATATTGACTGAAATGCAGAAGTTAAATATAATGATGATGGTAGTATAGTAAAAATAACTTCAAATGACATAAAGGAAGAGGAATATTATTTTTGAGAAGATTTTGATATTTTAGTAAAAGAATGACAAGAAGTAAAACAAAAACAAATTATTGCAAGATCAAATAAGTCAAAACAAAAAATACTTGCACTTTATCCTTGAATTACAAAAAAAATTACTAAGTGAATGATTATTATTAAAGACAATGAAAAAAGAACATTTGAATACAAATTTGAAGTTTGAAGAAATGTATTGATTGAAAACTGAGATAAAGTTAAAATTTGACAAAAACTTGTTGATTGATATGCAAATATAACTAGAATAATGAATGTTGCTTGAGTTATTTCTGCTCAACAATATATTGTAGATGAAATCAAATCTATTTATTCTTCTCAATGACAAACGGTAAATTCAAAGCATATAGAGCTTATAGTTAGACAAATGTTTTCAAGAGTTAGAATTATTGACAAATGAGATACTGAATTTTATCCATGAGATATAGTTGATATTATTAAATATAAAAAAGAAAATGATAAATTAATTACTGAATGAAAAAGACCTAGTATATGAGAAAGATTACTTCTTTGAATTACAAAAATTTCATTATTTACTGATAGTTGGTTATCTGCTGCGAGTTTTCAGGAAACAGTTAGAGTACTTGTTGAATGATCGGTTAGTTGAAGAATAGATAAACTTCAAGAATTAAAAGAGAATGTTATTATTTGAAGATTAATTCCTGCTTGAAGACAATATAGAAAATTGAAATGACAATTAATTGAATGAGAAAGTCAAGATAATGATTATTTTGATTCAGAAGATGATGGAGTAGATTTATGAGCAAAACATTTAGAAGAAGTTAACGAGCGAATGTCTGATGATAGTGATTTCTAAAAATAATAAAAAAGCACTTATTAAATTAAGTGCTTTTTTTTAAATTTCATTTAATTTATCTAAAATTTCATCTGGATTTTGTTCGTTCTTTTTGTCTTCAGCTTGTGCTTTTGCTATTTTTTCTTTTTTATCTTTTATTTGAAAATCTTGCCATTCAATAAGATGTTTTTCATTTAAAGATTTAATTTCTTTTTGATAATTCTGTTCTAGTTGTTCTAATTTCTTTTTTTCGGTATCAAGAATTTCAAATAATCTATCAATTTGTTCATCGTTCATGCTAGGCATTATATCAAACCAATATTGTCTTTCTTCATCATCCATAGATTTTGTATTTAAAATAAGTGTAACAAGTTCTGGATATTGAGCTTGAATTTCATCGTTGATTTGAAAGTTTTTTCAATTATTTGTTATTTGTGGCATTTATTTTTATTAATAAATAAAATTCTTTTTTATTATAACTAAAATCTATTTTAATACAAAAAGTAAAAATTTGCAAAAAAAAAGTAAAAAAATATAATAAAATATATTTTTTAAAAAATAATATGTTTTATTTATATTTTTGACTATATACATTATTTGTTTTGATAATTTGGGGATTTTTTGTTGTATTAAAAATACATTCATTTAAGTTTAAAAATTTTAATACCAATATAGTTTTGGTAATTAAACTTATTATGGTTTTTTTTATTATTTTAACAATTACTTGATATATTCTTATTTTTGTTAATTCTTGATCTTTAGATAAAAAAGTTGAAATAAATTTATCTTGAGATACTATTATAAAAGAAATTAGTTATTAATTATAAAAATATGAGTTCAATTTTTACTAAAATTATTAATAGGGAAGTTCCAAGTGATATAGTTTTTGAAAATGATAGAATTATCGTTATAAAAGACATTAATCCAGTTGCTAGAACACATTTATTAATTATTCCAAAAAAAGAAGTTGTAACAGTTGATGATTTTGAAGAAAATGATAGAGATCTTATTTGAGAAATGTTTATGGTTGCAAAAAAAATTGCAAAAGATCTAAATTTAACAAATGCTTACCAACTTCATATAAATGTTTGATCTGATTGATGACAAGAAGTTATGCATGTTCATATGCATTTTACATCCAATAAATAATATTTATGAGTAAAAATAAAATAATTTTTTTAGTTTTTTTAGTTGTTATTATTGTTTGATTTGTTTTTATTTTAGCTTTATTAAGTAAATCAAGTGATGATAATAATGCTAAATCTAGATGAGATTTTGTTATTTGGACATATAATCTTGAAAAAGAAAAAATGCAAGAATTTATAAAAGATTTTAAGTCTGCAAATACAAAATATGAGAAAAAAAATATTGTAGTTGAAAATTTTTCGAATTATTATGATTATAAACAAACTTTGATTTCATCATTTTTGTCAAATCAAGCTCCTGATGTATTTTTGTTAAATAATTCTGAAAAATCATATTTAGATAATCAAGTAATTTGAATTAATCCAGATTTACTAAATCCAAATGATTTTAGAAAAAGGTTTAAGACATTTATAAGTAATGATTTAATTCGTGAGTCAAAATGAGATGACTGAAAAACAGTTGAATTTGTTGCTTGAATTCCTGTATGATTTGAAACTTTATGAATTTATTACAACAAAAAATTTAACATCAAATCCACAGATTTAAATTCTTGGTCTTCTGTAAGTAATTTAATTAATGACTTAGTAAAAAATAACCAGTGAATTGTTCCTTTATGAGTTTCTGATTACAAGAATTCAAAAATAATTTCAGACCTTATATCTCAGTTTTTTCTTTTATCAAGCGATACAAATACTTTTAAAAGTATTTCTGATAATGTGATAAAAGAATGATTTGAAAATTTTTATTCATATTTTGATTATAAAAATTATTATAATAACAATGAGGAATCAATGTATGCTTGAGAAAATAATAAAAAAACAAATTTAGAATTATTTAGTGAGTGAAAAGAGGCTATGATTGTTTGATATCCAAGTATGTTAAATGATTTAAGAGAATTATGATTTAATAAAAGTTTATTATGAGTTGAAGCTTTTCCTCATTATTATGTTTGAAAAGGGAATATTTTGTCTCGTTATTCATATTTTGTTGTAAATAAAAAATCAAGAGATGAAAAGTTAGCGTTTGATTTTTTGTTTTATTTGTGATCTGAAGCTTGAGCTGAAAAATTTTTAAATAAATTTACTTTTTTACTGCCAGCTTTAGATAATTTAGAAAGAAAATATTTAGATAATCAAGTAAATAATTCATATTATGTTTTGTTAAGAGATTTTTTTAAATGAGATTATCAAACATTATTATCATCATTTGACAAAATAATTGATGATATATATGATGAAGAAATTTCAAATATAGTTATTTATAAATCTAGCTATATAGATAAAGTAAAAAATTTGCAAAAAAACTTGGAATGTAAATATAATAAAGTTTATCATTTTAATGATTTATCTAATGATTGTGAAAATTTATAATGATTAATTTAATTTGATGTTTTGTTATATTCATATTCCTTTTTGTGAAAGCAAGTGTAAGTATTGTAGGTTTTCAAGTTTTGTCTGAAACAATAATTTAGAAAAGGAAAATTATAAAAATTTTTTATTAAAATCAATTAATCAATTTGACTTAAAAAAAGAAAAATTATCTTCGATTTATTTTTGATGATGAACTCCAACAAGTTTTTCAAATCTTTATCTTTGAGAAATTATTTTTGCATTGAAAAAAAAATTTGATTTAAAAAAAAATATAGAAATAAGTTTGGAATCAACTATTTCAAATATTTCATCAAAAAATTTAGATTATTGGTTTAATAAATTGAAAATCAGTAGACTTAGTTTTTGAATTCAAACTTTAAATGACGAATCTTTAAAAGAAATTTGAAGACAAAATAAAAAAACAATTTTAAAAAAATTAAATATTCTAAAAAAATATTTAATTGATAAAAAATATGATGTTTCTATAAATTTTGATTTTATAATTTGACTTCCATATGTAAAAAAATGAGAAATTTTAGAAGATTTAATTTTTATTTTAGAAAATTATTTTTTCGTGAAACATATTTCATTGTATATGCTTGAAGAATATTATGATTATCCAAAAAATTGGAAAAATCTATGTTTAAGTGAAGAAGAGTTTTTATCAGAATATATAAATTGTAAGATTTATTTAGAAAAATCTTGATTTAAAAAATATGAAATTTCAAATTTTGCAAAATCTTGATTTACTTGTAAACATAACAAAGCTTATTGGAATCATAGTGAAATAATTTCATTTTGATTATCTTCACATTCATTTTTAGATAATACCAGATTTGCTTATCCAAAAAATTTCAATGATTTATATTTACAAAAAATAGAATTTAGTGAAAAATTACAAGAAAAAGATTTATTTTTAGAAAAAGTTTTATTTTCTCTAAGAACTTCTTGATTAGAAAAAATAATTTATAAAGAATTAAATCAAAATAAAATACAATATTTTATTCAAATGAAATTACTAAAAATAACTAAAGAAAAAATTATCTTAACTGATAATTGAACTTTATTACTTGATTATATATTGAAAGAGATAATTGATTAAAAAAAAGAAATAGTTTTTTAAAAAAACTATTTCTCATAAAATAACTTGGATTTTTTTAATTTTTATTTTTTGTCACTTAATTGCTCTTTTATATGATTAAATAAATTATTTATCAAATCATCAAGATTTTTATAATCTTCTCTCTCTGAAAAATAGTTATCTCAATCAAAAGAAGCATTTATTTTTCAATCAAAAAGTTCTTTTTTGTTTTTTTCAATAATAATTTTTATTTCTCATTTTGCATCATCTTTTTTGTATTTATTTAGATAACTGTCCAATTTTTGATTCACATTTATATCAACAATTCTTTCAACAACAGATTTTGAACCAATTAAATCATCAGACAAATTAATAATAACTTGTAAATCCATTTTATTTTTTTTACAAATATAAATTTGCTTTTTGATGAGATTTATTTTTTTAAGGCTTTAACATAAATCTTCAAAAATATGCGAATACATTTTACATTTTTAATTTTCAAAATCAAGTTGAGTTTTAAAAAAAAAAAATTATTATGTATACATTGAAAATTATTATTAAAAAAATATTTATGAATTATGAAACTTATGAAAAAGTTATATGATTAGAAATTCATGTTAGAGTTAAATCAAAAACTAAATTTTTTTGTAATTGTAAAAATGCTGTTAGTTTAGCGGAAGAACCAAATATTAATGTTTGTCCAATTTGTATGTGATTTCCTTGAATGTTACCAAGTTTGAATCAAGAAGTTGTTTATTTGTGAGCTAAAGCTTGATTACTTATGAATTGTAAGATTAATAATATTTCTAGATTTGATAGAAAAAGTTATTTTTATCCTGATTTACCAAATTGATTTCAAATAACTCAAATGTATGAACCTATAACTTGAACTTGAAGCGTAAAAGTTTTATTGGATTGAAAAATTAAAGAATTTTGAATTCACCATATGCATTTAGAAAATGATGCTTGAAAATTAATCCATTCTTGATGACAAACTCTTTGTGATTACAATAGAGCTTGAAGTCCACTTATGGAGATTGTTACGGATCCTGTTTTTAGTGATAAAGAAGAAGTTGTTGAATTTTTAAAAGAATTACAAAAAATGTTTAGATTTTGAGATGTTTCTGATGCAGATATGGAAAAATGACAGTTAAGATGTGATGTAAATATTTCAATTAGAAAAAAGTGAGAAAAAAATTTATGAACAAGAGTTGAGTTAAAAAATATTAATTCTTTTTCTGCTATTTCAAGAGCTATAGATGCTGAATTTATAAGACAAGTAAAGATTTTGGAGTCATCTTGAACTATAGATCAAGAAACGAGGTGATGGGATGATGATAAATGAGTTAGTAATACTCAAAGAAGCAAAGAAGATGCTATGGATTATAGATATTTTCCAGAACCAGATTTATTACCTGTGATTTTGGATGATAAATTTATAGAAAAATTAAAAAATGAAATTCCAGAACTACCAGTAGAAAAAAGGATAAGATATTTAAATGAATTTAAACTAGCAGAAGATGATGCTAGAATTATAAGTTCAGACAAAGATTTGGCTTTATATTTTGATACTATGGTATCTTTAACTTGAGATCCTAAAAAATCTTGTAGTTACATAACAACAATATTACTTTCACTTTTAAATGAATGTAAGGAAGAATGATGAATTTGTAATTTGAAGTTTGAGCCCAAGGAATTAGCAAAAGTAATTGAACTTGTAAATAAGGAAGAGCTTTCTTCAACTAATTCAAAAATTGTTGTAGAAGAATTATTTAAAAAATGATGAAAAACAGAAGAAATAGTCGATAATTTATGATTGAGACAGAAAAATGACTCAGAAGTTTTAGAAAAAATAGTTGAAGAAGTTTTGAAAAATCACCCAAATCAAGTTGAAGAATATAAATCTTGAAAGATAAATTTATTTGGTTTTTTTGTTTGACAATGCATGAAAGCTTCAAAATGAGCTTGAAATCCTAAACTTTTCACTGAAATAATCAAGAAAAAAATATGATAAATTCAATTTTAATATAAGTTTTTTTTTGTCAATTTGGGAAGAGTTTTTATTTAAAAATTTTGCTATTTATAAAAATATATAGTAAAATTATTCTAATGTAAAATTTATGTTTATGTTAGAAAAAATAAAAACAAAAATAAAACAAATAATTTTTTCAAGGAAATTTAAAAAAAGTATCTTTTTGATGCTTATTTTTTGTTTTACATTTTTTGTTTTTAGAGAAGCAGGATTTGCTCAAACTAGTGAAAACTTAAGTAATAGTTTTGGATGAAGTGATGAGGCGAAGCTTATAAATGATCTTGTTTTGATACTTCAATATATTATAGGTATTTCTGCTTGAATAGTTTGATGATTAACAGCTTTAATTACAATTCTTTTGGATCCAGAATGGATTAATTGACAAATTTTTTGAATTTCAGATAGTTTAAAAGAAGTATGGATTCTTATTTCAAATGTTGTATATTTTATTTTTGCTTGAATTCTTATTTTTATTTCATTTATGAATATAATATGAAAATGATGAGAAAATTATGAATTAAAAAAAGCTTTACCAAGACTTATAGTTTGAGTTTTGATAGTTCCAGTATCATGGTTTTTTGTCCAGTTTGTTGTATCTATTTCATCAGTTTTGACAGTTCAAATTTTTACATGGCCAACAGAAACAATCAACACAAAAACTGAATTACTCAAGGTACCAGTAAAATGACGGTGTAAAAATTGGGTGCTTAATTTACAATGAATGTCAGAATGAAATACAAACTCAAATAATAAAGAGTCAAAATTTTTTGAATGTGAAGATGGAGAAAATTCATGAGAGACAACAATAGGAGATATCATATCACAAAGAAGTACTGAAGATTGAAATGTAAAAATTTGATGAGTATTGGCTGTTTACGGTTTTTGAATAATGGATGTTTGATCAATAACAAAAATTAATGAAACAAAATTATCTATGGCTCCAAGTATACTTAAATTGTGAGCAAAAGTTATTTTCGATTCTTTATTTTTGCTAATTTTTTTAGTTATACTCATGGCATTATTTATAGTTTTATTTGTAAGATTTATAATGCTTTGGATTTATATGGCTTTATCTCCATTATTTTGATTGTTTTATTTTTTTGGATGAAAAAATTTATTTTGAATGGAAGCTTTTTGAGATAAATTTAATATAAAGGAATTTATAAAGCTTGCATTTATTCCTGTTTTTGTTTCAGCAGCATTATCTTTTTGATTGATATTTTTATTTATAATATGAGAATGATTAGGTAAGGCAGATACTACAAATAATAAGTTATTTAGCGAAAAATGAATGAATTTATGAGCAACAAACCTTAGAATTACATGATTAACTTGAGATCAAACTGAGAATGCTTTTAATACAGCTTTATTATGACTTAAAGAGGCAAAAAATGCATTACTATATATTATTTTAAAGATATTTTGATTAGCATTTTTATGGGTAGCTGTTATGACAGCTTTAGGTAAAACAAAAATTACTGAAAAAGTTGTTAGCCCATTTACAAAAATAGGTTCAGAAGTTTGAAATATTGCCCTTGATTTACCTAAATTAATTCCAATACCATGAACTTGAGCAAGCATTTGATCTGCCATGAAAGCTGCCGAAATGTGAGTTTTAAAAGCAAAACAAGAAATGGGAAAGAAAGAAAGGTCTTTATGAGAAAAATGGTTTTCAAGTCCAGGAGAAAAAGAAATATATAAAAGATTTGATAAATTAGAAACACTTGATTGAAAGCAATATAAGCAAGCTTTCTGAGATATGGTAAAAGATTTTTGAGCTGTTAATCTTGCAACAAATGAAAAATTTAATAATGCTTTTATGAAGAACTTAGAAAAAATTGTTTGAAAAGAAGATACTGAAAGATTTGTACAATCAGCATATAAGAGAGAATATGATGAGATGTCTGAAATATTAAAAAAAGCAAATGATAAAGATTGATATATATTTTGAGATGGAACTTTAAAAGAAACAATTCGTTCATATATGGATTGATCTTCTGCTTGATCACAAACTCAAACTTCAACTACTCAAACTCAAAATATAAATATTGCAAATAATAATTATTGAATAAATAGAGAGTGATTAAAACTTGATATTAGTTGAAATCCTGAAAAAGAAAATGGTAAATATCAAGTAGGAGACCTTGATATACTTGTCAAATCTCTTAAACAAGCTTTAGATGGAAGAATTAGTGATAAGGATAAATTAAAAGCTGAATTAGAAAATGTATTTAATGAGGATGGTGTTACAAAAATATTACGTAAATTAGAAGAATTATGATGATTAGAATATTCTACAAATTAATTCTCCAAATTAAATTTATAAAGTATCTAAAAAGTTTAATCAGATTATTTTTACTCACTTTTCTTCTTTGTTATAATCTATATAATCTAGGTTTCAAATTATAATTATATTGTTTCATTTTTTATTTAGTTTATTTAATCTACTCGTTTCATTTTTTATTATGCTTTCTTTAAAATCTTTTATTATTTGAATATAAGTTTTATTATCTTTTATAAAAAAACTAAAATTATAAGTTCAATTTATTCAGTTATATATATTTTTATATTTCGAAAAAAGATTATTATAAATTATATTTTCTATTAACACAAAATCATCCAAAACTTTTCATGCAAATATATTTCTTAATCAGATATCTGTAAAATAGAATTTTAATTTAGAAATCATTTCTCTTTTATTTTTTACATCATAAGTCAGACATTTTTTTACCAATTTTGCATTGATAGCATAATCTATATAATCACTCAATGTTTTTAAATTAGTTTCTATTTTTTCACTTGATAAAATTCTATGCAATTCTCTATATGATACAGAATTTTGTAATAATGCTAAATATGTAATAGTATAATTATACAATTCTATAGATTTGATTTTGTATGGTTTAAGTACATCAAAAAGTAAAATTTCATTTTTGATTCACTCTAAGTACTCTTTTTTAAAATAATCATTATTTAAAATTTTTACAGCATTTAAATTTCAATATATTAATAGAGTTTTCCAATTATTTTTAGAAAAACTACAATTTTGTAGTACTATACTATTACAAATTTCAAATTCTTCAATTCAGTCTATTTGTATATTATTTCAAATAACAATAATTTTATATTCTTTACTTTTGTATAACTCTAATATGATATTTTTAATATCTTCCAATTTATTTGGATTTTGTAGTATTATGATATTACAAAATCTATTTTTTATCTTATATGAAATTAAAAACTTAAAAAAATCTCAATAATTTTTCATTTTATTATTATTGTCAATTTCATCATTAACATATATATAGTTTTTTGTTTGTGTTTTTTCTAAAAATTCTTTAATAATACCAGTTTTATTTAATCATCTCATACCAGAAATTATAATAATTCTATCTTTATTTAACATGTCTACTATCTTTTTTATAATATCATTATTATTACTGAAAATAGGGTAATTATTTAAATAATTTAAATTCTTTTCTATTAATTCTTTCATATTTATAGTATTATAATTACATAAATTATATATATTTTAATTATAAATTTATAAAGTCAATATGTTTTTATGTTTATATAATTTTGACAATATTTGAAAAAGAGTAAAATATATATTATAGTAATACTATATAATTAACTTTAAAAGTTATGCTTGATTATTCAAAAACTGATAAAAAACTTAAAGATTTAATAAAAAAAGTTTCATTGTATATGCAAGATTTGGATTATGATTATATTTCAGATGAAATATATAAAGCATATGATTTTGCAAAAGAAGCTCATGAATGACAAGTTAGACTTTCTTGAGATCCTTATCTCTTGCATCCAGTTGATGCTGCTTTGATTTTGGCTGATTTAAAGCCAGATCTAGTATCAATCAAAGCTTGTATTTTACATGATGTAATTGAAGATACTGATAGGACAATTGATGAAATTACTTCTACTTTTTGAAAAGAAGTTGCTTTTTTGTGCGAATGATTAAAAAAATTATCAAAAGTTAGATATGAATGAGAAGAGAGAAATATATGAAGTTTAAGAAAAATGTTTGTTGCAATGGCTCAAGATTTGCGAGTAATCTTTATCAAGTTGTCAGATAGACTTCACAACATGAGAACTTTAAAATTCCATCCAAAACCAGAAAAACAAGAAAGAATAGCTTTAGAAACTTTAAATATATATGCTCCAATTGCAGATAGACTGTGATTATATACTTTAAAAAATAATTTAGAAGAAGAATGTTTTAAATTTTTAGAACCAATTGAATACAGGAAAATAAAAACAGAATTACATAATTTTAGTTCAAATATAAATTATTTTTATAATAATGCAAAGTCAGAAATAGAAGAATTATTAAAATGAGAGGTAGAAAAATATGCAATTACATATAGAGTAAAATCAGTTTATTCTATTTATAAAAAAATAAAAAGAAAATGATATGAAAATGTAGAATCAATGTATGATTTATTTTGAATAAAAATTTTGCTTGAAGATATACCTACTTGTTATAAAGTTTTATGATTAATTCATAGCAAATGGAGTCCAATTCCAAATAGATTTAAAGATTATATCGCTTTACCAAAGCCAAATTGATATAGAAGTTTGCATACTACAATTATAGGTTTTTTAAAAAGTTTTAGACAACAACCAACTGAGATTCAAATAAAGACTTTTGAAATGGATGAATATGCGGATATCTGAGTTGCTGCACATTTTGAATATAAAGAAAAATGAAGTAAAGTTGCAAATGATATTGATTGGGTTAAGGAATTGAAAAGTTTGACTGAGAATTTATGAAATATTGATTTTATGTCATCTTTAAAGATAGATGTTTTTAAAGACAGAATATTTGTTTTTACTCCTAAGTGATTATCTATAAACCTGCCAGCTTGATCAACAGCAATAGATTTTGCTTATGCAATTCATTCAGAAATTTGAAATCATACAGTTTTAGCTAAAATAGATTGAAGAATTTATCCTTTAGATAAAGAATTAAATAATTGAGATGTTATAGAAATAATTACAGATAGTTCAAAAATCCCTAGCCCTTTTCGGTTATCTTTTGTAAAAACAACAAGAGCAAAAGATAGAATTAGATCATTTTTAAATAAAGAAAATAAAGACATAAATGTAGAAACTTGAAAAAGTATTATTAACAGATATTTGGAAAAAATAAATTTGCCTTTACTTGATAAAGAATATTCAGTTTTAAAAGTCTTGGATTGAAAAGAAAATGATTTAGAAGAAAGAATTTCAATTCTTGAGCAAGTTTGAAATTTTTCTATTAATCCATCTTCTGTTATTAGAAAGATAATGAAAACAAAAAACTTAATAAGTAAAAAAACACAGGAAAATATTTGAAAAAAAACACAAGATAAAAAAAGTATTAAAAAAGAAGATATTATTATAGGTTGAGAAAAATGAATTAATTATAAAGTATGTAAAAAATGTATTTCTTTGAATATACCAAATAAAATTGTATGACATATAAATTCAAAATGAGTTGTAACAGTTCATAATAGAAATTGTTCAATTTTGAAAAATGTAAACAAAGAAAGATTGCTTCCAGCTTATAGATTATGAGAAGAATGAAATAATATTATTGTATCTGTAAGTTTTGTTTTTATAGATAAAATATGAATTGTAAAGGAATTATCTGAAATAATATATTCTATGTCAATAAATATAGAAGAAATAAATTCAAGAAAGCTTGATTTTAAAAAATATGAAATAAATTTGAAGCTTGAAATTCCTGATCATGATTATTTACTTATTGATAGAGTAGTTGATAGAGTAAAATTAAATTTTTGAGGTAGTTTGCTTAGTGCAAACATAAAAGAAATAAAGATGTAAAAAAATCCTCTAAAAGAGAGGATTTAATTTAATAATAGAGAAAATTAAATTTTTATGCTTTTCTAATATTAAGTTTTTTTATAACTTCTTCAAATTTTTCAGGATTTTTCTTTTTTAGATAATTTAGCATTTTTCTTCTTTTTGCAACCATAAGTATAATTCATCTTCTTGAGTGATTATCGTTTTTATGATCATCAAGATGTTCTTTTAAATTTTCTATTTTTGCTGTAAGAACTGCTATTTGAACTTCTGCAGAACCAGTATCTCATTTTGTTTGTGCAAAATCAGAGATAATCTTTTTCTTTTTTTCTTTTGTAATTGACATACTGTATTTTTAAAAAATAAAATACTTTTCCAGAAAATACACTAGATAAAGTCAATCTATTATAGCTAAAAATAAAAAAAATGCAAAAAATAATTTGATTTTATGATTTGATTTTTTTAGTAAAAATCATTATAAATTATTTATCTTCTCAAAAATTTATATTTCAAGTTTGTTTGTAAACAGGAACAATTCAATCAGTATTTTTTATATTAAATGGGTCTCAAAAAAGCCATACTTTTTCACTTGAGTTTGTATTATCATAAGAATTTGAATCAATATTTAGTAAATCATTAGAATTATTTTTTGTAGAATTATTTGTATTTTTTCATAAATTATCAAGAAGTGGTGATGATTTAATTTCTGAAATTTTATTTTGTATAGAATTATATGAACTTGTTCAAATCCTTATTGTTGAATTTTTTAAATCTTTTGCTTTATCTATAAGATTTTGTTCATCATAAAGTAAATTTAATTTATCAAGAGTTTCCCTTCAAGATCAAGGAATTATGACAAAAGAATCTTTTACTATAACATCTTCATTTAAAATTAAAGTATTTAACAAATCTTTATTATAATTTGTCAAAAAATGATATTGACTTAAAAATCTTTTTGTAAATATTAAATATATTTCTATTTTATTTAGATTATTTTTTGTTGTTATATAATTATTTATATTTTCGCTTAATCACTGAGTATTATAATTTTTTAAATTATTATTTATATTTTCTTTTATATTGTTTAGTGATAATTCTATTTCCTTTTTATTATTTTCCAATAAGTCAATTTGTTCAATTAAATTATTTCAATTTTTATATCAATTATTGTATCTCAATTTTAATTGGTTTATTAAGCTATCAAAAGCATCTTGTCTATCATCTCAAGAAGAAAGAAATCATTTTAAATCTACTTTCAAGATATTTTGATAATCTTTCAATGCTAAAACATTTTTTGTAATTAGCATTTCATTCGCTAAATTTTGATTATTATTTATTGTTGAAATTGAAATTACTTCATTATTGAAATTATAAGAATCACTTCATTTTAAGGATTGATTTTTGTAAAATTGAGTTCCAACATTTATACTCAAGGCAACTCAAACTTCGTTTATTCATAAGTTTTCTATAGATTTAAAAGTATCAATATTTTTTTCTTCTTTTTTTCAAGCTAAAAAATCAGGTAAACTACAAGAAAATAAAGAAATTAAAATTACAAATATTAAAGCAAAATTTGTAAATTTTTTAAATGAAATTATAATAGTTTTGTACATAAATAAAAATTATATGTTTTTAATATTTTAACATAAATATCGCTATGAGTAAAGTTTTAAAATGATTTTGGATAAATTTGTTATTTTTTTGATTATTTTTTGGTATTTTACAAGTTAAATCTGCTTTTTGAAGTGAAAATTTAAATATAATTTCAAGAAGTGAATGGTGAGCTGATGAATCTTTGAGATATAAAGATAGTAAAGTTTGGCAAGATTATTATAAAAAATTGGAATCTGAAGCTAAAAAAGAAGAAACAAAAACACAAAAAGCTGCTAGAGAAAAAAGAGAAACAATTGATAATTTTTTAACTACAAATTATCCAGATGATTTTACTGCTAGTGAAGTAATTAGAGAAGAAAATTGACATAAGCTTGTGTGGCCAATAACTAAAACAAAACATGTTAAAGCTATAGTTGTTCATCACACTGACACTGATAGTAAAGATTCTTATGATGCAATTAGATCAATTTATAAATACCATACAATCACAAGAAAACGGTGAGACATAGGTTATAATTATTTGATTTGATTAAATTGAGAGATTTTTGAATGAAGAGCATGATGAGATTATGTTGTTTGAGCTCATACTTTGTGGAATAATTATTCTACAGTTTGAATTTCTATAATTTGAAAATATCAAGATAATGCGATAAATCCTCAACAATACGAATCTCTTAAAAAATTAATTATATTTCTTTCAAAAAAATATTGAATAAATCTTAGTTGATATCATTCATATCACAAAGATTGTAAGGATTGTTCATCATATTTAAGTAATTTTCAAAGTGATACAATAATTTGACATAAAGATGCTTGAATTACCTCATGTCCTTGAAATACTCTGTATACACAATTACAATGGTTAAAAACAGAATTAAGAAACTTGGATCTTAGTTCTGAAGGATTAAAAGAAAATATTCCATCTTCAAGCCAAAATATTCCTACAAATGAAGAAAAAACAAGGCTTGATCATAAACTTGAAGCTATGAAAGAATATGATTTATTGAAACTTTTAGCTATTATTGATTATAGGATTGATAATTCTAGATGATTAAATGAAAAACTATTAATGCAATTAAAAATAAAAGTTTTAACAAATATAAAAAATAAACAAAATTCTAATAACTCAATGTATACAAATAACTCAAACTTTGATAAAAGTCAAAGTATAAAAATTAAGTTATCTTATCCAAATGAGAGTAAAATAGTAGTAAATAAATCTTGAAAAGATTATAAAATTGAAGTTAAAAATTGAAAATTGATTTTTGAAAATCAAATAGAACTGGAAAAAATTTCTATTTCTTCGCCTGAATGATGATATTTGACAATTAGTTCTTGGGAAAGAAAACCTGAATGGGATAAAGAAAATAGATATAATGATAATAAATTTAAGTGAAACATTATTTTGTATGTTAAAGACGATAAGTTAATTGTTGTAAACGAAGTTATTTTCTCAGATTATCTGAAATGACTTGGAGAAGTAAGTGATGGTGATAATTCTGAAAAAATTAAAACAATAATAATAGCCGCAAGAACTTATGCTAGATGGTATACAAGTGAAGCTCGCAAATTTCCATGAGAATTTTATGATTGATCTGATGATTCTGATGTATTTCAAAAATATCTTTGATATTGATTAGAACTTAGAAGTCCACGTATAAACAAAATTGTAGATGAAACAGAAAATCAAATTATTACTTATAATTGAAAAATAATAAAACCATGGTATTTTTCTCAAAGTAGCGGTAAAACAATGAGCTATCTAGATTATTGTAAACAAAATAATGCAAAATGTTCAAGTTGAGATTATCCATTTTTAACTAGTGTTTTTGATCCAGGATCTGTTTGAAAAACAAAATCAGGGCATTGAGTATGAATTTCTTGAGCATGAGCAACTTATCTTGCATCAAAATGATGGACTAGTGAAATGATTGTTAAGTATTATTTAAATTGAGTTAGTTTAGAGAAAATGTAGTTTATTAAGATAAATTTATTTCTTTCTAATCTCTTGGGAGTCTGCAAAAATTTGTGTAAATAGAATTATGAGTTTTATGTTAATTCATTGCATTATAATAATCATTGTTTAACTTTTATTTAGTTATTTATTTTTATATCAGAAATAATATAATCCTTTATATTTATTGTTTAAATATAACTTTATATTTAACAGTATGCCAATTATTTATATATTCTACCTCAATTTTATGTTTTCATTTTTTAAAATTGTAAAAAATATCTTTTCATCAACTAGAATTATCAGGATTAATTTGTTCTCAATCAATATAAATTTTCATCTCACTCCAACTTGTATCATATTGAATTTTTACAATTTCATCTTTGTCATAATTGAAATATCAAACATAATATGCTCAAAAGTCTTGAGAATTAATCCCATAAAATTTATTTCAAGAATCACTTATAGAAATATTCTTTACATTTTCAGATTTTATTACTTTTTTTGGATCATTGGTATTTATATAAAAAGCTTTAAATTCTCAAGTTGGTATATCATTTTCTGGATTTAAATAGTGTCACCATGTTTTATCGGTGTTTTCTCAAAATATTTTATTTATAGGAACAGTAGATATTTTATGTTTATTTATAATATCTTCATACTCTTTTTTTAGTGTAGACAAATAATATTCATCAATTATTTTTCATGGTATTTTTCAAGTATTTGCACTAAAACCATACATGTCTTTTCAAAAAATATTTCTTATAAATTTATTTAATGATAAATATCAATAATTTTTACAATGCAATAAAGGTTCAATATAACAATTTGGTGATAGCTCATAATCAATATATGTTCTATCTTTATAAAAAACTGGAATTTTTTTATCTATATTTATGGTACTTCAAATATCATAGCTTATATATATCAAAGCTTTTATATTATCATTGATTCAAGTTATTTTCCAATCAACTGCTTCATACGAATTTAAAAAGATAATCGCAGGTCATTCATTGTAATTTATATATAAATTTATAGAATTATCATTTCATGAACTTCAATAAAAACTTGCCACAAGAATTTTTGTGTCAGTGGAATTATATTTATTTACAAATGTTTTAACTTCAGAATAATTTCAATAATTAGCAAATTTGCCTCACATATCTTTTTTTGAAAAGTAATCATATATTTCATCCCAACTAAGGTTATTTCACTTATTTATTGATATTGAATTTTGAGAATTATTTGAATCTGTAGAAATTAATTCATCTATATTTGTTGTATCTTCTAATATGATTTCTGGCTCAAATACTATAGTTTTTGAGTTACATGAATTAAATGAAGTTGTTTCAATTATTTTTTCATTTGAGTTGTTTAAATAATAAAGAAGAAATAATACAAGTATGATTACAATAATAAAAAATATTGTATAATATATATCATATATGTTTTTTTGTGTTTCTTTTTTAAAATCAGCTCATTCAACAGAACTATTATAATCAATTATATTTTCAGAATTTAATTCTTCAATTAATACATTATTATGATCATCTATATTTTTTTTAGTATCAATTTCTTCATTTTTTTGGTTATTTTCCATAGTTTATCAGTTATAAAATTATATTTATATTATCATAGCCTTTTTAATATTACAAAAAATTACTTTCTTCAATACTTTTTAAATTTATTTTTTAATCTTTTAAATTCTTTTTCTCCTAGTTTTTCTTCGAGTACAAAATTAAGTTGTCATTCTTCATCAAATAAACTCATATCCATGTTTATCCCATATTCTTCTTTGTATTTATAATCCTCATAATTACCATAACTTACAATTAATTCATTATCTTTTATGATCCAAATATTTGTAGCAATTTTGTTTACAAAATATCTATCATGACTTATAAAAAGTAAAGTTCAGTTGTACCTTTCAAGAGCTTGTTCAAGAGATTCTCTAGTATCATAATCAAGATGATTTGTAGGTTCATCAAGTATAAGTAAATCATATTCTTTTTGTCATAAAATTGCAAAAGCAAGCTTGCTTAATTGTCATCATGATAAAGCAGAAACTTTTTTATCTAAATCAGCATATTCAAAAAGATAATGATTTAAAATTCACACTAAATGTTCAGTAGTATAATCAAATCAATTTTCTATAAAATTTTCTCTTATGGTTTTTTCTTTTTTTAATTCATTATGCATTTGGCTATAATAACCAATTTTTAGTCATTTTGCTTTTTTAAATTCTCAATCCAAAAAATCAATTTGACCTATTATACTTTTTATAAATGTAGATTTTCCTACTCAATTTTCTCAAACTATTCAAATTTTTTGTCATTTATATAAAGTTAAATCATTTATAAAAAACAGAGGATCTTTTCTACCAATAAAAACTTGTTTAAAATATAATATTTTATCTCAAATATCTCAGGCTTCTTGAAATAAAAACTTTGTTTTTCTAACTATAAATGGAGCCTCAACTTTTTCAATTTTATCTAGCATCTTTTCTCTTGATTTAGCCCATCAAGCTCTACTTCAAGCTCTAAATCTATTTATAAGTTTTTCTTGATTTAAAATCCAATCTTCTTGTCTTTCATAGTCTTCTTTAAGTTTAGTTTCTCTTTTTTCTTTTTCTTTTACATAATAAGTGTAGTTTCAATGATAAAAATTTAAAGCTCTATTTTTTTGAATTTCAAAAGTTTTTTTACAAGTTTTGTCTAAAAATTCTCTATCATGAGAAATTATTACATATCAAGAATTCCATTTATTTTGCAGGTATGATTCAAGCCATTCTAAACTAGCCATATCTATGAAATTTGTAGGTTCATCTAAAAAAAGTATATCTGGGGATAAAATAAGAACTTTTCACAAAGCAACTTTTGTTCTTTGTCATCAACTAATTTCAGTTAATTTTGATTTTAATAAGTCTACAATTCCAAGTCAAGAAGCAACAGACATAAGAATTGAATTATAATTATATCCTCAATGATTATTGAATTGTTCAAGTTTTTCTGAATAAAATTGTAAAAGATTTTGTTCTTCTTGTCATCCCAGACTTAATCAGGAATCATCAAAAGTATTTTTATCACTTTTGTAGATTCCTTCCTCTGCAGGGATGATGGATGAGGTCCCCCCTTGATAAAGGGGGCTAAGGGGATTTTGTTTATTTTGTGATTCTTCATCATTAATTTTCAATTTATTTTCTAATTCTTTAATCTCTTGTTCAAGTTTGTTTATCTCAATAAATCAATCTTTTAGTTCTTCATAAACAGTTTTATTTTCATCATCATTGTAAGTTTGAGCCAAATATCATAAATTTATTGAACCTATATTTTCTATAATTCAATCAAAATCTTTTATTTCTCAAGTTATTATTTTTAATAAAGTAGTTTTTCCTGTTCAATTTCATCAAACTATTGCTATTTTATCATTTTTATTGAGTGTAAAATCTATATTTTTTAGTATTTCTTCTCAAGAAATATCAAATTTATTTATTTTAATTTTTAAATGTTTCATTTTTTGTTTTTTAAATTTGTTTTAAATATTGAAATAAAACTTATTTTTATATATTTACAATAAATAAATAAAAATTGCTTAGAATTGAAAAATTATCCAAGGTTAAAAATCATAAAATTAAAGACAATTTTGATAAAATCAAAGAAGATAAAGTTTCAGAGTTAGGAATTTTTCTAAATTTATTAATATCATAAAAATTATTATTTCTTATTTTCTCACAACTCTACTTCAATTTCTATCATCTATTACTTCATATCAAAGAGCTTCAATTTCTTCTCTTAACTTATCAGCTTGAGAAAAGTTTTTTTCTTTTTTAGCTTTGTTTCTTTCTTGTAATTTTTCTTCAACTTCTTTAGGTAATTTTATTTCTTGATTCGAAGAAAAATCAAGAATTCAAAAAACTTCATTAAAATTTTTTAACATTTCTGTAATTGATTCTATTTCTTTTAAAGAAAATTTATTCTCTCTTAGTCAAATATTTATATATTTTATAAAATCAAAAAATATAGCTAAAGATTCAACAAAATTGAAATCATCTTTGAGTTTTTCTACAAAATGTTTTATTATTTCTTGCATATGATTTCTAAACTCAATTTGGACTCATAAGTGAGTTTTTATTTTTCAGTTTATAATTTGATTTTTGTAGTTTTCAATATTTTTAATAGTTTCATCAATTCTTTCTATACTATTAAAATTTTGTTCTAGTTTTTTGAAAGAAAAATCTATATTATCTCTATAATTTCAATTTATAAAACTTAATCTAAAACTTCTATATAAATTTGAATCACATATTTTTCATTTGTATTTTTTTTCTATATCATTTAAAGTATAAAAATTATTTAAACTTTTACTCATTTTTTTTCAGTCGACCATTAGGTGTCAACTATGAATCCAATATCTTGTAAATTTTTTTCATGTCACAGCTTCACTTTGTGCTATTTCATTTTGATGATGTGGAAAAATAAGATCAACTCATCACATATGTATGTCAATTTCAGGTCAAAAATGAACTAAATTACAAGCACTACATTCTATATGCCAACCAGGACGACCTTTTAAAATGAGTTTTGAGTTTTGAGTTTTTATTTTTCATTCGTTTTTAATACCTAATGACTGATGACTGATATCTAAAAACTCTTTCTCCCAATAATTTTCTCAATCACTTTCTTTCCAGGCTTTCCAAAGTACAAAATCAGAAGCATTTTCTTTTTCATATTCATCATTATTTATTCTTACATTTTTTCTCATTCACTTAAAATCAAGATTTGCCAATTTTCAATAATCTTTGAATTTAGAAATATCATAATACACACTTTTATCTTCTCAAATATATGCATATCATTTTTTTAATAATATATTTATCATATCTACCATTTCATCTATAAGTGTAGAAATTGGGACTAATTTATCAACTTTTATTCAAAGTTTTTCTATGTCATTTTTATAATATTTTGTAAATTTTTCAGTATATTCTTTTAAACTTTCTCAAGATTTTTGACTTTCTCTTATAGTTTTATCTTCTATATCTGTAATATTTTCCAAAGTTTTAACATTATATCATAAAAATTTAAGAGTTTTTATAACAAGATCTGCAGTTATATAAGCTCTTAAATTTCAAATATGGGCATAATTGTAAACAGTTGGTCAACAAAAATAAAGTTTAACTTCATCTTGTTTAATAGGTTTAAATTTTTCTTTTTTTCTTGTCAGGGTATTGTAAATATGTAACATGGGGAGATATTTTAAAAGGTAAAAAGTGAAAATTTGAAATTAATAAATTAACAGATTACAAATTAATAAATTAATTAAAATTTGGAAATCCTTTATATACTAATCTAAACAACAAAAAATATTTTTTGAATTATTCACTATCTTCGTTTGATTTATCATGATTCTTTTTTTTCTTTTTTTGTTTTCATTTATTCATCATAATTTTTGAAGCTTTTATAGGATCCATATTTAATTCAGTTTTTTTATCAAATTTCACAACTGGTCATTTCTCGCAATTGTTTGTACATGCACAGGTAGAAAGTATAACATTGTCAAGACCAAATCTTTCTTTATCTCTTTCTAATCTTTGATAAATATATTCACTATATCTTTCTTTACATTTTTTTCACATACATACTTGAACTTTCATTTTTTCAATTATTAAGAATTAATAAGCTAAAAAATAGTAAAATTATATTCAAAACTATTATAAATTTATGTTTATTTTACTTTTTTTATCAAATTTTACAAAAAGATTTTGATAAATAAAATTTTTTCATATAATACAAGTCGTCAAAGTAATTAGAAATCTAAAAATTTGTTCTTTTAGTAAATTTTATCAAGCCGGGGTAGCTCAGTGGTAGAGCAGAGGACTGAAAATCCTTGTGTCGGTGGTTCAATCCCGCCCCTCGGCACCAATTAGTATTTAATAGCTCTTCAAATATATTGAAGAGCTTTATTTTAAGGTCATAGTTGGGGTATAAAATAGGTTCAATTATTGTGTTTTGTAATATAGCTTCAAATTCACTTTTAGTAATTATATTTTTATTTAATAATTCAGAAAAAGTTAAAGTTCAAACTTCTTTTAAATCTAAATTTAATAAAAAGTTAAAAATCTTTTCTAACGTCTCTATAAAGTCTTTAAAGTCTCAAAAATCAATAACTTCATTTTGTAAGTTATTTTTTATTTCTTCTAGTTTTTCTAATTCTACTTCTAAATTATTTTGAGTTAATATATAGTTTTTTGAATCTTTTACTTCTTTATAAAAATTCAAATCTTCTTGTGTTTTTTCTTTTAGTTCTTTTATTTGTAAATCTATATTATTTTTTCTTGTTTCAAAGTCTTCTTGTTCTTCTTCTCTATCTAATTCTGTTTTAAAGAAATTGTAAAGAGTATTATAAATATTACTTTTATCTTTATCTATTTTTACTTTTAATCAATTAGTCATATATAATATATATTCTTTGAATTCATTATTTTCTAATTTTTCAAATTGATTAATTACTTCTTTTATAACTTTTTCAGAACTATACATACATTTAATATTTTCTAAATTATTTTTAAAGAAGTCTTTCGAATAGCTTAATTTTAACTTATTATTATTTTTATAAATTTTATTATTATAATTTATAATGTATCATTTAATATTTTCTAAATATTCTTTTTCAAACTTATTTTTATTTTCTTTATTTTCTAAACATTTTACTTCTTCTTTTAATTCTTCTTTATGTTCTATTTCTTTTTCTAAAATATTACAAATACTTATTTTAGCATAAATAAACAATAATTTAGGTAGTAATTCAAAATCATCTACATATTGAACAAATCATTTTTTATTTGTTAGTTTAGAATTAAAAGCAATACTCATTTTAGGTTTTGTATTGAAATTGTAATAAATAGCTTTCTTTCATTGATTTTTTCAAGGTATACAAAAACTAGCAGTTTTTCAACATTCAGTTTTTAAAATACTACTTATAAAATCTTTTTTTAAGCTACTTGCTTTATATTTCTTTTTTTGTCTAACAAACTCTAAAAGGTGTTGTTTTATAGGGTTTTTTCAATCAATAGTATCATATCTTAAAGGTATAATTTTACCTGTTCTTTTATCTAAATACTCACCTTGAAAAATAGCTCTACTAAAATATCTTTTTATTCAATTATGTTTTATATCTAATATTCTGTGGTTTTTAAAATATTCAAATAATTCTTTTTGTGTTAATTTTCATTTTTCATATTTTTCAAGCCCTTTATTAAAATATTTTATTTCTTCTTTTTTTGCTTTATAGGTTCAAGTTTTATAATCATAATCAAAAGGTGTGTTATATTCTAATGCATAGTCTGGGGGTATTATTCATCTTTCTAAATCTTGTTTAAATCTACTAAAATTTTGTTTTGAAAGTCTATTACTATAATCTTTATTTCTTTGTATTTCGTTATCTATAATATCTTCATCTGTATTAATATTCCAAACATCATTATTACTTATAAAATATACTTCTTCTAATTCTCTATTTTTTAAATCTTTAATACTTCTTCTAATTCATAAATAGGTTTTTATTTTGTCTCAATCTTCCCTGTTTCTTGTTAATCTACTTGCATCATAAGTAAATAAAATAGCTCTTTTTCATTCATTTTTTCTATTTAAAAATATAGCTTCTGTTAATGATTTAAATTCTTTTCTTGTTTGAAATTCTGTAATAATCTCACCATCTTTAGGGTTTACCTTTTTTGTTAATTTAAAAGCACTTCAAATTTCTTCAAATTTTATAACTTCTTTATCAAAATCAATATTTGTATAAGTATCTATAAAATATTTGATAGTTTCATTTTGTCTAAAAATACTTGCTTCTTGTGTATCTTTTTTTGTACTTTTTCTTAAATAAGCATAAAAAGTATATTTATTTTTATCAAAAATGTATTGCATTATATAAAACATTAAAATATAATAAGTAATTGCCTTTTATTTTAATTTAATAAGTTTTTTGTTAGATTTTTTTTGTATTGTTTTTAATTAAAATTCTATTAAAACTTAAATTTTACTATATTTATCAAAAGCTATTTACTTTTTTAAATAATAAAAAGCCACTTTAATTTTTATTAAAGGGCTTTAATTTAACTTTAAATAATATGTTTTATATTCTAAAAAGCCCCAACATTTTTAAAATATTTCTTGCTTTTATTATTTTATATAGGCTCATAAATTGGGGTTTATTAAGCCTATATAAAATAATAAAAATAGATTTAATGTTTTATATAATATGTTTATATTATATCTTTGAAATTGTTTTTGCAAATTATTTAGTGTTGTTTTTGAGTTGTTGTTTTATTCATTAACTAAATTTTCTAAAAACTTTATATTCTCTTGTTTTGGTTCATCTACAATTTTAACTATAATATCATTATTTATTTTATTTTCTACGTTTTGTGGGGCTTTTCATATACTTCTATCAAGTAATTTTTCTACCACTTCAAAAGCTCTTTTTTCATCTAATAAACTTTTTATTAAAATTTTCAATATAAAAGGGGATTCTTTATTTTTTTTGAGTTTTATAAGTGTTGCTTCATCTAAATTTAGTAAATATAAAAATATACTTTGTAAGTCTTGTTTTGTTACTGTATTATATCCTTTTTCTTTTAATTGATTATTTATAAAAGCAAGTCCTTTTTTAGGTCTTCATTTTTTATTGATATTTTGTGGGTTGTTTTTAAATCAATTTATATTTGCTTTTCATTTAAAATTTTCTTTCATAATTTATTTTATTATACTTAAATTTAAGCTATTATATATTTTTATATGTTTATTTAAAGTTTTATATATTATAGGTTCAATTATTGTAATATGAATATAAAATATAATTTTTATAGTTATCTTTATTTTATCACATTTTATATTTTTAAAGTAATATTATTTAATAATAGTATTTTGCATTTTTCATTATATTAAAATACTTTATTTTTTGTATTTAATCTAATTTTTATATATTTTATATAGGTTTAAATTTTATTTTTTAATTGACACCACAAAAAGACAAAGTAATTTAAGTATAGCTTGAAAAAAAGCTATACTTTTTTTATATCTAAGGGATTGAAAGGAGGGAAGTCAATTACTAGCTGATGAAATCAGCTTGTAATTGACCTAAATTTACCAAAGTAGATTTAGCCGGATGGCCTACCGAAGCTACTAATTGTGAAACAATTAGTAGAGTAGGAGCCAATCCCGCCCCTCGGCACCACAAAAAGACAAAGCAATTTAAGTATAACTTGAAAAAAGTTGTACTTTTTTTTATTTTAATTATTAACTTGAAAATTATAAAAATGAAAATATAATACTTTTTGAAAATTAATATTAAGAGACGTATTTTATTTTTTAACTACATAATTATGGAAGAAAATAAACAAAATCTTGTTAATAATGCAAATCCTGTTGTACCAGCAGAAAATAATACAGCTCCAGTGGCTCCTTCTAAGCCTGTAGAAAATATTTCTGTAGAACAATCTCCAGTAAAACAAACTACAGTTGAAGCTGTTTCTGCTCCAGCACCAGTTGAACAAGCTGAAGTTACAACTGTTCCTGAACCAGTAGTTCAAGAACAACCCGTTCAACAAACTGAAACTATTCCAGAAAATGTTGAATTGCCAAATAATGAAGCAATTAATGTTCAAAAAAATGTTAGTTCAGATTTTTCAGATTCACCTATACAAAAATGGTATACAAAATGGTGGATATGGGTAATAGTTGTAGTAGTAGTTGTATTGTTAGTTTGGATTTTTTAATTAATTATGTTATGTTAATAAAATTTTTTTTTAATAACATAAAAAAAATTTTAAATCTTGTAGATAATCAAGATTTGTTTTTAAATTTTAAAAGTTCTTTTTTATAAAAAAGAACTTTTTTTATTATTTAATATTATTTTATGAGCAAATTACCTTTTAAAGATCTTCTTCATACAAAACAATTTACAAGAAAAGATTTAGAATTAATTTTTGAAACAGCAAATGAAATGGAAAAATATTTATCTTGAGAAAAAAAAGATAAACCTTTATCATGAAAAATACTTGCAACACTTTTTTATGAACCATCGACAAGAACAAGATTGAGTTTTGAATCAGCAATGAAAAGATTAGGTTGAGAAGTAATTACTGTTTCTGAATCATTAAATTCTAGTTTGTCAAAGTGAGAATGTTTAGAAGATAATGCTATGATTGTAACAAATTATTGTGATATAATTGCTATAAGACATCCTGAAGCATATAGTGCACAAAAAACTGCAAATTTTACTGATTTACCAGTTATTAATGCTTGAGATTGACCACATGAACATCCTACACAAGCTCTTCTTGATTTATATACAATTTTAAAAGAAAAAGGTAGATTAGACAATTTAAAAGTCTCAATTGTTTGAGATTTAAAATACGGTAGGACTACTCACTCATTAGTATTTTTATTAGGGCTTTTTGAAAATATAGAATTTACTTTTATATCACCAGATGAACTAAAAATGCCTGAAAAGGTTATATCATTTTTGGATGAAAATAATATTTTATACAATGAAACAAAAGAATATAAAGAATGAATTGAATGAAGTGATATAATTTATGTTACTAGGATTCAAAGAGAAAGATTTGTTGATCAATCAGAATACGAAATGTTAAAATATGACTTTATACTTGATTTGGAAGTTTTGTGAAATAATAAAGAAAGTACAATTATGCATCCGCTTCCTAGAGTTAATGAAATAGATAAAGAAATTGATAAACTTCCAAATGCAGCATATTTTAGACAAGCTCATAATTGAGTTCCAGTAAGAATGGCTTTGCTTTATTTGCTTTTGATTTAATTTAATTGCAAAATTTGAAATAATTAGTTAATATATATATATTAATAATTTAAACGAAATTTTGAAATATACTTTAGCTAATCCTTGTACTCAAACACCTTGATATTGAAAAATAATTAGGAAATGATTTAGTTTTGATTATTGATTATTGGAAATAAATGAGTTATCTCAAGAGTGAGCCATAAAAAATTTAGAAGATTTAAGAAAAATTTTAAAGGTTTGAAATCAAATAGTTTGTCTTAGGAAGTTTGAATCATTATGAAAAAAATTAAGTTTGGAATATTGACAAAAAATTGATCCTATAGAGTATATTATAAAATTATATTATTCTGATTGATTATCTGTTGAAAGTATTTTTGAAAGACTAAATAATAAATGATTAAATTATTCTGTAAAAAGTAAAAATCCTTCATCAGTTTTACTAAATCTTTTTAAAAAAACGTTTAAATGGGAATTAAGGACAAGATGAGAAAAAAGTGAAATAGCAAAAAAAAGAATGGCTTCCTCATTGCCAAATAAAATAAAACCTTTAATAGAAAAAAATACTAGATCTTTAGAAGAAACCGAATATACAGTAAAGATTTGGACGGATTTTTTAACAACAGAATTAATAGAAGAGATTAAACTATCTGATAAGGAAGCAGAATATTTAGATAAAGAAAAAGCAAATTGGAAAAAATTAATTTTTTTATTGAATAAATTCTACTCTATAAATCTCAATCATTTGAAAAATTTAAAAAACACTCATAGCTTATCAAATAAAAGACTAGCTATTATTTTTGAAAATATTATATGAAAAATTCCAAATAAAATAATTTGAAAAATAAAAATAAACGAAAGAGTTGTTAGAACTTTATTTGAAAAAATTAGTTTATAAGCTTAATTAAACTTTCTAAAGGCTAAAAATCCTAAACTTCAAGTTAACATAGTTGTTAAAAAAACTAAAATATTATTGTTTGATTTTTGTTTTTCTTTTAAATCATCTATAGTTTTTAAAGATTTTATTTCATATTTTATTTTTTTTATCGGATTTTTTTGAGCTTTAATTTTTTTAAGTTTCTTTTTCTTTGTTTTTGATTTTTTTAATTTATATGCGTTTAAATCATTTAAATATTTTTCGTTTATTTCTATAAATCTAGAAGATTCATAATCATAATTTTTTCAGTTTGCAGTTACTTGAAAGTAAAGCTTATATTTTCAAACTTTTAAATTATTTGTGATTAAAAATTTATATTTTCATTCTCAATCAGCTATGGTTTTGTAATTATTATCAATAAATTTTAGATTAATTTCTGAGTTTGGAAATGTATTTCAAGTTAGTTTTAAACCAGATTTTAATTTAGAAGTTTTATAAGTTATAATTTTTTCTTGCTTTTCTTTTTTAGATTTTTTAGTTTTTGTTTTGTTATTTTTAGGTTCTTTTAAAATTTCTTTTACTAAATTATTAAATTCTTTTAATTGTTCTTTTTGATAAGATTTATTAATTTTTTCTTGCCGAGAATTAATTTCTTCTTTTAAATTAAAACTATAATTTATGGAATTATTTTTAGATAAAATCATAGATTTTTTAGTTTTGAAATTCCATTCAATTTTATCTATAATTTTATCATTATAAACTAAATTTATCTCATCATATGAATTATTTAGGTTTATTTTTGTGTCATTTTTATATAATTTTTTGCTTTGAAAAGGGAATAAGTAATAACTTTTTTTAAAATTATAAGCTTTGCTTCCACTTCAAATTACATCATCAATCTGAAGTCATTTTAGATTAATTGGTAAAAAATAATTATTTTTTATGATTATATATTCGCTTTCATCTTTTTTTGGATTTGGATAAGCATTTTTTAATTTTATATAGTTTATAATATCAGTGTTTATAAAATCCAAATTTTCTTCTTTTTCATCAACTTCAACGAAAAAATATGTTTCTTCTTGAAGTCAATAATTATCACTAATTTTTAGTGTTATTACATATTCTCAAGGAAAATAACTTATAGTTTTTGGATTATATCAATTAAAATTTTTTCCATTTCAAAAATCCCAATAAAAGTTTAAACTTTTTTTATTTAACTCTTTATTGAATTCAGCTATAAAATTAATACTACAAGTTTTGGAATTTTTACAAATAAGCTTATTTTCTGATAATTCTTTATTTTTTGATAATTTTCATTGAACTTTAATTTTCCCACTAAAAGGCAAGACTCTTCTTTCTTCTAAAAAATTATTTTTTAGTATTAATCTAAATTCTTTGTAATTTCATAAACTTTCATCAAAAACCTGTAGATAAATATTGTGTTCTCAAATTCAAAAATACACAAATCAAGGATTGCAAGTTTCTCTATATTTTTCTTTAAAATTTGCATTTCAAAAATCCCATTTACAAATTTCTCACTTTTTTTTGCTAAAATTTAAGTTTATTTTACATATTTCATCATTACAAATATAATAATTTTCTCAAATTTGTTTAGCTCCTGATTGCATAATTATATTTCTTTCATCTTTATTTAGATTAAGCATTAAATTTGAATTTTCTGGAATTTTATCAAGGTTATTTATAATTATTTCTTTTTTAATAAAGTTTTTTAAATTATTTTTTTCAAAAATTATAAAATTCACTATATGTGATCATTTAGGATATATAATGGTATTTGGATTACATTTATCACTTTTTTCATCATCAAATCAAAAATCTATTTCACAAATATAATTTTTTTCTGTAAATCATGAAAAACTTTCACTTAAATCAAAATTAACTTTACAATCTTTTTTTGATTTATCACAAAAATATTCGTTTTTTTCAAATTCTTTTTCTAGTAAATAACTAGGAGATTGAAAATTTATTTTTATATTTGGCAATATTAAATCTCACGAATTAGTACTTCAAGACCAATTATTTTCTCATTCTCAATTATCTTGAATATTTATTTCATTAACAAAATTTAAACTTCAAGTTTTGAAATTGAGAGTATTATTTTTTTCAAAAACTTTGGCGATAATTTCGTGATTTCAAGTTCCAAAACTTACATAAGAAGGATTACATTTATTTTGAATTCAAGAACTAGAAAAAGTTCAAGATCAGAAGTTCCATTCACAAGCATAATTTTTAAAATCATAAGCTCAAGTAAAAATATTTTCAAGATTAAGATTAACTTTACAATCAAGATTTTTACAAGAGTATATTTCATCACTTTTTTCAAGTCAAGATTGAATTTCTATTTCTACATCTGGAATTTCTAAGTTTCAAGTATTTGATCAATCATTTATATTTCAAGATCAATTATTTTCTGCTTCTCAAATTGTTTGTATATTTATTCCATTAACAAAACTTAAACTTCAAGTTTTGAAATTGAGAGTATTATTTTTTTCAAAAACTTTGGCGATAATTTCGTGATTTCAAGTTCCAAAACTTACATAAGAAGGATTACATTTATTTTGAATTCAAGAACTAGAAAAAGTTCAAGATCAGAAGTTCCATTCACAAGCATAATTTTTAAAATCATAAGCTCAAGTAAAAATATTTTCAAGATTAAGATTAACTTTACAATCAAGATTTTTACAAGAGTATATTTCATCACTTTTTTCAAGTCAAGATTGAATTTCTATTTCTACATCTGGAATTTCTAAAATTTCTCAACTATTATCTTGACTTCCTGAATTTGAAAAAGGATTTCATGAATCTTCCAAACTTCAAGAATTTCCTGAATCATTTTCAGGATTATTTTTTTCATTTATGATATTTATTATTTTTTCTTTAAAATTATTTGAATTTAATTTTTCATATATTTTAAATTTTACTTGACTAGTTCAAGAAGGAAAAATAATTGTATTTGGATTGCATTTTTCTTCTTCTCAAGTTATAAAAGAAAAATTATTTTCACAAGCATAAATTTTTTCATCAATTTCAATTTTAAAATTTACTTTACACTCATCTTTATTTGTATCACAGTGATACGACTCAAGAATTTGATCTTTATCAATTAAATAACTTGGATTTTGAAAGTTTATAATTATTTCAGGAATTTCTGTAACTATATTTTCTGATCAAGTTTCAGAAGAAATACTTCAAGTTTCGAATAAATTATCAATTAAATTTCAAGTTTGTGATTGTATAATTGATCATGATTGAATAGATCAAGAATTTGTTGATATGATTTCTCAAGTTCAAGAATCTTGGGCAAAACAAGAAAAAAAGTTTGAAAAAACAAAGAAAGAAAGCGATAAAAATGATATAAATTTACTAGACATAAGCAAGTAAATTAAAAATATTTTATATACGAATTATATAAAAAAATCAAAAAAGTCAAAATAATTTTTATTTTTTTTCAAAATAATTTTTCTTTGTGTAATACAAATTATCTTCAATCAATTTTCTATTTTTTGCTATTAAATCTCATATAATTCACAAAGCTAAAAATTGAATAGCTATAATTAAAAAAACTCAAGAAAGTAAAAGTGATTGAATTTTTCAGGTATTTACAGGATTTAGATAGTAAAAGTAAAGAAATCTAATTATTCAAATAATTCAAATAATCAAAAAAGGACTAGCTAAAATAGAAAAAATTTTTAATGGATTATACATACTATAAACTCTAAAAAGATTTCCGAGAGATTTTATCATATGTTGTCAAATAGATTTGAAAAGTCTTGATGGGCGAGTTGGTGGATTAGTATTTATTTTAATTGATTCAATTTTTAATCATTTTGCTCAAGCTTGAACTATTGTATCAAGAACATAGCTAAATCTTGAAGAAACATTCAATTCTAAAAGAGCTTCTTTACTGTAAGCTCTAAATCAACTTACTGTATCAGGAACTTTTGTTCAAGAAAGAAACCTAACAAGTAAGCTTCAAAGCCATTGGAAAAATTTTTTTATAGCTGAAAAATGTTTGATTTTTTTTGTTTGTCTATCACTTATTACAATTTGAGCTTTTCAATCAATAATTGGTTTCACTAAATCTGCAATGTAAATTCAAGGATATTGATTATCTCAATCTGTATTTACAAGTATATCAGCTCAAAGTTCCAAAGCTTTTTCTTGACCAGATTTAAAAGCTACTCAAAGTCATTTATTTCATATATGTTTAACTATATGATTTACTCCAAGTTTTTTTGCTATTTCTATAGTTTTATCACTTGATCAATCATCAATAATCATCGTTTCAATCACACTAATTCAATCAATTTTTTTTGGTATTTCAGCCAAAACTAAAGGAAGAGTTTTTTCTTCATTGAGACAGGGAATTTGAACTATTAATTTCATTTAATAAATTTTAACTTTTAACAATTGTGAATATTATATTTTGAAAATAAGTTTTTACAAAAAAAAATATAATGTATTTGTTTTATTGCAATAAACATCTTATTTATTAAATATTTTTTATGAAAAAAATAATTTCTTGATTATTAGTGTTTATTATTTTTATTTCAAGCTTTAGTATTTGAATTACTAATTGATATGATAATAATATTGAAAAATCTATTTTTCATAACGTGAAAATGTAAGTTTATAAAATTATGCAACAACAATGATTTTCACACTCAGTTTCATAGAGGATAGCACAATTAGTTGATTTATATCTTTTTAATTTTGAAATGAATAAAGTAGATTGATTTATTGTACATTGAAATATAGAAGAAACATTAAAGTTTGTTTTAAAGTTATCTTGATGGAATCTAAAGCAAATCAAAATATCTTTGAAAATTTTTAATGATGAAAAAAAAGATTTTGGCAATGCTTTTATTTTTTCTTTTACAAAAAAATTAAAGGAAAAAATTGCTAAAAAACAAATTACAAATTATTTTATCTGAAGTACTGTATTTGGTTCCATATATCCAGACTTTTTAGATGATGAACTTGTTGTTAAGTTTTACGAACAATTCGAATCTTCATCAGAAAGGAAAAAAGTATTAGAAGAAATTCAAGCTTGTCGTATAAAAAAATGGTCTAACTAGTTATTAGTTAGACCATTTTAAAATTAATATTTTTAAATATTACATACTAAAAATCCCAAGATCCTTTCATAGAACTTGATTGAGTATAATTTGTAACTGTTGATTCAAAAAAGTTTCATTTTTCACTATTATTGTCTTGAAGTCTATCAAGATGTTTGAAAGGATTTGTAATAACTTCAGGATAAAGAGGTTTTACTCAAATTAATGTAAGTCTTTGATTTGCTAGCCATTTTGTATAATTTTCTATATTTGTATCACTCATACCAATTACACTTCAAGCTATTATATGTTTACTCCATTTTATTTCTTCATTTACTGCTTCTTCCATCATTTCAAGTATAAGATTTTCATCATAAGTTTTAGGAAATTCTTTTTTTATTTCTTTTATTATATTTGCAAAAAGTGTAACATGAGTAAGTTCATCTCTTCTTATATAATTGATCATTCTATCTGTTGCTACCATTTTTGCTTGATCAGCAAGTGTATCAAAAAATGCAAATCAATTATAAAAATATAGTCATTCAAGCAAATAATTTCCTATAATTCAACGAAATAAATTTTTTTCATTAGGATTATCTATAAAATCTTGGTAAATTCCACCAATAAATTTATTTCTATCAAGTAAAACTTTATCATCTCTCCAAAAATAATAAATCTCATCTCTGATTTTTCCATCAACTACAGTTTCCAAGATTGTAGCATAGCTTTGAGAATGAATAGCTTCTTGATAAGTTTGAATTGCAAGAAGTAAATTTACTTCAGGGGCAGTTATGTAATCACTAAAATTTGGTAGGTTTACAGTTTGTATACTGTCAAGAAATATTAAAAAAGACAAAATTCATTTGTAAGCTCTTTGTTCTCAAGGATTTAATTCGTTTTTGAAACAAACACTATCTTCACCAAGTCAACTAACTTTTTCAGGAATCCAAAAATTTCAAATCATAACTGTATAAAGATTACTTGCCCAAGTGTATTTTTTATTGTTAAGTTGAAAAAGTCAGGTAGTATTTCATTTTATAATACTTCTATTTTCAATTAAATCATCTCATTTTGGGTTAAATATAGGATTTTTTATAACTGTCATAAAACTAAATTAATAATAATGATAAAATTATATTTAGGAAAAAAATATTGCAATAGAAAATATTTCTTCAAAAATTATTTAAATATTTTTTCTATAAATTCTTAAAAACAGAAAAAGTTTAATTTTAAGATTTTCAAATTTTATTTTGTTTATGCTTTGTATCATCTCGAACGAAATGAAATGTAGTCGAGAGATTTGTCTTTGCATAAATACTTCGTTTAAAGGATTAACTAATTTCTGAAGAAACAACAATAAAATTTAAAAAAAATATAGAAAAATCCCCTTTTCCCCCTTTATCAAGGGGATAGAACAGATTCCTATACTTCAGTCGGAATGATATTTTAATTCTTACATTTTCATGTTTTATCTTTTTTGCAAAATAAACTTTTCCAAGCTATATTTTTTGAGTATTCCAAAGCTCACATTTCAAACATTTTTTTTGCTATCCAAAAACTTATAAATACATATAAAATTACCAAAAAAGGTGCTATAAATTTTTCTACAAAATAAAATTCATCAATACTGCTTCTAAAAAGTAAAATCATTGGAGAAGTTATAGGAAAATAGCTAAAAACTAAAGAAATAAGTCATTTTGGATTTGCTATAATCATTCAAGCCACATAAATTGGCAAAATTCATAAAATTATAAAAATACTAGACATTCTTCAAGCTTCTTTTTGGTTATTTCAAGCTGATCAAGTAGCAACCATAAGTCAAGCAAATATAAGAAATCATGAAATTACATAAAAAATTATATTTAACCAATCCAAAATATTTACTTCTGAAAAAATTCATTTTAAATCAAAAGGTAAATTTATTTCTAAATTTAAGGCAATTATTAAAGGAATAAGAAAAATTATCAATAATTGAAATAACACCAAAAGTAGTCATCAAATTATTTTTCATACTATAAAACTAAGAGAGTCAATTGTAGAAACTATGATTTCTATCATTCTATTTCCTTTTTCTTCAATCATTGAATTAAGCATTATAGAGTTTCAAAATATCATCATAAAAAAATATATACTTGCTCAAATAATTCATATAAACATCTTTTTTTGAAATCATTCTAATTCTTTTCAATCTTTATATTTTTTTGTTTCAATTTGAAAGTTTGAATTATATAATTCTACTTTTTGTTTTTCATTTATCGTTTCAAAAATATCTGTTTTTGTAATTTCTTGGATAATTGAATAATACGAATCTGCAAAAGAATCAGAGTTAACATATAAATTTATTTTTTTTGTTTCAGGAAAATCATTTTTATAATAAACAAAAATTTCTGCTTTATTCTCTAAAAAATTTTTAAATCATTCATCATAACTTGAAACAATTTTTATTTTTTGGTTTTTTTGAGAATTTGTAATTGTGTTGGATTCATCATATATAAGTATATTTTTAATTTCTTCATTTTTCTTTTCCATTTCTTGCATACTTTTATTTGTAGAATATCCACTTAATCAAAAAATTATTATATAAAAAACTGGAAGTCATAAAGTTAAAATCCAAAAAATTGGTTTTTTCAGACTTCTTAAAAATTCTCTTTTAATTACTATTAAAGTTTTTTTCATTAGTTTTTATTTATTGAAATAAATATATCATTTAGTGATAGGGCTGAGATTTCAAATTTATTTATAATTAAATCATTTTTTATAAGAAATTTCAAAATTTTTTGTTCATCTATTCAAGAATTTGCAGTTAACTCTACATAGCTATTGTTGAATGATGAAATATTAAATAACTTTTCTTCTTTGGGAAATTTTCATTCATAATAAATTTTAATACTATTTTTTCAGTGTTTTTTCTTTACTTCTTCAAGTTTTCCATAAACTCAAACTTCTCAATTTTTTAGTATCAAAACACTATCAGTCAATTTTTCTACATCTTCCATTTGATGTGAACTAAATAAAATTGTCGATCATTTTTCTTTTTCTTCCAAAATCATATCTATAAAAAGTTGTCTATTTAGTGGATCCAAACCTTTCATCGGTTCATCAAGAATTATGATTTCTGGATTATGAAGTATAGCTAATCAAAACTGAATTTTTTGTTGTTGTCCTGAAGATAATTTTTTGATTTTTGTATTTATCTTATCTTCAAGTCACACTTTTTTTAAGTATTTTTCTATTGCAATTTTGGCTTCAGCTCATTTTAATCATTTTAGTTCAGCAAAATATAAAAGCACATCTCAAACTTTATCATCTAAATATAATCATCTTTCTTCTGGTAAATATCAGATTTTGTTATAAAGACCTTCATTAAATTGTTCTCCTTTTATTTTTAAAGTTCAGAAATCAGCTTTATAAATATTTAGAAGAGCTCTAATGGTTGTTGTTTTTCATGAGCCATTTGTTCATAAGTAAGCAAAAATTTCTCATTTTTTTATTTCAAAACTTACATTTTTTATTGCTTTAATTTTACCAAAAGATTTAGAAAAATTTGATACTTCAATTATATTTTCCATCATTTTTTTATAAAAAATTAATAAATCAAATATAATTGAAAATCTTAAAAATACAAAAAATATTTAAAAGCAAACACCGATCTTAGAACTTATTTATTTTTTGAAAATATTACTTTTTTAAGCTCTATAATTATGAACGGAATTATTCATAATCAAATAACAATCATTAAATCTTGTAAATTAATAAGTTGTAGTCAAAATGCGCTTCTAAGTACAGGAATAAAAAGTAAAATAATTTGCAAAACTAAGGCTATTATTACTGCTCAAACCAAATATAGATTTGAAAAAAATCATAACTCAAAAATAGTTTTGTGATCATTACGAAGAGAAAAAGCATGACTTAATTGTCCAGATATTACAACTAAAAAAGCCATTGTTCTTGCATATTCTGTTGCATAATCTTTATCAATTCAAATTTCAAATTTATTATATCAGATATAAAAGGCAATAATTGTTGTTATTCAAATCAGCATTCAAATAAACAGTATTTCTTTTGTATTTTCATTATTAAAAAAACTTTGTTTTATGTTTCTTGGTTTTTCTTTCATTACATCACTGTCTCAAGGTTCCATTCACAAAGCTATTGCAGGAAGAGAATCTGTTAGCAAATTTATCCACAATAATTGTGTAGCTGTTAAAATCATCGGAAAACCTAAGAGTACACTTATAAACATAGCTATAACCTCTCACAAATTACTACTAAGTAAAAAATTTATTGATTTTTTTATATTATTATAAATATTTCTTCCAGAATTAATAGCAGTAACTATAGTTTTGAAATTATCATCAGTAAGAATTATTTCAGCAGCTCATCTTGCAACATCAGTTCAACTTCACATAGAAACTCAAATGTTTGCAGCACTTAAGGATGGAGCGTCATTTACTCAATCTCAAATCATTGCAATTATTTTATTTTGAGATTGTAAAGCTCTGACTATTCTCACTTTGTGGTCTGGTGATACACGAGCAAAAACTTTATACTTGTTAATACTCTTTTTTAATATATTGTCATTCATTTTTTGAATTTCTTCTCCTGTAATTACTTCACTTAATTTATTTGAAATATTTAAATTTTTTGCTATAGCAAAAGCTGTATTTTTATGATCTCAAGTTATCATTAAAACATCTATTCATGCTTTTTTTGCCTCATCAATTGATTCTTTTACTTCTATCCTAGGAGGATCAATCATTGCTATCATTCAAACAAGAATCATATTTTTTTCTATATCTTCATTTTTTAATTTTGTTTTACTTTCCTTATAAGCAAGTCCTAAAGTTCTTAAAGCTTGTCCTGAAAGAGCATTGATTTTTTCCAAATATTCGTCTTTAATTTTTTGTGTAAGTTTTACTCTTTTTCAATTAATCAAAGCATAAGTTGAAATATTTAATAAATTATCTACTGCTCATTTTGTATAAACAGTATAATTTTCTATATTTGTATCACTCATACCAATTACACTTCAAGCTATTATATGTTTACTCCATTTTATTTCTTCATTTACTGCTTCTTCCATCATTTCAAGTATAAGATTTTCATCATAAGTTTTAGGAAATTCTTTTTTTATTTCTTTTATTATATTTGCAAAAAGTGTAACATGAGTAAGTTCATCTCTTCTTATATAATTGATCATTCTATCTGTTGCTACCATTTTTGCTTGATCAGCAAGTGTATCAAAAAATGCAAATCAATTATAAAAATATAGTCATTCAAGCAAATAATTTCCTATAATTCAACGAAATAAATTTTTTTCATTAGGATTATCTATAAAATCTTGGTAAATTCCACCAATAAATTTATTTCTATCAAGTAAAACTTTATCATCTCTCCAAAAATAATAAATCTCATCTCTGATTTTTCCATCAACTACAGTTTCCAAGATTGTAGCATAGCTTTGAGAATGAATAGCTTCTTGATAAGCCTGAATTGCTAAAATTAAGTTCACTTCAGGAGCAGTTATATATTCATTAAAATTTGGCAGATTAACAGTCTGGATACTATCCAAAAATATCAAAAAAGACAAGATTCATTTATAAGCTCTTTGTTCTCATTCACTCAAGTCTTTTTTAAAACTCACACTATCTTCTCCAAGTCAACTCACTTTTTCAGGTACCCAAAAGTTACCAATCATAACAGGATACAGGCTCTTTGCCCAAGAGTATTTTGTATTTGTAAGCTGAAACAATCAAGTAGTATTTCACTTTATTATAGTTCTATTCTCAACCAAGTCATCTCAACTCGGGTTAAATAAAGGATTTGCAGTTATTTTTGTCATAGGAAAAGGGGATTATAGGATATTTTTTTATCAATGTATCACTTGTGGCAAACAAGCCACACAAACATAATCATCTTTAGAGTCTTTTTCAATCTTCACTAAAACTTTCTCCTCGGAAGTATTAGAACACATAAAACATTTATTTTGCATAAGTAAGTTAGTTAATAGATAAATTTCAATTCAATTATATTTCTTATTTATATAACTATTTTTCCTGGAATTTTAAAAACTTTGTCATTTTCTAAAAGATATAATTTATCTTTTTTTGTAATTAGATACTTTACTTTAATATTATCACCAATTTTCTTATCTTTAATAAATTTTTCTGGAAAAGTATCAAATTTATATTTATTGTTGTCAAAAAACAAGATAAAATCATAAAAGTATTCTTTAGTATTTTCATAATCAGAAAGTTGATTTAATTCTATTATTTTTGCATCTCAGAAGTATCAATTTTTTTCTACATTTTTTGAATTATAGTAAATCTTTAAATATAATATAATCATAATTATATAAATAAAAATGAAAAAAGGTACAAAATATAGTATTAATAATAGTATAATAACAACAAAGCTGATTTTTAATTTATTTAACATAAATAAAAATTACCAAATAATTTACCCACTACAACTCACACACTCCTTAACCTCCAGACTCATACTTCTCACATAATAAATAGTCTTGATATCCGCTTTCCAAGTTCTTATGTAGTAGCTGTAAAGCTCTGCAGGACTTACTTTTTCTGGGTTTATCATCCACTCAAAACTTATACTTTGATCAATCCGTTTATATATAACACTTATCATAT
>CAZCNE010000002.1:106785-178905 GCA_964500515.1 uncultured Candidatus Peribacteria bacterium | reverse complement strand
TTGATTTTGGCAAGATCTAGATAGATCAGATAAAAAATATGTACATATAATTATGATAGCAACAAAACCAGATATCATAAAACAAGCACCACTTTATCAAGAATTAAATGATAGATGAGAACTTGTAGTTTTAATTCATACAGGACAACATTATGATTATAACTTAAGTGAATGAGTTTTAAAAGAATTTTCTATGACAGTTGATATAAATTTAAATATTTTTTGAGCAATTCATAAAAAATATTCTTTAATAATAGAAAGGCTTTGAAACATACTTGTTGAAATTTCAGAACATAAAAAAATTCCTGTTCCGTATGTTCACTGAGATACTTTGACAGCAACAACTGCTGATAAAGCAGCATTTTTAAATAAATTTGGAGTGGTTCATGTTGAGGCTTGAATTAGAACATATACTCCAAATAAGCATTTTTTTAAATCTCTTTTTACAAATTATGAAGCTTGAAAATTTAATTTCAATAATTATTTAGAAGATCTTAGAGATTTTTCTATTTATGAACTTGGGAGTATAGAACCTTATCCTGAACAATTCGATACTAGATGAATTGAGCCAAGTGCTTGATATTTTGCAGCTCCTGTTGAGCTTTATAAAAACACATTGATTAGAGAATGATTTCCAAGAGAAAATATAGAGGTAGTTTGAAATACAGTTGTAGATGCTATTAGAATTTCTCAATCAAAAATTCAGACATCAAAAGCTTTTGAGTATTTTCCAAATATGAAATGAAAAGATTTTATTTTTATAACAATACATAGAAGAGAAAATTGTGAAATAAAAGAAAGATTTTTAGCTATTTTTTATGCTATAAAAAAACTAATAGAAGATTGAGTTTATGTTTGTTTTTTAGGTCTTTATGCTTCAGAATTTGCAATTGATAAATATTGACTTAGAGATGAAATAGATGATTTAAAAATCAAATATAAGAAGAATTTTGCTTATGGACCAGCTCTAGCTCATCATCATGAAGTTATTGATATGATTAGTCAGGCTTGAGCTGTGGTAACTGATTCTTGAAGTATGCAAGAAGAAGCAAATATAGTTTGAGTTCCGTGCGTGACTGTTAGATTTTGATCTGATAGAACTGAAACTATTTTGGCTTGAACAAACGTGATAGCTCCACCAATTAACTCATTACTTATAGTAGATATTATAAAAAGTTCTATTTCAAATAAAAAACTTATATGAAAAAATATTTATTGAGAAAATGTATCAAAAAAAATAGTTGACTGAGTTATGGAAAAGTTGAGAAAAAATGGAAAATTATTTAGGTTTGATCATGAAAGGTTAGAGCTTGAAGAATATTTTAATTATAAGGTTTAAATTTTTTTTAAGCTTATTTACAAAAAACTAGAAATTCAAAAAAAATCAATATAATAAATAAAGTTAAAAGGATTAAAAGTAAAAAAAATCCTAATATTTTTCTTTTAATCTATTACTCTTTTAAATTTTTATTTTTTACTTTTATGTATAATCACAAAGAAATAGAAAAAAAATGGCAAGATTTTTGGGAAAAAAATAAAACTTTTAAAACTGAAAATCCAATTTTCAACACCGGTGTTGAAATTAAAAAGAAATGGTATTCTTTGGATATGTTTCCTTATCCAAGCTGAGCGGGACTTCATGTATGACATCCAGAGTGATTTACAGCAAATGATATAATAGCAAGGTATAAACATGCACTTTGATATAATGTTTTGCATCCGATGTGATGGGATGCTTTTTGACTTCCTGCTGAAAATTATGCTATAAAAACATGAACTCATCCAAGAATTACAACAGATGAAAATATAAAAACTTTTAAATATCAATTAAAAAAATTAGGTTTTTCGTATGATTGGGATAGAGAAATAGATACAACAGATCCAGATTACTATAAATGGACACAATGGATATTTTTGAAACTTTTTGAACATTGATTGGCTTATGAACAAGATTTACCTATTAATTATTGTCCAAGTTGTAAAACAGGTCTTGCAAATGAAGAAGTTTTAAATGATTTTACCTGTGAAAGATGTGGAGAAAAAGTTGAAAAGAAAAAAATCAGACAATGGGTTTTAGCTATTACAAAATATGCTGAAAGATTACTAAAAGATGTAGATAAACTTGATTGGCCAGAAAGTATAAAAGAAATGCAAAGAAATTGGATTTGAAGGTCAGAATGATGTGAATTTGAGATGAAGAAATATTTAGATAATTCTAAATCTATCCATGTCTACACAACTAGGATTGATACAGTTTTTGGTATGACTTATGCTGTTTTGGCTCCTGATCATCCACAAGTTTTGGATTTTATCACAGAAGAAAATAAAAAAGAATGTTTGGATTATATAAAAAAAGCGAAGAAAAAATCTGATCAAGATAGAATAGCGGAAAACAAAGAAAAAACTTGAGTTTTTACATGAAGCTATGTAATAAATCCTTTTAATAAAGAAAAAGTTCCTCTTTGGATAGCTGATTATGTTCTTGGAAATTATTGAACTTGAGCAGTTATGGCTGTTCCTGCTCATGATGAGAGAGATTTTGAGTTTGCAAAAAAGTATGGTTTGGAAGTAAAGCAGAGCATTTGAGAAAAAAAAGTACTTGAAATTTGAAAAAAGAAAGGTTTTTTAGAATATTTTTATGATGAAAAGCTGAAATGTTTTATCATAAAATGAGAAATAAAAACTGCAAATACAGTTTCTTGAATTCTTGTAAATTCCTGAGAATTTAGCTGACTAACAAGTGAAGAAGCAAAAGAAAAAATGACAGAATTTGCAAGTAAAAATTGATTTTGAGAAAAAAAAGTAAATTATAAACTTAGAGATTGGCTTTTTTCTCGTCAAAGATATTGGTGAGAACCTATTCCTTTGATTCATTTAGAAGATAAAGATTTAGATAAGCTAGTAAATTTAAATTTTTATGAAGAAAAAAATATTGATTTGATTATAGCTTGAACAAAAACTGTAGAAACTAGGGCTTTGAATCCAGAAGAAAAAGATAGGTATTTTTGAGATATTAAGCTTTGAGATGCAGTTATTTTTACAGATAAAACTAAAAATGAAAAATATTTAGTAAAAGTAAATAAAATTATAAACTGGAAAAATTTAGAAGAACTATACAAAGATAAAGATAATTTAGAAAAAATATTTCCTAATTTTGCTTCTAGGAAAATTTCTTCATTGGAAGAATTAAAAAAACAATACTTATTTTCCACAGATTATGTTGAAAGAATAGAAAAAAACTGATTAATATGATTTGAATTTGAAATTGTTTCTAAGATTTATACCTGATTATATGGAAAAATAATTTGTGATTATAATTTACCTTTGAAATTACCTGAAGTTGAAGAATATGTTCCAGCTTGAGATGGAAAAAGCCCTTTGGCAGAAGTTTTTGATTTTGTAAATATAAAATTAGCTAATAATTTAAAAGGAAAAAGAGAAACAAATACTATGCCTCAATGGTGATGATCTTGTTGGTATTATCTGAGATTTATGGATCCAAAAAATCCAAATGAATTGGTAAATAAAGAAATAGAAAAATATTGGTGACAAGTAGATAGCTATGTATGATGAGCAGAACATGCTGTTTTACATTTACTTTATGCGAGATTTTGGCACAAATTTTTGTTTGATATTTGAGTAGTTTCTACAGATGAACCTTTTTATAGATTGAGAAATCAAGGTCTTATTTTGGCTCACGCTTATGAAAGAAAAAACGGATGACTTTTAGCAAATGATTTGGTTGAAGAAAAAGATTGAAGATATTTTGAAATAAGTTCTTGAGAAGAAGTAAATAGAATTATTTCTAAAATGAGTAAAAGTTTAAAAAATGTGATAAATCCAGATGATATAGTAAAAGAGTTTTGAGCTGATAGTTTAAGACTTTATGAAATGTATATGGCTGAATTTAAAGACACAGCCCCTTGGGATACAAAATGAATAATTGGCGTAAGAAGATTTTTGGAAAAAGCAGAAAGATTGTATGATAAAAATGCAAAAATCTCAACAGAAGATGATAATTTTACAATGAAACTTTTACATAAAACTATAAAAAAAGTAGAAGAAGATATAGAAAATTATAAATTCAATACAGCAATTGCAGCTTTAATGATTCTTGTAAACAATTGATTACCAAAAGATGAAAATTTGCAAAGAGAGTGGAAATCAGTTTTTGTTAAATTACTTCATCCTTTTGCTCCACATTTAGCGGAAGAACTAAATGAAAGATTGTCTGAAGATGGAAAGAATCAATCTTCTGTATATCATTCATTATGGCCAAAATATGATGAAAAAATGACAAAAGATGATGAAGTTACTATTTGAGTACAAGTTCTTGGAAAGCTAAGATGAGAAATTACAATTTCTTTAGATGAAGATGAAAAATCAGTTTTAGAAAAAGCAAAAACACAGGAAAGTGTAAAAAAATGGATAGATTGAAAAGAAATAATAAAAGAAATTTATGTAAAAGGAAAAATTGTAAATTTGGTGGTTAAATAAAAATTTAAAAGATAAATTTATAAATATGAAACTTGTAAAAGAAATTAATAATTTAAAAGTAGAAGAAGTAATTTTAAAATTACAAGATATTTTAGATTCTATGGATTTGAAGATTTTTAGTATTTTTAATCATTCAAAAGAAGCAGAAAATGTTTGATTAAATATGAGAGATACTCAAGTAGTTGTTTTTTGATCACCAAAAATATGAACTTTGCTTATGCAAAATATTCCTGAAATTGCTATTGATTTGCCATTAAAGATACTGATTTACAAAAATGAAAAAAATCAAACTATAATTGCTTATGAAAGCATAAAAGATATTTTAAAAAAATATAAAAATTATGATAAAAATACTGTAAATGAAATAATTTCTAAAATAGATTTAGTTCAAAAAAATATATTCAAAAAATTATTATAAAATATGAAAATTTGCTTTGCAACAAAAGAAGATTCAGAAAATACTATAAATTATTTTGATAAAAATTTAAAAAAAGAAGATTTTTGAGAAAATTATAAAGAAAAGTTTAATGAATATTTTTGTCCATATTGAGTAAGATGAGCAATTTTAAGAGAAGAAGTTATATTGTTGAAAAATTCAGAAAATATAATTTGAGCTTTGAGATTTTATCCACGAAAGAATTCTAAAATAGCTAGTTTATATCAATTTGCTTTTGATGAAAACATTAAAAAACAAAAAATATTATACAAAATGCTTGATTATACTTGATACAAAGTTTTTCAAGCAAAATGTACAAAAGATTCTAAACTAAATGATTATTTTGAAAAATTAAATTGGATTTTAATAAAATCAAATAAGGAATGTAATTTTTACCAACTAAGTTTATAAATTTATGAAAATAGCAGTTATATCTGATATTCATGACAATATTGGAAATTTAAATTTATTTTTTGATAAAATTAAAAATCAACAAATAGAAAAGATTATTTTTCTTTGAGATCTAGTTTCTGCATCAACAGTTTTAGTTTTGTCAAGTTTTGAAATTCCAGTTTTTTCAATTTTATGAAATAATAATTGAGATCTCTGTAGAGTAAAGGATTTAGAAAATGAATTTTTCGAGCAATCTTGTAGACCATTTGATTTTTTAGAAATTGATTCTAAAAAAATATTTTTAACTCATTACAATGAATTCGCAAATTCTATAGCTAAATCTTGAGATTTTGATGCAGTTTTTTATTGACATAATCACATAAAATATAAAGAAAAAGTTTGAAATTGTTTAGTTTTAAATCCATGAGAAATTTCTTGAAGCAAAACTTGAGAAGTGAGTTTTGCAATTTATGATTCAAAAACAAACGACGCTGAAATAATAAATATAAAATAGGTAAGAAATAAAAAATCTCTAGAAAACTCTAGAGATTTTTTATTTTGGGAACATATTAAATTATTTAGAATCCTTTAGTTTATAGTAATTTCTTCAAACTCTCTCAATAACTTTTTTATTTTGTAAATTCATATAAATAGTTGTTCTTTTAACTCTTCTTACTTTAAGTACTTCTTTTATTATTTCATCAGTAGTCATAGGTTCTTTATTTTTTTCCAATATATCTGTAATAACATTTATAATAGTTCAAGGTGTAAATCCCCACTCCTTTAAAGCATAAATTCATCTACCAATAAGTATAAATTCTCAGTTTCTAATAAGCTCATTGTGAATAGTATTAACTTTCACTTTATCTCAAAGATACTCAGTTATTTTATTTGATATATCTACAAAATGCATAGGAACTCTTTCTTTTTTCATTACATAATACGCTTTATCCTTTAGAGTTTTTGGATTAAGAATTTTCCAAGAAGCTAATCAAATAAGAGATTCTTCTCATTTTACTATATCTTCATAAACATCAGCAATATTATCAATTAAAACAATATTTAATCATTTTATAGATCATTGTAAAGATTCCTTGACATTATTGTATAGAGTTTCTTTTTCTATAATATCATTTTTCCTTTTCAAAATTTTTAAAATTTCAGAGTGAATTGCTTCAACTTCTTTTTTTCAAATACTTGGAACACTAAAATATGTCCTAACTCACAATTTTGGCTTTGATTTTAATATATTAAAATCTGCTTGTATAATAACTTCGATAATTGAAAAATTAATATCACTTTTCAAATTTAATTCTTTAATTATGTTATTGATTAACTTTTCTCTTACAATAAGTCAAGAGTGCATGTCGATTATTTCTTTTGCTTTATCTTGGATTATAGTTAGATCAGTTGCTTTAATAATTCTTCACATTTTTTTAATTCCGCTTTCTTCAATTTGTCTTACTCTTTCTCTAGTAATATTTGGACTGAAAGAATCTCAGATAGATTGTAATGTTTCTTTTTCTCAATCTAATCAAATTCTTCTTGCAATAACATCTTGTTCCTTGTCTCATAGAGAACTTAAAACTTTTTTAAAAACATCTAAAAGTTTTTGGTCACTTATAATTTGTCATTGAGTCATTTTTGTTTTTTTATATAATAAATAAACTGTATAATATATACTTATTTTAAAATCAAAGTCAAATATTTTTATAAAAATTGAAATAAATTATTTGATTAAAAATTATAAAAAAAATTTTTCTTTTGACAAATTAAAAAAAAATAATAAAATACATACACTTTTTGTGAAAAATGCTTAAGTTTTACCTTTATTACAAGGGTAAAAGAGGTTAAGTTAAACTGTTCTAAAAAATTACACAGAATTAGAATAAGTTTAACCTCTAACTTATTTTTTAACTGAAAAAATATGCCAGGAATTATAGCAAAAAAACTTGAAATGACTAGAATTTTTAAATGAGATAAGTCTATTCCTATAACATTACTTGAAGTTCCTAGTTTAAAAATTGTTTCAAAAAAGACACAAGAAAAAGATTGATATAATTCAATTTGTGTTGGTGTTTTGAAACCAAAAAATAAAGAAGAAATTAAACTTAAAGAATGAAAAAAATCAATAAGTAATTCACTATTTTGCGATATTAAAGAATTTTTTGTAAATGAAGAGGAGCTTGATAAATACAATATTTGAGATGATTTAAATTTAGATATTTTGGATTGAGTGGAGTTAGTATCGATTGAGTGAACATCTAAATGAAAATGATTTGCTGGAGCTATGAAAAGATGGAATTTTTCTTGATGACCATGAAGGGTATGATCTAAATTTCACAGAGCTTTGTGATCTATATGAACAAGAAAACCAAGAAGAACTCATAAATGAAAAAAAATGCACGGACATTTATGAAGCCAAAAAGTAAAAATAAGAAAAGTTCAAGTAGAACATATTGATAAAGAATTATGAGTTGTTTGAGTTAGATGATGAGTACCTTGATGAAGAAATTCTTTAGTAAAACTATCTTTAAATTAATAATATTTTTTAAATGGAAGCAAAACTTTTTAACCAAGAATGACAAGAAATTGGTAAAATCGAATTAGAAAAAGATATATTTTGATTAGATGTAAATAATGCTTTGATTCATAGAGCATTGGTTTATCAATTAGCGAATGCGAGAAAAAATATAGCTCATACTAAAAATAGATCAGAAGTTAGATGATCAACAAGAAAACTATATAGACAAAAACATACTTGAAATGCGAGAGCTGGTTCTATAAGATCACCTATAAGAAGAAAAGGTTGACTTGCATTTTGACCTAGAAATACACAAAATTATTCAATAGATATGAATAAGAAAGAAAGAAGAAAAGCTCTTTTTTGTGCTTTATCTTCAAAAGTAAAAAATAAAGAATTATTGATTTTAGATAAAATAGAATTAAAAGAAATAAAAACTAAGAAGATGAGTGAAATTTTATCTAAGTTTCCGATTGAAAAAAATGTGTTGCTAGTTCTAGAAGATAAAAATCTTATTATCCAAAGATCTTCGTCTAATATAGCAAATGTAAAAACTATTTTAGTAAATTATTTAAATATTGCTGATTTATTAAAATATAAAACATTAGTTTTACTAAAAGATTCTATTGATACAATAAACAAATTAAAATAATTTATAATTTTCTATTTATGAGACTATTTAAAGTACTTAAAAAACCTATATTTACAGAAAAAGCATCAAAACAAGAATTAACAAAGAATTGTTATGTTTTTGAAATTTTACCTAGTGCAACAAAAATTGATGTTAAAAAAGCAATTTTAGATATATATTGATTTGAAGTAGATTCGGTAAATATAGTAAAAACAATAGAAAAATTTAAATATTGAAGAAAAGGAATTCAATATAAAAGAAAAGCTAGCAAAAAAGCTTATGTAACTTTGAAAGATAAGAAGGCAAAAATAGAATATTCTATAATTAAATAAATTTAATTTTTAATTTAAAAACTGTGGCTATAAAGAAACTTAAACCTACTACTCCTGGTAGAAGACAAATGACTTGATATACATTTGAAGAAGTTACAAGTCAAAAACCAAAAAAGTCATTGACAGTTCAATTAAAAAAGACTGCTTGAAGAAATAATACATGAAGAATTACAGTTAGACATAAATGAGGAGGACATGCTAAAAAATACAGAATTATAGATTTTTATTTTACTGATAAGTTAGATATTGAAGCAAAAATTGAAAGTATAGAATATGATCCTTATAGAAGTGCGTATATAGCTCTTGTTTGTTACAAAGATTGAGAAAGAAGATATGTGCTTGCAGCAAAGGATATGAAAGTTTGAGATAAGATAAAAACATCCCAAAAAACTCCTTTAAAAAATTGATATAGAATGGAAGTTTGAAATATTCCTGTTTGAATAAGTGTATATAATCTTGAATTAATAGTTTGACATTGAGCTAGTTCTATTAGATCAGCTTGAGCATCTTGAACTATCATTTCTCAAGAATGAGATTATTCTCAAGTAAAAATGCCCTCTTGAGAAATTAGAATAGTAAATAAAAAATGTTATGCATCAATAGGTCAAGTTTCAAATATTGAACATAATATGTTGGTTATATGAAAGGCTTGAAGATCAAGATGGATGTGAAAAAGGCCAACAGTTCTTTGAAAATCGATGAATCCAGTTGATCATCCGCATGGGTGAGGTGAATGACATTCTTCTATTTGATTAAAAGCTCCAAAAACTCCATGGTGAAAAGTTGCTCTTTGATTAAAAACTAGAAAAAGAAGAAAAAATTCAAATAAATGGATATTAAGAACTAGAAAGTGAAAATTGATGCAATCGTAATTACTAATTATTTAACAAAAATTTTATGTCTAGAAGTTTAAAAAAATGACCTTATATTAATGACAGGCTTTTAAAAAAAGTATTGAAACTTAATGAACAAGGGAAAAAATCTATTATTAAGACTTGGGCGAGAGATTGTACTGTTATTCCAGAATTTGTATGACACACTTTTTGAGTTCATAACTGAAAGACTCATACACCAGTTTTTATTACTGAAGATATGGTGTGACATAAGTTATGAGAATTTTCTTTCACTAGGATTTTTAGATCTCATCCAAACCAAAAGAAATAATTATTTTTTTAATAAATGTAATAATGAAGTCCAATCTAAAAAATGTAAGAATATCTCCAAAAAAACTTAGAGTGTCAGCTGAAGTTGTTAGATGAAAAAATGTAAATGATGCTTTAGATTTTTTAAAATTTGCTCCAAACAAATGAGCTAAAATTTTGTATAAAGCATTATATAGTGCTATGAAAAATGCTGAACATAACAATAACCAAGATATAAATAATTTATATATAGAAACATTGATAGTTTCAAAATGAATTGTTTATAAAAGATGACAGTCTATTTCCAGATGAAGAATGCATTCTATTTTAAAAAGAACTTCTAACTTGAAAATAGAATTACAAGCAAAATAATACAGATAATAATTTATAATAAATAATTGTTTTTAGATTGATTTATTATTCCATTGAAATTATTTTTATTAAATATTAGTTATTAATTATTAAATTATGTGACACAAAGTAAGTCCAATAGCCTTTAGAATTCCTTATATAAAAACATGGAAATCTTCTTGGTATTCTGATAAGACAGGATATGCTGATTTCTTAAAATTGGATTTAAAAATTAGAAAATTATTAAGTAGAGAATTAAAATGAATACCGGTTTGAGATATTTTTGTTTCAAAAAGTGATAACATAATAAGTATAGATGTTTATACTTCTAAAGCAGCTTTAATTTTATGAAAAACTTGAGAACAAAAAGATAAAATAGAATCTATAATTCAAAGCAGTATTTGAGAAAAAATTTCTTTAAATATAAAAGAAATAAAAAAACCTGATATTAATTCTAAAATAATTTCTTATACAATTTCAAATCAAATAGAGAAAAGAATGCCTTATAAAAGAGTTATCAAACAAGCTATTATGAGAGCTATGGAAAAATGAGCTAAATGAATAAAAATAAAGATTTCTTGAAGATTAAATTGAGCAGAAATTGCTAGAAATGAAACTTTTAAAGAATGAAATATACCAACTCAAACTATTAGAGCAGATATAGATTATTCTCAAGCAAGAGCAGAAACAGTTTATTGAACTATATGATTGAAAGTATGGGTTTATAAATGAGATATTTATAAGAAGAAATCTGTTTAACTTGACTTTTGAAATATTTTTATATACTTAAATTACTTTTTATGTTACAACCAAAAAAAACTAAATATAGAAAACAACAAAGATGAAGATTGAAATGAAAAGCAATAAGATGATCTGAAATAGCTTTTTGAGATTTTGCATTAAAAACAGTTGAGAGAGGTTTTATTACTTCAAGACAAATAGAGGCTTCAAGAAGAGCTATGGTTAGATATATAAAAAGATGATGAAAAATTTGGATAAGAATTTTTCCAGATGTTCCATTTACAAAAAAACCTCTAGAAGTTCCAATGTGAGGTTGAAAATGATCTGTAGAAATGTATAGAGCTCCTGTAAAACCTGGTAGGATAATTTTTGAATTAACTTGAGTAAAACCAGAAGTTGCAAGGGAGGCTTTAAGACTAGCGTCGTATAAGTTACCTATAAAAACAAAGATCTTAGTTGATTAATAAAAAATTTTATGGCAGAAAAGAAAACTACAAAAAAATCTATTGAAAATATTTCTAAAATGGATTTAAATACATTAAATAAAGAATTAAAAGAAGCAGAAAAAAATTTATTTTCTTTAAAGATGAAACATAAATCTGATGAGTTAAAACAATCTCATCTTATAAAGAATTTGAGAAGATATATAGCAAAAATAAAATGAGAAATTATTGTAAAAAATACTTAATTTTATAATTATTATATATAAATGAGAACAAAAAAATGAATAGTTACTAGTTCAAAGATGGATAAAACGATTGTTGTTTCAACAAGTAACTACAAAAAACATCCAAAATATAAAAAAAGATTTAAAACAACAAGTAAATATTATGTTCATGATGAAAATAACATTTACAAAGAATGAGACATGGTGGTTATTAAAGAAACTAATCCAATATCAAAAACTAAAAGATGGCTTGTTTTAGATCCAAAGGAGGATAAAGAAAATAATAATATAAAATAAATTATTTTTTGAAATTAAATTAATTATTAATTTGTAATAAGTTTATGATACAAACAGAATCAATACTAAATGTTGCTGATAATACTTGAGCAAAATTAGTTCAATGCATAAAAGTTTTAGGATGATCTCATAGAAGATATGCAAGTATTTGAGATATTATAGTTTGTAGTGTAAAAAAAGCATTACCAGATTGAAATATAAAAAAGAAAAAAGTAGTTAAAGCAGTTGTTGTTAGAACAAGAAAAGAAATAAGAAGAACGGACTGAACATATCTTAGATTTGATGACAATGCTTGTGTAATTATTTGAGATGATAAGAGTTTAAAATGAACAAGAATATTTTGACCGGTAGCTAGAGAATTGAAAATAAAATGATACCAAAAAATTATAAGTCTGGCTCCAGAAGTTTTATAAATTTTAAATAATTTAATTATATTTATTTTAAAAAATTACTATTTTACCATTTTAAATAGAAAAAATGAAAATTAGAAAATGAGATTTAGTACAAGTTATGTCTTGAAAAAGTCAAGATAAATGAAAACAAGCAAAGGTTTTAAATGTGAATACTAAAGAATGAAAAATTATTGTTGAGTGAATAAATATTGCAACAAAACATATAAAAAAATCTTGAACAAATCCTTGACAAATTATAAAAGTTGAAAAAGCAATTGATGTCTCAAATGTTATGCTTGTTTGTCCTTTTACTAAGAAACCTACAAGAGTTTGAATTGTGAAAATAGAAGAAAAATGAAAATCTAAAAATTACAGATTTTCAAAAAATGCAGTTAAAGAGCTAAAAAAAGAAGCTAAAGAATTTATCTTAAAGTAAAATTTATTTTTTTAATTGATTAAGATGTATCTTAAAGAAAAATATAATAAAGAAATTGTTCCAAGTTTAAAAGAAACGCTTAAAATAACTAATGTTATGGATGTTCCTAAACTTGATAAAGTTGTTTTAAATATGTGAATTTGAACATATTTAAGAGCTTGAAATAAAGATTATTCTGTTTTAAAAGAACATTTATCTTTGATTGCTTGACAAGCTCCGACTGTAAAGTATGCAAAAAAATCTATTTCTAACTTTAAACTTAGAGAGTGAATGCCAGTTTGATTAGCTGTTACATTGAGATGAGATAATATGTATAATTTTGTTGAAAAGTTAATAAATATTGTATTGCCAAGAGTTAGAGATTTTAGATGAATTTCAAAAAAAAGTTTTGATAAGGAAGGAAATTATAATTTTTGAGTAAAAGAACATTCAATATTTTTAGAAGTTCCACATGACGATGTTATAAAAAATAACTGATTACAAATAACAATAAAAACAACTGCTAAAACTAAAGAAGCTGGAAGAGAATTATTGAAACAAATTTGATTTCCATTTTCAAAATAAATATTTTATAACTAATACTTTTAGATGAGAAAGTCAAAAATAGCAAAAGCTAATAAATTAAAAAGAACTTACTTAAGAGCAATAAAAGATGGTAGAAAACCAAAATATGCTACAAAAGTTTTTAATTGCTGTGAGGTTTGTTGAAGAATTAGAGGTTATTTATGAAGCTACTGAATTTGTAGAATATGTTTTAGAGAAAAAGCCAATGCTTGAGAATTAGCTTGAGTAAGAAAATCTAGTTGGTAGAAAGATTTTAATTTATTGAACTTTTTGAATATTTATTGTTTTACCATTATTAATTTTTAATTATAATTATTATGATAATAGATCCAATTGCAGATTTATTAACAAGATTGAGAAATGCATATCATTCTAGAATAAATGAAATAACAGTTCCTTATTCAAGGATTAAATCTGATATACTGAAAATAATTAAGAAAAATAAATATATTTTAGATTTTGAAATTATTGAAAATGAAGATAAGAAAAAGTCTTTATTTATAAAGCTTAATAATGTTAGAATAACAAAATATATTCCAACATTTAACAGAATTAGTAAACCTTGACAAAGGATTTATGTTTGATCTAAAGATATAAAAAAATCTAGAAATTGAAAAGGTATATATATAGTTTCAACTCCAAAATGAATTATAACTGGTTATGAAGCTAGAACTTTAAATGTATGATGAGAATTGCTTTGTGAAATTTTTTAATTAATATTTATGTAAATAATTATTAATTATTAACTATTAATTGTTAATTATAAATTATGTCAAGAATTGGAAAATTACCTATAAGTTTACCTGAAAATCTTGAAGTTTCTATTGAAGCTAATAAAATTAAAGTAAAATGAAAACTTTGAGAATTAGAGTTTGTAATACCTAAAGGAATTAAAATAAAAAAAGAGGAAAATACTTTGATTGTTGAAGAACCTAAAAATGAGGAAAATATTCCTATGTGGTGAACAACTAGATCTATTTTAGAAAATATGGTTGAGTGAGTTACAAATGGTTACAAAAAAAGTTTAGAAATATCATGAGTTTGATATAAATTTGACCTTGTTTGAAGTGATAAATTGGTTATGAGTATTTGATATTCTCATAAATTAGAGATAAAAGCACCAAGTGGAATTAAAATAACAAGTGATGAAAAAGAAAAAAATGTAATTCATATTTCTTGAATTGATAAGCAAAAAGTTTGAGAATTTGCATCAAAAGTAAGGTCAAAAAAGAAACCAGAACCATATAAGTGAAAATGAATAAAATATGTTTGAGAGCAAATTAGAAGAAAAGCTTGAAAAACAGGAAAATAAAAAATTAATAAATATGAAATAATAAAAAATATTTTGTATTTACTACTAATTATTAACAATTTATTTATGTTAGAGAAAACAACAAAAAGATTAAAAAGAAAAGCTAGAATAAAAGCAAGTATATCTGATTCAAAAAAACCTAGACTTTCTGTATATAGAAGTAATTCTTTTATTTATGCTCAAATTTTTGATATTGATTGAAAAGTGATTTGTCACGCTAGTGATTTAAAAAGTAAATGAAAAATTACAAAAACAGAAAGTGCAAAAAAAGTATGAGAAGAAATTGCAAAAAAAGCATTAGAAAAAAAAGTAAAAGAAGTTGTTTTTGATAGAAATGGTTTTTCTTATCATGGTAGAATTAAATCTTTGGCATCTTGAGCTAGAGAAGCTTGATTAAAATTTTAATTTTTAAAAGACTTATTTTATGGTAAATCCTAAAGATAGAAGAAAAGAAAAAAATAATTCTCAAATTGATGTTGTAAACAAAGAATTTAAAGAAGAATTATTGAGTGTTGATAGAGTAACTAGAGTTACTGCTGGTTGAAGACAGTTAAGATTTAGAGCAGTTATGCTTGTTTGAAACGGAAAATGAAAGGTTTGACTTTGAACTTGAAAATCTTGAGAAGTAGTTACAGCTATCGCAAAAGCAGTTAATGATGCTAAAAAAAAGATGAAAACTGTAAAAATTGAAGAATGAACAGTTCCATATAACGTCAAAGTTAAATATAAATCAGCTATATTGATGATACATCAAGCATCAAAATGAACTTGAATTATAGCTTGATGAGCAGCTAGAAAAGTTTTAGATGTAGCTTGATATTCTGATGTTATAGCAAAAAGAACAGGATCAAACAATAAAATAAATAATGCTAGAGCAACAATTAAAGCATTAACATCTTTTAAAGATTAATGTAAATTTATAATTTAAAATAAGTGAAATATGTTATCTCTAAATAACTTAAAACCAAACGGATGATCAAGAAAAAAATCAAAAAGAGTTTGAAGATGAATTTGATCTTGAAAGTGAACTTTTTCTTGAAAAGGTTGTAAATGACAAAACGCTAGATCATGAAATCCATGACCATGGTTTGAATGATGACAAACTCCTCTTTTTAGAAGAACCCCTAAACTTAGAGGTTTTTCAAATTCTATGTTTAAAATAAATTATAATATAATTAATTTAGATGATTTAGAAAACCTAGTTTCAAAATGAATTGTTGATGTAGATAAAAAAGTATTACTTGATAACTGATTGATAAGAAAAAAAGATTTGTGAATAAAATTACTTTGAAATTGAGAATTTAAAGGGAAAATAAATATAAAATTAGATAAAGCTTCAAAAAAAGCACAAGAAATTATTGAAAAAAATTGATGAAAAATTGAATTTAACAATAAATAGTAGTGAGTTTTTTATGCTTACTACTTTTGGTATAAATATTTAATAAAAATTATTATGTTTTGAGATTATATAAAATCTATTTTTGCAGTAAAAAGTTTAAAGAAAAAAATTATAGCTACTTTATTGTTAGTTATAGTTTATAAATTATTGTCAGTAATTCCTATACCTTGAGCAAATACTGAATGATTAAAAGCGATGGTTGATTCTCAAAAAGGATTATCGCTTTTTAGTGCTTTAATGTGATGATGATTAAGTCATTTTTCGATTATATTAATGTGACTTTCTCCTTATATCAATGCAGTAATTATTCTTCAGCTTTTATGAGTTATTATTCCTAAATTATGAGAATTACAAAAAGAATGAGAAGCTTGACAAAGAAAAATAAATAAAATGACAAGATGGCTTACTTTACCATTAGCTTTTTTACAGAGTTATTGAATGATTTTGGTTTTAAATCAATTGGCTAATTGAACTATTATAAACATAGCTGATTGGAAAGTTGCTTTGTTTGCTATGACAATTGCAACTGCTTGAACATTATTTTTGATGTGGTTATGAGAGATTATGACAGAATATTGAATTTGAAACTGAATAAGTATAATAATTATGTCTTGAGTTTTATGATGAGTTCCTTCTGTTATTTTAAACTACTTATGAACATGAAAATATACAGCGTTTTTTATAATGTTAATTGCAACATTAATAATTATATATATAATAATTAGTTTTACTGAATGAAACAGAAGAATTCCCGTGATTTATACGAGGACCTGAAGAGAAGAAAAGTCATATTTTCCTATAAGAGTAAATCAAGCTTGAATGATTCCTATAATTTTTGCAGTTTCTTTAGTAACTTTTCCTTGAATTGTTTGACAGATTATGTCAAATTCAACAGCGTCTTCAACCAAAGCTATTTGAACTTGGCTTTTAAACTTTTTTAGTTTGCAAAATCCAAGTTGGTTATTTATAATCGTATACTTTCTTTTGGTTTTAGGGTTTTCGTTTTTTTATGTATGAATTACATTCAATACAGAACAAGTTTCTGAAAATATTCAAAAAAGATGATGATATATTCCTTGAATACGACCTTGAGTTGATACGGCAAAATATTTATCCAAAGTTTCTGCTAGTTTAAATTTATTTTGATGATCATTTTTAGCTTTGATTTCCGTATTTCCTTATATTTTAGATAAATTATTTCAAGGACAAAATCTAGATTTTCTTATTTCTTGAGCTTGACTTATAATACTTGTTTCCACAATATTAGATTTGATAAGAAAAATAGATAGTGAAATGAAAATGTTTGATTATTCAAAATATAGATAATTTATAGTCATATAATTGAAGCGATTTTATCGCTTCTTTTTTTATAATCTAAAGTCAAATGCAATTATTTTAGAGTAAAAAAATTTTATAAGTATCTTTGTAATTTAAACTTTTCCAAGTTCGATTAGAACTTTTTGATATAATGAAACAACAGCAAATAAATATTTTCCATTAACAAAAAAAGAAGCAAAGGATAATTGATTTATTTGGTCTGATTATGAAGCATTTCCAAAAGTAGAAAAAGTTATACCTGCAAATAAACTACCAGATAAAATATTAGATATACCAGATGATATATTAAATCGGGCAATAGAGTGTGAAGTTACAAAAAAGCCATTCAAGATAATAAAACAAGAATTAGATTTTTATAGAAAACACAATTTACCAATTCCTAAAAGACATCCAGATAGAAGGCATTTAGATAGATTAAAACTAAGAAATCCAAGAAAACTTTATAATAGAATTTGTGATTGTAAAGACTGTGAAAAGATAGCTAAAAAAACAAATACATTTAATGACAAAGATTTTTTACTAAAAGAATGATTAAAAAGAAGAAAAATAAACACAACATATTCTAAAGAAAGAAAAGAAATAGTTTATTGTGAAGAATGTTATAATAATGAAATTTATTAAGAGTTGATTCAATCTCTAACAAATTTAGGATTATTTGCATATTTTAGTCATTCATCAAGTGTTATTGCTCATTTTACAATTAAATCAATTAAATCTCTTTCTAAAAGTTGCATTCATTCTTTTGTTCACATTTGTATACTTGATGGGATTTGATGTAATTCGTTTTCTCTAATTAAATTAGAAATTGCACTGTTTTTTATAAGAATTTCTTTTGCTAAAACTAATCAAGTTCAGTCTGTTTTTCTTAGAAGTCTTTGAGAAAAAACAGCAATTAATGATTCTGCTAATTGTAATCTTACTTGAATTTGTTCATGTCAGTCAAAACTATCAATAATTCTTGATATAGTTTGATATGCATTTCTTGTATGTAATGAAGAAAAAACTAAATGTCAAGTTTCAGCTAAAGTTAATCATTGTTGAATTTCATTTTTTGTTCTCATTTCTCATAACAAAATAACTTGAGGATTTTGTCTCATAGCTCACATTAAAGCACTATAAAAATCACTTACATCTTTTCAGACTTCTTTTTGTTCTATAATAGATTTTCTATGCTCATGTACATATTCAACAGGGTCTTCAATAGTAATTATATGTTTGTTTTCATGCTCATTTATATGATTAATAATGGATGCCAATGTAGTAGATTTTCAAGATCAAGTAGGTCAAGTAACCAAGATCAATCATTGTCATAATTTTGTCATATCTTTATATATCTGAGGCAATCATAAATTATCTATGCTTGGTATAACTCAAGTCAATAACCTCAAAACTACCATATATTTTCACATTTGAAATGATATATTTCCTCTAAATCTTCTTTCATGAAATGTAAAAGAAAAATCCAGATTTTTATTTTTTACTAAATCTTCGTGTTGCTTTTCTGTTATTAAGGATTTTGCGAAATTTATCGTATCTTCTTCGCTTAAAACAGAAATTCATTCATCTATTCTAAGTATTTCTCATCAGATTTTTATTGCAGGGTATGATCCTACGGTTAAATACATATCACTTCAGTCATTGTTAATCATAACTTGTAAAAGTTGTTCTTTTATCGGATAATTAGAATTGATAAATACTGCTCATTCCATAAAAAATAATAATTAATTAATATACTAATATTAAATCATTTTTTTGTTTTTAAATCAAATAATTTGATACTAAATTATAAATATTTTCTAGCCAATAAACAATATGTATTTATAATTCAAAAAAGCTTTTTTCTTCTCGCCAATTAATAATTTTACAAATTCCACATTTTTAATAAAATATATTAAATTACTAGCTAATAAAAATTATGCAATTATCTAAAATAAGAAATTTTTGAATTATAGCTCATATAGATCATGGAAAATCTACTTTAGCTGATAGACTTCTTGAAATAACTTGAACTATAGATAAAAGAGATTTAAAATCTCAAACACTTGATACTATGGATTTAGAACAAGAAAGATGAATAACAATAAAATTAACACCAGTAAGGATGAATCGGAAAGATTATGAGCTAAATTTAATTGATACACCTTGACATGTTGATTTTCAATATGAAGTTTCTAGAAGTTTAGCTTCTGTAGAATGAGCCTTACTTGTAGTTGATGCTACTCAATGAATTGAAGCTCAAACTCTTTCAAATGTATATTTAGCTATAGAAAATAATTTAGATATAATTCCTGTAATCAATAAAATAGATCTTCCAGCTGCTGATGTAAACAAAGTTTCTGAAGAAATTATTCATTTACTTTGATGTAAAAAAGAAGATATAATTCCTGTTTCTGCTAAAACTTGAGAAAATGTTGAAGCAATTTTAAATGCAATAATTGAAAGAATTAGTCAACCAAGAATATTTGAAGTAAATAAAAATATTGAAAATTCTGATAAGTCAAAAGATGAACTTAAAGCTCTTGTTTTTGATAGTCAATATGATACTTATAGATGAGTTGTAAGTTATGTAAAGGTGTTTTCTTGAGAAATAAAAAAATGAGATTTTCTTTATTTTTTAAGTACATGAAAAAAAATAGAAGCTTTAGATGTTTGATATTTTTCTCCAAAATACACACAAGCTTGAAAAATAGAAAACTGATCAGTTTGATATGTAGTAACTTGACTTAAATCAATTAGAGAAGCAAAAGTATGAGATACTTTATGGAAACCCGAAGATATAGAATGAACAAAGAAAAAAATAGAAGAAGCAAAAGCGATTGAATGATTTAAAAAAGTTAAACCGTTTATTTTTGCTTGAATTTTTCCTATTGATAGTAGCGATTATCCTCAATTTGTTATTGCAATGGATAAACTTATGTTAAATGATTCAGCATTAACAATTGATCCAGAAGTTAGTCCAGCCTTATGACACTGATACAGATGCTGATTTTTATGATTATTGCATCTTGATATAATAAAAGAAAGACTTGATAGAGAGTTTGATATGGATGTAATTATTACCTCTCCGCAAGTAACATATAGAGTAAAATTAGCTTGAAATAAAATAGAAGAATATTCAAGATTTAGTCCAGAATTATTTTTTAGAAATGAAAAATGAGAAATAAAACTAGAAAAATTATCTGAAGAACAAAAATATGATAATGCTCAGCTTTTTACATATATTTATCTTTCTAATCCTGAAAGTTTACCTAAAAGAGAATTATATTTATCTATTGAAGAACCGATTGCAAAGTGTGAAATTATAACTCCAAGTGAATATATTTGAAATATGATGCAATTATCACAAGAAAGAAGAGGAATTTTTGTAAATCAAGTTTTTATTGATGAAACAAGAGTTTTGATAACTTATGAATTACCTATGGCTGAACTTATATGAGACTTTTATGATGAATTAAAAAGCTTATCAAGTTGATATGCAAGTTTAAATTATGAATTTGTAAAATATAAAGAAGATGAATTGGTTAAATTAGATGTTTTAATTGCTTGAGAAAAAGTTGACGCACTTAGTCAAATATGTCATAAAAGCCAAGCTGTGCATATATGATGAAAAATAACAAAAAAACTTAAAGAAATAGTTCCTAGAGCTTTATTTTCTATAGCATTACAAGTTGCTGTTTGATGAAAAGTTGTTGCTAGAGAAGATATAAGTGCACTAAGAAAAGATGTAACTGCTAAACTTTATGGTTGAGATATTAGTCGTAAAAGAAAACTTTTAGAAAAACAAAAAGCTTGAAAGAAAAAAATGAAACAGTTTGGTAAAGTAAGTTTACCAAGCGAAGCTTTTATCTGATTATTAAAAAAATAATTTTATTTACAAATAAATCAAGAAGTGCAAACTTTGTTTTTTAAGTCAGCATTATTTTGATAAATTGATAACAAATTTGATACAGTAACAAATTCATATCAAGATTTTTTTAATTTTTTAATCATTAAATCAACTGATTCAACAGATTCTTTATGAATATCGTGCATTAAAATTATACTTCATTCTTTTGTTGTGTTTAAAACTTGAGCTATATTTTTATTAATATTTCTGTATTTCCAATCATTTGAATCTACATCCCACAATATGATTGTATGTCACCAAGTATTTTTAACTTTATCATTAAAAAGTCCATAAGGTGGTCTCATTAAATTTGTATAGTTTCAAGTTATTTCAAATATTTTTTCTCTTGTATTAAATAATTGTTTTTTTAAATTTTCTTCACTTAAACGAGGTAATCTTGGATGATCCCGACTGTGAACTCAAATTTCATGTCAATCGTCAAACTGCATTTTTATTATATCATTAAAATAATCAGCATTTTTTCAAAGAACAAAAAAAGTTGCTTTAACATCGTTATTTTTCAAAACCTCTAAAAGTTTTGGAGTTAAGGTTTTACTTGGTCAATCATCAAAAGTTAATGCAATATATTTTTTTTCTGGGTTAATATTTTCTGTTATTAAATTTGCATTTTTATTAGAAGTTACTTCTGTTTCTTTTATTTCTGGAAAAAAATCATTTTTAAGAAATTCCTTTAATTCATTTTTTCAAAAAATAATTTTTATTATTCATGAATTATACGGAGCAATTTGATATTGTTTAAAAACAAAAACAATATTATCATTATCTATATAAAAATTCATATTTAAAAACCATTTTTCAAATAATGACTGTCTTTTTATAGGATCATCAAAATAATTTATTTTTTGAGATTTAAATTTTTTTATAATTAATTGTTCTAATTTATTCTTCTTTTCATCACTCAAATTAAAAACTTGATCTTGAGAAATTATCTTTCACTTACTTTCAAAATTAAAAATTTTTATACTAACTGTAGGATGAGATCATCAAAAATTTTCGAAAATTTCATAATATATTGATTTCGTTCAACTAGAACTAAATTCTTGAAAAGATGCATGCAACTCTTTTTCAAAGTCATGAACTTTTTTTCCGTTTTGATTTTCTTTAAAGTTATTTTTTCCATTTTTTATAAAATTATCAAACCGAGAACTTATGATTGTATTGGCTCAAGTATTTTCAAAAATAGGATAATCTATATAAACTTTTAATTCATTTTTATCAACATTGTCATTTGTTAAAACTTGGTTTATATCTTTAATTTCATTGTATGCAATATTTCATTCGTTGTTTGTACAAGAATTTAAAATAAGACAAGCAAAAATTATAATAATTTCTTTCATAATATATATTAATTATAAATCAATTTCAAATTTAGTTTCATTTCAGAAAATAATACTTTTTATGGTTTCAAGTATAGATTTTAAATCCGTAATTTCAATATTTTTTCAAATTTTTATTTTTTGTTTATGAAAATTTGTTTCAACAATTTTTGGATTTATTAAAAATACTTTTTTTCAGTCTTTTTTTAAGGCTCAAGAAAATCATCTAAGAGCAAATTTTGAAGCTGTATATACAGATCAATTTTTAAAAAATTTCTTTCCTGCATATGATCACATAAAAATCAATTTTGTGTTTTTGCTAATATTTTTTTCAAGATTTTTTAGAAGTCTTATATTTCACAAAATATTTAAGTTTATAATTTCTTCATAATTTTCCAAATTTTCTTTAAAAAATTCTCAAAAATATCAAACTCAAGAGTTAAATATCACTAAATCAAAAACAATTTCCTTGAAATCAAGATTTTGTATTTCTTCCTTTTTTGTTAAATCACATTTAAAAAAATTTTTTTCCTCTGCTTCTTTTTTTGAAACTTTAAAAACATTAAACTCTTTTTCTAAGTTTTCTTTTAGATATTTTCAAATTCAGGAATTTGTTCATGTTATAAGTATATTCATAAAGTGTGATAAAACGATAAAATGAATAAACGATAAAAAAGTTAAATGGCAAAACTAAGAGAAGATAAAGCTTTAAAATACATAAAAAATTTTTATTATTTATTTTCTTCTAAGCAAACTATAGTTTTTTTATCAAAATCTTTAAATAATTTGTAAAAATTTTTTCTTTTATTTTTATCAAGTTTTATAAAATTATTTTCTTCTTCTTTTAATTTATAAAGTATATCTAAGCGAGGAAATTTTTTCAATATTTTATTATAATCATCTTTTGTATACAAAAGTCAAGAAACAATAATCGAATTAATTTTTTTTAAATTAATTTTTTTCTTTATTTTTTCTAAAAAATTTTTGTAAATATTTTCAAAATCATCCACTGGTAAAAGTGGTAAAAATCTCAATCAAACCAAAAATCATTTTTCAAGTAATTTATTTATTGCATCAATTCTTTCATCAAGATTTGGAGTTAATTTTTCGTATTTTTCTATTAAACTTTGCGGATTTAGAGAAAAGGCTATTTCAGTATTTTTTGGAATGAATTTTAAATCAAGAAGTGATTTTATATTTGTTGATTTAGTTCGTATTTCCATAATTACATTTTCTTTTTCTTCAAAAAAAGGAACAAATTCCTCTACAAAATTATTTAAATTATTTGCTCATAGATTATCAGAATAATCAGAAGAATAAAAATATGCTGGACTAGAAAATTTTTTGGTTTTCAAATTTTTTATCGTTTCATCAATTTGTTTTTTTATATCTTCATAATTTACAAAAAAAACTCAGAAATTATTTTTAAAAGCTCATTTTAAATAACAATAAGAACAATCAAAAATGCAATTTAATCAGGTTTTGAAAAAATATGAAATTTCACTCGGTCAATAATTTGGCGGAGTTTCTAGAGTTGCATTTCATTTCAATTTACTAATAATTATACTTTTTTCTTGAAAAAAGGTGACATTTTTATCAAAAATATTTTTATAATTATCTATAAAAATTATTTCAGGATTTTTGAAATTAGAAACAATTTTTTTTGTTTGAGAGTAATTTTTTGCTTCTTTTTCTACATAAATTATCATAATAAGATGTAATAAAATAATATTTTTATTTTGAATTTATTTTGATGTTTTAAAAATATTTTTTTGTAGAGATCTAATTAATTGCGTATTTATAATATTTTAATACTTTCTAGTTTTTTAATAAATTCTTTTTTTCATAAATCATTATTTTCAATAAAAAACTTATTAAAACTTTTTCAAGTTAAAGTTTCATATTTAAAATAATTTTTTTTAAATATTATTTTTTCGCTAAAACTAAGTTTATAATAATCAAAATATTTACTAAAATCTGTTTCTTTGCTTTTGTATTTATCTAAAAATATTATAATTTCTTCAATTAATTTTTTGTAATTTATTTTTTCCATCAATTTTTCTATTTCTTTTTTATCATAATTTTTTGTTTTTTTGCTTCAAATTTTATCAAAGGGAATTTTTAAAATAATTCTTGGAATTTCAAAATCATCTAAAACAAGCTCAAATCAATAAGATTCCATATCTACATATTTTTCATCAAGTAAATATTTTTCATCATAAACAATTTCATCACTACATGCAATAGAATCCAATTTCAAAAATCTAAAATTAATAGGGATTAATAGTTCTTTTTTATTTGATAAATTGTAAATTCTGGCAACTTGAATAGGATTTTTTTCTTTTTTATAACCACAAATTCAAATATTTACAATAAAATCATAACTATGATCTTTTAAGTGTTTTGTAAGATTTAAAATTGTTTTGTAATTTCAAATTCAAAAATTTAAAAAATCAATTTTAGCTTTATGTTTATCTTTTTTTATAATATCTTTGATTTTTTTTAATTCTAAACTTGTTGCAGATGTAAAAAGGATTTTATACATTTTTATAAAAAAATACTAAAAGAAAACTCTTTTAGTATTTTAAAGTTAAATATAAGTATTGCAAGAATTATTTTAAAAATAATTATCAGAAGTTTCTTCTGGTGTTGTTGTTGGTGTTTTTGGCATTGTTGGCGATGTTTTTTCTGGTGTTGGTTTTGGCTTTTCTGTTCTTCAAGTATTTGTAGGATCACTTGGAGCACCTAAAGGAATAGAATCTGGAGAAGTCCAAATTTCATGATTTAAATATTTTTTAAGTTTTTCTAATTCATCCTTTGATTTTTAAAAAACTTCTTTACTATTTTTTTCTAATTTGTTAGAAATTTCTGGTGCATTTTGAGCTCTTCTTATATTCATAAATTATTTATTAAATATTAAAATATATGTATATATTAAATCATAGTTATAAAATATTTGCAAATATCTGTAAAAAAATTAATATAATCTTAGATTATTTCATAAAAAATTATATTATGTTTAAATTGCCAAAACTAGCTTTTGAAAAAGATGCTTTAGAACCATATATTTCACTTGAAACTATAAATTATCATTATGAGAAACATCATAAAACTTATCTTGATAATTTAAATAAACTTATTTCTTGAGGTGAATTTGAAAATATGAGTTTAGAAGAAATTATAAAAAAGTCTTCTGGAGCTATTTTTAACAATGCTGCTCAAGTTTGGAATCATACATTTTATTTTGAATCATTAGCTAAAAAAGATGATAAAAATCCAAAAGAAAAAATGCAAAAGTTGATTGATGATAATTTTGGAAGTTTTGAAAATTTGAAAGCAAAATTTAGCGAAGAAGCAATCAAAAATTTTGGTTCAGCTTGGACTTGGTTAATTTTAGATTGAAAAAAACTTGAAATATTAAATACTTCAAATGCAGATACTCCTATAAAACATGGTAAAAAAGCAATTTTGACAATAGATGTTTGGGAACATGCTTATTATATAGATTATCGTAATCTTAGGGCAAAATATGTAGAAAATTTTTGGGAAATAGTTAATTGGGAAAAAGTGGAAGAAAGAATTTAAAAAAAATAAAAAAGCTTATAGATTTTCTATAAGCTTTTTTTGATAGTATGATTAGTAATTTATACTTTCAATTTCAACATTATTTGAATTGTTGATTACATACTGATTATCATTTTCAGCATAAGCTGATATAGTCAATATGTACATACATATCAAAACAGACACCATTTTTTTCATTTTAAAGAATGTATTAATAAATAAATACAATATAATTGTATCATTTATTTTTTGCTAATACAAGCATTTTAGCTTGCCAATCGAGCTTATTGTTGTAAAACTAATTTTTGCTTGTAATTTTTTGTGCAATTTGTAATCTAATATAATCTAGATAATTAGTGGCTTTAGTATTTGAAGAGTATTTTTCAAGCAATGGAGAAGTTTTATTAAATACATCAATAGATTTTTCTTTTGAAATATTATTTGTAAATTTTTGTATAGCGATTTTATCATCTATTTTTATTTGTGAAAAATTTACTTTTTTTGATAAATAATTTTTTTCTTCATCTATATATTTTGCTTTGATAATCCATCTTCAGCTAGTTCATCAAATAGGAGTACAAGTATACAATGTAAGATTTTTTCAATTTCATGATAACAATACATCAGTATCAGATTTATCTGTATTGTATGATTCTTGGGTTATATATCTATATCTTTTATATTCTCAAGATTCTTGTTTTTGATAAATCCAAACTTCTTCTCAAATTTCATTTTCTATAATTTTTTGAAATTGAGTTTTATATCTTCAATTTGATGATTTATAATAAGAACTATGTCAAATAACTACTTTATTTCAAACTTCTCAATATCAATTAGTTGATGTTCAAGGAACTTCTAAAGCTCAAGTTTCTAAATATTTGTAAAAATCAAAATTTTCTCAATTTATAGATTTTTTGTAGTCTTCACTATTTTTATTAATAGTATTTATAGGCATAACTAAACCTTGAGAAGGTAAAATTATATATAAATCTTTGTTTTTATCTTCTAAAGGAACTACTTCAAGCCAATGATTTATATCTGGAGAATTAGTTCAAGCTAGCCTAAAATCTTCTTTATTTGTATCAGTTTCAACATTTTTATTTTTTATTACCTTTGTTCTTTCCAATACAGGAACTCAAGTTTGAAGTAAAAAATTAGGTAATTTTACAATTTCATTATTTCAAACTTTGTTTTCATCATTTTGTATTTCTTCAAGTAGCTTTACTTCATTTTCATAATTATTTACTATATTTTCTGCATCTTCTATCCATTTTTTCTCAGGTGCTGATTCTAATTCTATATTTTTTGGAATAGGATCATTACTTGTTACTGTTGGAATAGTATTTCAAGTTTTATTTTCAATTTCTTTTTCTTTTTCAATAGTATTAACGCTACAATCATTTCAAATATTTTCTGATTTACAAAAACTAGATTCTTTTAAAGTCCAGATATATTTTCATGAAGAATCTTTTTTACAAACTAAATCATTTTCAGAACAAGGAGGAGTATAAGAACTAGTTCATCAAGTGTGTATAATTGTTCATGTATTTGTGGATCAAGTGTTTGTTGTTCATGTGTTTGTCGTTCAAGTTCAAGTATTATTTGTAATTTTTTCTTGAATAAAATTTATATTTGATAAATCAGAATTTAATAATAAATTTGTTAAACTAGGATCTCATCAATCAAAATCAGAACTTGCTATATATCAAGATAAAACGTTTTCTTTAATCTGATAATTTCAAAGAACTAAACCAGAGAAAGAATAATCTCAACTAGAATTAGTATTTACAGTATTTAATGTATTTCAAGAAGAATTTATTAATTCCAACTTTACATTAGATAGAGGATTATTTGTATCTTTTTCTAAGACTTTTCAGTTTATACTATAAGTAAGAAGATTTGCTTGACAAGTTACAGAACTTCATCAATTAATTCAATCACAAGTCCAAGTCCAAGGTCAATTTCATGTAATACTTCAAGTATTTCAACTTGCACAAAGATTTTGTGTTGGAACTTCTGTAAAGTTTTGTCAATTTGAGCTTCAACAAACTCAATTTTCTATAGAATTTGTTACATTAAAGCTTCAATCAATCATATCATTAAAATAATATGGAGGTACATCACCACCTATAACTCAGGCAAATACAGTAAAATTATTTAAACTTAAGGATACTACCAATATATATAGAATAATTTTTTTCATAGATTTTTTTTATTTTTAAAAAATAATATAATTTTTAATCAAAAAGAGTAAAATTCATTTTACTAAAAAATAACTTAAAATTAACATCAAAATTTTTAAAATCTTCATTTACAAGTCATTTTTTTCAATAAATATATAAATTAAATATTCCAGGATATTCTTTATAATAATAAAATCATGTATTATCTTCTTCAATAGATTTTAAATCATAACATCAAAACATATTTTCAATATTATCAAATTGTTCTTGAGTTCCTATAGCGTTTCTACAAACAAATAGTTTTGATTTATCTATATTAGTTACATTTATTTTATTTATCAGATCTAATTTTAAGTTTATTCTATCTAATAAAATTCTAGAATTATAAGTTTCTTCAAACCTTGAAAGATCAATTTTTAATTTTCTATTAAAAATTAAATTTTCAAAATTTTTTCATATAATTTTTTTACTTTCTATGCTAATATTTTCTCTAAGGCTAAAACCTCCCTTTAAATCATTATCAGTTTCAATTTTCTCAAATATGGCTCTTTGTTCTGAATTAAAGGTAATTGTTCACACCTCGGTTCAATTATTAAAAACAACAATTTTTCATATATTATCAAAAATTAAAGAATCATTTTTTATTCATATGAAAGAAGAGTATCATGGATCAGTTCAATAAAATATATTTCAAAGAATTTCTACAGGACTAGTATTTGCATAAGCTTCTTCTATTTCTTCCGATCTAAACTCATTTACATCACTTATTATATTGTCATTTTTATCATAAAAAACATAATTTAAATTATCTATATTTTCAATATCTATTTTATAATTCATATAAAAATCATCAGTAAAAAAATCTATTTCATTAATACTAGGCTCTAAACTACAATCAGATCATAACAAAATTTCATTATTTAAATCTATTTCATTATAATAATCTTTATAACTTATACTCAAATTAGCTTTTTCGCAGGGATCTATATCATAAAGATAATTATCTACATTATTTTTAAAGTTGCATGATCAATTTAAAAAACAATCTTTATCAATTGACGCAATAACTTCTCATTCAAAATCCTTTAGAGAAACATTAAAATAATTTGATTGTTCAATTTGGTGTTCAGATAAAAATTCTTCTAGATTAATAATATCTCAATCTAAAGGTGAATTATATTTATGAATATTTCACTCAACAAATAAAAAATAATTTCATTTACCGTAATTTATATTAATATCAGAAGAGTTAAAATGATTAGCACAAATTCTTTTATATTCAGTATCTAAATTTGTTATTTTATACTTATACAATCAGTCTTCAAGTTGATCAAACTGTGTTATATTTGTATTAGTACTAACATTAGTATAAGGTACAAATTCTCCTCATTCACTTTTACTTAATTCTATATTAGCTCAATAAAAGGTATTTAATAATTCATTCTCAAATTTAGTTTGTATTTCTAAATCATTAGGATCATTAATAAGTCTTGGTTCTGCAATTCTTGAATTGTACCAATAATAGTTAGGGTCACAAGACTTTTTTGAAAAAGTATTTATACTGATTATACTAAAATCATAAGAGTTTAAGTTTAATATTTTTATTATATCGTAGTTAATATTAATTTTTATGTTTTTTTCATTTATTATATCACCAATTATTTTTTCATAATTATTAAAGTTTGGTATAAAATACTTTAATGCAAATAGTTTAACATCTGCGTTATTATAATCTTTAGATAAAGAAATATTTAAGTTATCATCTTCTTTTATTATGTAAGTTGTATTTCATTGTGTTATTTGTTGGTTAAAATTGGCAATTGAAGAAAAAAACTGAAAATTTATTGTAGTTGAATTTCACTCAGAATCACTAATAGTTAATTGCTTAGGAGATTTATGATAAGGAGAATAATCTTTCAAAATTAGATTTTCAGTATCATAAATTCAAGTTCCAAAACTATTTAAAAAAGAATCATAATATATTCTTATTGTGTCTCATGTTTGAGTAAAATTTATATCTTTTCACTCATAATCTTTAACACTAGTTATATTATAATTTCAGTTAATTTTAATAGGATAATACATAGATTGATTTATTCTAGAAATGTCTACTTTATAAGGGTAATCATCAGACATTCCAGAAATATAATTTCTTATGTAATTTAATCTGTATTCTTCAACCTTTTCTTCATCCAAAATCTTTTTTCACATATAAACTCAATTTTCTTGAAAGAAATTTCATGGAATTTCGGTTAAAGGAATTTCAGCAGCATTTGTATGCAAAATAAAGAATCAAAAACTTATAAAAAAATATTATTTATTGCTAATAATTTTTATTATAGTTCCATTAGCTACATTTGCTGCACTTGATGTAAATAAAAGTTTCGCTCCAGCAAATATCTATCCTAGAGAAATATCAAAATTAACAATCAAACTTCAAAATTCATCACTTATACCAACAATAAATACTAAATTAACTGACTATTTTCCAGAAGATTTATTTGTGGCAAGTCCAAGCAATATATACAACTCTTGTTCTTGAACTATTGAAACTTTAAACACATTAACATGATGAGTTGTTAATTTAAGTTGATGAATAGTTTCAGCTTGAGATTGAACAAATCCTTGAACTTGTAATATCATACTAGATGTATATTCTCCTAAAAAATGAACTTATATAAACACAATTGATGTATGAGATGTAACTTGAACAGTATGAGGAAATCCTGTTCAAAATGAACAAAGTACCCAATGAACTTTGGTTACTATGCTTCAAAACATAACTTGAACAAAAACTATGGTTTTTTCTGGAACCAATACAACAACAAGTTATATACAATGATATGAGTTTTGAACAGTGAAAATTAGCTTAAAAAATCCTAATCCAATTAGCTTAAATAATCTTAGTTTTTTAGATGATTTAAATAATTATTCTAGATGATTGCATGCAATTCCTTGAACTTGAAAATCTACATGTTCTTGATCCTTTAGTATAGTTGATTATACAAATTCATATTGAGTATCATCAAAGATTAGTTTTTCTTGATGAATTATCCCTCCGTCTTCTTGAGTGATTCCTTGAGAATGTACTATATCTTTTGATGTAGAACCATCAAAAAATCCAAAAGACCCATATAATAGCTATAGTTCGACAAATAGATTACCAATCTGAAATGTAACAACAGAAGAGTGAGCTATAAATTATCAAGATATATCTTATACAATGTGATGAGCTCAAGGAATAAATATAAGTAAAAATTTTATTCCAAATGTAATAGATATAAATGATATAGACACAACAACTCTAAATATTAATTTTTATAATTATAATGCAAAGCCAATAGAAAATTTTTATATAAAAGATGTTTTGCCAAAAAGTTTAAATTGAATAATGGCTTATGATAGTTTGATATCAAATACATGTTCTTGAACTCTTAGTTCTTCATCTTGATGAACAATTTTGGAACTTAGTTGAGCAACTTTAAAAGCAGCAAATTTAAATGCTCCTTGATTTCAAAATTGAAGTTGTACATTGTCTGTAAAAGTTAAAGTTAATGATGTATGAACTTATACAAACATAGTCCCAGCTTGAGATTTAAATACTTATGAATACAATCAATTTTCTTCAACATTAACAGTAAATAGTAATATTGTTTGAATTGATAAAAAATTTAGCAGACAATATATTTATCAATGAGATAAAACAAATATAATATTTACTTTTACAAATAGAAGTAAGGCAACTGATGTTATAAACTTGAAATTAAAAGACGATTTATCAACGATGTGAATTGATAATTGAGTTCCTTGAGATACAGATCCTTTTTTTAAAATTGCTGATAGTTATGTTACAACATGTCCTTCAGTAGAAGCAAATGCACCGGTATGAACAAGTATTATAAATATTAATAATCTTACAATCCCAAAAAATTCTTCTTGTACTTTTACTATACCTATTAAATCAGATACAGATACATATCCAATAAATCAATGGAAATATAATACTATTCCTGTTTGAAATATAACGTATGAGAATACAGCATCTTCATGATCAACAGTTTTTCCTTTTGAACTAAAAAATCAAGTTTATGTATATCCTGCGATTTCTTTATATAAAGAATTTATTCCAAATACTGTATGACCTTTATGAGAAACAAGACTTAGAATAAGAATTAGAAGAAGTTCTTATGATTATATTCCTCTTAAAAATATAAATTTGTTAGACAGTCTACCGTTTTGACATACTATTTCTTCAAATCCTGATATAAAAAATGATTGTTGATGAGAAATTATTTGAAATCCTTGAACATCTAGTATTTCGTTGTCTTGAGGAACTTTATCTTCTTTATCAAATTCAGCAGAATGTAATATATATATAAATGTAAGAGTACCAGCTCTTACATCTTGACAAACTATTCAAAAATCTACAAACACAATTACCTGATCAACACATTGAAAAAATATATATTTTTCTGCAAAAGATTATAACTGATGACAATTTGAAAATTATTCCAATGTAAATGCTGATATAACAAGAAAGGCTGTAAGTATTACAGCAAATAAAGAGTTTATACCACCAGTAATAAATTGATGATGAGTGTCTAGAGTAAGGATTACTCTTGAAAATACTTTAAGTGAAGCCATAAATTTATCTTGAGTGTGAATTACTGATGAATTACCAACAGATATAAAAATTCATACAAATCCAAATCCTAATTTTACAGATCAATACAAATCTGTAACTTGAAAATGTAGATGATGAACTTTTTCTTGATCTATTTGAAGTAATAAAATGATTTTATCTGATGCATTTATGGATGCTGGTTGAATTTGTCATTTTGAGTTTAATGTAACAAGTTATAAGTGATGAAATCATATAAATACCTTATCTTCTTGAGATGTAGTAACAAAGGAGTGAATTACTAATAGTAATGATTCTGCTGCAACATTGACTGTTGCAAGAAATTTAAATATATGAAAATGATTTAGTCCAAATATAATAGAAAAGTGAAAAAATACAACTTTGATAATTGAAATATTTAATACTCAAGTAATTCAAAACGATGAGACTTGAGCAAGTCCAGCTATTATTGATACTCTTCCAGCTTGACTAAGTATAGTTTGAACTCCAACAACTACTTGTTCTTGATGAATAGTTACAAAATGAATAAATCCTGATGGAACTTCTTATCTTAGATTAGACTGATGATTATTTAAGGCAGAAAGTGCTTGTCAAATATATGCTTCAATTACTTGAACTTGAGCTTGATTATATACAAACACAATTGCAGCATGAGATCTTAAATCAATTCTTGATACAAAAAATCCAGATTCAGTTAAAGCTGATCTAAAGATTATAGAACCTATAAAAATACAAAAAACATTTTCTCCTACAACTATATCTTACAATGATGTTTCAACAATAAGAATAAACTTAACAAATCCTAATAATTCTACTATTCTTCCAGCTTGAATTACTTGAGTAAAATTTAAAGATACTCTTAGTTGAATGGTTTTATCAAGTCCTATAAATTTTAATTCTACTTGTCAAAATTTTGATTATCAATGAGTTCAATGATGAAATCAATTTGAAATAAAAAATGCAACAATTCCTCCAAATTCGAGTTGTTATGTAGATATTAGAGTAACAAGTAATATAGTTTGAATTCATCCAAATCAAACAAACGAAGTTTATACTAATGAAAATTGAACTTGAGCAAAATCAAATATAGCAAATCTTACTGTAACTCCTCCAAAACCTGCTAGTATAATTAAAAGTATATCACCAAACATTATTTTAAGATGAACAAATTCAAAAATTACTTTAAAGATAAATAATCCAAATAGTTATTTAACACTATCTTGATGATTGACTTGAGTAAAATTTAAAGATGTTCTTAGTTGAATGATTTTAAGCACACCATTAAATATTAGTTCATCTAATTGTTGAATGAACTTTTCTTATAACGCTTCACCTTGATGAAATATTTTTGAAATTACAAATGCAACAATTTCTCCAAGCTCAGATTGTTATATATATTTTGAAGTAACTTCTAATGTTGTTTGAACTCATCCAAACCAAACAACAGAAATATTTTCAAATGAATTATGAACTTGAGCTAAATCAAATATTGTAAATTTAGATATTGTTGATTTAAAAGAACCAAGTTTTGAAAAACTATTTGACCCTCTTTACATAATAAAATGAGAAAAATCTAAGTTAACATTTAGATTATATAATTCCAATCTTAGTAGTTTTCTTCCTGGATGACTAACTTGAATTGGATTTAGTGATACATTTAGTGGTATGACTTTAACAAATCCTTTAAATATAACTTTTAGCGGTTGTTGAGATAATGTAAGTTATGAAGCTATTGCATGATGAAGCTTTTTTAGTGTTTCATGAGTAACAATTTCTCCAAAAGAGTATTGTCTGATAAATATGGATGTAGTTTGAAATGTTGTCTGAACTTTGATAAATAGAGCTAGTGAAATAGTAACAAATGAAACTTGAACTTGATCAAGAAGTAATACTTGATATCTTTATGTTACTGAAGCTCAAAAGCCAACTATAAATAAAAGTTTCACTAAAAGTAATATAGGTATGTCTTGAACAACAACTATAAATATTCAAATTTATAACCCAAATAGTTCAAGTACTTTACCATGATGACTAACATGAATTAAATTTAGTGATACTCTTAGTGGTATGATACTAACAAACCCATTAAATATAACATCAAGTTGTAATGACTTTACATATGAAGCAGAAGCTTGATGAAATAAAATTGATATAACAAATGCTACAGTTTCACCAACTACATCTTGTTTAGTCTCTTTTGATGTGATTTGAATACAATACTGAACTTATCCAAACCAGACAACAGAAATATATTCAAATGAGTCATGAACTTGAGCTAAATCAAATATAGTAAATTTAAATATATTAAAATCAAGTAATGCAACAGTTAGTAAGTGGTTTTCTCCAAATTTAACATGAACTTGAAAAGTATCTCAAATAACATTTCAAATTCACAATCCAAATAGTTTAAGTATTTTACCATGAGGATTAACATGAATTAAATTTAGTGATACTCTTAGTGGTATGACATTGACAGATCCACTAAATATAACATCAACTTGTAATGATTTTACATATGAAGCAGAAGCTTGATGAGATATTTTTGAAGTTACAAATGCAAATTTACTTTGAACAGCATGATGATGAAATAATTGTTATGTTTATGTGGATGTAAAATCTTGAAATAATGTTTGAACATTTCCTAATCAAACAAGTGAAATAATAACAAATGAAATCTGAACTTGAGCTAAATCAAATATTGCAAACTTAGAAATTTCTAAACCAGTAAATGCTAAAATAAATAAGTATTTTTCTCCTGGTTATATAGGAAAATGACAATCTTCAACTATATTGTTTGAAATAAATAATCCAAACAATAATCAAATAATGCCTTGAGATTTAACATGAATTAAATTTAATGATACTTTTAGTGGTATAACGTTAACAGATCCACTAAGTATAACATCAAATTGTAATGACTTTACATATGAAGCAGAAGCTTGATGAGATACTTTTAAAGTAACAAATTTATCTATATCACCTTGATCATTTTGTCAAATATATGTTGAAATAACATGAAATACTATTTGAACTTTAAATAATCAAACTAGCGAAATAATTAGTCATGAATTATGAACTTGAGCAAAATCAAATATAGCAAACTTACAAGTTGTAAATCCAATTCCACCCAGAATAGAAAAATCTTTTAGTCCTAAGTTTATTTGAACTTGATGAATATCAACAATAACATTTTCAATATTTAATAAAAATTCTACTCAAATTTTACCATGATGATTCACATGAATTAAATTTAGTGACACACTTAGCGGTATGACACTAACAGATCCATTAAATATTACATCAACTTGTAATGATTTTACATATGAAGCAGAGGCCTCATGAGATACTTTTAAAGTAACAAATGCTAGTTTAGAATCTACTTCATGGTGACAACAGTGTTATATATATGTTGATGTAACAAGTAACAAAATATGAACACACATAAATCAAACAACAGAAATATATTCAAATGAAACTCAAACAGGACAAAAAAGTAATTTGGCTAATTTAGTTGTCACATGACCAATTCCACCAATTCTTGTAAAAACTTTTCAACCAAATGAGATTTTGGTTTGAAAGGAGTCATATATTTCCTTTAGTGTTAGTAACATGAACAATGCTAGCACATATTCTTGAGATTTAACTTGAATCAGATTTAGTGATTTCTTAACCTGAATGATTTTATCAGATCCTTTAGATATACAATCAGATTGTAATGATTTTACATATGAAGCAGAGGTTTGATGAGATACTTTTGAACTTACAAATTTATCACTTCCATTATATGCCTCTTGTAATATATCGGTTAAAATAAAATCAATAGCTACAAATTTATGAATTTACCCAAATCAAACAACAGAAATATATTCAAATGAAACTTGAACATGAAAAAAGAGTAATAAAGATAATTTAATAATAGTAAAACCAAGAGATATAAGTATTGAAAAAAATTACTATCAAATGAATTTTCCAGAATGATGATGAAAAACAACAATGACTTTTTATATTCAAAATCCTAATCTTGATTATATATTACCTGGTGGTTTTACTTGAATAAAATTTAGTGATTATTTATCATGAATAACAATAGCTACTCCTTCAAATATAGTAAATAATTGTAATTGAATAGTTAATGCAGAGGCTTGATGAAATATAATAGAAGTATCAAATATGTCTTTATTACCATGAGCTTGATGTTCAATAAGAATTGATATTATTACAAGTGTAGAATCTTGAGTTTATCCAAACCAGACAACAGAAGTTTATTCTAATGAATTATGAACTTGAGCAAAATCAAATGTAGCTTACCTACAAGTTTGAAATACCCCTCCAAATATTCAAAAAATGTTTATTGATCAACAAATATCAAAATGATCTGTGTCAAATTTACTTTTTTTGGTAGCAAATATGACGGATAATGATTTTACAAACGCTAGTTTTTATGATGAATTAAATAATATGCAGATTTCTTCATGAGCTGAAGTTCAATGCAATATTCAAGATAATATTTCTAGTAGTTATCCTCCTTGTGATTCTTGATCATATAAATACACAATATCTTGAGATAGGAAGCGTATAGATATAAGCAATTTTAATTTAAAAGCTAATGAATCTAAAATGTTTATTATTAAGGTAACAAGTGATATATTATGAGAGCATCCAAATGTGACTAGCTGAGTAAAAGTTCAGGAAATTTCATATGCTTGAGCACCAAGTTCTGAAGTTTCTTTATTTGTGCAAGAAATAAATCCATTAAGTATAAAAAAATATTTTGATAAAAAAGTTGTGTATCCTTGAGAAAAAACAAGATTAAATTTTGAGATTAAAAATCCTAATTCACAAGAAGTAACACTACAAAATCAATGATTTACGATTTATGCACCTTTTTATGATATATTTCCAAGTATTCCATGACAAATGGTTTTAGCATGAGATCCAAATGAAAATATGACAACTAATTGTCTATGATCTCCTGAATTTTTTGAATACCCTGAAAATAACTTAATTATTAGTACTCCAGCATGATCATGATCAAAAAGTGTAATAGTTTCTTGACTTGTTATTCCAGCAGAAGATTCTTGTACTTTATCAATTGATGTTGTTGCTTATAATGAAGGTTTATATCATAATAAAGCTAGTAAAATTTTTGCCTCGTGATTATGATATAGTTATTCTTGAGCTGGAGATAGTTTACTAGTTTTAAGTCCAAAAATAGGTATAGCAAAAAGGTTAGTAGATTTAATTAAAAATTGAGATTGAACTTACAATGTAGAATATGAATTAAAAGTAAAAAATTCTTGAATTTGATTACTAACAAATATTCAAATAGAAGATGATTTAGCAAGAGCATTTTCTTGAGCTAAAATAGAAAATGTTAAAACAAAAATTATTAGTTGAAATATAAATTTAAACTCAAATTATAATTGAAAAGAAGATATAAAAATATTAACTTGAAATGATAAATTAAATGAATTTGAAGAAGCTATAGCTAGAATTAGTTTAAGAGTTATTCCAATTTCTTCTGTTTGACCATTTTTTAATTCATCAAAAGCTATGTGAATTGTTCCAAATACTAATGAAGTAAAAACTGATTTATCACAAGATTGATCTGATGTTGATCCTGATAAGGATTATAACCCTTGAAATAATTCAGAACCAACAAGAGTTTGATTTACGAGTAATGCAGTTTTATGAATTTCAAAAATGCTTTTATCACCAAAAGTAGATAAAAATAAAGAATGAATTTTTGACATAAAATACGAATTAAAATGAAAAAATATGTGAGATATAAATTTAGAAAATGTTCAAATTGAAGAAAATTTACAAGCAAGCTTTATTTGAGCTGATATATTATGAACAAAATTGAGTATTGCGGGATGAACTTGAGTTATAAATTCATATTTCAATTGATTAACAAATAAAAAAATATTTACTTGATCTTGAGTAAACTTACCTGTATGACAAGAAATAAAAGTTTTATTAGACCTAAAATTAGGTTTAAATACAAAATCTTGAACATATGACAATATAGCAAAAATTTCTTGATTAAACAAGGTAACTAATGAGGAATTGATTGACTATTCTCAAGATTGAGCAAGTCCAGATCCTGACTGAGATTTAAATCCATACAATAATACCGCTCCAACAAAAGTTAGTCTGTCAGTGTTGGAAAGTCCAATCTCTACTGGATGAATAAATACTTGAACAACAAATCCTTGAATAACAACTCCACATATTTGATGATGATCTTCGAGTGTCGATAATTGTCCATATTGAGATAATTCATGAAATTTACATGATTGAATATGCGAAATAAAAAAGCCAGAATCTCAAGAAAGTGATACAGGAAGTATAGTTAAAGAAGAAGATTCAAAAGTAGAAGATAATTTACCAGCTATTTTGTCTCCAAAAGAAATTTCAGGAAATAATAATAATACTCAAGATAATGATAGTGTTATTGAAAAAGATATCAGTATAATACAAAAAATAGAAAAAATTAAGCTTATTGATGATTTTACTTCATATTTATGAGTAATTCCTAAAACTTGAATAATTCCTTTATCATTGTTTAAAAAGTATAATTGAGAAAGTTTAATTTCTTGAACTGATTGAAATAATCCTTACTATGAATCTCTTATTTGATTGTATAGGTATTGAGTAATAGGCGGATGATGACTTGAAAAAGTAGAGCCAAAAAGAAACTTAAAAAGACTTGAATTATCAAAAATGATACTTATTTGAACAGAAAGTGAGATTGAAGAAAGAAATATTTATTATATGCCATACAATGATGTTACTACTTGAACTTGGTACGAAAAATATATTTATAATGCAATAAAACAATGAATAATGACTTGAGAAACAGAAAATAGTTTTAATCCTGAATGAACAGTTACATATAAAGTATTGAGTGATACAATAGTTTCATGATTTAATTTATGAGAAGCTTGAAATGAAAATGATTCTGTAGAAATTTTGAAAACAAAGAATTTATTACCATATAGTTTTAATCAAAATTCAAATATTAATAAACAAATAACAAGAGAAGAAGCTTCATGATTTATATACAGAGCTTTGATAATGAAAAAAGCTTGAGAAGAAGAGTATAAAGATTCTATAAAGCTTGATATAGATAAGTTAGATATTCATGTTTCACCATCAAGAACATTACTTGAACATCCAAGTGTATGGTTAAAAGATTTGGAAGAGTCATGAGCTTGATTCTATGAAGATACTCTTAGATGAAGAACTATAATTTTATGACATTCATCAATTTGGCCAGAAGATAAAAATCCTTATTGAGCTGTATTTAAAAAACTTATTTGATGATCTTTGGCAAAATGAGATGAAATAAATATTACAAGAAATTGACAAAAATTATCTCATAAGATAAAAGATGTAGTTAAAGTAAAAGAAGAAGATATTGATAAGTTAAAAGAAGATGTTCCACTTTGAACCAAAATAATAATTTTTACTTGTGATAAAGATTTAAGGTATAGATGGGTTTATTATGCAGAGTAACTAAAAATAAAAAGAACGAAAATTTTTCGTTCTTTTTATTTAAGAAATATTTAAGAAAAATACTTTAATGTTTGAAAAAAATAAAAAAAATTTATAATAAATTAAAGTATTTTTTAAAAAGAAGATTATGGAATCAAATATATACACTCAAAAAATTGAAAATTTAAAAACAGAGGTAAAAAAACTTGTGATTTGACAAGAAGATTTGCTAAGAGATTTGCTTATAACTTTATTTTGTAGATGACATATATTGATAGAATGAGTTCCTTGACTTGCAAAAACTCTTACAATTTCTAGTTTAGCAAAAGCTCTTGATCTTGATTTTTCTCGTATTCAATTTACTCCAGACTTACTTCCAAGTGACTTGATTTGAGCAAGAGCTTATACACCTGAAACAAAAGAATTTTATATAAAAGAAGGTCCAATTATTTCAAATTTTGTTTTAGCAGATGAGATAAATCGTGCTCCTTCAAAAGTTCAATCAGCGCTTTTAGAAGCTATGGCAGAAAGACAAGTTACTATTGCTGATAAAACAATTAAACTTGAAGAACCCTTTATAGTTTTGGCAACACAAAACCCTATAGAACAGGATTGAACTTATAATCTTCCAGAAGCACAACTTGATAGATTTCTTTTTAAAACAATGATTTCTTATCCAAGTGAGAAAGAAGAAATAGAAATTATGAAAAATAATTCTTTAAGTAATGATTTGAGTTCTATAAAAAAAGTTATGTGAAAAAAAGATATTATAGAAATTCAAAAACAAGCGAAAGAAATTTATGTTGATGATAATATATTAAAATACATAAAAGACATAGTTTTTTACACAAGAAATCAGGAAAATAATGTATGAAAATATCTTTTTTACTGAGCTTCACCTAGAGCTTCAATTTCCTTACTTGTTGCATCAAGAGCTTTAGCTTTTTTATCTTGAAGAGATTTTGTTATTCCAGAGGATATAAAGGATATAGCAAAACAAGTTTTAAGACATAGACTTATACTTAATTATGAAGCACTAGCGGATAATATACAAATTGATCATTTGATAGATGAAATACTAAAAAATGTGAAAGTAAAATAGACGAATAAGCGATAAAATGAGTAAATGATGAAAAAATTGTATATCTTTCTTTTAAACTTTTTAACTTTTTTATGGATGCTATAAAAAATTTTCAGAAATTAGATATAAAAACAAAAAAAATGATTTCAAGTTTTGATGCTTGAAATTTTAAAAGTCTTTTTAAATGAAAGGGGTTAGAATTTGCTGAATATAAAGAATATGAAACTTGAGAAGATTCAAAAGATATAGATTGGTTAGTTTCAGCAAGAGGGCAAAAAATCCTTACAAAAATATATAATATAGATAAAAGTATAAAAGTATTTTTTCTTCTTGATTTAAGAAACAATATGAATTTTGGTTTTGAAAAGAAAAAAATAGATTCTCTACTTGAAATTTTTTTTCTTTTAGCTTTATCAAGTATAGAAAATTCAGATAAAGTTTGAGCTATTATTTTTAAAGAAGATGATTTTAAAATTTTTCAGGCAAAAAGATGAAAATCTCATATTTTTAACATATATAAAGAAATTTTAAACTTTACAAATAACTTAAAAATTAAAAAAAATGAAAATAATTTACAAAATATGATTTTATTTTTAAATCAGATAAAATTAAAAAACAATTTTTTGTTTATTTTGACTGATGAAATGGATGTAATAAATGATAAAAATTTAAAAGTTTTATCTCTAAAAAATGATATTGTTTACATCAACATATTTGATAATTTTGAAAATACTTTGGAAATAAATGAAAATAATCTTTGAATAATGTGATTTAAGTCAAAACTTTGAGATACTTTAAACATAGATTTAAATGACGATGAAAAAAAAGAAAATTATAAAAAATATAGGCAAGAAAAAATTAAAAAATTATCAAATTATTTAAATAAGCTTTGAATTTCTTACTTAAAAATAGATAATTTTACAAATATTTACAAAGAATTTTTTTACTTTTTTAAATTAAAATAATATGTGATTTAATGAAAAAACAACAAAAATATTCCAAAAACTAAAAATTTTAGGACTTATAATTATATTTTTTACTTTAATTTTTTGTTTTTCAGACTCATTTGCAAGTTCATGAGGTTTACAAACAAATTCATGAAATTTAAATAAGCTTAATTTAGAAATTTCAGACTCAAAAATTTGAATTTGAGAAAGTTTTACTTTAAAGGCATCTTTGGAATTATGAGACCAAAATGATATTTGAGATATAAATATAGCTTGACTTGAAAAGTTTAATTTGCTTTGAAATAGTAGCTCTATAAGAATGCAAACAATAAATTGAGAAACAAAATGAATTTATGATATTGAAATAAAACTTCAAGCTATAGAAAAAGGAAATTTTGAGATTTGACCTGTAGAAATAGAACATTGAGATAAAAAAAACATTTCAAATAAGGTTTTAGTAGAAGTTTGAGATAAATTAAATTCTTGAATAAATTCTCAAAATTCAAATATCCAAAACAATGAAGATTCTAATTTTATGACAGATATAAATGACAATATTTGACAAAAAGATTTTAATTTTAATTTATATTTTTGGTTTTTTCTTATACTAGGATTTTTTTTATTATTTTATTATTTACTTAAACATTATTTTTCTTTAAATGAAACTAAAAAAGAGGAAATTATTCAAGAAAAAATAGTAGAAGTTTCTAAAAAAGATTATTTTTTGGATAAATTAAAAAGTATAAAAAAAGAAAAAGAAACTTTAAATAAATGAGATTTTTTAGCTAAAATCAATGATTTAATAAGAGAAATATTTGAGCATATTTGAGTTTCTAATGCTAGAACAAAAACTCTGAAAGAAATATCAAAAAATACAAAAACAGATGAAAATTTATTAAAAATATTAAAAGAAACATATTTTGAACAATTTAAAAACAAAGATTTAGATTTAGATAAAGATGAGATTTTAGAGAAATTAAAACAAATAATAAATAAGATGTCTTAAAAAATTATGAATAATTTTATTTTTTTAAATCCATATTATTTTTTAGTAATAATTCCAATTTTATGAATTATTGGATATTTATTTTTTAGTAAAAAAAACAAGTTAAAATTTAGTTTTTTTAAAGATTTAGAAAATATTTATAAAAAAAATAATTTTTTTTATTATTTATTTTTCTTCTTGTTAATATTTATTAGTATTTTTTATGTTGTTATTTTAGCTAATCCAAACATAAAAAACACAAAAGAAGAAATTATAAAAAATTGAATTGATATAGTTTTGGTTTTTGATATAAGTTATAGTATGGAAGCCAAAGATTTATTTCCAAGTAGAGTTGAACTAGCAAAAACTGTGATTTTTTCTTTTTTGGAAAAATTAAAAAATGATAGAGTTTGACTTGTAGTTTTTGCTTGAAAACCGTTTACATCAATTCCTTTAACTTATGATTATAAATTTTTACAAGAATATATAAAATCTGTTTCAACAAATACCATTAACCAAAATAATCCTAACCTTAGATGAACAGCTATTTGAGATGCTATTTTAATGTGAACAAATTTATTTGATAAAGATTCAAAAGATAGAGAAAAAACTATGATTTTACTTACTGATTGAGATGCAAATAAATGATTGTCACCACTTACAGCATTAAAATTATTAAAAGAAAAAAACATAAAAACTTATACAATTTGAATATGAGAATTAAACAGCAAAGATTATAATGAAGAAATACTTAAAAAAATTGCAAATGAAACTTCTTGAAAATTTTATAGAGCATCTTCAAATAAAATATTTTATCAAGTTTTTGATGATATTTCTAAATTAGAAAAAAAAGAAATAAAAACTGAAATAAAGAGAATTTTTACTACAAGTTATGATTTTTTTTATAATGTGATTTTTATATTAAATTTACTTTTTTTAATTTTACTTTTTAAAAGGATAAAAGTTTAGATTTTTTTTGACTAAAACTTAATAAGCTAACTATGTTTTTTACAAATTTAAATATATTTTCTATAATTCTATTTTTATGAATTTTATGTCTTATTGTTTTTATGATTTATAGAACTTATTTTGATTATAAAAAAAATAAAAATAAACTTATTTTTTTATCAAATATTTTTTTGATTTTAAGTATTTTTATGCTTTCTATTTGAATATTTTGACCTAAAAAAATTAGTAATTCTGCAAAAAATTATTTATGAACAAATATAGTTTTTGTTCTTGATGTATCAAAAAGTATGAATGCCATTGATATAAAATCTAAGGATTTGGTTTATTCTAGGCTTGAAGCTTCAAAAAAATTTATAGAAGAATTTTTGCTTAATTATCCTTGAAATAAATATTCTTTAGTGGTGTTTGCTTGAGAAGCGATTAGGATTTTACCTTTTACTAGCGATACAAACTTGTTTTCTACATTTTTGTCTTGAGTAGATTCAAAAAATCTTTCAAAACAAGGTAGTAATTTAGTTTTGGCAATAAATGAATGATTAAAAAATTTTACAAAAGAAAACGATGCTTGAGTTTTAGTTTTGCTTTCTGATTGAGATGATGAAAAAAATCTAAATCTTGAAAAGTTAAATGATAAAATTAAATTTCTTTCTATTTGAGTTTGAACAACAAAATGATCTTATATTCCAATTTGAAAAAATATTTTTGGAGATACAGTTTATAAAACTTATAAATGATGAAAAGTTATTACAAAACTCTATGAAGAAAATTTGAAAAAAATAGCAAATTTTTATAATTGAATTTACTCAAATTTAAATGATTTTTGAGATTTTTCCAAATTAGATTCTACTCTCAATCAAGTTTCAAAGCAAAGTTTTATAGATAATAGTGAAAATTCTCTTGATTTAAAAAGATATATTTCTATGTTTTCTTTTGTTTTTTTTCTACTTTATATAATTTTTTTATTTTTAAATAATGTTAAAGCCAAGTCATAAATTTATAATAATATTTTCTATATTGATAATTGTAATTTTATCCTTAAATTTAGGAGATTTTTTTGCTTATTACAACAATAATACTTGAAATAAAAATTTTTTAAATAATAATTTTTTAGAATCTGAAGAAAATTATAACAAGGCTTTGAAATGGAAAAAAAATAATTTAATTTTTTATAATTTAGCATGAACTTATTATAAAAAAAATGAATTTGAAAAAAGTAAAGATTATTATTTAAAAGCAAATTATGCTTCTTGAACTCAAGATTTTTTTGATTTAAATTATAATTTATGAAACACTTTTTACAGAATTTGAGAAAATTCTTCAAGTATTGAAGATAAAATAAATAATTACAAACAAAGTTTAGAATCATATAAAAAAATACTTAATATAAAAGAAGATAAAAAAACAAAAGAAAATTATGATTTTGTAATGAAAAAATTACAAGAAATAGAGGAAGAAGAAAATTCTCAAAAACAGGAAAATTCATCTTCTTGAAGTCAAGATTCTAAAAAAAATAATCAACAACAAGATAAAACAAATTCTTGAAGTCAAAGTGAAATTTCTAGTTCTTCTCAAGAAAAAGCAAATTTATGAGAAAAAAATGAAATCCATTCTTGAGAAGCGGATAAGAATCAAGAAGAAGAATGAAAAAAAAGCGAAGAAAACACTTTAACAAATGTAGAAAAAATGCAATTAGAAAATCATAATATTTTTTTAAACAATGAACAAAAAAATTATATAGATGATTTTTGAAAACAGTTTAATAATTTGGATGAAAATAGCTTATTTGATATTTTTAAACAAGATCCTTTTTTTGATAATTTTAGAGCTTTTGATGATTCAATAAATCAAGAAGAAAAAGATTGGTAAATATATTAAAACAAAAAAATAATATAAGCTAGCTTTTTTATTGACAAATAAATTAAATAAATATAATTATAAAGCATATTATTTTTATAATTATTAATTATGGCTTTAAATACAGAAAATTGACTAAATTGAGAAGAATTAGAAAGTTCTTGAAACTCTATTTCTGATCCAGTAACTTCAGAGACAAGTGAAGATGTGCAAAAATTACTTAGTCAAGAAAATATGCAATGCAAGGACGTTTATGAAGTATTGGCTCATAGAGCAATTTTTTTTCCTTTACATGAACTTATTTTTTGAACAAAAATAACAGAATATAGAAAATGAATGGGGAAGGATGAAAGAAGGCTTCTTTTTCAAAATGAAGAAAATCTAAAAAAAGTTTTGGAATTTGCAAAAGATGAAAAAAATCTAAAACTTCTATCAGAAAAAATGCTAGAGGATTATAAAAATCATAAAGAAGCTTATGATAGAGTTTGAATCGATCATAAACACAAAAATACAGCATGACTTTTGATATCATATTTAAGAGAATTCGCTTGAAGTAATTATGATTATAGTTTTTGAAATAACCCAAGCTTAAATTATTTTAAAAAAGTTACAGGAAACGATTTCATAGAAAGTAATTTTGAAGAAAGAATAAACAAAACTAGCATGAAATTTGGTGATAATGAAATTAGTTTAATAAAGAAATTTGAAGAATGATTTGAAAAACTTATCAAATCAATAAATTCTGTCTATACATCAAAAGTTTTGACTGATACAAAATGATGATTAGTGAGAGAAGACTATAAAATTCTTCATGAAAAATGATCTGGTGAAATAGAAGATAATATTTTTAAAGGTTTTTCTATTCCAATTGCAAAAATTGGTGAAAGTTATATCAATGCAGATACCAGAGAAAATATAAAAATATCTTTATTTAATCAAAATTTTGAATTATATGAAGTAAAAGAAAAAAATAAACTTCCAAATGGTAAAGCTTGATTCGAATGTACTTTATTCCATAAAGAATCATACCAAGAAATTCCAATTATCTTAGATCAAAATATGAAACCTATAAAAATTTGAGAAAACTCATATTTATCAAATAGAAGATATTATGAAAATAATGATTTTCTAGATTTTTTATGATATGAGGTTTATTTTTGATGATTTGAAAATGACCCTAAATGAGTTTTACTTGATGAAAATATGAGAATTTTAAAAACAACAGCATGAAATAATATTAATTGTATATTAAATGAACTTAGATGTGAGAAAGCTTCAATATATTATGCAAGGGTTTATTTAGAAAACAACAAAAATACGAGATTATCATATATTATTTTAACTCAATATTGAGAATTTAAAGAACTGAAAGAAACAAGTAATTGATTTAAGATAATAACTTTTAAAAATAGAGCAGAAGATGATTCTCTTGTGAAGGTTGAAAAAGATGGAATAAAATATATATGAACAATAGATTCTAATTTAAACTTTAAAATGGCTCTTTTTAAGTCTTTAAAAAATTATTTTCTTTCATAAGCATAAATTTTTTTGAAAAAAATACAATTTACATATAATCATAGATATTAAATTCTATGATTATTTTTTATGTACAAACTTGCTTGAAATATAAGTTTTGAAAAAAAGGTAAATTTTTCTTTTGATAATATATTTTTTATAGAAACAGAAAATCTTGATTGAACTTATAATTATTTTTTTTATGGAAAAACTTATAAAAAATCAGAATTAGATATTTTGACAGAATTAGAAAAAATAGCTTGAGAATGAGCAATTAATAAAGATATTTCTATTTCAATAGAGGATGAGTTGGAAGTTTATTTTGATAAGCAAGTTAACTGATCTTATACACTTTTATCAATAGAAGGAAAAGAAGAAAATTTTAAAAGTGTTTTAGAAAAATTCAAAAATTCTTCACCACATATAGTTTCAATTAGAGAAGCAGAAAATAGCAAAGTTTTTTGAAATAGAATTATAAAAATTGATATAGTAAATTAGAAAAATTCAGAGATAAAAGATATTTAATAAATATTATAAACTAAAAAATGATTAAAATAATTACAGTTTGTGATAGTTTCAAGCATTTTGATGAATCTATAAAAGAATATAAAAAAAGATTAAGTAAACAAGTGCAAATAATAAAACTAAAACCTGCAAAAAAATCAAATCAAGAAGAAATAAAAAAACAAGAAACATTGTCTATAATAGAAAAACTTGATAAAATAAACTCTTTCAAGATATTACTTAGTTTAGAATGAAAAGAAATGTCAACAATAGAATTTTCAAATTTTATAGATTATAAATTACAAAATTATAATGAAATTGTATTTATTATTTGATGAGTTTATGGCTTAGACAATATTATAAAAAAGTTTGTAGATTTTGAATTATCTTTATCAAAAATGACTTTTACTCACATAGAAACTGTAGCTATTTTACTTGAACAGATTTATAGAATATGAACTATAAAACAAGGAAAATCTTATCATTATTAAAGACGATAAAGTGATAAAATGATTAAACTATAAAATACTAAATTGTTATTAATTTATAAATAAGTAAAAAATTATGACACTTAAACAAAAAGTTATACAAAGCCTAGAAAATCCTTGATTTTTGGATTTTAAATTTCTTTTTAGTGATGAAGTGTTATCAGAATCTTTAAAAATTCTTAATTATTTACTTAAAGAAGAAAAAAACATCTTTGATAATAAGATAAATACAAAATATATTTGATTGGATTCAAATTATACTATTTGAGAAAATCTTGAAGAAACTGAAAAGTCAGAAATAAAAGCAAATATTTCTTTTGAAATTTTTCAAGAATTTTCAAAACTAGATTTATTTTACTCTATTTTAAATCATTTAGATAATGTAAATTCAAGTAAAAAATCAAGAGATATAATCAAAAAATTTGAGCCAAAGTATGTTGAATTTAATGATTACATAGCATACAATAAAAGATATTATGATATGATTATTTTTTGTAGAAAAAATTGTAAATTAGATACAGATCAAAAAAGAATTTTAAATTTAATCATTGAAAGATATGAAGTTAGATGAATAAATCTATCAACAAAACAACAAGAAAAATTGAAAAAAATAAATAAAAAATTATCTGAACTGTCAATCAAATTTTCAAATAATGTACTTGATAGCAGAAAAGAATTTTCTTATTTGTTTAATAATATTTGATCGATAAGTGATATACCAAAAGATGTTTTGGATGAAGCAAAATCAAAAGCTGAAAAAAAATGATTAAAATGATATTATTTTGATGCAAGTGACACTTCTTATCAATCAGTTATGTCTTATTGTAAAGACTCAAATGTAAGAGAGATTTTTTATGCAGAAAAAAATAATTTTGCTTCAAGATGAAAATATTGAAATAAGGAAATAATTTTTGAAATATTGAAATTAAGACATAAAAAAGCAAATTTATTGTGATTTAAAAATTACTCTGAGTTATCTTTAGTTTTTAAAATGGCTCAAGATCCAAAAGAAGTTTTGAGTTTGTTAAAAGATATTTCAAAGAAAGCTTTTAAAAAAGCAAAACAAGAAATAATTACTCTAGAAAAATATTTTAAAATTTCATGAATAAAATCTTGGGATCTTGCTTATTATAACAGATTATATAAAGAAAAAAAATTTAGTTTTGATGAAAAAGAATTAAAAAATTATTTTGAGTTTAACAAAGTTTTAGCTTGACTTTTTCAAATAGTAAACAAACTTTATGATTTAGAAATAAAAGAATTAAAAATTAAATCATATTCAAAAGATTTAAAAATTTATGAAGTTTATAAAAATTGAAATTTATTATCATATTTTATTTGAGATTATTTTTATAATGAAAATAAAAGACAATGAGCTTGGTGTGACAATCTTAGACCAAAACTAGAAAATATTTCAATAAAATTTATTCCTATTTTAATCAATGTTTGTAATTTTCAGAAGTCAGAAAATTGAAAAGTTTTATTAAATAAAATAGATCTTGAAATAATGTTTCATGAATTTGGTCATGCTATCCATGAAATTGTATCAAAGAGTAAATATAGCGAATTGTCTTGACATAATGTAGAATGGGATTTTGTAGAATTAGCTTCTCAACTTATGGAAAATTGGGCAGAAGAAAAAGAATGATTAGATTTATTTGCAAAACATATAGAAACTTGAAAAAATATTCCTAAAAAAATAATAAATGCAATAGAAAAATTAAAATTATATTGAAATTGAAATTTTATTTTAAGACAAAGTGAATTTGCTATTATGGATTTACTTATTCACACAAGAAAACCTTTTAAAAATATCAAAGAAATGGATGAGTATATCCATAAAATTATTAATAAATTTAGTATAATAAAAAAAGATAAAAGTTACAATATGTATACTTCGTTTTCACACATTTTTGCATGATGATATGCAGCTTGATATTATAGTTATATGTGGGCTGAAATAATTGAATCTCAAGTTTGGAATGAATTTAAAAAGAATTGAATTTTTGACAAAAATACATCAAAAAGATTTTTTGATACAATATTATCAGCATGAACTACAAAACCAGCAAAAGAACTTTTTTATGATTTTATATGAGAAGAAATAAGTATTAGAGATTTTTTAAAAGCAAAATGATTGAAATAATGTTTATTATATTTTTTTAAACTTCTAAAATAACTACATCACCATCCGTAAAATAATTTTTTTTCCAAAAACTTTCAAAATCAAGTATTTTTACTTTAGTATTTTTAAAATTATTAATTATTAAATCTTTAATTAAATCTCTTGATTTATCTATATTTTTATCTATTCAATGGCCAATTATAGGAATTCAATTATTTATCATAAAACTAATTCATTTGTCTCTACTTACTGTTCATATATATATTTTGTTTCAATTTTCTAATTTTCAAATTTCCCAAAATCTTATATGTTCTCTTTTTATATTTCATCATTCTAGATCTTGGTATTGATGATTTTGAGTAAAATTATAATGATAGAAATCAGAAATAGGAGGAGAATTTTGCATTAATAAATTTATAAATTTTTTGAAACCTATTTTTCAAGAAGAAAAACTCAAATTTGCTTTCCATCATATTTTTTCAAAAATATCATCTATATTTTTTTGTGTTACTATTACTATATTTATCGGATTACTGTTTGTTTTTATTATTCTATCTGAATATACTTTTCTATCATTTTCTTTTATCCAATTTTCTAAATTTGGAATAACTTTGTTGTTATCATAAAAATCTGCAAAATATGGATATAAATAAAAATAGTATAGAGCAAGTAAAGCTAAAAAACTCATAAAATATACTATCAAAACTTTTACTAACATATAAATTATTTGTTTTTTGTGTTTTTTTAGTTGTCTTAATCTTTTAATTATATAAAGTAAAAAATATAAACTAATTATAAATAGTATGGTATTAAATATAATAGAAGATCAAAAATACTCTGCTCAAACTCAAGTAAAATATCATATCAAAAAAGTTGATAAAATAAGCAAAAATAGTCAATATGTATTATAAATTATAAAATTTTTAAAATTTACTCAAAAAACTCAGGAAAAACTAGATATTCAAGAGGAAAGAGGTCAAAGAACCTTACTTAAAACGATGGCTTTATTTCAATATTTTTTAAAAAACTTTTCTCACCTTGATAAATTTTTCAGATTAAATATTTTTTTCTCTTTTTTAAAGTATCATTTAAAATATTTTTTTCATATAAAATAACTTATATTGTCTCATAAAAATCAGGCAAATAATAATATAAAAAAACTCAAATAAGGATCAATGATTTTAAAAGATGATATATATCAAGCAAAAAAATAAATTATTTCTCATTGTATAAATAAATTTATTATTATTATTCAATCAAAAAAGCTCCATAAAAAATATATTATATAAACCAAACCTTGATTTTCTGTAACTATTTTAATTAATTCATTATAATCCATGAAAACAAAACAAATTTAAAAAAATTAGTTTAATTATATTGCATAAATAAATATATCAAAAATATTTTCACCAAAACTTCACTTTTAAATTTTGACTTGATTAAAAATAAACATAAAATTAGTATGTAAAATTTTGTCACTTTTTTAGACAAATCTAGTTTTATATATGAAACTTTATTATTTAATCTTTCTAATATGAAAAAACTAACAAAGTCTCTTTATGTTATATCATTACTTTTTGTTTATTCTATTTCACACTGAGCTGTCGGAGTAGATGATAATCAAGTAATAGATGCTTTATCAGGAAGCACGTCTTCTTGATCTGAAGTTTTAAATTTTGATTTTAAACTTAAGAAGTTTAAATCGTGTGATGATATGTCAAGTGTTTTGACTCAGTATCTGAAAAAAGTTTATAATAATAGACCTCCTGTTTATAGATGAGGTATGTTAGATGATATGTTGGGAAGTGTATCTTTGGAAAAAGCAGCTTCTGATCAATCTACAACAGCAAACTGAATTTGATGAGCTGGATGAGATTTTAGCAAAACTAATACTCAAGTTGCTTGAGTAGATGAAGCAGAAATTATAAAAACTGATTGAAAATATATTTATTATGCAGTTGATTCTTATAATTATAAGACAGAAAAAAATGTTAAAGCAATTTATGTAGTGAAAAATGATTCAGGAAAAATGACTTTGGTAAAAAAACTTAATTTACCAGAACATTTTAATTGAATTGAATTATATGTTTGAGACTGAAAACTTACAGTTATTTCAACTTGATTTCCAGTTTGAGATTTTCAAAAACAATTTTGGGGATGATGAGCATACGAACCAAAAACTTATGTAATAGTTTTTGATACAACAAATATTTCAGAAATGAAACTTCTTAAATTACATATGTTTGAATGACATTACACTCAATCAAGATTAATTTGAGATAATTTGTATGTAATTTGAAGTAAAGGTTTTTATTATTACAATTTATATAAAGGTATAGATGATATAAATGTAAAACCAGAAGATATAATAGCTAAAGAACTTAATTTAAACTATACAAAAGATAAGGTTAGTCAAAATGTAAATATTAAATGAAAAGATTTACCATACAATGTTGTGTCTTGACAATCAGTAAAATGTGAAGATATAGAATATCTTTTACCAGATGATGAAACAATAAAAAAATATGATTTTAATCCTAGTTTTAAAATAGTTTCGATTATAAATTTAAAAGATTTAACAAAAGAAGTTAAAAATAAAGTAGTTTTTTGAGATTCTCATGAAATTCATATGAGTTTAGATTCTTTGTATCTTACAAATTATCTTTATACAAATTATAATTTTAGATGTTGACCTGGATTTGTTTGTCCTATGTGATGGTATCCAAGATGAGAAAATACTTTAGTTCATAAATTTGATATACTTGAAAATGCTGATTTATCTTATAAAAATACTGCTATAGTAAGTTGAAATCCTCTAAATCAATATAGTATGGATGAATATGATTCAAATTTTAGAATTATAACAAGTTCTTGGTATCCAGAAAGAGCAACAAATTTATTTGTTTTGGATAAAGATTTAAAAATGCTTTCATCACTTACATGATTAGCTAAATGAGAAAATTTTCAATCTTCGAGATTTATTTGAGATAAATTATTTATGGTAACTTTTGAACAAATCGATCCACTTTTTGTAATTGATTTAAAAGATGTAAAAAATCCAAAAGTACTATGAGAATTAAAAATTCCAGGTTATAGTACATACCTACATCCTTATGATTCAAATCATCTTATAGGTTTAGGTTATGATACATATCAAAACCAACATTGATGAACTCAAAACTCTTGAATTAAAATTGATTTGTATGAGATAAATTATGATAAAAAATGCGGTGATACAAATTTAACACAAGAAGAAAAAAAGGCATGTGATGAATGAATTTATAAATGAATAATAGTGAAACAACTTTATACAAAAACTCTTTGAACTGTTTGAAGTTATAGTGATGCACTACATAATCCTCGTATGTTTGTTTGGAATGCAAATAAAAAGATCTTATTATTACCAGCAAATACATATTCAAGCTATAATCCTGTAAAATATATATACAGTTGATTTTTCTCATGACTTTATGCTTTAAATATTGATAAAGCAACTTGAATAAAAGAATTATTTAAAGTTTCTCATATAGATGAATCTAAATTTGAAGAAGATAGAAAAAATGAATGTGAAAAATATATTTCACAAAATAAAGAAGAATCAGATTGTGTTCCTTTAATTGATTGAAGTCAATATTGTCCACCAAAAACAAGTTATGTTCCAACTTATTGTTATTCTTGAGCAACAGTTTCTGATTATATTTCTCAAAATTCTTATAAATATAATGAATATTTTGTAAAGAGAGCATTATATATATGAGATAAAATATTTTCAATTTCTGATTGACAAATGAAATCAAATGATATGAACACTTATGAATCAGTTTGAAGTGTAGAATTAAAATAAAAACTTATAATCATAAAAAGTCTTGGTTATTACCAAGACTTTTTATTTTAAATATTTTTAAGAATAATTTTTGTATAGATTTTTTAATTTGATTTTTAAATCGTTATCAATTCAAGTTAATTTCAGGATTTCACTAATTTTATTTTTATTTATAAATTTTAAAATTTTTTCTACATTTTTATCATTATTTTCTATATTTAATTCTCAAAGATAATTTGTGATTTTTAATTTTGCTAAAACAAGCTTCGTGTCATCTATATTTTTTTTGTTATTAATTATTTCTATAATTTCAAAAATATCTTTAAAATCAGCTCAATAAGTAAGATTTTTTTCTACATATGATATAATTTCAAGATAAGTATTTAAAACAGCAAAATTTTTATTTTCATAATCAAATTCAGATTTTATTTTTATATTTTTTATCTTATGAATATCCCTTCATTGTTTTGTTTCAATTTCGCAGTTAATAATATATCACAAATCAAGGTTTTTTTCTTTTTTTGTATTTTTCTTTTGTACTTTTATTTTTCAATAGTCATATGTGAATATATCATATACAAAATTTTTATCCTTTATCTTAGTAATTTTTAAAATAATTCCTTTGCTTTTAAATAATGACATTTCTTTTTTTTAATGCAATAATTTTTTTTACATATTTAAATATAACATAAAATTTAAAATGTCCAAAGGAAAATACATAAAAAATTGGATTTTTTTTATGTTTTTATGTACAATGATATTGCTTTAAAAAACTAGGCCTAGTTTTTTAATATTTAATTTATAATTTTTTAATAATATGAAAGATATTAAAAAGTCATGATTTACTTTGGTAGAGCTTATAGTTGTAATAACTATATTAGCTATTTTGGGTACTATTGCATTTATATCATTACAATGATATACTTCGGACGCTAGAAATGCAAAAAGAACTGATGATATAGGTTCTATAGAATCTGCTATGAATAATCTAATGGCAGGAGGACAAAATATAACATCTTTTGTTACGCCTAAAATAGAAAATCAATTGAGTAATCCTCTTATAGGTTGAACCGCTACAACTGTTTGAAGTGGTTATAATGCTTGAACTCCTAATTTTGCATCTTTATGAATAAATGCAGCAGAATTTAAAGATCCAAAAGGAGCTGATTATGTTATATGAATTACTACAAAAAGAGGTTGAAAATATCAAATTGCTGCTACTATGGAAAATTGATCAGGTCCTTTATTTGCAAAATTAAAATGAAATTATTTTGCTAGATGAAACGATACTGTAATTACATTATCTTGATCTGATTCAAAAACTCTTATGATTAATGAACCACAAAAAATCAATTTCTTTGATATAGGTGATAATACTACAGCTTGAGACATAGTTAATATAAAAACTTGAAGTAATTTAATTTTTGCTGCTATTCCAACAAGTCTTAGTGTTAGACTTCTTGAGGCAGAGACTGAATGATTGATTAAATCAATAGAGTGAACTGCAGGATATGTATCAGATAATTGAAATGATGTAGCTTATACTTACAAATAGTTTGATCTAAATAAAAAAAACTTCCTTTAAAGGAAGTTTTTTTTATTTAGAGTTATTCATAATTTTTCTTAAGCTTTTTCTCTATATCATTTAAACAAAATGTATGATTTTGTGTTCAATAATTTTCTATAGCAAAACTAGCAACACTACATCAGATTTTACATGAATTATCCCAATCTTTTCAATTGTTTAATCCATACAAAAGTCAAGCTCTAAAGGCATCTCAAGCTCAAGTTGGATCTTGTATTCTTACATCTTTGTTTGCGTCAATTATCTTTGTTTCATTTTTATCAATTATTTTTACTCAATCTGATCATAAAGTTATGATTAATTTATCTATATTTTCTTTCAGAGAATTTTCATCAACTTCCGTTTTCGCTAAAAAAACAGAATATTCATAATCGTTTAAAATTAGATAATTAGTATATTCTAAACTTTTTAAAAGTTCTTCTTTTGAAAATAAATTTATTTGTTGTCATGGATCAAAAAAAGTTTTTATTCATGCTTGAAAACAAGTTTTTAAGTGAGATTTCATCACTTCTAAATTATTTGGAGATATTATAGCATAAGAAATCTTTTCTTTTGGTATTTCTGGAATTATATTTTCTCACATAGCTCAAGGATAAAAAGCATTTATTTGATTATTTTCTTTATCATTTATAAGATAACAAGAAGCTGTTTGAAAATATTTTAGTTTAGTAAGATTTGAATAATCTATAAATTCTGATTCTTCAAAAAAATCATTTCAAATCAAACCAACTAAAATAGCTTTTTCTCATAAAAGTCATAAATTGTAAGCTATATTGTGTCAAGTTCATCATTTTTCTTTTATAAGTTTTGGTGTATAAAAACTTACATTTAAAACATGAATTTTATCTGGAATTATATGATTTTTAAAAGAATCTTCAAATGTCATTATGTAATCATAAGCGATAGATCAAGAAACAAGTATTTTCATAAAAGGTGATAAATTTATAAAAAGATAAAGCGAATAAACGATAAAACGAAAAAATGAATAAAGTTGTCAATTTTTTTCTTTACTAAGTATAAATTATTTTAAAAAAAGTCAAAATAAGTTTTGATTATATAATATTTTATTTATTATTAAACCAGTTGTTTAATTGTTTTTACGATTTATAATTTTTTATGAAAATAGCTATTTTGCATGAAATGCTTGTGAAATTGTGAGGAGCAGAAAAGGTAGTTGAAAAATTTGTAGATATTTTTCCTGAAGCAGATTTGTATACTCTAATTTATGATGAAAATAAAGTTTGAAAAGTATTTCCAAAAGAAAAAATTAAATTTGCTAAATCTACACAAAGAATCTACAATATTACAAAAAATCAAAGATTTTGTCTTCCATTTATGTCAAAAGCAGTTGAGAGTTTGGATTTTTCAAGCTATGATGTAGTTTTATGTTCTTCTTCATGATTTGCTCATGGAGCTATAACAAAGCCAGAAACTAAATTTATAGTTTATTATCATTCTCCTGCTAGATATCTTTGGGATTGGACAAATGAATACAAAAAAGACATTTGATGGAATTCTTGAATTAAATGATGGGTATTAAATAAATTATTTTTAAATCTTAGGAAATGGGATTATATAGCTAGTAAAAGAAGTGATATAAGTTTAGCAAATAGTAAAAATTCTTCCTCAAGAGTAAAAAAGTATTATAAAAAAGAATCAGAAATTATTTATCCGCCAATTGAAACAAATAGATTTCAGAAAAAATTATCAAAAAATAGGGTAAGATGAAAAATATTAGAATGAAAATTTCTTAGTATAAAGTGAGAAAAACTAGATTATTATATTATAATTTCAGCTTTAACTGAATTTAAAAAAATAGAAATAGCAATAGAGTGATTCAATAAAATTCCTGAAAACAATTTAGTTATAATTTGAGATTGAAATTATAGAAGTGTTCTTGAGTCAAAAGTAAAATGAAATAATATGTTATTTACTTGAGCTATGTATTGAGATGATTTAGTTGAACTTGTTCAAGACTCTTTAGGACTTATTTTTCCATGAGAAGAAGATTTTTGAATTGTTCCAATTGAAGCAATGGCAGCATGAAAACCAGTTTTTGCTTATAGATGATGATGACTTTTGGAAACTGTTTTAGAGGATAAAACTTGAAATTTTTTTAATGATAAATCTTGATATGATTTTGTCTCTAAATTTAGAGAATTTGATAAAAAAGTAAAACACAATTTTTTCAATGAAAATTTTATAAAAGACCATGCTTTTCAGTTTGATGAATCAAATTTTGAAAAAAGAATAAAAGAGATAGTTAAAAATGAGAATTAAATGAATTTTATAAAAATATTTATCTTAAAATACTCTTTACAAATTACTTTATTTTTGTAGAATTATAAAAACATTTTTTATTTTATATACTATGAAAGCTATTAATAAATTATTAAAAATAATATTTTTGCTACTTATTTTTTTGTTGCCATTTCATGCTCTTATGATTACAACACTAAAATGTAGATTTTGAATTGATACAAATTTGATTAGATTTTGGAAGGAAATTTTAATTATAATTTTACTTTTTACTACTTTGATAGAATTTTTTCATTCAAAGAAAAATATAACTAAGGAATTAAAGTGAAATTACTTAGTTTGATTAACTATTGCTTTTATTATAAGTTCTTTGTTTTACATAGGATTTCCTTATCTTGAATTTAAAGTTTCAAATTTTTTAGGATTTAAATATGATGTTTTTTTCTTGTTTTCTATGCTTATTTGAATTTATTTAAGTTTTATCAAAAATAATTTCAATTTAATTTTAAAAACAATTTTTTTTGGTGGATTTACAGCTTTAGTTATATTTTTACCTTGGTATATTTTTTGAGATATTTCAAGTTTAAGTCATATATTTTGATATTCTGATCAAGTTTCTACTTATAAAGCAAATTCTTGTATAAGTTTTGCACAAAATGTTAACTGACAACATAGATTTCAAGGAACTTTTGGTTGACCAATAACATTTTCCATATTTTATGTAGTATTTTATTTAATTTATCTAGGTTTTGTTTTAAATAAAAAGTATAAATCCAACACAAGTAAAATTTTAACTATACTAATTCCTTCTTTATTTGTTATACCTGCTATATTTTTTTCATATAGTAAAACTACAATTATAGGATTAGCTTTTTGATTAGCTTTATTTATATATTTAGTTTTAAAATATATCTTTAAAAAATGACTAAAAAAGAAGCAAATTTATATAATTTCTTGATTTTTTATACTTGCTTTTATAGCTTTGGTTATATATAAGATTGATTTATTTTTACATCCAGAAGCTATTTTAAATAGATTTGAAAATCTTATCAAATCTGTAGAAATGTTAATTTATAATCCTATTTGATATTGATTATGAGTCGCTTGACCTGCAAGCCAAATTTGAAAAAGTTTAGAATCTGTTTGAAATTGGCAAATTTTGGTACAATCAACATCAGCAATTGCAAATTTTCTTCCTGAAAATTGGTATGTACAAATTGCTCTTGAACAAGGTATTTTTGGTTTTTCTATTTTTATAAGCTTATTTATAGTTTTAGCTCTAAATTTATTTAAAATAGTAAAAAATAAAAAAGATTATTTAAGTATTTGAATTTTTTCTAGTTTTATAAGTATTTGTCTTATGGCTGTGGTTTGTCATGCTTTTGAAGATGCTTGAACAGTTTATCCACTTTTTATGATTTATTGAGCATATATTGCGTTAAATACTAAATTAAATAAATAAAATGAAACTTTTTTCAAATAAATATTTTCCATTATTTTTGACAATTCTGTTCTGATCAATTTTTCATATTTATTTTTTTCAAATAAATCAAATATTAAAAAATGCTGATAGTTTTGCGTATTTACAGATGTCTTATCATTTCCAAAATTTTAGTTTAGAATGATTTTGAACTTGATGGTTTTGATTTTTTTATAGTTTATTAATTGCTTGATTTAACTCAATTTTGGTTTTACCAAATGAGTATTTTGTGACATTATTTTTAAATATAATTTTATTTTGAATATGAGCTTATTTTTTATACAAAATTTCAAAATTATTTTTGGATAAAAAATATTCTATTTTAGTTATTGTTTTATATTATTTATCACCTATTTTACTTGATTTCAATATAACAATTTTATCTGAAAATATTTATATTCCTCTGTTTTTGATGCTTATATATTATATTTTGATGAAATTTGAAAATAAGAAATTAAAAATTTGAAAAGAAATATCTAGTATTTTTATTATTTCATTTTTTTTAGCTTTGCTTTATTTTACTAGAGCAGAAGCCTTTATATACATTTGAAGTGTTGTTTTAATTTTTTTTCTTATTCCATTCAATAAAACAATTTTTACAAAAAAACGTTTATTATATTTTTTTAAAAAATCATTTTTTTTAGTATTTTTTTTCTTTTTGATAATTTTCCCTTATTTAATTCATTTGCATTCTATAACTTGAGAATGGTGATTAACAAATAAATGAAGTGCAAATTTAAGACAAGCAGAACTTAGATGAAGCGAAAAAATGGATGATGAAGGTTTTGAACAAGCTGTTTGAGAATTAACTTTTGATAATCATTATTTAAAATCATGATTTGTTTGAGGTTTAAAATACAATAAATGAGAAGAAACAAAATGAATAAAAAATTATATTTTAGAAAAACCTTTTGATACATTTTTAAGAATCTTGAAAAATCAAAAAAAGCTTTATTTTTCAAATTTACCTGAAATTATTTCTGGAAATGCAAAAAATCTATTTAATTCAAAAGATTCCTTTTTATATAAAAATTATTTATTTTTTATAATTTCAATTTTTCCTTTATTTCTTGTTTTGTATTGAATTTATATGATGATAAAAAATAAAAATTATGATTTTTTAATAATCTTTTTTTCTTTTTTTCTAATTGCAAGTTTATTTTTTACATTATTTTTTGTATTAAATAGATATTTTATTATATTTTTGCCTTTATTTTTGGTATTGCTAGTTTATGGTATAAAAAATATAAAACTTTGAAAATATTTTAATTATTTAATTATTTTTTGAATAATTTCATTTTATTTTTTATGAAATTTTGTTTATTATAATTCTGTAAAAAATAATGATTATAAATATGAAATAAAAAAAACAGCAGGAATTTGGTTAAAACAAGAATTTAAAAGCCAAGAAGATTTAAAAATTATGGAAAGATTTCCTATAACTACTTATTATTCTTGAACCAAAGAAAGATGGCTAACTCCATATACTGACAATATTGAAAATTTGATAGAATACGCAAGATACAATAAAATTAAATATTTGGTTGTAGATAGTTTAGATTTCAAGACTTATAGACCAAATCTTGTTTTTTTACTTCTTGATAATTATGAAAATAAATCACTAAATAAAATAGTAAGTTTTCAAGAGAATTGAGAAAAACTTATTTTGTATAAATTTATTTATTAGTATAATAAATAAACTTATTTTTTAACAATTTTTTATGAAGAAAAAAATATTAAGTTTATTTTTAATTTTTGCTTTTTTACTAAATTCTATACATACAAGTTTTGCTGTAGCAGAATTGATAAGTGAAGAAACAAAAAATCTTGATTCTCAAATCAAATATTCTATTGAGTCAATGAAAGAATATAAAGGAGGATTTAGTTTAATTAACAAATTATCTAAAGTTGATAATCTGATTAATTCTATAAAAGATGAATCTACTCTAAATAAAATTCTTGAAAGAATTGAAGTTTTAGAAGATAAATATAATGAGTGATTAGCTTTTGAATTGGTTAATTATATAAAATTAGTAGTTAAAAAAAGATTAGATACTTTAATTACAGCAAAAGCTTTGAACTTAATAAATCAAATAAAAAATCCAGAATTATGATCAGAAGATATGAAAAAAGTTGAAGCAGAAGTAGTAAAACTACAATTAAGCTTGCTTAATTCTAGTAAAGAATTTGTTGATAATCTATTAAATAATTTAAAAGATTCTTTAAATGTTGAAGAAAAATGAAATTTGAAAATCAATGTTGAATGATCTTGAGCGATGATTGGTTCTGCTAGTTGATATCTAAATATGACAGATATGAAATCAAAAACAGCGACTTTTAATAGTGAATTTGAATCACAAGTTGATTTACTTATTGATGCAAGTATTAAGTGAGAAAAAGCATTTAAGGCTCAATTTTCTTCTTTTGTAAATTTTATAAATAAAGATTGAAATATATATATTTTATTAAACAAATTAAATTATTCTTGAATAGATAATGAAACAGTAAATAAATATTTAGCTAAACTAAAAGAATTAGCTCAAAAACAAACATATTTAAAAATAGAAGATAAAGCTAGTGCTAATTTTATAGAATTATTTAAATCTTTTGATTTGAATTCTACATATTCAAGTGCAAACAAAGTTCTTTGAGAAGCTATGTTTAAAGCTTATAAAAAAGAATGAACAAAATATTATTTATATCCTACAAAAAAAGCTTGTGATACAATTAAATATATATGAAGCAAAATTATAAAATCTTCTTCTAGTTTTTGTAGCGAGTGAGAATATTTTGATATGTTGAAATCTTCTATAAAAAACGGAGATATGTATCTTAATATAGATTGAACAAATAATTATTTTTGATTTGATATAGATTCTAATGATATGAAATGAGATTTAAAAATAGCATATCAAAATAATAAGATTTCTGAATTGTCTTATAAGGTTTCACCAAAATCTAGTGAATATGCTTGAGAATATATAAGTTTTTACTTTCTTAGCTGAAAACAATTAGATTTTGTAGTTAATGTAAATTCAAGTAAAACAAATATTTCTCTTAAGACATTATTGAGTTCTGATAATAAAATTACAAAAATAGATTATGTTTGAAAAATAGGAAGTTTTAATTCTAAATTTATTTATCAAAATAAAAAATTTGAGGGAAGTTTTGATAGTGTTTTGAAAACTTATCAATTTGATTCTTCTACAAATAAATTTAGTGAGCAAGTTACTTGACAATTAAAATGAAGTTTAAGTTGAGCTTTTGATTTAGAAGATAATTTAAATAGTTTTAATATCAATATTTTTGCTAAAAATAGCTTTAATAAAAGTAACTATGATTACAAAACTTGAGAGTCAAAACAAGAATTGGTTAATTCTACATTTGATCTAGATTATAACTTAAGTAATGAAACAATAAATTGAATAGCTATTTATAAAGAAAATGATAAAGAAAAATTTAATTTGTTAACAACTTGAAAATATTTACAAAAAGAATATTTTGAGATGAATAATAAAGTTTCTTTAAATTATGATAATGATATTGCTAACTGAAATTTAAACATAAAAATAAAATGAGATATAAATAAATTGTGAAAAGTTAATTATTATGTGGATTTTTATTCAAGTGAATGATATATAAAAATCAATATTGATTCTGATTATGAACGTAGTCAAGGTACAAATATACAAATAAATGCTCCAACAAATTATGAAAATATAGAAAATATATTCCCATGAGAAGATTTTATGGACTAGTTCTTTAAATATTTTTCTTGACAAAAATAAAAAAGTAATACAATTATAGTATTACTTTTTTATTTAAAAAAATGAAAAAATTATTAGTATTTATTGGTATATTTTTGTTTAGTTTTTCAAGTGTAGGAGCTTATTTAAGCTCAGATTCAGATATGTTTGCTTTATATAAACAAGCAATATTGACAAGAGATCAAATAAAAAAAGATTTTATTGATTGAGAAAAAATGAATCAAAGATTAGAAAAGTTTTTTATTGATATAGCTTTATCTTCAAATAAAACAAATATATTAAATAATCTGAAATATAATTCTCAGAGATTACTTGATAGATATGAATCAAAAACTTTAACAATCAAAGAAAAAAAGCTTAAAAATTTAATTGAAAATATTTATTATAGAACGATAATTGAAATAAGAAGATAATTATTTTTGAGTCATAGTCCAAACTTTATCCCAATCTTTTGGAGGAGGAACTTGCATATAATAAAGACACCTATCTTTATATAATTTGATATCTTTTCTTTTAGAATCCATTTTTTCAAATTCTTTATATGATTCTTTGAATTTTTCGTTTTGATAAAGCATTACAGCATTTTCAAAATCCTTTATAAATTTTGATTCTTCATTACTGATTTGTCATTTAAAATCGATTAATTCATAGATATCTACAGATTTTTCTTTTCATATAACTCTTATTTTATCAATGTATCTAAATTCATAAAAATCCTTAGTTTCATTATAAATATTTTCGCTCACACAAAAAGTTGTACCATAGTATTTGTTTATTTCTTCGAGCCTTGAAGCTAAATTTACACTATCTCAAATGGCTGTAAATTCAAGTTTTTTTCATTTTGCTCATATATTTCATAAAATAGCATCACCTATATTTAATCAAATTCTTATTTTTATTTTTCAAATTCTTGGATCATTTTGCCAAATTTCGTTTAATTCATCTAATCTTTTTAATTGTTTTAAACTTGAATCACAAGCAAGTTTTGCAATACTTTCATCAGTTTTTCAAAAAACTCACCAAAGAGCCAATATTGCATCTCATTCATATTTATTTACGAATCATTTATTATTTATGATAATTTCTGACATTTCAGTAAGATAATCTTTTAAATATGAAATTAAGTCTTCTGGTTCAAATCTTTCGCTAATTGAAGTAAAACCTTCTATATCAGAAAAAAAAGTAATTACTCTTTTTTTCTCTCATTCTAAGTTTATGCTTCATTTTCAAGATAATATTTCTTCAGCAACATCTTTTGAAACATATTCAGAAAGTGCTTTGTTTAGTTTTAATTTATCTTTATTTTCAAATAAATATTTCAATATATTTGAAAAAACTGCTGATAATATAATTGCTAAAAATAATTCAAAAGGGTAATTTAAAATTAATTTGAAATTTTTTATAGAGATAAAATAAACAATTATTAAAAACAAAACAAGAACATTACTAAGTATTAAATTTTTTACTCATTTATTTAAATTTATAAAAATTGCTAAAATAGAAAAAATAAAAATTAATAAAAATTCGAAATTTTTATTAAAATATTTTGAAAAATTGTTATTCAAAACAGAGTTTAAAAAACTTGCATGAATGTTTACTCAATATTCTTCATTGTTTTGAGAAGTTTTTTGTATATCAATTCATTTTAAAGTTGCTCAGACAAGAATTATTTTATTTTTTAAAAAATCTTCTCAATATTCTTTTTGGAGTCAAGAAAATATATAATCATCATATATTTCAAAAAAGGAATAACTATTAAAAGGAAGTTTTTCATAATTTATTATTAATTCATGAGGATTATTTCAAGAATTTTGTAATTTTATATTATCTAATTTAATTTCATTTTTTAAAAATGATAATTTATTTTGTAGATAAGAATTATCTTTGTAAATTATAGAAAAATATTTTCTTAATATAGAAATTCAAAAATATTCAAATTCTCAATTAAAAAATTTTTTACTTAACAAAACTGAAAAAACATTTCATATTGCCGGATCAACAATTATATCGAAATATCAGCTTGGATTATTAGTTTCCAATATTTCTAAAGGTTTTTCAAAAACTCAATTTATTGATCATTCTTCTTTTGTTGCTCATCATAAAACTATATTTCAAGCTTTTTTAATAGCATCAGCAAAATTTTTGTCTGATAAAGAATTTGTTTTATCTGCGAAAATTATATCAAATCATATGACAGAAGCTCAAGCTTTATTTAAATTTTCTATAAGTTTTGAATACAATTTTCTATCAAATGGGAAATTTCACAATTTTTTAGTTGTATTTGAGTCTATTTTTACTACTACAATTTCTTTGTTAATATATGAAGAATAATTAAATATATTTTTTTGAATATTTTTATTTATAGTGTAAAAATTTGGAAAAAATATAAGAACTATAACTAAAATTCCAAAAAATATTGATAAGAGAAATTTATTTTTTTTAATATTTATATTCATAAAATAAAAATTAGTTTATTTTTATTTAAAAAATGTTATAATAAGTTTATGTAATTTTATCACATTAATTATGAAAAAACAATATATTTTCGTTATATTAATTATAATTCTTTTCTATATGTTATTTCTTGTAATTAATTATAAATATAGAGAATACAAAATTAATTCATATATTGAAGAAATACAAATCTTAAACAAAGATATAAAAAAAAGTATTGATGAAATAGAAAGTTTAATCGTTTATAAAAGTACTTTTGCTTATAAAAATAAACTTATGAAACAAGAGCAAGGTCTAAAAAATAAAAAAGAAAAAGTCATGTATCTTACTGATGAAAAAGAATATGAAAAGTATACAAATCCAAATTATGAAGAAACTTACAAAAAAGCACATATTGAAAATATTGATAATGCTAATGATATTGAATTAAAAACAAAAACAAACTTCCAAAAATGGATTTATTTTATTTTTAAATAATTTGAAAGATTAAAAATTTCTAGTTTTCGTTTTCTATATTTTCTTTGATTCTTTTCATAATTTCTTTATTTATCAAGTTATCATCATTGTTTATAATTTCTATCAAATCATCTAAATTTAAAACAATTAATTTTACATCACTTGTTGCTATTATTTTAGCATTTCTATCTTCTTCTCTAAGTAATGCCATTTCTCAAAAAATTTCTCATCTTCATAATTCACTTATTTTTTTTCCATCATGAAATACTTCAACACTTCAAGAATCAATTACATATGCTTTTCAATTAGTTTTATCTCCTTCATTTAATATAATATCTCATTTGCTATAAATTTCTTTAGGAGCTTCAGTTATTATTCTATCAACTAAATATTCCTCAACTCATTCAAATATTTTTAAATCATACAACATAAAAACTTATTAATAATTAATCTAATATTATTTTAATACAAATTTATATTAAATACAAATCTATTATCTATCGTACTTTTTCTTTAATTCTTCTAATGAAATTTCAAATATAGAAGGTCTTCAATGTGGACAAGTAGAACTATAAACTATTTGACTGTCATTTAAAAGCTTATTCATTTCAAATAAATTAAGTTTATTTCCAAACTTAATAGCACTTCTACAAGCACTATAAGCAAAAATTTTGTTTTTTATTTCTTCTAGTTTCATAGATTTATTTGAATTAAATTCATCAATATCATTTATTATTCATAAAAATATATCTTTTATATTTTCTTTTTTTATAAATTCTGGTATTGCATTTACCAAAATTAAATTATTTCAAAGGATTTCAAAATCAAATCACATTTCTATAAATATATCTTTATATTCTTCTAAAATAGCTTTTTCTTTTCAGTTTAAAGTGATATTTTCTTGAATTAAAAGTCTTTGAGAATTTTTTATATTTTCTTTTTTTAATAATTTTTCATAAATAATTCTTTCAGCAAGCGCGTGTTGATCCAAAATTATGATTTTATTATCTTTTTCAACTATAATATAACTATTAAAAACCTGTCATATAATTTTTCCTTGTTTTGTATAATGTAAATCGTTTGACACTTCTAAATTAGTATTATTTCAAATTATAGCTTCTGAAAAAGCGATAGCATCTTTTACGCTAGTTTGATTTGGGTTTTGACTTGTGTTTTTGTAAGGAGAATATGATTTAAACTTAGTTCAAGATCAAGAATAATAATTATTTTTTAAATCTTTAACTAAATTTGAGTTTAAATTTTCATTTTTTCAAAAATTATAATTGTTTATTTCTCATTTTTCGTCTTCAAAATCTCATTTTTTACTAATTAAACTAGAATTTTCAAGTTTATTTAAAACTGAATTATAAAAAGCTTTATAAATTTCTTGTTCTCTTGCAAATCTAATTTCAAGTTTTCTTGGATGCACATTTACATCTATTTCTTCAGGATTAATTTGAAGATTTAATATATAAGCAGGAAAATTATTGTGTGGAATAAATCTATTGTAAGCTTCTTTTATTGCTTTGAAAATTAGGGGAGAACTAATAATTCTTTTGTTTACTAGTATAAGTTGTCTATTTTTATTTGAAAAATTTACTTTAGGATTTGAAATATAACCTGAAATTTGTAATCAAGTTATAGAAAAATCTAAATTTAATAAATTTTCATAAAATTCTTCTCAATATATATTATAAATTCTAGTTTTTAAAGAATCATTTTCTTTATATTTAAATATTGTTTTTCATTCACTTATAAATTCAAAAGCAATTTTTGGGTAAGCTAAGGCAATATTATTTATAAAGTCATAAATATGACCATATTCTGTTTTTCATTTTTTTAGATAATTAAGTCTTGCTGGCGTGTTGTAAAACAAATCTTTTACAATAATTTTTGTTCAAGAACTTAAACTTTCTTTTTTCAATTCTTGTTTTTCTCAATCCAAAACTTCCATAGAATATCATCATAAATCACCTTTTTGTTTAGAAATAATTTTAAATTTTGAGACAGAAGAAATTGAAGCTAAGGCTTCTCATCTAAATCAAAAAGTCATAATATTGTGCAAATCTTTTAAATCTTTGATTTTTGATGTTGTATGTTTTTCTGTGAGAATTTCTAAATCGTCTTTTACTATTCAAATTCAATTATCAGTAATTATTATTTCATCTATTCATCAATTTTTTATTTCTATTTTTATCTGAGTAGATAAGGCATCAATAGAATTTTCAACTAACTCTTTTACAATTGAAACCGGTCTTTCAACAACTTCTCAAGCAGCAATTTGATTTATCAAAATTTTTGGTAATTTCTTTATTATTCACATAAATTTTACAATAAAAAATATAATCTCTATTACAAAGATTATATTTATAATTTAGTATTTACAAAATTTCAAATATTATTTTTTGAATTTAGATATTAAAGAATCCACAAATCCCATAGGAATTGCAGCATAAGCACTTATCAAATTTGATGTTTTTTCGTATTTGTGTTTTATATCATCCAAAACTTCCATAAATTTAATAAGTTTTACCAAAATTATAGTTAATAAAGTTCAAAGAATTATAGTAAAAATAATTAAAACAATATACAATAATTCCAATGTTGTTATAGTCATATTTATTTTTTAAGAATTAGTGTTTTTTGTATTTGTATTTATGACATTATTATTATTATTATTTTGTAAATTAATTCAAGTATTTATTTGAGAAACATTATTTACATTATTGTTATTTTGTGTGTTTATATTATTTTGAATTTGATTATTATTGGAATTATTTATTCGTCAAGAATTATTATTCTGCGCTTGCTCTGCTAAATTTTGTGTATTTATCTTGTTTTGAGTAGAAATATTTGCTTGAGAAGTTTTATTTTGATTTTGAGAATTTGAAAGATTGTTATTTACATTTTGAGTATTGTTTGTTTGTATGTTTTGTTGATTTTTAATTTGTTCTTTTCATTTTACAGATTTTTCTATGTTTAAATTAAATCATTTCAAAATTTTTAAAATATTTTCTTCTCATGAAATTATTTTTATAATTCTTACATTTTCAACAAAAACTAAACTAGGCAAAACAGATATTTTAAATCTATTTAAGTCAAGTCAATCCATACTAATATCAACAAATTTAATTGGCAAATTTCAAGTCCATGATTTTGTATAAATAAGTGGCAAATAATAAAGAATTTTTTTATAAAAATCAGTTTTTGTATCCGCAAAAATAAAAATTACTTGTTTTGCAACATCTTTTCATAATTCAGAATTAAATTTTGATTTAGTTTTTGAGATATAACTATCTAGTTCAAACAAAGTTTTTATTGTCATATTTGAAGCAATAAGCTTGTTGGCTTGAGAATCAACAGTTTTGTTATATGCTTTGACTGTTTTTTCTTTAAATTCTTTTAATTTTTCTTTTATTTTAGAAAAACCCATATTTTATTTTTAAAAATATACTTTTGATTTTATTTTACTATACTTTTTTTGTTTTGTAAAATTTAATGCTATTTATAAGAAATTATTTATATGATTTTTTTAGAAATTTGAAAATATATTTCACTTAAAATAGTTAATTTTTTTGTTGTAAAATTTTGTAATAAGCATTTATTCAAACCATTGCTGCGTTGTCCATGCTATATAGATTTTTAACTGGAAATATAAATTTTAAATCTTTTCAAATTATAAGTTCTTTTATATATTCTTTTAGTCTAGAGTTTGCACTTACTCATCCTGCCAACATAATAGTTTTTACTTTATATTTTTCTGCAGCAAAAACTAGTTTTTTTGCTAAAACTTCTGTGACAGCTTCTTGAAATTCAAAAGAAATTTCTTGTTTATCTAATTTTGTTAATTTTGTATTTTCTTTAATTTTTTTATCTATAAAGTATTTTACATTTGTTTTTATTCCTGAAAAACTAAAATTAAGCTCATTTTTATCTAAAAAACTACGAGGAAAAAGATTTTTTTGTAAAGATGTGATGAATTTTTTATTTTTTGTTAATTTATTAATATAATCTTCGGCTAATTTTGAAATTATAGGTCCTCAAGGATATCACAAATCCATCATTTTAGCTACTTTATCAAATGCTTCTCAAGCACTATCATCAAGAGTTCAACCAACTTTTGTAAAATCAAACATATTTTTCATAAGATAAATTTCATTGTGCCCACCTGAAACTGTAAGACAAACTAAAGGATAATTTATATCTTCTTTTTTTCTTTCAAGATAATTTGAAAAAATATGAGCTTCTATATGATTGATTTCAATTAAAGGAATATTTAAAACTCTACTAATTGTTTTTGCAACTGTTATTCAAGTAAGAAGAGAGGGAACAAGTCAAGGATTTGTTGTTACTGCAATATAGTCAATAAAATTAAGAATTATCTCAGAATCTTTTTTGGTTTCTCAAGGATTTTGACTATTTTTTCAATGCTTTGTAGAGACGCAATTAATCGCGTTTCTATTGATATTCTTCAATACTTTATCAAGAACTTTAAATATATTATTTGCATGTTCTCTTGCTGCGATTTCAGGTACAACTCAAGAAGTTTCATTATGAATTTTTATTTGAGATGCTGTTTCCATAGCAATTAATTTATCATCTTCAAACAAAGCAATACTTGTATCATCACAACTTGTTTCAAAAGCTAATATTTTCATAAGATTTTAATTAATATTATTTTTATCTCATTCCCGTTTTAGGGGATTTTCTATTATGTATTTTCTTATTTGTTCTAATTCTTTTTCACCTCTTATAATTCTATCATAATAATTTGATTGCCAGGAGAAAAATTTCAATTGTTTTTTATTTATCAAAAATTTTGATTTTCATTTAAAAATACGAATTATATACCCTAAAGAATTTTTATTTAACATAATATTGTTTTTTCATGTTGCTCATCATTTTTTTATTGATGTTGTATCAATCCTTGTTGTAGAGACGCGATTAATCGCGTCTCTACGGGGATCATTTCATATAAATCCTAAAATCAAATGAATATGATTTGGCATAATTATAAATTCATCTAAAACCACATTTTCTCTATATTTTGGTATATTTAAAATCTCGTCATAAACAAGCTTTCATAAATCATTTATCATCATAATTCAATCTTTTATTTCTCAAAATTTATTTTCTCTGTCCTTTGTACAAATCGTTACAAAATAATATCAATTCTCACTATAATCAAACGAATTCATTCTATTTGAATTTGAATTGAATTTATTTTTAAATCTTTCCATTAAATTCTTTTTTTTAAAAACTTA
>CAZCNE010000002.1:0-106685 GCA_964500515.1 uncultured Candidatus Peribacteria bacterium | reverse complement strand
TTGAATTGAATTTATTTTTAAATCTTTCCATTAAATTCTTTTTTTTAAAAACTTAATTATTAAATACATTTTTTTGAATTTATTATAAAAAAGATTAGCAAAAAAACAAAACTTATATAAAATTAGTTTTAATACTTAATAGCTACTACTTTCAAATGATAATTGATTGAAAAAAAATTGCACAAAAAAAATACGAAAAAATAAAAAATGAAATAAAAGATAAAAATCTCAAACTTTCTTTATGTGTGATTTTGGTTTGAAATAACCCTTCAAGTTTTAGATATGTAAAGCAAAAACAAAAGTGGGCAGATTATGTTTGAATAAATTTTAAACTAGAACATTTAGATGAAAATGTAAGTGAAAAAAAGCTTCTTGAAAAAATAAAAAATTATAACAAAGACCCTGAAATAACTTGAATGATTGTTCAACTTCCTTTACCAAAACATATAGATGAAAATAAAATAATAAATCTTATAAATCCAAAAAAAGATGTAGATTGATTTCATATAGAAAATCAGTGAAAAATACTTGTTTGAGATGATTCTTGACTTATTCCTTGTACTCCAGCTTGAGTTTTGGATATTTTGGAAGATTTAGATATAAGTCTTATATGAAAAAAAATCACAGTTATTTGAAAAAGCAATATTGTATGAAAACCATTGGTAGCTTTGTTTATAAATAAAAGTGCAACAGTAATAAGTTGTAACAGTAAAACTCCAAATCTAAAACTCTTTACAAAAATATCTGATATAGTTGTTTTGGCGACATGAGTTCCTTGAATTTTAAGTTTAGATATGATAAATGATAAAACTATTATAATTGATGTTTGATTTACTGTAATTCAAGACAAAATTTATGGTGATGCAAATTTTTTAGAAATAAACAATAATTGAAATCTTATTACTCCAGTTCCAGGTTGAGTTTGAGTTCTTACTGTTGCAAACTTGATGAACAATGTTGTAAAAGCTTATAAAATACAAAATAAAACTTAAAAAATTATGTTTAAAAAGATTTTTACATCAAATAGATTTTTGTGAATATTGTTTTTTGTTTTTGCAATAGTTATTATTTATTTTTTATATTTAATATTTTTTGTAAAATACACTGGAGGTCTAATTATAGAATCAAATGTAGATAATTACAAGGTTAAATTAAGTGTAAAAAATATGTTTGTAAATCTAAACTATGATTGTGATAAAAAAATTTGTGAAATAAAAAATCTTTCACCGTTTACTTATGAATTTAATGCTACAAAACAAAACTATAAAAATATAAAACAAGAAATCAAAATAATAGGAAAAAATATAAAAAAAATATCTTTAAATTTTATAAAAGATACAAATATATCAGAAGTAGATGTTAAGAAAAAAACTCAAGTAAATCCAAATTTAATTGAAAGCTACCAAAGTTGATTATTTTTATTTGAAACAATAGAATGATTAGGAAATTTTTATATAAAAGAAAATTGAGAAAAATTTGATGTATACAATGATTTATGATGAGAAGAAAGAATTTTATTTTCTTTACCAAGAAACGAAACAGAAATTTCTATACAAAAAATTTATTGATCTAATGACAAAATATTTGTTAATACTAAAAACAAAAAATATATTTATAATTTGGATAATTGAATTTTAAAAGATTTTTATTTAAAAAATAGCGTTAATTATGTAAAAATATGAATTAATTGAGAATATCAAATTGTAAATAATTTATGAACTTATATTTACAATGAAAATACAAATAAATTGGCATATTTTTATTTATTTAAAGATTATGTTGACTTAGATGATTGATATATAGGAATTATTTATGCTTATGAAAAGGAAAAATTAGAAAATTTTTGAATTGATAAAATATTAAATAAAAATATTATTTTAAATTATAGTATTTCATGATTTAAAAGAGATATAATTTTTGAAACAGTTTTAAAAATAGATAAAATTATAAAAGAAAATGATAAGGTATACATTTATGATGAATCTTGAAAAAAATACGAATTAAAAAATTTTTAATATATGAACACAAATATTTATTTAGTTTTTTTACATAGTTTATGAATTTCTCAAAAGAAATTATCTTTGATTTTTAGTAATAACAATAATTTTAAAGATTTTTATCTCAATATTTCAGCTAAAAATTTAAAAAATTATTACAAAGAAAATGAAATAGAAAAAATTCTTGGCAAAAAAGAAAAATTGGATGAAAATTATATAATAAATATAATAAAAAATCAAAACATACAGATTATAAGCATAAAAGATAAAGATTATCCAAAACTTTTAAAAGAAATTCAAAATCCACCATTTTTGCTTTATATAAAGTGAAAAGTTGATAATTCTCCAAAAATAGCAATAATTTGATCAAGAAATATGACACTTTATTGAAAAAAGGTGATAGAAAAAATCACACCAGATTTATCAAAATATTTTGTTATAGTTAGTTGATGAGCTAATTGATGTGATAGCGAGGCTCATATGCAAGCTATAAAAAATCAAGCAAAAACAATTTCTATTATTTGAACATGAATTGATATAGATTATCCAGTATCAAATAAAAAATTGTATCAAAAAATTATAGAAAATAATTGATGAATTTTATCTATTTTTCCTATTTGAGAAAATGCAAATTCGTATAATTTTCCTATAAGAAATGAAATAATAGCTTGAATTTCTTCTTGAGTTCTTGTAATTGAATCATCTGAAAAATCATGAACTCTTATAACTGTAAATTTAGCTTTAGAACAAGGAAAAGATGTGTTTGCTGTTGTTTGAGATATATTTAAAGCAAATTCGCTTTGATGTAACAATTTGATAAAAAATGGACATGCTAAAATGGTAACAAACTCTGAAGATATTCTTGAAGAATATAATATTGTTAATAAGATAAATTCTGAAAAAATTCAATTTTCTAATGACAAAGAAAAAATTATTTATGATTTATTGATTTTGGAAAATCTTGATATTGATGAATTGATTGAAAAAACTAAATTTAGTTTAAACGATATTTCAGTAAATATTTCAATGTTAGAAATAAAATGAGTTATAAAAAAATCTATGAATTGAAGATATGAAATAAATTAAAATATTTATTGAAAAGATTATTTATTTATGTAAAATGTATTTGTAATTAATAAAAAACAAATGGAAAATTTATTATTAAAAATAGAAGTTTTTTTCTTATTTTCATCGTTTATGTATATTTTATACTATATTTTTGATTATATAAAAAATATTTTTTGGAAAGTAAAAAAAATTGTTTGACCTGTAAATACAGAAGAACAAAAAGAAGTAGAAATTGTTAAAATAAATAAAGATGATGTTGACGCAAAAGATTTAATAATCAATGATTCTTCTGAAAAAAGTATAAATACTGATGATAAAGTTAAGATATCTGAAATTTTGAAAAGAGTAAAGTTAAATATAGAAAAATGATATTATGATAAAGCAAAATCATTAATAATTGAATGACTTACAATTGATAAATATAATAAAGAATTAAATTTAGAATTATGAAAAATATATGAAAATGAAGAAAATTATAAAAATGCTGAATTGATATATAAAGATTTAAGCTTAATAATACAAGATAACAGCAATATATTGACTAAGTTAGCTTATGTTTATTCTATGCAATGAGAATATTCTCAGGCAATAAAAACTTATGAAATAGTTCACAGAAAAAAACAAGCTGATTCTGAAATTATAGAATCTTTGGCTTATTTGAGTTTTGAAATAGATGATCATGAAAGATCTTTAAAGTACTTTAAAATGGCTTTGAAAGAAAAACCAAAAAATGTAGAAATGTTAAAAAGAAAAGCTATTTCATTGGAAAAAACAAAAAAACTGAGAGATTCAGCAAAAGTTTATGAAGAAATACTTTTTTTGAGACCTTATGATGAAGAAGCAAAAGAAAATCTTTCTAGATTAGAAAAATATATAGTTGATTGAAAATAAAATTATTTTATATATTTTACTATTTCTTTTATTTGAGGATAAACTTTATCTAAATTTATAATTTCTTCTTTGTTAAACCATTTAAACTCATCAATTTCATCAATTTTTGTTTTTATCATTCCATCTTTTATTTTTGCTTGAAAGATATATTCCAACCTTTTTTCTTCTTTGTTTTTAGTATTTGTATATGTTATTTTATAAACACACACAGGTAAAAATTTTTCTTCAAGTCAATCCGCTTGAATTCATTTTTTTTCTCAAATAAATTCAATTTTTACTCAAAATTCTTCTTTTATTTCTCTTTTTAATGTTTGGTATTCATTTTCATTTTTTTCCATATGTCATCAAGGCAAAACCCAAAAATCTTTTTTTGAATGTTTTACTAGAAGTATTTTTCATTGATCACTTCTTACTATTGCTCTAACTATTTTTTTCATAATTTATTTTATAAAAATTAAATACTACAATCATTATATACTTTTTAAAAAGAATTGTCTATTTTTTTGTTTTGCTAAATTAAAAATAATCATTAAAATTATATAAATAATTCCAATAAAAATATGCCAGACGCTTTAAAAAAACTTATTAATGATATAAGTTTATTACCTTGAATATGAGATAAAACAGCTACTAAGTTAGCGATTTTTTTGTTAAACTCAAAAAATTCTTATATTTCTAGTTTAAAAAATAGTTTAAGTGAAATAAAAGAAAATATTTCAAGATGTGACAATTGTTGATCTTTAACAAATAAAGAAGATGATTTGTGTAAAGTTTGTAAATCACATGATCGTCAAGAAGATATAATTTGTATAGTTGAAGAATATTTAGATTTGCTTACAATAGAACAAACTTGATGATATAATTGAGTTTATCATGTTCTTGGTTGAGCTATATCACCGATAAATTGAATTTTTGTTGCTGATTTAAATTTTAAAAAATTATTTGAAAGAATTGAAGAAAGTTCCAATAATTTAGAATTAATCCTTGCAACAAATCCAAATATAGAATGAGAAGCAACAATTGCTTATATAAAAGAAGAAATAGAAAAAAAGTGATTAAATTACAAAGTAAAATTAACAAGATTAAGTAGGTGACTTAGCTCAGGTTATATAGAATATGCAGACAATATAACTATACTAAATTCTATAAAAGAAAGAAAAGAAGTAAAATAAAAAATCTTGGATAATTCCAAGATTTTTTATTTTCAATTACTTATTATTTTTCAATTCAAAGTAAAGAATTAATTATTTGCTCGAAATTTTCAAATGGATAAGCTCATGACAATACTTCATATTCTCAAGTTTCATTATTAATCAAAACATTTCAAGGAGTTCATGTTACTCAAAAACTATTTGTTCAATTAGCTTGTTGTTCTTTTATTTTATCATTGTATTTTCAATCGTTTACACATTTTTCAAGATTAGCTTTATTTGCTCATAATTTTACAGCTTCATCAACTAAATAACTTAATTCAGATTTTCAAGTTTCAAAAGAAGTTTTCATCAAACTATAAAATGCATTTCATCACTTTTGTTCTCATAAACATTCCATTACAAGAGCTCAAGATAAAGCATTTTTGTGAAAATCTAAAGGAAAATGATTAAATACAACATTTATTTGATCTTTATATTTCTCATTAATTTTTTCAGAAACATCAGATTGGTGTAATTTTGCACAATAAGGACATTCTAAATCACTATATTCTAACCAAGTAATTTTTGCATCTTTATTTCATTTGATATAAGAATTTTCTTTTATTTTGTTTAATATATCTTTTTCAACAACTAAAAATCATTTTTCAGATCTTTTAGCTAAAGGATCATATTTTGCTCATATATCTAAAGAATATTGATTATCTTTTAATTGTTTTAGAAAAGCTTGCATTTCTCAATTATCATTTATCTTGTTTGAAGATAAAATAACAGCTGGTAAAAACTTAATTTCATTGTCTTTTAGATATTTTTCAACTCAAGAATCTCCAAAATCTTTTACTGTTATTTCAGATCAAGTAAAAAATGGAATCATTTTTAATTGACCAACTATTTCATCAGTATAACAATTTTTACATCTTTTATCATCAATAACAGTTATAGTTATTGGTTCAAAATTTGTATTTGAAATTTCTCAAGAAGAATTTGTGTTTACAGCTTCTGTAATAACTTTAGGAGAACTTGTATTTTTCCCTATAAAAAAAGCTAAAAAAGCTATTATAACTAGCAAAAAAATTATAACTAAATACAATAAGTTATTTACTTTTTTTTCATTTTTACATTTTTCTATTAATGCCATTTTGTTTAAATTAAAAATTAAAGGTCAAGCGATTTCAATTATATAAAAAAAATAAAAAATTCAAATAAATTTATCAAAATGATCTAACCGTCAGAAGATATTGTTTGACATTGCTTAGTAACTTTTTCCCGTTGGTTATTTACTCTTAATATATAATCCAAATTTATAAACATAGCTCCAATTACTTTATCATATTTTTCTCTTGTTCATTTTAATTGTTTGATTCTGTATTCATTCAAAACATAAAGTTTATTGAACTGAAATAAATCGTAAGCTATATTTCTATAAATAAATAATTTTAATTCTACAGCAGACATACAAGTTGATCCTTGAAGAAAATGGTAAGACTTACTAATTTCAGTATATTTATTTTCTCATTTTGTGCAGGCAAAATAATTTTTTATAATTGAATTTTCGCTTTCTGGATTACAAAAACTTTCATATCTTTTCCGTAAAATTCAATATCTTCAAAATAAATCATTTATATATTTTAATCATTCTAAATAAGATTCAGCTTTATCAGCTCAAAAATAATATGAAGGATGATTTTGTAAAGAAATTAAAAAATTTTCAGCTTCTTTATCTATTTCTTTTAATTTCAAATCAAAAATAATTTGGTAAGCAATTTCTTCTCTATCATTTGAATTTACACAAATAAAATCTTCAATTCCTCTTGCTCAAGTAGATTTATTTGCTTCTATACATCTATCTATTTCACTTTGATACTTACAATTTGCATCAGCTTCATTTATGAAAAAAAGCAAAAAGACAAAGAAAATACTAATTTTTATCAATTTCATAAATTATTTTTTTCTTTTAAATAAACTTATTATTTTAACTAAAAATCTTCAAAAACTACTAGTTCATGAATCAACTATATTTTTTGTAGTATCTTTTGTTTTTGAAATAAATTTTTTTCAAGATTTTGTTTTACTTGCTCACACAATTCAGGCAATTGCTCATCAAATTATAAGTCAAGTTACAATTTTATCTACTTTATTTGCTTGTTTTTTTATATTTTTTTTAAACATAATAATTTAATAAATAAATGTAAAAACGTATAAATTTTAAAAATATTTAGCTAATAATTCTATTTATTTTTATATTTTTTGTATCAAGATTAATTTTAGGAATATTTACAACCAGTATATTATTATCCATAATTGCTTTTATATTGTCAAAATCTACATTTTCTGGTAAAACTATATTTCTTACAAAATCTCACCAAAAACATTCTAAATTTCTTAAAATACTTCATTCATAATAATTTTCTGGTTTTTTTCTTACTCAAGATATTGTTAAAATATTTTTTTTGATAGATAAATCCACATCATTTAAATCAATTCAAGCTATAGGGGCTATTATTATTATAGAATCATTTTTTTCAACCACATCCAAAGCAACTTGTCAAATTTCAGAATCAGGATCTTCTCATATAAATTCTTGATCCAAAGTTTCTAAATCATAAGAATCTTCAGAGTCTCAAACTCAAAATAACTTAAACATAAAACTATAAATAATAAAAGTATTATATATTTAATTATATAAATTTTTGTAAAAAAACAAATTAAATGATAAAATGATTTTAGGAATTAGATTTTCAAGTTTTTATGTATTTGAAAATAAATATTTATGAAAAAAATAAATTTTGATTTTGTGAAAATAAAAAACTTAATTTTAGAAAAAATTTGAGTTTTTTTGCAATTCAGAAAAAAAATTACAACAAAAGAAAAAATCTGATTTTTGGATCAATTTGGTGTTTTGTTGAATTCTTGAATTCCTATAACAAATGCTTTGAAAATAATTTCTTATCAAACAAAATCAAAAAATTTAAAAAGTATGATAGAAATTATATTATCAGATATAAACAAATGAGTTAAACTAAGTCAGAGTTTCTGAAAATTTTGACTTATATTTAAAAAATTTGATATTTCAATTATAGAAATGTGAGAATTGACATGAAAGATATGAGATTCAATCAATGAAATAAAAGAAAAAGAAGAAAAATCAAGAGAAATAAAATCAAAGGTAATTTGAGCGTTTATTTATCCAACAATTATTATATTTTTATCTATTTCTATGATAATTGTTTTTATAATTTATGTTATTCCAAAAGTAACGGATATGTATAAAGACGCTCAAGTAAATTTACCATCTCTTACAAAATTTGTTATAGATTTATCAGATTTTATGCAAAAACATATTTCAAATATAACACTTGTTTTACTTTTTGTATTTGTTTTAGTAAATATTTTCAGAACAAATTCTAAAACAAAGATTTATTTTGATAGATTTATCTTAAAAATTCCAATAGCTTGAAATATAATAAAAAAGACGATTTTGATAAATTTTACTTCAACTCTTTGAACTTTACTTAAAAATTGAATTATTATAAATAAATCGCTAGAAATCACTTCTTGAGTTACAAATAATGATTATTATAAAAAAGAAATAGAAAAAATATGAGCTTGAGTTTCTGTTTGAGAAGATTTATCAAAAATGCTTTGAATAGAAAATATTCAATCTTGAAAAGATAATAATTTATTTCCTATAGAACTAGCTTCAATAGTAAAAATCTGAGAACAAACTTGAAAAATGGCAGATTTACTTTTAAAAATATCATTGAAATACAATAAAGAAGTTGATAATTTAGTAAAAAACTTATCTACAGCAATAGAGCCTTTGGTTATAATATTTGTATGATGAATTGTTTGAACTATGATAATGGCTATTATGCTTCCTTTTTTCAATATGGTAAATGTTATAGGGTAAAAAACGATAAAGCGATGAAACGAAAAAACGATAAATTCCCCCTTTGCAAAGGGGGTTAGGGGGTTTTTATTATATGGATAAACGAAGAAAAAATAAATAGAAGAATATTTCCCCCTTGATAAAGGGGGGGGAGGGGGATTAAAAAAACTTTGTCATCTCGAGCGAAACAAAAAAGTGTAGTCGAGAGATCTGTCTTTGCACAAATACTTCGCATAAGTATTAACAATAATTTATGCAACAATCAAGAACAGATTTCTCCGCTATGGTCGAAATGACATGGAAAAAATCCCCCTACTCATTTCATTCGCTTCCCCCTTTATCAAGGGGGACTTAAATTGATTTCTCCGCTATGGTCGAAATGACATGGAAAAAATCCCCCTACTCATTTCATTCGCTTCCCCCTTATAGAAGGGGGTATAATATTTGATAAAATGAATAAACGGAGAAACGAAAAAGCGAAGAAGCGTTAAATTCCCCCTTGATAAAGGGGGCAAGGGGGATTTAATAAAACGAATAAATGAAAAAACGATAAATTCCCCCTTTGCAAAGGGGGTTAGGGGGTTTTTATTATATGGATAAACGAAGAAACGATAAAATGATAAAACGAATAAACGAAAAAATAATCCTAAAATACAAAATAATAATTTTGTCAAGTTAAATTTATGGACTATAAAAAAATGATATGATAATATAGAAGAGTAAATAAAATCTTCTATCAAAAAATAGAAGAAAAAACAAAAATAAAATATTTTTTTAATAAATAAAATTATGGCAAATATTAGAGATGTAAGTAAATATAGTTGGGAAAAATTAGATAATTTTGATGATCTTGATAGAAGGTTTATAAGAGAAAGAAATATAAGCGAATTACCAGAATCAACATTGATTACTATTATTAACCAGTCAAATAATTTAGATTTAAATAATAAAAAGCATAAAGAAGTTGTTACTCAATTTTTAAATAAACTTTCACAAAAAGATTGAAAAGATGCTTTAAGTCAATCAGATTTGAATTTGCTAAAATATTCACCATCAGCAAAAAAAGCTGTAGAAAAAATAAAAGATTTAATAAAAAAAGATTCAAGTAAAGATTTACTTGGTCTTTTAACAGATTTTTTAAATTGAAAAATGGAAGAAGAAAAAACACAAATTGTAAAAGCAACAACAGAAGAAGTAAACGTTCATAAAAAAGATGTAGAAGAATCTTTAAAAACATCTGAAATAACAGACTCAAGCGTAGAAGTAACTTTTTGATTTTGAAATGAAGATTTTAAATGACTTGCTAAAAACATAAATAAAGCTTCTTATGACAAAATGATAAGATCAATGGATAATTCAACTTTAACAAGTTTTTATAGAGTAATTAAAAGTTCAATTGAACAAAATAATAGAAAATGAGATAAATATAGTTTTACTCCATTCAATATAGGAAGATTAAAAAAGATATTTGAAAAACAATGATACAAAGCTGATTGAAATTGGGGATGAATAGAAATGGCTTCTTTGATTCAATTAGTAGAAAATGTTTATTTTACTCAAGAAAAACTAAAAAAAGAAACAGATTTTAGAGAAAAATTAGCTATAATTCTTGATTATAATCAAGATTGATTACTTGATAATAAAGTAAATTTTGTTACAAAAGAAAAACAATTTTTTGATAATATAAAAAGTGAAGAAGAATTTTCAAACTTATTGTTAAATCTTTGATATAAAAATATTAATGATTTTTGGAATAAATTTAATTGAAATTACTTTGCCGCAAGAAAAGATTTTAAAGATAGACTTTGAACAATTTATTTAAATGAAGATGCAGTAAAACTTTCTCCTGATGATTTAACTAGAAATCCAGAAGCTTTGAAAGAATATAATAAATTTAAAAAAACAGTGTTTGAAGAAGTTGATAAACAAGTTGAAAATAAATTCAAAGACAAAACTATACCAAAAGAAACAAAAGAACTTATAAAATTACAAGCTATTTGAGTAATTCTTTGATCAAGTAATTGAATTTGAGCTAGTTTTGATGTAAAAAAAGCAACAAAATCATTGATTGATAGTGCTTGAGTTGGGGTTTTTGATTGAGTTCCTTGAGTATTTATTTCAAAAGAAATAATTAAATGAAGGGATTGAAAATATAGTGTAAATTTATGATTAGCAAATTTTGTTCCATTTGTATGAGCAAGTTTAGAAGTATATGAATGAAATAAAAGTGAATTAAAAAAATTATTTCCAACAGAATTTAATGCTTGAGCGAAAATTACTCTAGCATGATGAGCAACTCTAAATTGAGCTTGAATTTGAGTTTGAATTTCAAATTTAAACGAAAAAACAAAAGCCTGAATTGAGCTAGCAAAAAAAGAAATGAGAAAAGTTCTTGATAAAGTTTTTGTTGATATAAAAAAGTGAAAAGATTTTGAAGAAAGTTGATTTAAAGATGATCCATCTAGCAAATTTGCATACAATAACTTAAAAGATTTATATGAATCTTCTTGAAAAGATGAAGAATGATTAAAAGAGTGAGCTTTGAGAAATTATGAAAATTATTTATACGAAAATGCTAATTCTTGAATTCATTTTTCATGAATTTGAATTTGACTTGCTTTTGCAAATTGATTTATCTATCCTTCAATTTGAGTAAACCTTGAAAAACATAGTACTACTTGGGGAGAACAAAAAACAGTAAGTGCTTATACAGAAAAAACAGAAGCAAAAATAGATATCCCTCAAGCAAGCTTTGATAAAACTGATTTAGATGGAAAATTAAAAGAATTTGAATCTGCTTTTTCTTGGAGAACTCGTTACAATACTTGAGCAAAAAATTTCTTGAATCCTAAAAATGATTTAAACACAAGATGGAATTGATTAACAACAATGGCTAATAAAACTAAAGCTTTGAGAGATGCTTGACTACCTCAGTATTTGGCGAGAATTACAGATAATAATGATAAAAGATTGGTAATTTCTACTTTGTCTCAATATACTAAAAAAGCAAATGATTTTAATAATTGAGATATAAGTAAATGGAATTCTGATGTAGAAAATTACATAAATACAGATAAAAAAAGAAGAAAAAGTTTTGATACATTATTTTGATTTAGTTTAGAAAATGAAGCAAATGAGTATTATGATAAGCTTAAAAAGTGAAAACGAAAAATTTGAAAAATGGATGTAAAATGAATTTCGTTTGATGCAACAGCAAGTAAAGCTGTAGAGGGAAAAGATACTGTAACATGAGTAGATGTTTTGTATACAAATTTAAGTATGTTAACAGTTAATTGAGAGCCTTTACTTGTTAAAATTGATGATAGTAAAGTAAATAAATTTAAAGAAACAGTACAATGATTACAAAATATGGATGAAAATGTGAAGAAAGATTTAATAAATAAAATAGATAAATGACAAGTAACACTGTATTATTATAAAGATCCTGAAGGTTTTAATGATAGAATTATACCTTATATAACAACTCCTTGAGTTGCTCCATGACCATGAACTCAAGTTTATGGACCAGAACATAATACTCAAAACTTTGGAATTTGATTTGCTTGAAAAATTGAAGGTGAAAAAAAGAAAGAAGTAAAACAACCACAACCAGAAGAACCAACACCAACATCAACGTCAACAAAACCAACAACACCAACACCAAAACCAGGAGAAAAAACACCAGAAACTTGATCAGAATGAGGTAAAGATCCTACTCCAGAGCCAGTTGAAACATGATCAGGATGAGGACAATGATGATGAGTTTGAGCAAGTCCTGCACTAGATGAAAAAAAATCACCAATTCCTGCACCTAAAGCTAAAGAAGAATTTGGGGAAGAATAAAATTAAGGAGATGAAATAAATCATCTCCAATTTTATATTATTTAATATTTATAGAAATGAAAAAAAATAAGACTAAAATAAATAAATTACTAATTTTAATAATTATAGTAATTTTTATTTGACTTTTGTTTATTATTATTTATAATTCTCAAAAACAAAAAGAAATAAATTATGTTTGATGATGAAATTGAGTAGACATTGTTGAAAAAAGCACATCATCATTGTGAGAAGAATAATTCTTAATTTTATATATATGAAAAAATTATTTAAATTTGTTTTATTTTTATTTGTATTGTCTATATCTATAAGCAATGTTTATTGAGTAGATTTTTCAATTATGAACAACAAGGAAACTAGTTGTCCTGTTTCAAATATAAATGATATGATTTATATACCAATTTGAGCAAATTCTTATACAACAAAGATTTTTGATGCATTTTGGGCAAATAAAGATAGGTACATAGCAAATGCTTGATCTTTAGTAAAATTATGGACAGCAAATCCTTGATTAGTATCTTGTTGAGATTGGCTTAGATATAGCGAAGTAGCTCCTTGAAATAATACAAAAGTTGTAGCATTTGCTTCAGATTGTACTTTTAATAAAGTAAATACTCCAAATAAAAATGTTCAATTTGTTTTCAATGTTAGACATTGACAAATTTGATGATGAACTGCAACAGTTAATAAACAATATTATACTCTTGATTGATGGTTTCAAACTCCAGCAAAAATTAGTTATAAAACATATAATAATTATTATGTTAGTAATTATATACTAGATTGAAATGAATGTTATAATTTAAGAATAGCTTATTGTTGAGACTGAATTTTAGACACAAACAAATGAGAAATCTGTGATGATGGAAACAATGTTGATTGAGATGGTTGTGATTCTACTTGTAAACCTGAACCAGTAAAAAATCCACAAGTTAAAGTAGATAAAAAGGATGCAAATAATGCTGATTTAGATAAGGTTATCTGAAATGATTCTCAAATGGTAAAAATCTGAGATGAAGCAGTCTTTAAGATAAGAGTTACAAATAATTGACAAGAAAATCTAAAAAATATCAAAATGACAGACATGATGGCACCAAATTGTGCATGAAATGTAACACTTCCTTCAACTTACCCTTCAACTTGGTCAAATTTTACTTTTGGATGAGCTTGAAATCATTCAGATAATTTATTGCAAGTTTGAGAATGGTTTGAATACACTTGTAATAAATCAAATACTACAGCAAATTATACAAATGAAGTAAGAGTTGATGCAACATGAGAAACATCAAACAAAGATGTTAATTCAAAAGATACTACACCAGTTTTGACTATTAAACCAAATATACAAATAGATAAAAGAGATGCAAATACTGCTGATTTAGACAAAGTTATATGAAATGATACACAAACAGTTCTAGCTTGATCATGAGCAGTATTTAAAATCAAAGTTACAAATAATTCAAATGAAGCTATAAATGATATAGTTTTAATCGATCCTATAGCACCAAATTGTGCTTGAAATGTAACACTTCCTTCAACATATCCTTCAACTTGGTCAAATTTTACTTTTGGATGAACTTGAAATCATAGTGATTGAGTTCTTGATCCAGGAGAAAGTTTTGAATACACTTGTGATAGAGCAAATACTCAAAATTGATATACAAATACAGTAAGTGTAAATTGAAAATGAGTAACAAGTCAAACACCAGTTACAGCAACAGATACTACACCAGTTTTGATTATAAAACCAGCTATCCAAATAGATAAAAGAGATGCAAATGCAGATGATTTGGATTGAAATATCTGAAATGATACACAAACAGTAAAAATTTGATCATGAGCAGTATTTAAAATAAGAGTAACAAATACATCAGAAGAAAGTCTAAAAAATATAAACCTAACAGATCCTATAGCTCCAAACTGTGGATGAAATGTGATTTTATCATGAGTTTATCCTTCTACATTTTTAAGTTTTGTAACTTGATGAACTTGAGATCACACAAATACTACACTTGATCCAGGAGAATGGTTTGAATATACTTGTGATAGAGCAAATACACAAGCTTGATATACAAATCAAGTAAGTGTAAATGCTATTTGAATAACTACAAATACTACAGTTACAGCAACTGATACAAGTCCAGTTTTGGTAAAAGAACTTATAAATCCAAGTATCAATGTAGATAAAAGAGATGCAAATCAAGATGATTTAGATTGAATTATCTGAAATGATACACAAACAGTTAGAATTTGATCGTGAGCAGTATTTAAAATAAGAGTTACAAATAATTGACAAGAAAATTTAAAAGATATAGTTTTGACAGACGCTTTGGCTCCAAATTGTGCTTGAAATATAACACTTCCTTCTTCTTATCCTTCAACTTGGTCAAATTTTACTATGTGATGATCATGAACTTACTCAGACAACGAGCTTGAAGTATGAGAATGGTTTGAATTTACTTGTAGTAAAGGTGATACACAAGTTTGATATACAAACGAGGTGGTTGTAAATGCTATTTTAATAAATACAAACAAACCAGTTACAGCAAAAGATACAACTCCAGTTGTAGTTTCATGACAAATAAATCCAACAATTCAAATAGATAAAAGAGATGCAAACAGTGCTGATTTAGATTGAAATATCTGAAATGATACTCAAACAGTAAATCCTTGAGCTGGGGCGGTATTTAAAATAAGAGTTACAAATAACTGACAAGAAGATTTAAAAAATTTATCTATAACAGATATATTAGCCCCAAATTGTTGATGAAATTTAACAATGCCAAATACATACCCTTCAACTTGGTCAAATTTTGTTATTTGATGAGCTTGAGATCATTTAAATTCAAATCTTGAAGTATGAGAATGGTTTGAATACACTTGTGATAGAGCAAATACGCAAAATTCTTATACAAACGAAGCAATAGTAAATTGAGTTTGAGTAAATAGTAATAATAATGTTACAGCAAAAGATACGACACCAGTATATTTAAATACTTGATGATGAGAAATTCCAAATATTTCAGTTGATAAAAGAGATGCTAATCCAGATGATTTGGATTGAAATATTTGAAATGATACTCAAAGTGTAAATCCTTGAAGTAAAGCAGTATTTAAAATAAAATATACAAACATATATAGAGATGGTATTAAAGATATAAGAATAGAAGATGAAATGGCTCCAGAATGTGCAGGAAACTTAACTCTACCAAATTCATATCCAAGTACATGGAAAAATTTCAGAATTTGATGAGAATGAAATCATTGAAATGATGTACTTGAAATATGAGAATGGTTTGAATATGAATGTGAAAAACCGAATACGACTTCAAGTTATACAAATAAAGTAGTTGCATACTGAAGATCAATTACAAATTGAGTTAATCTTAAAGATGAAGATACTAGTGTTGTTCTTGTTACTTGATGAACAAGTTGATGATGAGGTTGATGATCTTCAAATCCAAATTGTGTAAGAATAAGTATTCCTTCTTTGGAAATATCATGAAACTGAAAAAGTCTTTCAGAGCCATGAAGTGTAGAAATAACATGTTATTGAGATTCAAATACTACATTGATCTGAATAGATTGTGATTATGAATGAGGTTCTCCAAGTATTGATTTCCAAAAATCAGCAGTAAATGATAAATGAACAAGATATGCAAATTTTGTATGTAATTATACATGAAATGATAGAAATTATAATCCAAAATGTTATGTTTGATGATCAATTCCTTCATATACTTCTTTAGCTTGTTGAACACATTTAAGAATTTGAAGAACTTATTGTTGAGATTGAGTTGTGCAAAGACCAAATAGTGATTGACAAATGGAAGAATGTGAAAAACAAAATTGAGTATTTCCAAATTGGTGTACAGCTGATTGTAAAACTAAAGATTTTACTTATCCATGAGAATGAACTCAATCTGTAAGTAGATGAATTCTTACTTATCCAGCTTGATGAAATGTTTATATAAGACCAACGTGACAAGTAGTTATATGAGCTTGAGTAAATCCTTACAATATAATTTGATCATCTCCATATATATGAAATGATTCATCTGAAGATGTCTATCTAGATAAATATCTTTGTGTGTATAATTCTGAAAAATCAGCTATTTTGGACAAAAATTGAAACGAATTAGATTTCTTATGTACTACAAATAAAATAGCTTGGTTATATCCATGATCAAAAAAGAGTTTTGAAACACTAAATAACTGAAATAAACTTGAAATAAAATGAGCTCAAATTTCTTGAGCTGACTACAAAGATACTATGCTTACAGCAAGTATAAGTTGATTGAGAAATGCATTTTTTGCAAGTGATTTAAAAGTTAGAGTATCTAAAGCAGCTATTGCAACAGTATGAGGATGAACAGCATATATTTGAAAAGCTGAAGTTACAGCAGATATATGAAAAGTTGCTTCGGATTGATATAGTGATCCTGATAAAAACAAAAACTTTGTTTGAGTTTGAGTTTCAACTTGATCAATATCGAGTTATACAACAAAAGTTACAAATACCTGATCTGTAACAAACATTTACTCATGACAGACAACAAAAACTCAAGTAAAAATAGATAAAATAACTACAGTAAATACAACTTGAACAAAAAATATAAATGAAAATCTAGAAAATTATAATGGTATATCAAATGTTTTTATAATAAAAAATTGAAATTTAAACATAAATTCAGATATAGTATGAAATTGAGTTAAAACTTATATTGTTGAAAATTGAAATTTACTTATAAACAAAGATATAACTTATCCTGAAAATATAGCTTTTGTTGTAAAATGATGAAATATAATTATCAAAGAAAGTGTAAAAAATATAAAATGAACTTTTATAGCGATTGAAAAGAATTCTATTTGATGAAAAATTATTTCTGATAATACTCAAAATAAACTAGTAATTAATTGAAGTTTATACTGAAATATCGAAGAATTGGTAAATAATAGAACTTATATAAGCAACAAAAACAATACATTAAATGTTTGAACAATAGTTAGTTATGGATCAAGTTTATTTAGAGAACAAGCTCCGCTTGTATGAAGTTTTATAGATGAATACTTAGAATCTAAAAAAATAGCTAGATAATAAATATTATGTGAACAAATGATAAAAATTCTCCTGAACTAAGTAGAAGATGATTTTTAAAATTTGCTTGAGCTACACTAGTAACACCTGTAATAGAAAATATTACAGGTGTTGTTTGAAAAGTAAATGCTTTAACTATAAATTCTGCTTCAGATATTGCAATGATGCATGAAAAAATAGCTAAATCAGAAAAATTGGTTTGAGAAGATGAATTAGAATTTTTTAGACAATTTTTTAATATAAAAAATGATGAAGAATTTCTTATGGTTTTAGAAGATTTACAAAACGAGTTTTGAACTAAAGCTGATTTGATTTTATGAGAATCTACATTAAAAAAAATTTATTTAAATTATTATTCTCAAAATACAAAAAATTTACCACAAAAAATAAAAGATAAACTAAAAAAACTTCAGGAAAATGAAGAATCAGTAGATAAAAATTATTTTATTTCTCAATCTATAAAGGTTTCAGGAAAAACAGAAGTAAATTTTTTTAAAAGTTTTTTTTGAATCAATGATAAAGAATTTGAACAAAAAGTAAAAGAAATTCAAAGAAAATTTTCTCATGACGAAATAGATTGAGTTATATGAGGAGTAACTTTAAGGGATATTTATTTAAATTATTATGCAAAAGATACAAATAAATTATCTCCAGAAATAAAAAGAAGATTATCTATGCATAATGAACTTATATCATGATATAGAAATTTAGACAAAAAAAGAAGAGAAAACTGAAAAAGAGTGTATTATGAAAAGTTAAATGTATTTAGTAAAAATACTTATTATTGATGATCTTGAGGTTTTAATAAATCTTGAACTTTTATAAATGAAGATTTATTTGACAAGGTTTCACATACAATTAGTTCAAAAGATAATAGAATTATAGTTTCAAATCTAAATTGACAAAAAGTATTGAGATTTTATGTATGATGAAAATTGTATCTTGCAACTTATGTTTCTCCATGATTACAAAATCATAAAACCTCTAGATACTTAAAAACTTGAGTTTTTAATCCTGCAAAACTTTATTTTTCTAGATCTTATCCTAAGCCTAATTGATGAGCAGTTATGCCTTATGCTGTACATATTGAAAAATGAATATGGCTTCATTGAAGTGATTGAAGAATTAATTGAAAACCAGCGTCTCATGGCTGTGTTAGAGTTCCTCTTTTTTATCAAAAAGAAATATATGAAAAGCTAAGAGAATTTTGAGTTTGAAATGTGATTTTTGATACAAGAAATATTTACTAAATTTATTTAAATATAGAGATACAAATTTTGTATCTCTTTTTATAAATATTTTACCATATATTCTCATTCTAGATTATATCATCTTTTTTTATAATATTCTCTTACTCAAATTCAAGCAATTACTGCTATTTTTTTGTATCAATTCTCTTTTGCTATATTTTCTGCTTCTAAAATCAATTTTTTTCAAAAACCTATATGTTGTCAAAAATTACTTCAAGTTTCTCAGATAGATAATTGATCTCAAAAAGTATGAATTTCTCTTATTAAAGCAGAATTTTCTATTTCTGGAAGGGAAAAATCATTTTTAACAATATTTTTAGATTTGTTTTCTGAAAAAATAAAATTATTGATTTCATTTAAATTTAATTTCATAAGTATGCATCTTGTATTTCATTTTTTTTCAAAATTTCATTCTTTTTTAAATCAAATTTTTTCATAATATGCTGTATTTTTTTCTTCTGCCCGTAAATAAATAGTTTTTCACTTATTTTTATTTACAAGTCAAAATACTTTATTAAATAAATTTGTTCATAATCAAAGATTTCTATATTTTTTATCTGTTCAAATTCTTACTATATTGTAATCTCATTTTTCTTTGTCTAAGGCAGTTTTTCTAAATTGTATAGCTGAAACTATTTTTCATTTTTTTTCTATATAATAAATAATTGTATTTTCAAAAACTACACTTGATTTTTTTATATCAAGCCTAAATTCATCTATCCACATTTTGTGGAAAAATTCATAAGCTTTTTTATATTCTTCTTTTGTTTTACATTTTTTTATCTCATTATTTACTAATTTTGGTAATCTTAATCTTAAAAGTGAAAATATTGTTCTATCTTTTGGATCTTCAAAAGTTAAAAAATATTCTATTCAAGAGCTTGCTTCGTATTTCAAAGTATGTAATTTTGCTTTTTTTGGGTCATTATCTTTATCTTTGATTTCTCTATGTCTTATATCCATAAGTTTAATTCAATCATTTTTCAAATTATTTTCAACAATTTGTCTTAGATTACTCAAAGTTGAACCATGTAAAATTTCAGATGCCGGAATATCTCTATAAGTTCTATTTATTCTTACATATTCTGGAACCATCATTTGTAATTCTCACATAAGTTTTATAAGAGTTTTATCGTCATAAGCCTTAAATTTTCAAGCTTTCCAAATACGAGTAAGTTCTGAATTATCAGTAACTACCATAGGATAAATCTTGATTTCATCAGGTCTAAAATCAGGATTTTCCCATACTTCTTGCATTGATTTTTTGTCTAGTTTTGGATTTGATCAAAGTAAATTTGGCATCATATGAGCAACGACTTTGAATCAAGCATTTTTTAAAAGTCTAGTTGCTTTTATACTTTCTTTGTTTCCATGTCATCTACAATTTAGTTTATTAATCTCATCAATCGTAGTTTGGTAACCTATCTCAACTCTTGTAATTCAATATTTTCTAAGTAAAAAAATTTCTTTTTCATCAACTAAATCTGGGCGAGTTTCTATAGCTATTCCTATAACTCTACAAAAAGCTGTTTCATTGATTTTTTTTGCTTCTTCTAAAGAATCTGAAAGTTTTAATTTATATCAAGTTTTCATCTTAAAACTGGCAAATTTATCGTTTGAAGTATTTGTTTCTTCTATATGCTTTTTCATTTCTGGATAAGTGTTAAAAGCATCATAAATTCATTTTATAAAATCTTGTCTATATTTTTCAGGATAAAAACTCCAAGTTCAACCTATAATTCTCACATCATTTTTTTCTATTTTATGACCTGTAATTTCAAGAGCTCTTAAGCGATTGTGGATTTGTTTTATAGGGTCAAATTTATTGAGTTTTGCTCTTTGAACAGCTGGTTCATTTGGAATATATGATTTAGGTAAATCTTTGAAATTTGGACAATAAATACATTTTCAAGGACAAGGAAATTCTTTTGTTAAAAGTGAAATTACAGTAACTCAACTTAAACTTCTTACTCATCTTTTTCTAAGTATTTTTCTTAGGCTTGTAGAATCTTCCAAAGTTCATTTTTTTACAAGTTTATTGTATCTTTCAAGCATTTCAACTAATTGTATAGCTTTTGACAAAGCGTATTTTTTATAAACTTCATTTTGGATTTTATGAAATTCATCTTTGTTTTGAGTTTTTCTTTTTAAGGCTAGTTCTAGTATTTCATCTATTATTTTTTTTTGCATGAAAAAGGGAGTTAGTAAATTTATCAAATTATAGAAATAAAAATGATTTTTTCAAAGTTTAATTTTGAAAAACAAATAATTTTTATATAATAAGGAAGCAGTGAAAAACTAATTATTCACTAATTAAAGGACTTAGCTTAATTAGAAGAGTGCTTGGTTTCCGAAGCCAAGAAGCCTAGGTGCAATTCCTAGAGTCCTTGCCAATTTTACTACAAAAAGGCTATATTTTTAGTCTTTTTTTATGCAACAACCTAAAAAGATTTAGTATGTGAGTACATTATATATTATTTTTTCTAGAATGCAGAACTTTTTTGCAAAATCTGCTACTATTTGTATAATCTTTTTGTTTATTTTAAAAAAGATTTTTTATGGAAAAACTAGAAAATTTGAATTCAAAATGGTATTGGAGATTAATTAAACTTGTTTATGCTTTTATATTGTTATTAAGTCTATTGTTTATAATAATATTTTTTTGGAATGAAGGTGCATCTTTTCTAACAAAAAAAGCAGTAGAAGAAAGAGAAGAAACTATAGATATGACTTATCAAAAGATTAAAAATAAAGAAATAAATTGCTGAGGTGAATTTGAAAAAGAATATAATAAATATAATTGATATTATAGAAATGAAGAAAGTTTTTTTAATCCTATGCAGAGAATTTTTAAAGATTGGTCCTTAATACAAGCTTATGCCTCTACAGCTTATTGTTGAATAGATGTACATGGTATATTTTCTAATGAAACAGAAAGAGATTATTTTTATTCAATTAAATTTACTATTCTTGGTATTTTGCTTTTATTTATTTTTCATCTAATTATAAGGAGTATCACTTATTATATAATGCTTTGAAAAATAAATCCTAATAAACTAAATTAAATATATTTAGTGCTTTTTTCTTGAATTTGACATATTTTTCATTGAGAATATAATTTTTTCAAGAAATTTTTTTTATTTTTTAGAGTATTCTTATGAAAAAAAAATATATATTAATCATATTTTTAATTTTTTTAGTAATTTTATTGTTTCCAAAAGTTGAAACCTATAAAGATTGATGAACAAAAACTTATACAGCTATTTTGTATAAATATATAAAATGGCAAAAAATGCTTCCAGAAGGAGAAAAATACATAAAACCATATTATAGTGAAAATGAATTTATTTTTTTTCCAAATAATTTTAAAAATTTGGATGAATACTGGAAAGATGAATATTTAGATAAAGTACCAAAATATAATAAAAATTTAGAAAATAGTGAAAATCAAGAAAATATAGAAGAATCCAAAGATAATACAAAATTAGATAATATATTTAATTCTTTTGCTGAAATTGTTTGACAAAAAGAATTTGATTTGAAAGAAACATCTTTTTATTTTTTTTATGGATCTTATAATTATATATTAAATTGATATTATGCTAAATTTACAAAAGCAGAAAATATGTGAGAAGCAATTGATTCGATATTTTCAAATTGGAAATTAGTTATGGAATGAAGTTATGCAAATAGTATATTTGAATCGAAACAAGATTTTATAAAAGATGATATTGCTTGTATTTTAGAACAAACTCTTAATTTATGAAACAAAACAATAGAAGAAGTACAAAAAGAACTAGAAGAAGATAAATACGAAAACTTAAGTTCAAATGTAACTCTAAAATGTGCTTTTATAGATGATTATAAAAGTAGAGAAAAACATCAATATTCTCAAGAAGAATTAAAAATTTGAACAAAAATTAGTTGAATGGAAATAAAAGAAATAACTCCAATCAAATGATGAGCTAATATTGTTTTTGTTTGAAATACTAAAATAAAATGAGAAGTTTTTTGGAGTAATAATGAAGAAGAAGAATTAAGTTTTTATTTTACACCAGAAAATAAAATTTTACTAAATTTAACTTGAACAGATTGAGAAAATTATAAAACTCAATTATTTGATTGAGCTATAGAATTTTCATCGATTACAGATAAACAAACAAGACAAACTTTGATGTGATGAGATATTTTAGAAATGAACTTAAATCTAACAAAATATTCTCAAATTGATTTAAAACCAAAATTAGAAATTTCTTGATATGAATTGATTGATAAAGATTATTATGAAAAAGATTAAATTTTAATATCTAAATTATGAAAAAAATGTATACTACAATTTTTATTATTGTTATATTAATTATAGGATGAATAATTTTTATTATTTGAAATAGAGATGTTTGAAATTGAAATATTTGAAATTGAGATACTCCAAATAATAATATAAATAAAGCTAAAAATGAAATAATCATAACTTATACAAAAGCTCAAGCAACACCTACAAAAATAGTTACTTTAGCTAAACCTTCAGATTTAGTTGAAGATTTATGAATTTTTACTGAAAAAAGTCCTGATACTATTACTCCTTGAGCATCTTGAACATATTCACATCGCTGGAAAGCTCTAAAACCATGAATAGTCGCTATTTATCTACAAGAAGTAAGTCTAGATTACAATGAAAAAGATATTTCTAAAGATTATGAAGCTAATTATTATAAAATTGATGAAAAGCTAAATATAAAACATATTTCAAATGATAATAAAAACTTTGATAAACTTTGAAAAATTGAATCTTTTTCTTTTAGTACTAATTGAAAGTCAAGATATGATTCATTAAAAATCCAAATACGACACGATAACAAGAAAATATTTGTTAATTTAGATACTTTTATCAATAATAAAGATGTTAGTTTTATAAGTGAAATTGATAAAAAAGATCTTGAAGAATTAAAAAATATATTAAAAAGGCATTCAGTAGATAAATGGAATGGTTTTGATAAAAATAGCAAATTTGTTTTTGATGCAAAATGATTTTCTTTGCATATTAAATTTGATTCTAAAGCTAAAATATACGCATCATGATATTTTTATTTTCCAGATTGATATAATGATTTTAAAAAAGAATTTGATTTATTTGTAAAAGAAATTATAGAAAAATATAGTCCAGCAAAATGAAGTGAAATAAAAAGTGATGATATTATAAAATTTTCATTTTTTGAAAAATGAAAAACTAAAAGTGAAGATATTTTTTATAGTTTAGAAATTAATTCGTCAAAACTTTGGTTAAATACAATAAAATGAGAAAATATATATGATAATAGACAAGTTTATATAGTTGCTGATGATACAATCCATAAAATAAATTCTTTGATTAAAAAATACAAACTAGTAAAATGGGAAAATGAAAAGACAAATGAAAATACTTCAATCAATATATATGCTCTTTATAACTGAATAGATGAAGAAAATGCTGTTTTTTACGATACACCTGATGAGACATTATATGTAAATATAAATGAAAATGATCAAAAAGATTATCCAAATTTCAAAAAAGAATTATTTGAAATACTAGAAAATGCTATAAAAAATTGAAAAGAATATATAAATAATTAAGTGAGAGAGAAAAATTAAAAACATTTAAATAAAAAATTGTTTTGAATAATTCAATATTTTGTTTAATATTATAAAGTAGATTTTATCATATAATTTTATATTATGAAAGACTTTAACGATAAGGAAATTCAATATGTTTTGATTGATTGTGATCCTTGAGCAGATGATTTTTTTGCTCTTTTATGGATTTTGATAAATCATAAATTTTCAAATATTCCTATGGAAATAGTTTGAATTACTACAGTTTGATGAAATGTAGCAGCTGAAATGACTTATAAAAATGCTTTTAGAGTTTGTGATATGCTTGGGATAAAAGATATTCCTATTTGAAAAGATAATCGCCAAATTACTTGAGAAGATGCTTCATATATACATTGAGCTGATTGAATTGGTAATTTGTCAAAAATGCTTCCTCAAGTTTCAATACCAAAAAACAATAATTATGATAGTGTAGATTTAATAAGTGAATCTATAAAAAAATATTGAGATAAGTTAATAATTGTTACTCTTTGACCTTTAACAAATCTTGCAATAGCAGAAAATAAAAATCCTTGAATTTTACAAAAAACAGAAAAAATAATTTCTATGTGATGAGCTATAAATATACATGGAAATGTTACTCCAAGTGCTGAATTCAATATTTTTTATGATTATGAAAGTGCTGCTAAAGTTTTTTCTTCAACAAAAAATATAGTTTTACTTCCACTTGATTTGACTACAAGTATGCCTTTTACTATGGAAGATATGGAAAATAGTCTCAGGGAAGTAAATAATAGTGATAAGCAAAAGTTTATGCTTGAGTTAACAAAATTTATCATAAATACAAATATGCATTTTAGGGAAACATGATACCAAAAAGGATTTTTTATTCATGATGCACATACTATAGGATTTTTGCTTTATCCTCATCTATACAAAGGCTCATTTATGCAAGTAAATATAGAAACAAAATGAGATTATACTAGATGACAAACTGTAGTTGATAATAGAAATACTTCAAGTATAAATACAAATTGTTTTGTAGCATTGGAATTTTCTAAACCACATTTTTTAGAAGCTATAACTCAAGATTTTAGATTATTTGATTTTAAATAAAATTTAAAAAATTTGTTTTACCAAAAAAAAGATATACTTATTTGTATATCTTTTTAATTATGCATAATATTTTTTCTATCATTTTGGACAGTTTCCAAATATATCCCATTCAAGAAGTCCTGGATTTTCTTGAGTCAATGTTTCACATACATCATCGCTTGTGTCTTGAAATCAAACAATTTCAACCCATCAATTAGAAGTATTTTTCAAAACTAACATATGTCCTCAAACAGGATAAGTAATTCAAACTAATAGATATCTATTATCAAAATAATTTATAGTATATTTTGCATTTTCATCATCTTCAAGTTCAAAATTAGTCTTTTCTTTAAGTTCGCTTATTGGTCAAGTTTTATCAAATTGAAAAAACGGATCACTATACAATCAATCTACTTTGTCTCAACATCATTCTCTTTTTATATTTCAGTCAATTATTAATGAAACTTTATATTTATGAGTATTTCAGATAGATGGGTTAGTACATTTTTCTTCTTTTACAATAGCCTTTATATTTCAGCTATCTCAAGTTCATTCATAAATATATTCATTTCCTTCTTTTACTGTATGTCAAGAATATCTTCTTTTAGAACTTGGACTTTCAAAATTTAAATCATGCCAAGCTAAACTTAAACTCCAAGAAGGTTCTTCTCAAAAAGCATCCATATTTAAATAATCTTTATACATATTATCATCTTCATCAGTATTAGCATTTTCTTCACCTGAATTATTATCATTTGTACTTTCATCAATTAATGCTCAACAATATATTTCTGTACTGCTTTGTTTTACTGTATTTCATTCTACAGTAAAATTATTATATATTTTACAAACTATATTATCTTTAGTATATCACATAATTGATGATTCTATACTATCTGCTATATTATTTATATCAGAAGTCCAATTACTAAAAAAATCTCATATTTGAGTATTTGAATTATCTGTAAAAACATAAAATCCTTTTAAACTAACAGTTTCAAAATTCTTTTTTACCCGTTCAAAATCCTTACTTTTTATATCTCATTCAGTTTTTCATACAATTCTTGCTATACTTTCAATAATTTCTTGTTCTTTTGATTTTTTAGTGTTTTGATTTTTTCAAGAAATATTATCTTGATTTCAATTATTATTTATTTGTCATGTTTGATTATTATTTCAATTTATAGGGGGATTATCGTTATTTTTGCATCAAAATAACAAAAAACTTATCAAAATAAGAGATAAAATATATATTTTTTTCATGAGATAAATTTTAAAAAATAAATTATTAATTTAATACTTTATAAGCAGAAATTGTTGTTTCATAATATTCTTCTGATTTAAACCATCATACATAATCATATTTAGTTATATTCAATTCAACTTGATATTTTTTTCATTTCAAAAGTTCTTTCTGTTCTTTTTCGCTAATTAATTCTGGATTTGCAATATGAGAAGAAAAAAGCAAAACTTTATGTTCTTGAGAGTTTATTTCAATGTAAAAATATTCTTTTTTTTCTGGTGTGAAAAAAAATACATTTTTTTCAAACATTTCATCATAATATGCAACTAATTCTCATTTTATTTTTATATTTCATTTTAAGATAAAAGCTATTCAATTTTCTGTGTTTGATTTTTCTTCTAAAATCATATTTCAAATTTTAGCTCAAGTACTTAATTTATTTATATAATAATCTTGAATAATTTCATCATTTTCTTTTCAAGTATCCTCATTTAAAATATTTCAAGAACTTATTTTTCCTGAATTAGAATTATTTATACTTCAAGAATTTGCATTGTTATCAATATCTTTTGAACAAGAAGATAGGCTTACTATCATTACAATTATTGAAAAAAATATTTTTTTCATAAAGATTTTTTAAAAATTAAACTTATTTTATTTTTGATAAATACAATTCAAGTTCATCAAGTAATTCTTTTTGTTTATCAGGAAAATAAATAGATTCCACAGATTTTTTATTTTCATCTAAATATCTAATTAATTGTTTCTTATAAAAATAATATCTATTTTCTTCTATTTTTCAAATTCTTATACTTCAAAGTTCCAAAGAATTTATGTCATAATAATTATCTTGAGAAAAAATAAATAAAGTATCATCTCAAAAATAAAATTCTTTAACTTGTTTTTTTTCTGTTTTATAGCAACTTGCAACAATTTTAGCTAATTTATCATTTTCATAAAAAGCATCAATATCTCATCATTCTGAACATTCATCAAATTCAATACTTTTCTTTTGAAAGCTACTTTTTAAATTTATATTTTCATAATTTTTTCTTATTTTTGTAACTATTTCTTCTGTTTCTGTTTCATTTAAATTGATTTTTTCATCAAAAATTTCTAAATTTTTACAATTTTTTTGATAAAAATCTAAATATTTATTTTCTATATTTATTTCATCTTTTTTATTGTTTTTATCATAAACAAATACTTTTCATGATTCTTTATTTATTTCAAATTTTTCTTTTGGAATAATTTTTATATCTCAATTTTTTTCATGTTTTTCAACTAAAACAAGTTTAATATAATCTTTACGAGGTTCTTCATTTATAAAATAATAATCAATTAATCAGGTTTCTTGAGAAATTTGATTTTTGTATGAATTTAAAATTTCTTTTGTATTTTCACTGTTTAAAATAGATAACTCTAAATTGGAAATACAATCTTTTTTTGTAAACTCTGTATTTTCAATAGGGAAATTAATAATATTTGCAGAAAAATCATCTCAAGATTTTGCCCAAAAAAGCAATTTTCATAAATTTTCATCAATTAAGATATTGTATTTTTTTCATTCATCAGAATAAGTTAAATCATGATAAATATAATCAAAATTTGTGTCATAAATTTTTCAACCAAAATAATACTGAATTTTTAAATTTTCGTGTTTTTTAAAGAAATAAAAAGTTTTTCATGAAAAATTGTATAATCAAAAACTCTCAAAATTTTCTATTTCTTTTCAATTATTAACTAAAACTGTTTTTTCTTCCCAAGCTTTTTCTCAGTTAAATTTCTGCATTTCTTCATCATCATAATACCTGTATTTTTCTCATAAAAACCACCAACCATTATCATTTATAAAAAAGTTTTTTAAAGGTTCTTTTATGATAAAAAGTCTTGGAAATTCAAAAATTATTTCATTATTTTTTGTTATAGTATATTTATCTTTTTCTTCGTTTTGATTGATTTTATAAATATCATTTTCGTATTTTATTTCATCTTTTGCATCTAAATCAAGATAATCTTGCATATTATATGTAAAATCAAAAACTTCATTTGGAACAAAAGAAGATTTATATAAAGTAATTGAATCAAAATTCTGTGTCTTTAAATCAAAATCTTCATAATTTCAAACTTTGAAATTTTTTATTTCTAAATCTGGATTTTTGATATTTTCTGAAATATTTTGAGATCAAGTGTTGATTGAAGTATTATTATTTATAGGATTGTTATCAGTTTTTGAACAAGAAAAAAATATAAAAATACAAAATATTGGTATTATAATTTTTTTCATAAATTTATATTAAAAATAAATTTATAAAATGATATTTTTTTTGAAAAAAAAGTCAAATTTAGCTTGATTTTGATAGATTACTTTAATTTTCAATTAATAAATCTGAATAATCAACAAAAAAACTTATTCACGGATCATTGATTTCTAAGGTTCAATTTTCTCGATTCATTATTGATTCAACTAATTCAGTTTTATCTTTTATTAGAAAATTAAAAGTTAGATTACAAACTTATTGATAATAACCATTTTTTCCCTCTTTGATAGAGTGAGCAATAGTTCATTCTGATGCTAAAATATTTATTCACATAGTTTTAAAAATAATTGTAAATTTTCTTGAATTTTAAATAGAAGAGCAATTTTAAATTATTCTTAAAAAATAGTTAATTTAATATTTTATTTAGATTTTTTGTATATTATTTTTTTGATTTTATTTATTGGAAAAGCTTTTCCATGTGCTGGATAAACTTGTTTTACACCTAAATCAATTAATTTTTGCCAACTTTTAATTATCATTGAAGAATCTTCTCCAAAAATAGGAAGACTTGGAGTTAAACTTAGAGGTAATCAATTCATCGCTAAATCACCGACAAACGCCTCTCAAGAATCTAAAACAACAGACAAAGAACCTTTTGAATGTCCTGGAGTAAATATGATTTTACCATTTATACCAAATTCTTTAAGAGATGTTTCTTCTTTATCAACAACAATATCTGCTTTACATTTTTCAATTTCAAAATTTTTTCACCGTTTATTAAGTAAAGGACCTAAAAATTTTCACCAAAATGTTATTCAAGGCGGCATTGAACTTTTTCATTGTTCTAAAATTTCTTTTTCATTTTTGTGAACAATTATCTTAGCTTTTGTGAGATTTTGAATTGTTTTTACACAACCTATATGATCCCAATGGCAATGAGTAATAATAAGTGCTTTTATTTCTTTTGGATCAATATTTAACTTTTTTAATCAACTAGCAAAATATTTACATGCTCAAGCTGTTCATCAATCAACTAAAATTAAACCATTATCTTTGATTAGATAACAATTATCTACTCCAACTTTTATTGTTTTTATTTCCATATTTATTTATTAGTATTTAAATTAAAGCTCTGTATAAATTAACTGGATTTTTTTAAAATTTCTTTCAATTCACTCATTAACTTATTTATTTCTTTATCATTAGTTTCTAACTCTTCAAATATTTCATTTGGTGTTCTCATTTCTTCAACATTTGATTTATTAGGATTTTTAGCTGATAAATCATATTCTTTTATATCTTCTACTTTTACTATCCAAGAACTTGGTCATACTTCTCTTTTTTGAAGCATTTCTGGAATGTGTTTTATTTCATCATAAGTGATTGGTTTGTTTTTTGTAAGCTTTCTATCTAAATTTATTTCATAATACCAAATATCTTTTGTGCTTCATTCTCTATCAAAGAATATTATATTTGTTTTAACTCATGAATAAGGTAAAAATACTCAAGCTGGTAAACTTACTATACTATGAAGATTAAAGTCTTCTAACATTACTTTTTTAATTTCTTGGAAAGCATTTGAAGTATTAAACAATACTCATTCTGGAACAACTATTGCAGATTTTCATCATAGTTTTAAATGTTTCATAATATGTTGTAAAAACAACATTTCTGTAGCATTTGTTTTGATTGGAAAGTTTTGTTGAATAATATCTTTTTCTTTTCAACCAAAAGGAGGATTTGCAAGTATTACATCATATCTATCTTTTTCTTGGATTTGTCTTATATCTGTTGTAAGAGTATTTTTCTTGTTAATATTTGGATTTGAAATACCGTGTAAAATCAAATTCATCACTCACATTATATAAGCAAGTCATGTTTTTTCATTTCAAAAGAAAGTATTTTTATTTAAAAAATCTAACTCTTTATCACTATTCACATTTGGTTTCATGTGATTGAAAGCTTCAATCAAAAATCAACAACTTCAAGTACTAGGGTCATATATAGTTTGTCATACTTTTGGATCTACACTATCTACCATGATTTTTATTATACTTCTAGGAGTATAAAATTCTCCAGAGTTTCAACCATCGTTTCACATACCTTGTAATAAGTCTTCATATATATGACTTAATTCAAACAAGTCTTCTTGTTTTTGAAAGTTTAAATCATTTATTATTTCAACTATTTCTTTTAAAGTATGACCAGAATCAATTCTATTATCTATATAAGAAAATATTTCTCAAATTTTATATTTTATAGAGTGATAATCTTCGTTAATATTTTTAAATGATTTTAGATATGGAAAAAGTTTTAAATTCACAAAATCTTTTAAATCATCTCAACTTGGTTTATGAATCCAGTTAGACCATCTATAATTTTCTTCAATTATATAATTATAATCTTTTCAATCGAGTAAAGAATTATCAGATTCTCTGATTTCAAAATCATCTAAAAACTTCAAGAATAATATCCATGAAATTTGTTCTGTATAGTGCATAGCACCAGATATACCATCATCTCTTCTAAGTATATCAGTAATTCTTGATATTTTTTGTTTCATTGTTGTAATGACTTAATTATTAAAATATTATTCTTTTATTAATCTTCATTCAAAAGCTTCTTTTAATAAACTTTGTTTCATTTCTTCTAAATCTTTCAATTTATTTTCATACTTTTCCTTTAAAACTCTATTTTTTTCAAATACTTTATCTAAATGTGATACTATTTCTTTTTGTTTTTCTAATGGTGGAAGTGGAATTTGAATAGTTTTTAAAAATCATGTAGTTACCCTAGGCATTCTTGCTCAAGAAACATTAGAGTTTGCAAGATTTACAAAATAATCAGTTCTTAAATAATTTCATAAAAAATGATTGTAAAGTTTATCTCAACATTTAATAGGTAATATTTCAGTAGTTGCAACTCAATTAAATTCAGTGACTAAAACTTTATTTAAATATGGTCTTAATTTTCAATATAATACCATTCATTCTAAAAATGAAACTTTATTACTTTTTATTTTAAATCATTCTGTTTTAGTAAAATTAACTAATCTTCATGTATTAGATTCAATATGTTCTAATCATATATAATTATATAAATCTTTATTATTTGGTAATATTCATTTGTTATTAAAATCAGCAACTGTTAATAAATCAACTTTTTCATATTTTCATTCTCTAAAAACTGCTTCTAAAACACTTTTATTTAATTCTTCTATATTTTCTAAATTCTTTTTTGTTAGTTCAATTGATTTATCTATTTTTTCAAAAGATGAATCTAATTTTTGAACTATTAGTTTTTGAGTTGGTAGTTGTGGGAGTGGGATTGAGATTTCTTTTATTCTTGATAATTTCAAAGAAGGATAAGAAGGATTTTCACAGTAATCAACTAAATCTAAATGTAAAAAATAATTATATAGATAATTATTAGTAATTTGATTTCATGAATCAATTCAAGCAAGATGAGATACAAAATAAGCATCTAATCAAAGTATTCACCTATGATTAGATAAAATTGAAGCTCAACTTTTAGGAAATAATATAGTTCATTTTTTTGCAAAAACCAATGATTTTTCTTTTACACATAAATCATTAACATAATCTCAAATTATTGTTAAATTTTTTGTTTTTCAATATTTTCATAAATCTCATGTTCTAACAAAAGGAATATTTCAATCTATGAAATATTTTTTTTCTTGAGGTGCAGAACTTCAAGCATAAACTTTTGCAATTTCTCAAAGTTTTTTTGTTGGGTATCACATTTTTAAAAAAGTTAATAAATTTTTATTATCATATTGTTTTTTGGCTTACTGTAAAGGTTATTTTAGTTTTGAAACAATAAAATCATACATTTTTTCAATATCTTCTGAAATTTCTTCTTGTGGGATTTTTTTGATTAATTCATCTAATTTTTTTTCATCAAATCATCAATCTTTATATAACGGATGTGTTATATCTTTACAATCTAAGGTTGCTACATCTTCTTTTCAATCTAAATTACTTAATTCATTATAATTATAATGTGGAAATTTTCCATTTTGAATTAAAAGTTCTTTGTATAATAAATAATTTTCTATTTCTAATCTTTTCCAACTTAATAAATGAGTTTTTGTGTTTCATTTTGTTTTTAAGTTAGAATAATCTCTTGGAATATTAACTTGTAAATCAGTCTTTATATCATTTAATGGAGTACAATCTCTATCACATATTAAAAAAATATTTTTTGTTTTTATTTCTTTTCACTTATTAACTTTAAAGAAATCATCAACATATAAAAATTTTCATTTTCATAAAATTTCATTAGTCGTATCTCTTGATGAGCTTCTTTTTATATAAGTAATATCAGATAATTTATTAAAAGCTTCTACTCATAATTTTTTATTTACTAATTTTTTAAATATTATCCAATCTACATCATCATCAATTAAAACAAAATTTTCAACTTTTCTCAATAATCTCATTTCATAAATTTCTTTATCTGAAAGAGTATCTAATCTATCTAAAATTCATTTTATAGTCTTATCTCAATTTATAATTCAATTTTCTACTAACTTTATAGATTTTATATCATTGTTTATTATCGAATCTGGTATATGAGTTGTTGTTATAATTTTTCCTTTAACTTCATTTTTTAAAATTTTCCATAATTTATTTATATTTTTATAATGAAGATGTGAATCAATTTCATCAAAAAGATATATTGTTTCATCTGAATCAAATAAATCTATTAAAGCATATACCATTAATAATTGAAATTCTCAATCACTTAAATTATTTAAACTAATTCATTTACTAAAATAAAGTTTAATATCATTTACATCAATAAAATAGTTATTATTTGTTAATAATCATAAATAATATAAAATTTTTCTTCAATTATTTCAAAATATATCTTTTACATCATCTGATTTTAAAACCATACTTGTTAATTTTTTTGGCTTTTCAAAATCATAAGACCTTTTTTCAGATATTCACCAAGATTTTTCTCACTTTTTATTTGTCCATAAAGTTCATAATGAAAGATTATTTAATAATTTATCTAACATATTATGAAAATCTGTTGTTTCTAATGATTTATGTTCTCAAGTTCAAATATTTAGTTTCTCTATATAATATTTATCAATTTTAATATTAAATTGAATAAAAGGTTCAGTTTCTGATATTAAATATTCATTTTTTTCTTCTCTAAAAAATTCTTTTACCTTTCATTTGTTTTTTAAAGAATATGCTAAAAAAATTAAAACTCATACCCGAGATTTATTAAAATAAAATCAATTTAATATTTCATCATTTTTATAATCATCTATTCATGATATAGTAATTTTTCTATTTTTATTTATATATGGTTTTAAAATATCTGAAAATGATTCATTTAATCATGAAGAATAAGAAATAAATAATCAATTATCTAAATATAATCCATTTTCTAGAACTGATTCAAGAATTGTAGATTTTCAAGAACCATTTTCTCATATTAAAGTAATAATATTTCAGTCAGTAAAAGAAATACTTTCATAAGCATTTCTTCAATTCTTTTTAATATTAAATCATAAATCATCAATTTTATAACTTAATTTTATTTCTATACTTTCTATATTTTCAGAACTTGTATCCCAATTATATCTTTTATTTGATTCATCTGGTTTAATATTCAACAAAAAACTTCTAATATTTGATTTTATTTTCTGAGTTTTAGTTTTTTTACCTCTATTATTTAAAGGTAAATTTAATTCTCATGAAATTCAATCTTTATTAGTTACTTTAACATTGCAATGATAAGCATTATTTATTTGATTTTCAGAATACTTTTCTAATGCTTGGTTTATTAAAAATTCTTTAGTTATTTTAGTCATTTTTATTACTTATCTTCATTATTAAATAGTGGCTGATTAATAAGGTTAACACTTAATAACTTTAATTTAGGTTTTTTATATTCATTTTCCCTTAGAATTTCAGCTTTTAAGCTTAATATTTTACTTTCTCAATAGTAAGTAATATAATTTTCTGTTGTTTCTCAATAAGGCAAATTAACTACAAATAAAAAATCTTCTCAATGTTTATTCTTTGTTTGAATCATTTTTCAATCTATTTTTACTAATTGAGTTTTAAATTTCATAGTTTCTCACTTATTACTTTGCATTGCTGTAAAACTTCATACAAAATCATAAACTTGTCAATTAATTAGAAATGGTAAAATTTCACTTCATTCTCATAGAAATAAATTTATATTTCAAGAATTTATAATACTTTCTTCATTTCATATTTTAATTATTTCAATATCATCATTAATTATTGGCTCTAATAATTCTTTAGCTTTTCATTTATTTATTACATTATTTTTTAATTTTTTTAAATATTTTCACTTTACTTTTATTCAATCTAAATCAATCTCTTGCTCATCATTAGAATTATCAACTGTTAAGCTATTCTTTAATTTTTTATTTACAATAAAGTAATATATTTTTTCTAATAATTTATCTAATATTTTTAAACTATAATGAGTTCAAATAGTAACTCAAATAGCAGTTCTTACTGGATTTTGTCTTCAATATGCTTCAATTGATTCCCAAATTGATTTTACACTTACTTCTGCATTTAATCAAAATGTGTTAATAATATTATCTTGCACATAATTAAAAATATTTAAATCAACTATTTTTAAAATATCTAAAAAAGTATTTGTAGTTAAAAATAATTCTAATAATTCATATTGAAAAACAATATCAACTATAATACTTCATTTTCTAATATCATATATTTTTAATTCGACATTTTCTACATTTACATCAAAAGATTTAAAACTTGATTTAATAAATTTTTCATATCAAATAAGAGCATTTGATAAATCTTGAATTTTAATTCATTCATCAACATCTCATTCAAATTTTAAAAAAGTTGATTCAATACTATTTTCCATATATGTATTTTACTTAACATATAAACTTTTTTGCACCTCATAATAAGCATTTCTCAGTTCTTCAATTCAACCAAATTCACTTGCAATTTCTCTTGCTTGTCATTTATTGAATAGCTCAATTTTACTAGCTAATCAATCTTTTCTAAATTCTAAAATTCCATTTTTTACATACAAAGCAAGTAAAAATTCTAAAAATTCTCTAGCTTTTAAACTATCATAATTATCTACAACTTCTTCTCAATAAATAGATCTTTCACTTCTATATTTTATATCATTATTAAAAGATAGGTGAGCTAATACATCAAATATATCAGAATCAGTAGCTTCAAACATAGTTTTTAAGTCTTCTAGTTGTTCTTTATCTAATCAAATATGAGATAATCAAGTTAAAAGTTCTTCTCTAGTTTCTGGATTAGACCATAACATTCTTAGTTGATGTTCATCTTTATAAAAGTTTGGCAATTCTCATACTATTTTTTGTAAAAATTCTTCACTACTTAAATGTTTTCAAGAATTTGGGTCAAGATATCTAGTTTCAATATCTATTACTTTTACTTCTCTTCTATCTCACAATTTAACTACAAGTTTTTCTTTAGGTGGTTCTCATCATTCTCATCATGTATTTCATCATCAATTTCTTGGTGGTTTTATTTTTGGTGGAGTTTCTGGAGTCTCTGGAATTTCTTCTGGTCAACCGTCCCATAATTCATCTCTAAAATCATTTGTAGCACCTACAAAATCAAGAATAGTAAAATAATCTTTTCAATCAAAAACTCTAGTTCATCTTCAAACTATTTGTTTATATTCAACTATACTTCAAATATTTCTTACAAGTACAATATTTCTTACATTTAAAGCATCAACTCATGTAGTTAACATTTGAGATGATGTTAAAATAACTGGAATATCTTTATCATTATCTTGAAATCTTTCTAAGTATTGTCTTCAAATTTCTCATTCATTACTTGTAACTTTTACACAATAATCAGAGTCTTTAACTGTTTTATATTTATTGATACTATCTCTTATTCTAAGTGCATGACCTTGGTCAGTACAAAAGATTATAGTTTTATCCATTTTATTTATTTGATTCAAAATAGTTTGAGCTATTAAATCACTTCTTTCATGGATAACTATATTTTTCTCCATATCTTTTGTATAATATACATCTTTGTCAGCAACTCATGAAATAACTGTATCTCATGAATTTAATACTAATTCATCAATATTTAATTTAATTCTTTTGATTTTAAAAGGAGTTAAAAATCAGTCATCAATTCAAGCTTTTAGACTGTATTCATAAACTGGTTTTCAAAAGTATTTATAAGTATCAATATTATCTTCTCTTTTTGGAGTAGCTGTAAGTCATAAATGTACAGCAGAGTCAAAATATTTTAAAATTTCAGCCCAATTTCAATCTTCTTTAGCTCATCATCTGTGACACTCATCAATTATTATTAAATCAAAAAAATCTTTAGGATAACGAGAAAAATAAGCTTCTTCTATATAATTTGAATCATCTTTTGTTTCATTATCATCATTTTGATTTCATCAAACAAGAGCTTGATAAATAGAAAAAAATACATTTGCATTAGTTGGAACTTTTCATCATCTCTTTTTAATTTCTATTCAATTGATTTTTAAAATATCTTTTTCAAGTGGATTAAAAGTATTCATTGCTTGGTCTACAAGTACATTTCTATCAGCTAAGAAAAGTATTCTTGGTCTTCTATTTCAAATACCTTCTAAAGACCATCTTGCTTGAAATAACTTATAAACAGTTTGAAAGGCTATAACTGTTTTTCAAGTACCAGTAGCAAGAGTTAAAAGTATTCTTTTTTTATCTTCACTTATTGCTTCCATTACTTTATTTATAGCTATTTCTTGGTAGTATCTAGGTTTTTTCTCACTTAATAAAAAAGGTTCATTCAAGAGAACTTCTTTAGTGGAGTTCTTTTCTAAATAAACCATATTATATAATTCTTCTGGAGTCGGATAAGATTCAACAAAATCTCAAAAACCAGTTTCTAAGTCAAACTGGTATATTCTTTGTCAGTTAGTAGAATATACAAATCTAAGATTAAGTATTTTTGCATATTCTTTAACTTGTTCAAGTCATTCTGTTGGTTCTAGATTTTGTTTTTTTGCTTCTATAATTGCAAGTTTTACTCATTTATAAGTTAGTATATAATCAGCAAACTTTCTTTTTCATCTTTTACCTCATAAAGCTTTTCTTCAATCAGTAAAATAATGTTCTCTAATTATATTTATTTCTTCCCATGAACTAGATTTTAAACTTGGGTCTATGTATTTTGCTCTAGTGTCTGATTCCGAAAACTTCATTAAAAAAAAATTATTAATATATTTGATTATAAATATTTTTTTGTATTGAGCAAGTCCTTTTGTAACTTATTTTCAAGATAATTTCTATATCTTATAAATTCGTAACTCTTTTCTTATTTTTTTATAATTTGGTAAAAAATATTCAACTAATTTCCAAAAGTTTTTTGAATGATTTTTTTCTTTTAGATGACAAACTTCGTGGATTATCACATATTCTAAAAAATGTTTTGGTAAATGAAGAAGTTTAAGGTTTAAAACTATTTTTTGATTTCTTGAACAACTTCACCGTTTTGATTTCAAATCTTTTATCACTAAACAATCATATTTTTTATCTAAAAGTTTTGAGTATTTATCCAAGATTGGAATTGATTTTTCATACAATAAATTTTTCAAAATTTTTGTTTGATCATTTTTATTTAGTTTAAAAAATCAAGGATTTATGATTTTTTCTCAAAAAAGTATCAAAAAATTTTCTCATTTAGTTTCTATGAATTTATGTTTTTTTTGTTTTTCTAAAAGTATTTTTCACTTTTCAAGAAGTTTGTTTTCAAAATCTTTATTATCTTTTAATTTTGTAGGAATTGAAAGTTTTAAGATTCAATTTTCTCAGATTCTTACATATCCGTGTTTTATTTTTGAGTATTTTATTTCAAAATTCATTTTTTTTAAACTAATTAAATATTTCAATATATCAAATAATTAAAATTGCTAAATCAACAATTATGTGGAAAATATATGCTGACCAAATTCAAGAAGTTTTTTTGTATAACCAAGCAAAAAATAATCATCATAAAAATAATCAAAATAATGCTAAAACTAAAATATAACCATGAAACCAAGTTCAAAAAATAGTTATGTGATACAAAGAAAAAGCAATAGAACTTATAAAATAAGCAAAAAGATTGTTTATATTTTTTCAAATATTAAAAATAATTCCACGGAAAAAATATTCTTCCACAAGTGAATTTCAAAACATAATATAAGCAAAAATTATCACAAATGTGCTTTTTGTTACTCATCTTGAGTTTATAGAATTTTTTATAAGTTCCCAATCAATCAAATCTTTTAGAAAAAAATAAACTATACTTATAATTATTCAAGATAAAACTCAAAATCAAATTCAATAAAATAAACTTTTTTTAGTAAATTTCCCAAATTTTCAAAATTCAATTTTAAATAAAAATGAAATAATTAAGGGTATTAAAATAAAAAGTGATAATTTTTGAATCATCTGAATAAAATAACTTGGATGAAAAAAATTTTCAATTGTATAAAGTAATATACAAGCAAAAATTGAATAAAGGATAATAAGTTTATTTTTCAAAATAAAAAAATTAATAATTAAATATTTTTTAATTATACTTATTTTTTATGAAAGTAAATTTTTAAAAATTTCTACACTATCTAGTTTTTCCCAACTTACATCATTTCTACCAAAATGTCAGTATGTTGCAGTTTTTTTGTAAATAGGTTTTTTTAAATCAAGTTTTTTTATAATTCAATTTGGAGATAAATCAAAATTATCTTCTATAGTTTCAATTATTTTTTCTCAATCTACTTTTTGAGTTCCATAACAATCTATGAAAATACTAAGAGGTTTTGCTACTCAAATTGCATAAGAAATTTGGATTTCACATTTTTCACAAACTCAAGATGCAACTATATTTTTTGCTAAATATCTTGTCATATAAGCTCAAGTTCTATCAACTTTTGAAGGATCTTTTCCAGAAAAGGCTCAACCTCAATGTCTTCAAATTCAACCATAAGTATCAATAATTATTTTTCTTCAAGTTAATCAACAATCTCATTTTGGTCATCATATTTCAAAAAGTCCAGTTGGATTTATATGATAAATTGTATTTTCATCAAGCAATTTTCATAAAATTGGTTTTATGACTTTTTCTTTTATTCAAGCTTTTAGATTTTCTTGAGAAATATTTTTTCTGTGTTGATTTGAAATTACAACAGTATGAATTCTTTTAAATTTATTATTTTCATATTCTGCTGTAATTTGAGTTTTTCAATCTGGTAAAAGAAAAGGCAAAGTTCAATTTTTTCTTACTTCTTCAAGTTTTTTTGCTAATTTATGCGCATAATAAATTGGAGCTGGCATAAAATCAAGAGTTTCATTTGTTGCATACCCATACATTATTCATTGATCTCAAGCTCAACCTGTATCTACTCACATTGCTATATTTGGAGATTGAGTATCAATAAGTAAATGAACTCATATATCATTTCAATCAAAACAAGCTTCAGGTTCGTCGTATCAGATATCACAAATTGTTTTTCTAACTAAATCAGTATAATTTACTTTTGCTTTTGTTGTAATTTCTCAAGAAACAATTACAGTTCACGTTGTAACTAGAGTTTCACAAGCAACTCTAGAGTTTGGATCTTCAGCTAAACAAGCATCTAAAATAGCATCACTTATTTGATCACAAATTTTGTCAGGATGTCAACTAGAAACTGATTCAGATGTCAAAAAGTATTTCATAATAAAGTATTAAATAATAAATAATCTTTCCTTCTAATGAGAAAAGATTATTTATAGAAAATATTTAATTTAATATATCTTTCCTCAATTTTGAGGTAGGAAGTAGCACCTTTTGGAATATCCCATGGTTGCTGAGGTAATTATAGCGAGCCTATTCTCTTTTACCTCTCTTGATATTTGTGTTCTAATTTTGGACGCAAAGAGGATATTTATAAAAAAATTAAAATCAAGCAAAATATCCTTGACAAAACAATAAAAACACTATAATATTAATTATTTTAAAAATATAAATATGAAAATAAATGTTATAAATAATAAAGTTACTTTAGAGGGGGTATTAGCAAATTATGGTCAAGAAATAAAAGATCAAATTACAAATTCTACTTGAAAAATATTGAATGGTGCTCAAAAAGATGAAGAATGAAATACTATACTTGATCCTGAAAATTCTATAAAATTATTAAATTATATTGAACAAGGTATTGATATTTCAGTATTTGAAAAATTATTTAGAGATTTGTTTAATGAAGAAGATTTGGAAATATACGAAGAATTATCTGGATTTTATGTATTATATGGTGATAATGTGAAAAAAAGTAGTGAAGAAGAAAGGACAATAAGAGGTAAAAATTGAACTTCTTTGGTTTTTCAACCAGAACAAACTATTCAAGAATTTATAAAAGAATATAAAATTTTTGAAAGAGCTGAAAGTGAAGTTTTGAAAGAATTTATACAAAGACTTGAAAAATGAGAAAGATTTGTAAGTGCTTATATGCAAATTTTAGAAGATAAATGAATATTAAAAAATAATGATTTAATAAGTAGAAAAGTTTCTAAAATACATTTTGGATGAGAAAAATCTTCTAAATTAACAAAAAAAGATAAAGAATTTTTTGATAAAAAAATTGAAATTATTTTTGCTAAAAATGAGATTAGAAAAAAACTTTTAGATTTACTTTAAAAAAAATAATTAATTACTTAAGTTTCAAAACGACTATCTCAGGACTATTTCAAATTCTTGTTTGTGGTCACCAAGTTCAGATTCAATTTGAAGTATATAAATTATAATTTCAATTTGTATATAGTCAATGATCCTTTCAAGAGTAAATTAAACTTGTTATATAAGAATATGGCCAAAATTGTCATTTATGAGTATGTCAAGCTAAATGCAAATTAATTCAAAAATTTTTGAATTCTTCAGTCAAAGTTGGTGTATGAAAAAGCAAAATTGAAGGCTTGGTTTTATCAAATCAAGTCTTTTCTAAATCAGAAAAAACTTGATTTAAATTTTGTTTTGAAGAAAATCATTCAAAATAATCTATTCAAACTATTTGAACTCAATCAATATCTATAAATTCATTATTTAATAATTTAATTTTTGTTCAAGAAATTAGTTTTTTTGATTTTTCTTTTCAAATATAAGTTTCATGGTTTCAAAATACATAATAAATTCAATCTTTGGCTTTGATATCATTTATTTCTTCTTTTAGATGTTCTAAATTTCAATCAGTTCAATCAAAAAAATCTCAAGGAATAAAAATTATATCGGGATTTTCTTTATTTATCATTGAAATTATTTTTTTTAAAAAATTTTCTCTAATTATAGCTCAAAGATGTAAATCTGAAAACATTATAATTTTTTTACTTTCCCATGATTTTGGTAGATTATTTATTTTTATTTCTACATTTTTTAAAACAGGATTATTAGCATTATAGACTCAATAAATAAATGCTAAGATTGAAAATAATATGAAAATACTTCATATTATTTTATGATTATAATTTATGTGAAAAAATTTTAAAACAAAAATTAATAAAGCTAAAAAAATAAAAGCAAAAAATAAATTTGAAGCTATTCATAGCCAAGATGAAGATATATAATAAAATATTCTAGTAAAAATATTATTATAAAAATGAGAGATAATACTTGAAATTATAAAACTTGAAGCAAATAAAAAAAGTATAAAAAAAATTATTATTTTATATTTAGGGGGAACAGAAAAAATATTTATAAGATTCAGATAAATAAAATAATGAGATCAAAGAAGAACTATTATAACTATTATTGGGAAAAAAATCATAAAAAAATTTTAAAAATTATTATTTTTATTTTCAGCTTAAATTATAAAAAAATTTATTATATTTTCAAATGCGATTAAAAATAATTATCGCTCCAATCATTTTGAAAAACTATAAGATCATTTGCTTTTACTTGATTTTTTATATCAAGATGAGCTTTATTTGTAGTTTCATAAAAAACTATATTTTCTTTTTTAAATCAAGCTTCAATTAATCAATTATAAATTTGTTTTGTTGATTTATTTTCAATTAAAAGTGCTTTATCTATAACATTTGCTAAATTTTTTCAAATATTGTAATGAATCTCATCGGATTTTTTTCCAAGTTCTACAAGTCAAGGAGTAAGATAAATTTTTCTTTTATCTTTAATATTTTCTAGTAAAAAAATAGTTGATTTTACTCATTCTATATTTCAATTATAAGAATCATCAATTACATATAAATCTGATTTTTCATTGTAAATAAGTTCTAATCTGTGTTTTATATAATCTATTTTTTTTGTCCGAAAACTTTTTGTGAATTTATCATCTATTCTTAAAAATTTTGCAACTTCATAAGCTATAATTATCTGATTTGCACTATGAGCAGCTAAAAGTTTAGTTTCAAAGTTTTTTGAATCGTATTTAAAACTAATTCAAGATAGATTTTCCAAAAATTTTATATTTTCTGGAGAGTTTATTTTAACTATATTTTTTACTTTTAAATTCTTTTCTTTTTTTTCTAATCATAGTTTTATATTTTCATTACTTATATCAAGAATTGCTAAAGAATCAGGCTTTAGACTTTCAATTAACTCAAATTTCGTATTTATGATATTTTCTAGATTTTTAAATCTTTCCAAATGTTGTAGTGTAATTCAAGTCAAAATTCCAATATCTGGATTTACCAAATCACAAAGTTCTTTTATATCTCAAGGTCTATAAGCTCACATTTCAACTATAAAAATTTGATAAGATTTATCAAGTTCATTTATAATTATTTCGCTTACTCATAGAGGTGTGTTTTTATTTCAACTTGTTGCCAAAACTTTGTGAGAATCTTTTAGAAGTGTTTTTAATATTTCTTTTTGTGAAGTTTTTCCATAACTTCAAGTTATTCAAATAACTTTTAAATTATTTTCTTTTTTCAATCTCAGTATTTTATTATGAGCTTTTTCTATTATTTTCTTTTTTAGATATCTATCAACTGGAATAAGCAAAAAATTTGCAAGAATTAAGTAAATAGGTAAAAATAAAATCCAAATAAAAAAAATAAAAATTATCAAAAAAATATTTAAATAGTTTTGAATAAAGCAAAGAGCTAAAACTAAGTCTAGAATTGCTAAAAATATTCAAACTAAAAAAATGAGAATTGCTTTTTTTGTCCAAACTAAGCTTTGTCTTTCTCATCAAAAAATCCAAAACTTTGGATGAGTATAAATAAATTTTAGAAATCTAGAATTGTTGTAATTTTCTAATTGGTAGCTTGTAAGGATATTTTTTAAGAGCATTTTTTATATTAATTATAGGTTTTTATTATATTAATTTTTTAAAATAATCAAAATTTTGCATATAAAAATGACTTAATATATAATTATATACATAAATTATAATTTAAATTCAATTCAATATATGGAAAAACAAATAAAATTTAGTTTTAAAGATAAATTTTTATCAACAGACAAGGAACAAAAAATAAATAGAATACAATTTTTTTTAAGGATATTACTTTTTTATCTCCCAAATATTTTATTATACTATTTTTTATTTTTTGTTTTCTATTTTTATCAAAATATTATATATTGGTTTTTTATTATAGCATCAAATGATATTGCGGTTAATGTTATAAAAGTAATATCAATACTTTATATTGTGGCAATATTAAAAATAATTCCAATTTTAATAAAAAAAAGATGTCATGATTTTAATCGTAATTGAATATTTGAAGTAGGAATTTTTTATACTATGTATACTATTTCATTACTTCCTATTATAGCTTTATTTTTTCCTAAAACTTTCACTGAATTTGGTAGTTTATATGGGGTATTATTATATCTGTCAAAAATTTCAAGTGTAATAATTATGTTACTTTACTTATATTTGATTATAAGACCTTGAATAAAACAAGTTATTAGTTCCTTACAAAATGATAACACTATTCAATAAGATTAAATAAACTTTTCAATTTCTTCCCAAACTTCTTCTGGAAATTCTTGAAATACAAAATGAGTTCATTTATCAAAGATTTTTAGTTTAGAATCTTTTATCATTTTATCCATTTTTATTCAGTCAGCAACAGGAGTTTCTTCATCTTTTAATCACCGAATTAAAAGTGTAGGAAATTTGATATATAAAAGTAAATCTGTTAAATCTTTGTTTACAACATTTAAAAAAATTATTTTTAGTTTTCAAGCATTTAAATAATCTCTTGATCAAACTTTATTTTTTATTTTGTTTCAAATTCATTTAAATCCAGGAATAGAAAAAATTGCTTTTCAAGTTTTTGTAAATAAATAATTTAATTTATTTGTTTTTGCTTTGATTCAAGCTGCTCAAATCATAACAATTTTACTTAAATTTTCATAAATTCATCCAAGAATTATACAAACTCTTCATCAAAAAGAATGTCAAACTAAAATAGGTTTTTCAAGCTCAAGATTTTCTATAAAATCTTTTGTAAAATCAGCATAATCATGTACTCACCAATTGTTTTTAGGAATTCCACTTGTTCAAAATCAAGGGAAATCAAGAGCTATGTAAGAAATATTTTTTTTATCAAGAATTTTATAAATTTTTTCAAAGCTTAGTTTTGATTGTCACCAACCATGCAAAAAAAGTAATGATTTTTTTGGATCAAAATTATCAGAACATAAGTAAGATGTAATATTTCAATTTATAAGAATTTGTTTTTGTTGCATAGGTAAAAAGTTTAAAAGTAGAAAAGTTTTTACTTTTTCCCCTTTTGTAAAGATGGGGGAGGAATTTATTTATTCTTGCTTAAAGAAAGCCTATTTCAATTCTAAAAAATATTCACGATATGGAGTTTTTGGTATTTCTAAAAAAATGTCATTTCGACCGAAGTGGAGAAATCTATAAAAAGTTTTATTATAATTAAGCAAAGTATTTATACAAAGACAGATTTATTTAATTCAGTTTATTTTGCTCGAGATAACAGTTTGTTTTTTACTTTTTGTATTATTCTTCAAAAACTAATACTAATCACTATAAAACTACTTCATAAAAGAAATCGTATGATCTAGTATATTTGACTTAAATTCTACATTTACTTTTCTTTTTTCATTTTGAGTTATAGCACTTTGAACTAGATCTTTGAAAAAAGTAGCTGGCTTAACTTTTGATTTATCCCAAAGATGGATTTGCATAGCTCAAGGAATTGGATTTATCTCATTTACATAAAGCTTGTCTTCTTTTTTATCATACAAGAAATCTATTCTAGGAGCTCATCCTAGTCTAAAAATTCTAAATATTTTCCTTGCCATTTCTTGGACCTCTTTTGTTCTATTATCAGGAATTTTAGCAGGAATATTTACTTTTTTTGCATTTCAAGTCATAGTTCATCATCAATTGTCACTTATTATGTATTTTTCTTCAAAACTTAAAAAATCCGCATTAGCAATAGGTTCTTCAACTAAACTAGCTACAACTTCTCAAGCTTTTTCATAAACTGCACAATTTAGTTCTACTAAATTATTTACACCTTCTTCTATAATTACTTCGTTTGAAAAATGTTCTGCAACTTCTATCGCTCTTTTTAGATCAGAAGTATTTTTTACTTTTGAAATTCAAATACTAGATCATAGATTAAATGGTTTCACAAACAGAGGATATTTTAGTTTTTTTTCTATTTCTTTTATATCAGATTTTCATTTTTCATAGTGTAGATATGGAACTATAGGGAAATTATTTGCTTTTAATATGTCTTTTGTAATTATCTTGTCAAGAGTTGTAGCTCATCCTAGAATTCCAGGTCAAATATAAGGAACTCAAATCATTTCACAAAGTCATTGAATAGATCAATCTTCTCAAGCAAGTCAGTGAAATACATGAAAACATACATCTAAATCTATTTTTTTATCACCTGAAAAAAGTCATTTCTTTTTTTCAATCAAATGCATTTTTCAATCTATATTTCATAAATCAAGTAAAAGTGAATGATTTTCATAATCAAAATCTTTGATTTTTTTGATATCTGAAAAATCTTTTCCATAAACCCATTTTCAGTCGTGATTTATATAAATAGGAAAAATATCAAAATCTTTGATTTCTTTCAGCCATTTCATAACAACATAAGCGCTTGTTATAGACACATCATGTTCTGAAGTTTTACTTCAAAAGAAAACTCATATATTTTTTTTCATAGTTAAATTATTAGAAAAATAAGGTTAATTAATATTTATAGAAATACTAGGTTCAATTGTAGGAAGTTTTTTTACATGTATCCAATCACATCATCAGAAATTTTGTCAATAATTCCAGAAATATAAATATGTCTCAGATGTATTTGTTGTAAGATATTCTTTTGAAACTCAATTTATACTTGCAATGATTTTGCTTGGTAGTCTTTTTATACTTAAAATATGCCAATCAGGAGAATAATCTCATAATTTATAAGCAGAATTTGTTCTCATTGAGTAACTACTTTGAGCTAATATATTGAAATAAGTATTACTACTATAGTGTTCAATTGCTAAATTAATACCATTTCCAGATATTCAGACATTATTGTTTTTATCCCCAGCATTATTTAAAAATTTACATTTAGCTATAAATTTATAATTTACTCAAAATGTTTGCACACTTTTAAATATCTTACTATCCATATTTTTATACAAAACAGATCATGAAACATAAGAAGTAGAAGTTTTTATCCACTTATTTGTATCAATTTGTGTTCCATTAAAATCATCATAAAGCTCAAATATAGTTTCAGGTAAAGCATTGTTTGAATCTGATAAATTAGTAAGTTTTGCATAAATAGTTTTATCTCATATAGGAATTTGAGGAATTTTTAAATGAAAAATTGTATTTGATGAATTACAAGTTCATTTTTCTATCCAATAATTCAAAATAGAACTTTTATCAGAATCATAAAAATTTATATTAGAACATGTAGAATTTAGTTTTCATGAATTTATCAAATTTTGTGTATCTAAAGAAAAAGATATTTGTTGTTGGCTTAAATTTCATGTACTTGAGTTTGATATTTTTATATCTGCAAAATAATTAGAATTTCAATTAGGAGTACTTTCTGAGGAATAATCATTTGATGTAAAAAATGAAGATTCAATAAACAACTTTTGTTTTATATCATTTTTTATATTTTCTGTGTTATTTGAATCAAGTCATTTAGTATTGAAACTTAAAAGTAATCATGTATTTGAAAATATTTTTTCAAAACTATTTTTATCTACATTTGAAACACATCAAGTAATATAAGAATTTTCACTATTTGTAAGTTCTTCTATAAGTTCAGTAGTTTTTACATTTTGAATTGGTAAATTATTTATACTATAAGGTAAATTATCTCAATTATTAACTATAAAATATGTGTTGTCAGAAAGTAAATCAACGCTTCAAGTATTGTTGAAAAGTAGAGTTGGTAAATTTGTTAAACAATTTCAACTTAATGTTTGATATCTAGCAAATCATATATAGTTTCACTCAACTTTTGCTTTTATATTTCATGAATTTTCTGTTATATATCATATCTGATACTGTTTAGCTCAATTTAATATTCAATATTTATAATATACACCATTCAAAGGATCTTTAGGAAGTTCACTCATATTAATAATTCTAGTCAAATCTTGTCAAAAATATCATAATTTTAATATATTGTTTCAATTTATAATTCAAGTTGAAATATCTCATTCTGGAATTGGATAAGATGAATTTTTTATATAAATTGTTTCAAGTCATTTTTTTATATTTGAAACATTTGGAATTCTATTTGAGTCTCTTGCTTGTGAAGTGTAGCTTTGAATTGATAAAAAAGCTATTGTTCATAATATTGCTAAAATTGTAATAACTACAATTAGTTCAACAAGAGTAAAGGCTTTATTTATTTTCATATTTTTTCTTTTTTATATTTATAAAAATAATAATTTAAAAAGGAAAATAATCAAATAAAAATAGTGGATAATTGCATTTTTTTAATATTTTCAATATTAAATAATTGATATAATTTTAAGTATTTAGACTTGAAAAATATTTTAATTTTTTTTAAATCTTGGATTTTTATTTTTTAAGATAAAACATTATTAAAAAAATATTAGTATTATTATTTTTAAGTTGTAGTAAAATGAATAATGATATTTCAAATAACACAACAATTTTAGCAAATTCTTGAACAAACACAACTTTTAAAGAAGATAATATATTTTCAGAAAAAGATATCCTTAATTTTTTTTCAGATATAGTTTGGAAATATGAATCTGTAATAGACGAAACTTCTTTTTCTTTTTATGATTGAGAATATAATTATGTTTTAAATTGATATTTAGCTTATTTTCCTGAAATAAAAATATAGATGAAGCTATTTCTTTGGTATTTTCAGATTGAAAATTTATGAAAAAATGAAGTTATGAAAATGATAAAGAATTCAAAAAAGATTTTATAACAAGGTGATATTGCTTGTGTTTTAGAACAAACTCTTAATTTATGAAACAAAACAATAAAAGAAATAAAAAAAGTTAATTTTCTTAATTTAAGCTCAAGTGTAACACTAAAATGTGTGGATATAAAAAATTTTAGATACAAAAAAAAGTCTAATTATATGTATCAAGATTAAAAAAAAGGATTTTATCAATTAATTGAAGAAAATAAAAATTTTCAAAGACTTTATGATGAAATTATGCCATTGCCTGGAAACTTTGAGTATTCAGATATTTTAGATGAAAAATTATCTGAGAATGAACAAAAAATTAAAAATTTAGAGAAAAATATAGATCTTATGTTTTTGTACTTGATATGATTGAAAAAAATATTTTGCAAAAAAAGAAAGAGCAGAAGAAATTTTAGAAACAATGTGATTTTCAGTGAATACTAAAATTATAACTTTTTGAGTAAATTTAAATATTTTTTGAGAAAAAACTACAGAATTACAAAATTATTATTCAATCAAAGAAACAAAAAAACTTGAAAAAGTTTTAGAAATTGTAAAGAATTGAATTTCTAATGAAGATAAAGAATTAATTATCGAAAGATTTAAAGATTATTGAACAGATGATTATTTCTTTGAAAACTCTGATTATCCAGAAGATATTAGTTTTGAAGAATATTTATCAATTTTTAGAAAAATATTAAAAATTGTTTGTGATGATGAAATTAGAATAAATGATATAATTGATAAATTTAAGGAAACATTTACAATTATTAATGAATATACTTATAAAAAATAAATTTAGGAAGATTAAATCTTTTTCACTGGAGCTATTTTTATATTCATTTTAATTATTCATTTGTTTTCAAAAGCTATATGAGCAATTTCTCAATTTAATTCTGTAATTATTCAAGTTCCAAATTTGTGATGATTTAGTTTGTCTCAAACTGAAAAATCTTCTAAATTGTTTGTTTCTCGTATTTTAGGAATTGCTCTATATTGAGGTTCTTTATTTGATCAAGAAATATTTGAATGATTGAAAAAATCGCCCTTAAAATTTTGAAAACCTCAAAAATTATTTTCTCATTTTGAAAAGGAAAAAGTATTAGTTTCATAATTTTCTAAAAATTCACTTGGAATTTCTTTTATAAATCTAGAAGCTAGATTTCTGACATAATTTCAAAAATAAAATCTTTCTTTTGCTCTTGAAATATAAAGTTCTTTTTTTGCTCTTGTCATAGCAACATACATAAGTCTTCTTTCTTCTTCAAGTTCACTGGGTGAATCTATACTTCTTATATGAGGAAAAATACTGTCTTCAACTCAAGCTATAAAAACTCTTTTTTGTTCAAGTCATTTACTTGTGTGAATTGTCATCAAAGTCACATAATCACTATCATTTTCTACATTGTCCAAATCTGAAACTAAAGAAATTTCTTCCAAAAATTGACTAAGAGCCTCTCTTGGTTCCATTCAATTATAATTTGATGCAAGATTTACAAGTTCAGTTATATTGTCTATTTTTCACTCGTATTCTTCTTTTGAATATTCTGCTTGAAGGTATTGTTTATATCAAGTTTTGTCTACTATATAATTTATAAGTTTTGTAAGCTCAATTCTATGAGAATTTTCTATTAGATTTAAGATAATATTTACAAAATTATTTATATTATTTTTTGCTCAAGAATTTAGATCAGGGATTTCATAAGCATTTTGTAAAATTTGAAAATACGATAAATTAAAATTTGCTCTATACATATCAAGAACTTCAAGAGTTCTAGCTCAAATCTTACGGGAAGGAGTGTTTATAATTCTTTTGAAACTTATTACATCATTTGGATTATGAATCACTCTTAGATATCAAATAAGGTCTTTAATTTCTTTTCTATCATAAAACTTCAATCATCAAACAACTTTGTAAGGAATTCAATTTTTCATAAGAGCTTCTTCTATTTGACGAGATTGTCAATTTGTACGATAAAGTATTAAATTATCAGAATATTTATTAAGGGAAATTGAATTGTTAGTTTTTAGATTTTCATCTGAAATCCCCCTAGCCCCCTTTATCAAGGGGGAATTTTCTTTTTCTCATTTTTCATGCTTAGATGAAATATTTTCATCTAAAATCTCTCTAGCCTCCTTTGTCAAAGGGGAATTTTGTTCTTTTTGTTTTTCTTTGATAATTTGAGCAATAGTTTCAGCTTCTAAGCTATCATCTATAGCTTCTATATAATAAATTTTTTCTCAAGTTTCATTATCAGTCCAGAGAGTTTTTTCAAGTGCTGTTTTATTGTTTTTCACCACACAATTTGCAGCATCAATTATACATTTTGTTGAGCGATAATTTTGTTCAAGTTTCACTACAATTGCGTCAGGATAATCTTTTTTAAAATTGAGTATATTTCTCATATCAGCTCCACGCCACGAGTAAATTGAATTATGAACCAGTATTTCATTAGCTACAAAATTATGAGTTCTAGAAATATCTAAATCATAGACTTCTCAAATATAATCTATTTTATTTATTTTAATTATTTCATCTTTTTCATAAATTCATTTTTTTTCATTGAAAACTCATATTCAAAATCATTTTTTTAAGTTACTTGCTGGAAGAAAAATATAACTTTTACCAACAAAACTTAATCTTTCATTTATAATTACATTAAATCAATTTTCATCCAAAACTTTATATATTTCTTGTGTTAAATTCCGAATTTTATCATAATCTGCTAATTCTTTATCAATTATTATTCCAAGTTTTGACTTACGACAAAGATTTGGAAAATGATTTTTTAAAGTTTCTATAACATTTTCATTTGATGAATGAAGAGTAACTCTGTACATACCAAATCTTCTATTTTTTGCATTTCATCACATCATCAAAAAATTTATATTTATTCTTGTTGAGTCAAATCTATTTGTAGAAGAAGCTATAATATGAGGATATTTTTTGTTAATTTTTAATTCATCAAATAAAAGTTCTACATTTTTTTTAGTGTTTATACTTTTATAAATATTTTCTACATCTTTTTCATCTAGTTCTTTTAATTTTCATTTCGTATAAAAAACAGTTTGAGGTATTGAATATTTGAAAGAATATAATTGTTCTAAATATTTAGCTTTTTTTATTTCATTTGTTGTTTCTAAAATCCAAGCATAATCAGCTCTTTCTCAATTTAATCTTTTTCTAATTCAAAGAATATTTCATATTTTTCAAAGTCATTTATATCTTGTAAATCAGATTCTATATCCATAATTCTGCTTGTACATTAGATAGATTGCATATTCATAATTATCATTATTATCTTCTGGATTTGCAAAAAATATATGATTTTTTGTGGTTTTTATAGATTTTCATGATTTAGTTTTTATTTCATAAATGTCTTCTTTTATAGAATTTTTATAAATATTTGTTATTTCTCTAAACTTTTTTTTGTTTTCTCCATCATAAGATAAAATTTTTTCTCAGATACTTAAATCTTGTATACTTTTTTCTCATGATTCACTAATTATCTTTGTATCAGGAATAAGGCATTGCCAATCATCTCCCACCACAGCCAAATTTCTATATTTTGAAGCTAAAAGTTTAATTATTTCATATTGAAGCATGTTTGTATCTTGATATTCATCAATCATTATGTATTTGTATTTTTCTTGAAAATATTCTAAAATTGAAAAATTTGTTTTTCCATCATTTATATTTATATTTTGAAGTTTTAAAAGTTCCAAAGTTTTGAAAAGTATATCATCAAAATCCAAAGCATTATTTTCAGTCATTTTTTTCTCATACAAATCATAAATCATAGAAACTTTTTCTTTTATGTATGAATCTATGTAAGTTTTGTATTTTTTTGCATTTAAAAAATTATTTTTTGCTTCACTTATAAAATAAGCCATTTTTCTAGCAGGAAAACTTTTTTCATCAAGCTTCAAATCATTTACAATAATTTCTTTAAGTAATTTAAATTTATCTTCTTCGCTATAAATTAAAAATTCTTTTTTTAGTCAAAAGTTTATTTCACTTAAATCAAAATTATCCAAGATTTCTCTAAGAAAAAATACTCAAATAGAGTGAAAAGTTCAAATCAATGGCAAATTCCTTTGTCTGTAAATATTGTTTGTTATTTCAATTCAAAGAGTAGTTCAAATCCTTTCTCTCATTTCACGAGCGGCTTTGTTTGTAAAAGTCACACAAAGAATTGATTTTGGATCAATTCAAACTTCTTTTATCATATATTCAACTCTTGCTGTAAGAGTTGCAGTTTTTCCACTTCAGGCTCAAGCTATTATTAACAAAGGTCAATCTACTTTATTTTTAGCCATTTCTTGTTTTTCATTTAATTTCATTTTTTCTAAAATTTTTAAAAATTACTTTTCTAGTTTATACAAAATATAAATTTTTCAAAAAAGAATACAAAAACATATTCAATGTGTATTGACAAAAAATATTTATCAATTATACTGTAAAAAATATATAAAAAATTTTTAATTTTATGATAAAAATTTTATCTAATCAACATAATAATACTTTGCCTGAAAAAAATACTTGAGAATGAAATGTTTTTTCGTCAATATCAGCTGAAGTTGATAAAATACTTGATAATAAAACTTTGTTTTTTATTCGTTTTTATTTAAAAAAATTTATAGAAGAAAAAAAAACTGAAGATTCAAGCTTCGAGTGAGGTGTTAAAGATGTGTTTAAAGATATAAATCTATATAGAGATTTTGAAAGTTTTTGTTTGAAAAGGTTTTCTACACAAAAAAATGAAGTAAAATATAAAATAAATTCAAATTTTATAGAAAAAATTAGAGAAAAGTATAATTACAATATATCAAATGATATTTATTTATACGAGGCAATTAGAAAGCATTGTTCTTATGACAAAAAAAATTTTGAACATAGATCAAGAATGTTGAGATTTAATGCAGTTTACCATATTTTAGAAAATTTATATTTATCAAAAGCTTATGAAAAAGATTTTTGAAATTATAAAAATAAATTTGAAATTATATTAAAAAATGTTTTTGACAAACTAAATTCTTGAGAAAAATATTGTTTAGAAGAAATTTTATCATTTTTATTGATCCCAGCATTGAAAGATTTTCCAGAATTTGATATAAAAATCGTAGAAAAATTTTTCTGAGAAGACATAGCTACTTTAATTGAAGAATCAAGTTTTACTTTTGAAAAATCAGATAAAAAAGAAATTAAAAAAAATATACATTATCCTTTTGATAAAATTGTAGAAATAAATGATGAAAAAGATTTTTTGAAATTATTAAAATTTTTCATAGAAAACGAAAAATCTAAATGAATAGATTATGGTTTTGAAACTTGAGATATAAGTGAAAACCTTGCGATGTTTAGATCTTTTGAAAATTTTTGTTTAAATCTTGCTATATCATGAAAACTTAAAGCAAATGATTATTTTATAGATAAAGTTAATAATTTGAAAAAATCTTTTCCTGTTAGAAATACAACTTCATATCAAAATGAAGTTATAAAAAAGATGAAATTTAATAGAAAAAATGAAAGATCAATGCGTGAATTAGCAAGTTTTGAATCAGCGTATCATTTGATAAAATCAATAAATTCTTGAATAAAAAGAAAAGCAGTTGATGAAAAGTGAAATAGAGAAAGATCTTTTGAACATTCAAAAAAAACTATGGAAATTATATTAAAAGAATTTCCTAAAACAAATTTAAATATGTTAAAAATAGCTTTACTTCACGATTTACCAGAAGATTTTCCAGATATAAGTTTTGAAATGATTGAATTTTTATTTTGAAAAGAAGTTGCTGCTTGAGTTAAAGAACTTACAAAAGTTGATTGGAGAAATTTTATAAATTCTGAAGAAAAAGAAGAAGTTAAAATAATAGAAAAATGAAAAAATAAGAGAGAATGTAAAAAAATGTTTAATGAAAATAAAAGATATCACGAACTTGTGAGTAAAGCTAAATCTAAGAGAAATCATATCTATTTTTGAAATTTGAAAAATTTATCAGAAACAACTTGAAAGACAGAAGAAAAAATAAAATCTGACAAAGATATTTTATATGTAAAATTTGCTGATAGAATACACAATTTAAGAACATTAATATGAACTCCAATAAGAGAAATTACAAGAAAAATTATTCAAACAGAGGATTATTTTTTAGATGTTGCTTTTAAGGAAAAACAAGAAAACAATCATCCAGCATATGATTTAATGGTAAAAGAAATAGATAAATTGCTTGAAGACAAAGAGATTAAAAAACTGTATGAAGAAAAATGTAAATGATTTTAGTTTGCATTTTTTTATTAAATTGTATACTACAAAATATAGTATACCTTTACAAAAAGTAATATGCAAAAAACTAAAATTTGATTCACTTTAGTAGAATTAATAGTAGTAATAACAATCCTAGCAATACTTTGAACTATTGCTTTTATAAGCTTACAATGATATACAAGAGATGCAAGAGACTCTTGAAGAATAACAAATTTATCAAAAATAAATAGATATTTAGAAGTATTTAAAATAGATAATTATTTAGCATATCCAGATGATTATGTTGAGTTAAGAGCGAGTTGATCAGTAATTTTATTTCAATGAAATTTTTGAAAATGAGTTTGAGAAAAGGTAAAAGTATGAGATTCGCCAAAAGACTCACTAGATGATACTTATTATACTTATTCAACAGATAAAAGACAGAAAAATTATCAAATAATGACATTTTTAGAAAAACCTAGTTTAGTTTCTTTTTGAGTACAAAAAGCAAGTGCAAAATGACAGTATGAAGATAGATATCCAAAAGTTATGTGAAATAAAATAGGAATAATACTAGATAAAGAAAATACCCCAATCCAAAATATAGAGGAAATAAAAACTTCATCTTGACTTGATATAGTAAATACAAATTATTATTATAATTCAATTATTTCAGATGGTTATTCTATATCTTGATCATGAAGCAAATTATATGCAAGTAATCCAACTTCTAGCTGCAAAAGAATAATAGATGTTTATTGAAAAGTTAAATGAATTTATACTATAAATCCAAAATGAAAAGATATAAATGTTTATTGTGATAGTAGATACCCAAATTCTAACCTCTATCATTTTATAGAAGATTGAGATATGGAAGATACATTTTGAAATAATTGGAAACTTACTTCAAATGTAACAAAAACTCAAGAAGAATCTCATTCTGGACAATATTCTTTAAGATTTGAAAAAATTTATGATTATATGTCAAATAATCTGACATTTATAGATCCAACAAAAGAGTATATTTTAGAATGATACTTTAAATGAATTACAACAGATGGTTCACCAACTTATTTTTTTTATTGATTTGCTGAATATGATGAAGATTTTAAATTAATTGACCCAACTAGAGTAAATTTAACTCCTTGAACTGAAACTACTCTTAGTCAAGATGTAAAAAAAACTGATAGAGCTATACATTTTTATTGTGATGATACTATATATAATAATTGGTATAATTGAATTGTTCATCATAGTTTAGTAGCTTTTGAGGTTGATGACTCTTGATCCTATAATGATTTACCAAATTCCAATCTTTCTTGAAATATTTCCAATTCATATTATCCAACAGTTAAATCACTGCTAAGCAGATCAGGTAGTAACTGTACAATTTCATACCATCCAAATGTCCCAGGTGGTAGAGTTTGAAAAAATTATCCAGCATGAACAAAAATAAGACTACATCATTCATGATGAACATACAATTATAAGGGTGCAGGTAACGCTAAACTATCTTGAGAATGGCAGTATTTTTCTTGATTAGTAAAATGAGAATCACTTTATTGAACAAATAGTAATTATTTTAGAAGATGAACTAGATTTGTTAAAATATTAATTTTACCAAATAGATGGTTAAGAACTGTGGATGGAGTTATTTATCCAAATAACTCAAATGCTATACTTTATGCAGATGACTTAAAAATAACAATAAAAAAATAACTATTCTACATAAAAAATTACGGAACTTTCTTTTATTTTGTAGTCGTCTTTATCATAAAGTATTAACTTTAAATTGTTATTTCATACTTTTAAATCTATAAAATCATCATTTACTAAATCTCAATTTAAAAACCATTTGTATTTTTTGTAATCTATATTTGTTTTGAATTCTAGTTTGATTTTTTGTGAATCTTTTGGTAAACTTTGAGAAATTTGATATTTACTATTTGCAAGAGGAGAAATTATTTCAAGGTAATTAATTTTATCTTTTTCTTGTATTATAGGATTTGTTTCTTGTTTTTCTTTTTCCAAAAAATCTACAATTGACTTAAAAATTTCTCAAGCTCAAGAAGCTCAAGAAACTCATTTCATTTCACTTCAATCTTTATTTCAAGCCCAAACTCAAATTATATAATTTTTTGTATATCAAATTGTCCAGTTATCTTTGAAATTTCTTGAAGTTCATGTTTTTAAAAATACTTCTTTATCTTGAAAATCCAAACTTCAATTTAAAGGAAATTCATTTAATTTAAAATATCTGTTTGTTAATATATAATTTATCATATCAGTATATTTTTTATCTATTATTTTTTTGCATGAGCTTTCAGTTTTTAACTTTCAGTTCTCAGCTGTTTGTGAATTATTTATGTTTTTTCCTTTTTTTATAATATTAAAATCACATAAATTTCAATCGTAAGCAAATATAGTATAAGCTCTTACAAGTTCATATAAACTTACTTCTCAAACTCAAAGAGTCAAAGCAAGACCATAATGATTTTCATCTTTTTTAAGATTATCAAATCAAACTTGTCTCAAAAAGTTTAGAAGATTTCAAACTCAAAGTTCATCAGCAACTTTTATAGCAGGAATATTTATACTTTGACTAAGAGCTTCAGCCACAGAAACTTCTCATTTGTAATCAAGTGAATAATTTTTAGGATTATAAGCATATCACATATGATTTTGAAATTGAACAGGTAAATCAAGAATTATAGTTTCAGGAGTGTAAGCTAAATTTTGAAAAGCTAGGGCATAAGTAAAAGGTTTGAGAGTTGATCAAGCTTGTCTTCTTGCAGTAATCATACTAACCTGTCAATTATCGTCATAATAATTTATTCAACCAATCATTACTTTTATATTATTTGATTTTTTATCAATTATTATACTTGCATAATCTCTTACATTTTTCCAAGAAAGTGGAAGTATGCTATTTTTTGCTATTTCCTCTATTTTTTTTGTTAAATTATAATCTATACTTGTATGTATATGAAAATTTGTATCTGAAATTTTATTTGTTTTTTCTATATTTTTTTCAAAATTTCTAATATAATCAATTACATAAGGAAGTTTATTTTTATGATCATAATTAAAAACTAATTTTTCATTTATTATTGAATTATATGACTTTTTATCAATTACTTGATTTTCATTAAGTGTTTTTGCAATTAATTCAAATCTTGTTCTAAATTCATATTTATTTTTATATGGATCGTATTTTTTTGGATTTTTTGGTAGTATTATAAGAGCTAGTTGTTCTGCTTGAGTTAAATTTTTTAATTCTTTTCAAAAATAATAATTTGAAGCAGATTTGATTCAATAATTTAGATATCAAAAATATATGTTTCATAGATAATTTGATAAAATTTCTTCTTTAGAATAATTGCAATTTAGTGCTAAAGCAAGATAAAATTCCTTAAATTTTCTAAAAAAAGTCCTTTTTTCATTTAACCAATAATTATTTCTTATTACTTGACTTGAAATAGTAGAAGCTCATTGAATATTTTTTTGCGAAAAATTGTTTATAAAAGCTCTTGCTAAGGCTGTAAAATCAATTCAAATATTTGAAAAAAAGCTTTTATCTTCCAAGGAAATTACAACTTGTTTTGTGAATTCTGGGATTTCTTCAAATTTTATTTTTTCATGTCTATATTTATTGTCTATGATAATTTCTCAAATTCTTATATTGTTTTCATCATATATTATTGTAGAATAAGGAATTTTTTCGATATCAGGTTTTATAAAATAAAGTCAAGCAAGAAACAAAATAAAAATCACTCAAAAAAATATGAGTATAATTTTTTTATAATTTAAGATTTTTTTATTTAAATTTGACATAAAAATTTGTTTTTTTTCAATTAATTATATAATGTTTAAGAATATATAATTAATTCTCATTCTATGAAAAGTTTTAGATTTTCCAAAAAATTATTCGTTTATTTATGAATAATATTTTTTATGTTTTTCTGATTTTATATTATTGAAGACAAATTTAATTTTAATATTTTTGATAAAAAAATTTCTAATATTTTTGATAAAACACCAAAACTTATAGCAGCAAACTTCGATTTTAATTATAGAAAAATTCCTTTTGATGTATGACATATAGATTTTACATTGTCTCAAGATTTAGATCCAAACACAATTACAAAAGAAAATTTTACAATTAATCCTAAAATTGACTGAGAATTATCACAAATTTCACCAAATACAATAAGATATAAATTCTTGGAAAATCCAAAAGTTTGACAGGATATTTCGATAAGTTTGAGCGATAAAATAATGTCAGTTGATTGAAAAAATCTCGATAAAAATTATGAATATATAGTTTCTGTTGTAAATTCAGCAAATGTTACAAAAATTACTCCAAATCAAAAACTTGATAATTTATCCCAAAATCTTTCTGTTTTTTTCAACATTCCTATGGTTCCATTAACGAGTTTAGAAAATAAAGATTCTTATCTGTGTCCACTTGAAATTACTCCAAAAATCGATTGAACTTGCAAATGGATTAGTTCATCAGTTTTTGAGTTTACTCCAAATAACTGATGGCAATGAGCAACAAATTATAAGATTGACATTGTAGATAAATGATGACTTCTATATAAAATTTGATCTCAAGCAAGCGCAGAGATAAAAACAACAAAATTAGACTTAAGTGTAAATAAAGAATTTAGTGTAAAAGACAATATAAATCTAAATTTTAATTTTCCTGTTTCTATAGAATCACTTTACACTAAATTAAATATATTTGAGATTGATAAAAATTGAAACAAGCAAAAAAAAGAATATGTTTTATATAACGACAATTTAAATGAATCAAATGTAGTTGTAAGTCTTAAATGAGATAATTATATTTATGATAAAACTTATAAAGTGGAAATATCAAAATGATTAAATTCAAAATATGGTAACATATCTACTTCTTTTCCAAAAGAATTTGAAACTAAATCTTTTCCTCTTTTAAAAGAATTTGAAGTTTTTCAGTATGTTTATTCTTGATCAAATGTCGTAGATGTGTTAAATTTTACCTCGTTAGATTATATTCCTAGTGAAAATTTAGTTTTAAAACTAAAGTTTGATGAAAAAATAGATTTAAAATTTATCAATAAATTTTCTTTTCAAGACGAAAATTGAAAAAAATATATTTTTGACTATAAATATCAAAAATTAAAAAATGAAAAAACTTGAGCGATTAGAGAAAATCAAGATACTTTATATTTTTATTTTAAACAAAAATTAGAAAATTGAAAAAAATTTAAATTAGTTATAGATAAGACAATTAGCCAAAATCAAAAAGAAAATTTATTTTATACTTTTGAAGCATCTCCAAATTTGCTTATAAATAACTTAATTTTTATAGATTATTCAAAATCGTGTTTATATACAAATAATCTATTATCTGCAGATTTTTGGAAAACTAAAGATAAAATTTTAAAAACTACTCCTGATTCAAAAATAACTAGTATAAATAATTATGATTATATAAATTATGATGATCAAAAATTTTTTTGAATTTATTCTACATCTGAATGAAATCCTAAAAATATAAGTGAAAAAGATTTTTTAGATAAATCATATTGTCCTCCAGCAAAAAAATGAGAATTTCTTTATGTTTTAAGTACAAAATTAAACCCAAATTCAGATTATACTTTGGAATGAAGTCCTGAACTAAAAGATTTTTATTGAAATAAACTATCTAATGCTTTTCAAAAAACAGTAAAAACATGAGATATAAAAAACAAAGACAGATATTTATATTTATCTTTAAATAAAAATATAAATTTAATACCTGCAAATTTACCTTTAGTTATAAATTTGCAGACTATAAATATATCTAATATTGATTTAAATGTTTGTGAAATGTCTGCTGAATCGTTTATGAAGGCAATAAATATATATTATCAAGAATGATTTATTCCAGATTGTCAAAAAACATATTCAAAAAGTTTAAGTATAAAAAATAAAAATTGGATTTTAACAAATAATAAATTTGATTTAGAAAAAGATGTAGTTTGATGAAAATTATCTAGTCCATTTATTTTCTTATCATCAAATAATTCAAGTATTTCTTTTAAAAGATTTTTTATAAGATGAAATCTAAATTTAACTTATGAAAATGCAAGTAATAAAAATTTGCTTTTTGTAAGTGATTTTTCATGAAATTCTGTAGAAAATTTAAATTTTGAATTTTATAAATACAATTATGAAAATTCTTCTTTAAATAAAATAAATACAAAATTCAATCTTTCAGAAAAATCAAAAAATATATATGAACTTCCTGAAAAAAATGATTGAAAATATGATTTTATATATGCTTACAATGATAAATATGTTTGAATTGTAGATTTAAATTCAAATATGTTTAGTGATTATGATTTTAAATATTATTGATGAGAATCAAGTTATACAAAAAATTATTTATATTTGTATACAGAAAGACCAATTTACAAGCCAGGAGATACTGTTTATATAAAATGACTTTTAAGAGATTTTGACTTATACTGATATCATAAAACACCTTTGAAAAGTGGAAAATTAGAAATTATTGATTCAAATTCTAAGTCAATTTGAGAATTGGAAATAGAAGTTGATGAAAATTCTAATTTTAATACAAAATTTATTATTCCAAAAGATGTTGCGCTTTGAAAATTTAGTTTTAAATTTTCTTCTTGAGATACTTTTTATAAAAATAATGCTAATTTTTTTATAGAAGAATATAAAAAGCCAGATTTTAAAATAGATGTAGAATGATTGAAAAGTGATTATCTACTTTGAGAACAAACAAGTTTAGAAATTTTACCAACATATTATTTTTGATGAAAACTTATAAATACAAAATGAAAATATTCAGTTTTGACTCAAAATTATTTCTTTGATGCAAAAAATTATAGTGAATATCAATTCTGAGAATGATATAAATATTTTGATTGTATTTATTGGTGATATTGTGATTATGATGATAATTTATCGGAAGTGAAAGATTTTAATGTTGATACTGTTTGAAGAGCTTTGATAAATCATAATTTTTCAAATAGTACAGAAGAATGAGAAAAAATAAATACTTTTAATATAGAAATAGAAGACAAAAATACAAATAAAACAGTAAATAAATCCATATCAACAATTTTACATAAAACTGATTGATATGTTTGACTTAAAAGTTCATATTGGAATGATTTTAAATCTTGAATTAATGCTGAATTTATCTTACTTGATCATGATGCAAAACCAGTTTCATTAAAAAATATAAAAGTCATTCTTAAAAAATTGGAATGGAAAGAAGTAAAAAAACAATGAATAGATGGATATTATTATAAAGAATATGATCTAAAAGAAACAAAAGAGTCAGAATTTGATATTTCTACAAATTCTCAATGAATTGCTTCAAAACTTATAAAAACTAATTCTTCTTGAGAGTATAAGATAGAAGCAATTTACACATGACAGAATTGAAAAGATTTTGTTTCATCAATAAATGTTTATGTATCGAGCGATGATTATGTTTCTTGGTTTTCACCAAACAATGATACAACTGATTTAATTCCTGAAAAAACACAAGTTTTGCTTTGAGAAACAGCTATATATACATTAAAATCTCCTATAAATAATTGAAAAGCATTGTTTTTGATTGAAAAAGATGATTGAATTCTAGATTATTTTATTCATGATATAAAATCATATTGAGATAAAATTGAAATTCCAGTAAAAAATAATTATTATCCAAACTATTATTTAAGAGTATTTTTGATATGACAAGAAACAAATAATCCATTGCCTGTATATAAAAGATGATTAACAAGTACAAAAGTATCAACAGAATATAAAAAGTTAAATGTTGAAGTAAAAACAAATAAAGAAAATTATAAACCATGAGAAAAAGTAAAAATTGAAGTAAATGTAAAAGACAATAGCTGAAAATCTGTACCAAATGTCAATTTATCTGTTTGATTAGTTGATGAAAGTTTGCTTGCCTTGGTTTGAAACCCAAAGAAAAATCCATTTGCATTTTTTTATGATATGAAGAGGTATCTTTGAACTCTTATGAGTTCTTCGATGTTTAGTTTGGTTGAAAAACTTGAAGTAAAAGATATTTCGTGAGGTGAAAAATGATGAGCTTGAGATCAAATAAAAGGTTGAGATTCAAAAAAGAAAAGATGAATTTTTAAAGATACAGCATTCTGGCAAGCAAATTTTACAAGTGATCTTAATTGAAAAGCAATTATAGAAACGGACGCATTGCCTGATAATTTAACTATTTGGAATATAGAAGTAGTTGCAAATGATGCTAATTCAAACAAAATTTGAATTTGAGAAAAAACTATTACTACAAATAAAAATGTTATTATTACTGATAATTTACCTAACTTTTTTTGAATAAATGATATAATAACTCTATCACCGATTGTTTTTAATAAAACTTGAAAAGATACAGAATTTATTATTAGTTTAGATTCAGATAATCTAAAAATAAATTCTGAAAAACAGAAAAAAGTATTTATAAAAAATTGAGAATCTAAAGCTGTTTTATTTAAAGTTGATCTTGTTTTAGATTGATTAAAAAATGAAAATAATTTTTCAAAACTAACTTTTAAAGCAGTAGAAGTTTGTAATTCAAAAAATTGTAATTTAGACAATAGTGATGAAATAGAAAAAATTATTGAAATAAAAGATACACTCATAAAAGAATCTGTTGCAAGTATTTGAAAAACTACAAATAATTCGTTTGATGAATTAATTAATTTAACTTGAATAAAAAATAAAATAGGGAAAATACAAATTAATTATTGAGCAACAATTTTTAGTAATTTACTTGATGTAATTGATTATCTAAATTATTATTCATATTCTTCTTCAGAACAAAAAACATCAAGCGTTATGCCAAATGTTTATATCAAAAAATTGTATGATAGTATTTGAAGAGATTATGATTTTAAATCAAAACAAATAAAATATTTTGATTATCTTGATAATAATTTTAAATCAAAAAGTATTGATCAAACCATAAAAGAATATTTAGTTGATATAAGAAAATTTCAAAATGAAGATTGAGGTTTTGTTTATCGGTATGATGTTTCAAGTCAATTTAAAAATTATTCAGATTTTGCTTTGAGTTCATATATATTGGAATCATTTTCAAATTTAGCAAAAATTTGATACAAACAAGATAATACAATAAATTTAAATTTAGTAAAATATTTAAAAGAAAATTTATATAAAAATCAAATTGATTGATGTATAAAAAATGAAAAAAATAATTGTGAATATTCTGAATTTGATAGATTAAATGCCATAAATTCTATTTTAGATTATAACAAAGATGATTATGAAGCTTATAAAATTTATAAATTAATTGATATAAAAAATAATAAACTTTCATCTATTTTAAATGAATCTATTTTAATATCTAAATTAATAAAAATAAATTGAATATCTAAGGAAGAAAAACAAACTTTGGAAGCAAAACAGAAAGAAAATATTAACTACATTCTTAATGATGAATTAGTTTACAATCCAAAATGAGCTTATATAGGAAAAACTAGTGATTCCACAAGACTAGAAAATACATCATTATTTTTGGAAATTCTTTTAAGTTTAGAAAATAATGAATTACAAAAAAATTCTCAAATTATAGACAATATAAATAGATGGATGATTTCACAAAAAAATTCTTGAAGTTTTTGATCTACAAAAGAAAATATAAGTGTAATAAAAGCAATAACAAATTATATTATAAAAACACAAGAATTAAATAAGTTGAATTTTTATGCTAAAATTAATTTAAATTGAGAACAAATTGCAGAAAAAAACTTTAATGATATAAATAAACTAGATGTTTTTTCCACAAATCTTGATCCAAATATCATGAAAGATAACAATACTTTAAATTTATCCAAGACTTGATCTTGAACTTTATATTATGATTTAAATGTGACTTATTTTATAGATTCAAAATGAGTTCAAGCTAGAGATGAAGGATTTAGTGTTATAAAAGAATATTATGATTACAATGATTATAAAGTGATTCTTGAAGCTAAAGATAAAGAATGGAAACAATATGAGGAATGATTAATATCTTATGATAAATTAAAATATAAAAAAGATATTTTTGAATATTTGTACAAACTAAATAGTTTTAATTTATGACAATTAGTTGTTGTAAGAAATAAAATTATAGTTCCTGAAACTAGAGATAAAGTAGCTTTTGAATGATTTGTTTCTGCTTGAAGTGAAATTATTAATCCAAATTTATCAAGTTCTACAAAATCAATTATAGAATTTTGAGATGAAATTTTTGAGAAAAAAGAATATAGACAAGATAGATTTTTTGCTTATACAAAAGAATTACCTGCATGAATATACAATTTTTCTTATTTACTTAGATTTACTTATACTTGAGAATTTAACTTAAAGCCAAGTTATATAAGTGAAATTTATAATCCTGAAGTTTTTGGTAGAAGTGCTTGAGAAAAAATAATAGTAAATTAATTATTCAATAAAAATTTATGAAAATAAACTTATCGTCAATTTCTGGTTTTCCTGAAAATTTACCTGAGGATCAAATAATAGAAGATAATTTTAAAGAAATAATAAAAAAAAATTATCTTAAATCTTGATTCAATTCAATAGAAACATCTTTGGTTGAAAGAGAAGAAGTTTTATGTTCTAAATGAGCAGATGATAAAGAAATTTATTGAATTCATAGAATTAGTTGAGAACAAAGTGATGATAATAAACTTTGAATTAGATTTGATTTAACTGTTCCTTTGGCTAGATATGTTGCTCAAAATAATGATAAACTAGTATATCCATTTAAAAGATTTCAGATTCAAAAAGTTTATAGATGAGAAAGAGCACAAAAATGAAGATTTAGAGAATTTTATCAAGCTGATATAGATATAATTTGAAATTGAAAATTACCACTTTTAGCCGATAGTGAAATTATTTCAACTATTTATAATACTTTTAAAGAATTAGATATTTGAAAATTTACTATAAATTTGAATCATAGAGAATTTCTTATTTGATACTTATTATGCTTGTGAATTAAAAAAGAAAAGTTAAGAGATATTATTTCAATTATAGATAAAAAAGATAAGCTTGATACAGATAAATATAATTTTTCAAATACAAAAAATTTATTACAAGAAACTTTAAAAAATGAAGAGTTAAGTAATAAAATTATAGAATTTATTTTGTTAGGGAATTCTTGAAATATAGATGAAATAAAAAATATTTTAAATATAATCTTATCTTCAAAAGCAGAAAAAACATCAAAAGAAAAATTAGAAAAATGATTTTTGGAATTAAAAGAAATTTATGATTCTTGTATAAACTTATGAGTTAAAAAAGAATTTTTAAAAATAAATCCTAGCATTTCCAGATGACTTGATTATTACACTTGAATGGTTTATGAAACTTTTATTGATTCTTATGAAAATTTATGAAGTATTAGCTCAGGGGGAAGATATGATAATTTAACTTGAAATTTCATAAAAAATAAATATCCTTGAACTGGTTGAAGTATTTGACTATCAAGACTTTTAACAGTTTTAAATGAAACCTGAAAAATTAAAGAAAAGAAAAAGACTTTGACAAAAGTCTTAGTTTTGAACTTAGATAAAAATTATTTAAAAAATTATTTAGAAATAATAAATTTACTTAGAATAAATGAAATAAATACAGAGTTTTATTTAGAAACAAGTAAAATAGATAAGCAAATAAAATATGCAAATAATAAATGAATTAATTTTCTTATTATTCTTTGAGAAGATGAAATGAATAAGTGAATTGTTTCACTAAAAAATCTTGAAAAAAGAGAACAAATTGAATTAAAAATAGAAAATTTGGTAAAAACTATTAATAATTTATCTTAAAATGGAAGAAACAAAAAACAGAAAAATAAAAAAAGACCTTTCTATGAAGGAGGTTTTGGATTTTGTAAAAGATGTTATAATTATTTTAATTATAGTTTTTGTTATAAGAACTCTTTTTGTTTTGCCGTTTCAGATTAATTGACAATCTATGTATGACTCATACTATGATAAAGAATTTATCATAGTAGATAGGTTTTCATACAAATTTTTACAAGAACCAAAAAGATGAGATGTAATAGTTTTTAGACCACATGTTAGTAAAGAAAGAGAATATTTTTTAAAAAGAATTATATGACTTCCTTGAGATAAAATGAAAATAGAAGATGGAAAAGTATATATATTTTCAAAAAGCAAAAATAAATATATAGAGATAAATGAGCCCTATCTTTCAGAATCAAATATAAATGCTACATTTGTTTCTTGAGATAAAACTACTTATGAGTATGAAATTCCAGACAATAATTATTTTGTGATGTGAGATAATAGAAATCATTCTACAGATAGCAGATCTTGTTTTTCTAGCTGTTATATTCCAGGAAAATCAAATTTTATTTTAAAATCAGATATTATCTGAAAAATACTTGTGGATTTAGGATATTTTAGCTTTTCTAAGTTTAAATTTATACATCCTAGCTTATGAATAAATACTTTTCCAAAATGGTTTTCAACTAAATCAAAAGCAAATTATGATATATAAATTTTTTTGAATTTATGAAAAAAACTTGAGATATATGAGAAATAATGGCTATAAAATATTTAAAAGAAAAGTGATATAAAATTTTGGAAACAAATTATAAATATTCTGTAATTTGAGAGATAGATATAATTTCTGAATTATGAGAATTATTTGTGTTTATTGAGGTTAAATACAGAAAAAATGATAAATATTGATATTGAGAAGAAAGTATAAATTTCTCAAAAAAACAAAAAATAAAAAAAACAATTGAGAATTATGTTTTTGTTAATAATTTAGATTTTGAGAATGTAAGATTTGATGTTATTTCAATTTTATGAGATGAAATTAATCATTATGAAGATGTAGAGCTTTAATCTACATTTTTTTAATATTTGATAAAAATAAGTAAATAGTATTTTCAAAAAAAACAATTTTCCCCTTTCACTTCGTTCGTTTCTCCCTTCTAATTTCCCTCTTGATAAAGGGGGTAGGGGGATTTTATAAACTTTTTAATACCAAAAAAAACTTTATCATCTTGAAATAAATAAAGTGTAGTCGAAAAATTTGCCTTTATATAAATTCGTTAATTTAGATATAAATTATACTATAATTTTTTCTATAATCATTTTTGTAATTTTTTCTTTTTCTAAAATTTTTCAATTCTCTACACAATCTATGATTTTCCAGTTATAGTCTTTTGCAATTTTTTTTGCTATATTATAAGCGTTTAATAAATGTTTTTTATCTTTTTCATGTAAATCTTTATTTTCATTTCATTCTATATATTTTCTTTTTTTCTTTTTTTCTATAAGTTTTCAAGAAATTTCAGGATTTACATCAAGAAAAATTATGATATCTGGTTTTGGTATTTCCAAAATTTTAAATTCTAGTTTATCTAACCATTCCAAAAAATTATTTATTTCTTTCTTTTTATTTTCTTCAAGTAATTTCCCAGTTTGATGAATCATATTTGAGCTTGTATATCTATTTGAAATTATATAGTTATATTTTTTTAAATATCTTTTTAGATTTTTGCTTGAGTCAAACCTATCAAGTGCATAAAATATAGAAGCTACTTCGGGCTTGATATTTTTTCAATATTTTCAATTTAAATATTTTTCAACAAATATAGCTCATTTTGTCCCATATCTAGGATAATCTATTATTTTTACCTTTTTTCAAATTTTTTCTAATTCTTTCTTGATTAATTTTACTTGAGTGCCTTTTCAGCTTCAATCAATTCACTCTATAACTACAAACATAATTTAAAATAAGCATTAAATAATAAAAACTATTTTAATTATTATATTTATAAATTAAATAAAGTGAAAAATTATTATTTTTTTAATGCTAAAAATTGGAAATACAAAAAAATATATGATATACTTTAATATAAAGTAAATATAAATAGATTTATATGCTTGATAACAGAGAGGTAGTTAAAAATATGCAAGTCAAAAAAAATGCTTGAGATACGGTAGAATATGTAGCTAATATGTTTAAACTTGCAATAGAAAAAAATGCCTCAGATATACATATTGAACCAACGGAAGAATTTTTGCTTATCAGATTTCGTATTGATTGAGATTTTTTTATTGTGGATAAATTGGATAGAGATAATATTTCACCAATAGTTACAAGGCTTAAAGTTCTAAGTAAAGTAAAAATTGATGAAAATAAAAAACCTCAAGATTGAAAAATTGTTTATTTTGATGATAAAGCAAAAGAAAATATAGATGTCAGAGTTTCTACTTTGCCAACTGCATTTTGAGAAAAAATTGTAATGAGAATTCTTAAACCTGATCCTTCTTTGACAAATATAGAAAGATTGTGATTTATTGATGTAAATTTAGAAAAAATAAGAGAGGCTTTAAAAAGTAGTTATTGAATTATATTGGTTGCTTGACCTACTGGATCATGAAAATCTACAACATTATTTTGAATAACAAAGAACTTTAACCCTCTAGAATACAATATTTCAACATTAGAAGATCCAATAGAGTACAAAATTGAATACGTAAATCAAAGTCAGGTTAAACCGGAAATTGGTTATACCTTTGCTACTTGACTTAGATCTCTTGTTAGACAAGATCCTGATATAATAATGGTATGAGAAATTAGAGATAAAGAAACAGCTACTTTAGCAGTTGAAGCAGCTTTGACATGACACCTAGTTTTATCTACAATACATACAAACTCAGCAACAGCAACAGTACAAAGACTTATAAATATGGGAGTTGAAACTTTTTTGTTAGCATCAGCTATGAGAATGGTAATCAGTCAAAGACTTATAAAAAAAGTATGCCAGTATTGTAAAAAAGAAAAAGTTCTACAAGATCATATTTTAAAAAAAGTTAGAGAATATCTTTATCCAATTATGGATAAGACTGAAGTTGATGGATTGAAGTTTTATGAGGGAGTTTGATGTGAAAAATGTAATTGAACTTGATATAAGTGAAGACTTTGAGTTCATGAAGTTCTTATTGTTGAACCTTGGTTAGAAGAAATGGTTTTGAAAAAATCCACAGCTTTTGAGATGACGGAAGAAGCTAAAAAAAATGGTATGATTACTATAATTCAAGATTCTTTGATTAAGTCTGCTATGTGACTTACAACTATAGAAGAATCTTTACAATTAATATAATTATTATAAAACACAATGTTTAAAATAAGTTTAAAAAATCCTAAAAAACAAAATTTAGAAGCTAAAAAATCTAATAATATAGCTTCAGTTGATAATATAGAAAAAAAAGATAATAAAACTCAAGAAAATCAAATAAGTTCAGAAAATAAAGAAGTAAAAAAAGATACTAGGAATTTTTTTGAAAAGTTATTTAATATAAATACTGAACAAAAGAAGATAGAATTACAAAATATAAAAGATTTTAATTGAGCTATAAACTGAATTAATTATTTTATAAAAATTAAAGATTTTGATAGAGCAAATGATGCTATTGAAGAAGTTTTAAATAAAGAAAAAGATGCTTTTAATCAGTTGATTTCAAAAATTGATCTTCCAAAAGAAAAACAAAGACTAAAAAATAATTATGAAGGTAAATTAAATAAAGTAAAAAGATTAAAAACAAAATTAGATAAAGAAGAGATCGAATATAATGAAAAAATGGAAATTGATAAATTTAAGGCTAAATTTGAGCAAATAAAGCTAGAAATGGAATCTCTTATATGATTAAAAAAATTTTCTGAAGCTCTTGATCTTATAAACACATTTTTTGAATGAAATAAAGAAAGTGTAGTTGTTATGAAGTTTTATAATAAATGGAAAAAAATACTTCAAAAAAAATTTAAGCAACAATTAGAAGAAAAAGAAAAAGAATTAGCTAAAAATGCAAAAAAAGATACTAGGAATTTTTTTGAAAAGTTATTTAATATAAATACTGAACAAAAGAAGATAGAATTACAAAATATAAAAGATTTTAATTGAGCTATAAACTGAATTAATTATTTTATAAAAATTAAAGATTTTGATAGAGCAAATGATGCTATTGAAGAAGTTTTAAATAAAGAAAAAGATGCTTTTAATCAGTTGATTTCAAAAATTGATCTTCCAAAAGAAAAACAAAGACTAAAAAATAATTATGAAGGTAAATTAAATAAAGTAAAAAGATTAAAAACAAAATTAGATAAAGAAGAGATCGAATATAATGAAAAAATGGAAATTGATAAATTTAAGGCTAAATTTGAGCAAATAAAGCTAGAAATGGAATCTCTTATATGATTAAAAAAATTTTCTGAAGCTCTTGATCTTATAAACACATTTTTTGAATGAAATAAAGAAAGTGTAGTTGTTATGAAGTTTTATAATAAATGGAAAAAAATACTTCAAAAAAAATTTAAGCAACAATTAGAAGAAAAAGAAAAAGAATTAGCTAAAAATGCAAAAAAAGAAGCTGAAGTATTGATTTGAGAAAATATAGAAAATGTTATATCTAATGTTGAAGGTAAAAAAGAAGAAAATAAGATAAAAGGAGAATGATTTATAAAATCATTGATAAATAAATTTAGTTTATATAGAAAAGTAAAAAAAAGATTATATGAAAGGAAATTAATAGATGAAGTAAATTTGCTAATTGATACTCAAAAAGAAGTTGATGAAATTTCAAAAAAAAGTAGGGTAGAAAGTATGCATTTATGATTAGTTAAAGAAATATCTAAGGATAGATTATTGGGCTATGATTTATATGCAAAAATATTATGAAAAGATAAAATTTCTTGAGACGCATTTTGATTTTCAGAAGATGAACAAACATATAAATTCTTTTTATGAGATGCAACATGACATTGAGTAAAAGCTTGATTAATGGTTACACTTGTTACAAGACTTTTTTATAATTTGGCAAAAATAAGTTTTTTGGAAAAATTAGCATTTGAAATAAATAATTGATTAAAACAAGATCTTAGAAGTTGAAATTTTATTACTTGATTATTTTTTGAAATAAGAAAAGATAACCTAAATTATGTAAAATATGTTTGAATGTGACATGAGCCTATTTTGGTATATAGAAAAAATACATGAGAAATAGAAAAATATATTTCTTGATGATTAGCTGCTTGAATTAGGCTTATAGATGATATACATCAGATAAAATCAAGAGCATTAACTTTATGAGATTGAGATATTATAATTATATATAGTGATTGAATTGTTGAATCAAGAAATAGAGATAATAAATTATTATGAGTTGATGGTTTTGTATCAATAGTAAAAAAATCAATTTCAAAAACAACAAATATTTATCTTTTATATAAAGAAATAGTTGAATCTATCAAAGATTATAGATGAGGAAATGTAAATTTTTATGATGATGCTACTATTTTTATGGTTAAGAGAAATTTTTGAAAAGATTTAGTAAACAAAAAATCCCTATATTTAAAAGATTTGTCTATGAAAGAATGATTAACAAGACAAAATATGAGAGAATTAGAATGAAAAACTAAAGAAGAAGTTGAAAAAGAATTAATAAGAATTAGGAAACAAAAACAATTAAATTTAATTTTAAAAAATCTTGAAAATCTTTATATAACATGAGAAATATTAAAATTAAAACAAGAATCTATAAGATATATAAAAGAATGATATGTTCATAAAAAAATAAATGATTATCTTAAAAAAGCAATAAGTAAAGAAAAACAATATAAAATTGATCTAAAAGAACAAAAAATGATGAGTAAGTATAAGATATTGAAAGATATGCTAAAAAAATGAGATTACAATACTGTTATAAGTGAAGTTAATGATATAATTGTAAATGATTGAAATATAACAATTTAATTTTTTATATTTAAAAATGTCTATATTTAGAAATAATTTTTATAATAAATACTGAAATTTCAATAGTTCAAAATTTGTTGAGCTTCTTGATCAAGCAAAAAAACAAGAAATTAAGTCAAGAATGAAAAAGTGATATAAAAAGTGATATAAATTGAGAAGAGATATAGTACTTTTTTCTAAAATAACAAAAAAGGATGTTTGGTCATTTATAAATAAAATGTCTATTTTTATAAATTCTTGAATAGATATAAAGACAGCTTTATCAATTTGAGTTAGACAAACTTCAAATGTTAAACTGAAAGATATAATTACAGAAATGAGAGTAAATATAGATCATTGAGTTACAATGGCTGAAACGATGAGACAATATCCTGATGCTTTTGATCCACTTATTACAGCTTTGATTTGAGTATGAGAAAAAACATGACAATTGTGACAAATTTTGATTGAATTAGATAAAAACTTACTTGATAGTATAGAACTAAAAGCAAAAGTAAAATGAGCTATGATTTATCCATTAGTACTTTTAACTTTAACAATTTGAGTAGTGACTTTTATGATGATTTCAATAGTTCCAAAAATTACAGAAACATTTTTAAAAGCAGATGTAACCTTACCTGCATTAACTAGATTAATAGTTGCTATTTCAAACTTTTTTATCAATGATTGGCCAAAATTAATTTTAATTATAATTTTGATTTTTGTAATTCATAATGTATTGAAAAAAACTAATTTTTGAAGAACTATGTATTGAACTATAGCAATAAAAGTTCCAGTTTTTTGAAATATTACAAAGCAATCAAATGTAATATATTTTATAAACTCATTTACCATACTTTTAGATTCTTGAGTTTTGCTTTTAGAATCATTAAAAATTGCAAGTGAAGTTGTTCCTAATCTTATATATAAAAGAGAAGTAATCAGAATAAAAAATGAAGTTGAATTATGATTTCCTATATCTAAATCTTTGTGATTAAATTTGGAATATGAAGATGGACTTTATTTAAATAAACTATTTAATGAAGAATTTGCATATGTAGTAAATACTTGAGAAGAAACTTGAACTTTATCAGAATCTCTGAAAAAAATTTGATCAAACTATGATAAAGAATTAAAAAGAACTATATGAAATTTATCAACATTGTTAGAGCCATTTGTAATAGTTATAGTTTGATTTTTGGTTGGTATAATAGTTGTTTGAGTAATGCAACCATTCTTTGAACTTTGAAAAGTTGCAAAAAATATATAAAGATTATGAAAGAAAATTTTTTAAATATATTGATAAATTCTCAAAATATTTTAACATGAGTGATTTTTGAAATAATTATAATTTTAGTTATTGCGATTTTATTAAAATATTTCAAATGAAAAAAGATAACAATTCTTTTTGAACTTATATATGATAAAATATTTTTATTTTTTGAATGAATTGTTTGAGAAGAAGAAAAAAAATGGATAAAAACTTATTTGGTTATACTTTTTTTTGTTATATTGATAGCAAATTTTATATGAATATTATTGGAATTTACAGCACCTATATTTTGAATAGATAAAGATTGAGAATTTATTTTGGAACATTTTATAAAAAATCCAACTCTAGATTTAAATTTTACTTTAGCTTTATCTATTTCAAGCATAATATTATTGATTTTTATACAATTTCAAAAAGAAGGTTTGCTAAATTTTTTCTTGGAATATTTTCCAATTACTTGAAAAAAATATTTATTTATCGAAAAATGAAAAATAAATCTATTATTATACTATCCTTTAGCTTTAATTGTAAAAATATTTGACATAATTTTGTCTTTTTTTATTTCCTTTTTAGAAATAATTGGTCTTTTTGCAAAAGCAATATCTTTGGCATTTAGACTTTTTTGAAATATGATTTCTTGAAGTATTTTAATTACCGTAATTATTGTAAGTTTATCACTTAGTAGCAAAGAGTTTACAAGTTTTATCTGAGGTTTTAGCTTTCCAATAATTTTTCCTTTATTTATTTACTTACAAGAAATGTTGATATCTTTGGTACAAGCTTTTATTTTTCCTATGCTTATAGCTATTTTTATAAAAACAAGTTTAAATGAAGAATATTAAATATTTGATTAAAGATAATAAATTTTATTGTTTATAATTTAATATTTAATTAAAATAGTATGGAAATAAATCTAGTATCAATATGAATATTTTTGACGATAGTTTTAACTTGAGTTTGAGCTTCTATTTGACAACTTCAGCTTACAAGAGCAGCTATGGATACTCTATGAAAAAATCCAAAAATTTGAAAAGCTCTTTTAATCCAAACAACAGTCTGAATTACTTTGATTGAATCTATTGTTATATTTTGATTAATGGTTTCATTTACTATGTTGAAAAATATAGATACTCTAGATTATATAACTTCCATCACAGCTTGATTATCAATTTGAATCGTAGGTTTTATTGTTTGATTATGAGAATGAAAACTCATGGCAACATCAATAGAATCTCTTAATCGTAATCCAGAAAATAAAAACCAAGTTTTGATGTTTATGATTTTATTTGCAGCACTTTTAGAATCTATTGCTATTTTTGCTTTACTAGTTTCTTTAAGTTTACTTAAATAAAAGATATTTTAATTTTAAAAAATGTTTGAAATTGATTATTGAATTTTAGTTGCACAAATAATAAATTTTTTGATATTATTTTTTATATTTAAAAAATTTATATCAGATAATTTAGATGATTTGATAATAGAAAGGAAAGCCAATCTTGAAAAAATATATAAGGCTGATTTTTATTATGATGAAAAAATTAAAGAAGCAAAAATTTTAAAAGAAAAAATATTGTCAGAAGCTCATAAAGAAGCAGATTCTCGATATACAGAAATTGAAGAATTAGCAAATATAAAGGCAAAAAAACTTATAGATAAGGCAAATAAAGATATAAAAAATATTTTGGAATCTTGAAAAAAAGAAATAGAAAATGAAAGGCTTGAAATGCTTAAATGAATTGAAAACAATGTTATAGATTTATCGATTGAATTAAATAAAAAATTGTTTTTGGATAAAACTTTAAATCAAAAGCTAATTAATGAGCAGTTAAAAACAAAGCTTAAATAATTAATAGTAAAAATCACATTTACTTTTCACATGAAAAGTAACAAAAATGTTTAAGGAGGTGAATTTTTGCAGAAGAAATTATTAAATAAAAAAACTCGTTTTACGGCAAAATCATCCCTTTAAAAATCCCAAATGAAACACATCTTGAAAGTTTTGTAGTTTTGTTGTCATCTCGAGAGAAGTGAGAAATTTGTCTTTGTAAAAATTCTTTGCTTAAAATAATAAATTTAATTTGATTTTTTATTTAATTGCAATATACTCTTATGTGATTTTTTGAAAATCATTTTTTGTTTTCTATTTAAAAAATTAAGAGTATTATGGAAAATCAAACTAATTGAACACATACAGAAATACATTCATGACCACATATTCCAGCAATACAATGAGAACAAGTTAGTTGATATATCTCAAATACAGTTGTTACAACTTTGATATTTTTCTTTATAGTCTTATTTGTTTCAATTTTTGCTAATAGGGCATTAAAATCAGAAAAAAAATCAAGATTAAAATTATTTTTTATAAATTTTATAGGTTTTTTTGATAAATATTTAATTGATTCATTTTGAAATAAAGATTTTGCCCGCAAGTATTACCCTTTATTAGTTTGAATTTTTATCATAATTCTTTTTTGAAATTTATTTTGACTTATAATTGATTGGTTATGAATTTCAGTATCTGCTGATATATTGAAATATATAAGACCTATGAATTCTGATCTCAATACTACTTTGGCTTTAGCTTTATTAGCGATTTTTATGTTTATTTGGATTTGAATTAAAACAAATTGATTTTCTTGAACTCTAAGATGATATCTTTGTAACTTTACATGAGAAAATATTTGAATGAAATTTATAAACGTATTTGTTTGATGGTTACATCTTTTGTCAGTTCCTTCTAGTATGTTATCTTTATCTTTAAGACTTTTTTGAAATATTTTTGCTTGAATAGTTTTAGTTTGAGTTATAACATATTTATGATGAATGATGTCAGCTAAATTATTTGAAGTTGGTAAAATATTGTCTTTGCCATTTTGGTTTTTTGAAATTTTTGTTGCATTTATACAAGCAATTGTTTTTACTTGATTAGTTATATCTTATTTTAACCAAGCATCTGAAGAACACCATTAACTTACTTAAAATATAAAAATTATTTCTGATGATTAAGATATTGAGAATAAAATTTTATTTTTAACTCTTAGTTCTTAGAAATCTAAGACTTATTTTATAATTTAATATATTAAAATATGGATGCTGCTACTCAATCAATGGAAGTAATACAAGTTTACAAAGAATTATCAATGGCTATAGCTATTTGATTATGAGCAATTTGACCTTGAATCTGAATTGGTTTAATTGGTAAAGCTGCTTTAGAAGCTGTTTGAAGAAATCCTGAAGCAAGTTGAAAAATTCAATGACTTGCTATATTGTCAATTGCTTTTGCTGAAGCTGTTGCTATTTATGCATTAGTTATTGCTTTGATAATAGGTTTTGTAAATGTATAGTAGATAAGTATTAGTTTATTATTTATTACTTAATACTTATTATTTTATAACTTGATAAATATGGATTTAAAGTTTGTTACACTTGAAACTTTTGTTATACAATTTATTATCTTATTGCTTATTATTTGGGTTTTAAATAAATTTATTTTTAAACCATATCTTGAGTATTTGGATGAAATGTATAAAAAACAAAAGAAATTGGAAAAAGATTATAAAAATATAGATTGAATCATAAAAGAAGCTGAAGACAAAAAAGAAAAGATTCTTAGTGATGCAAGATTAAAATGAAATGAAATAATTTCTGAATCTGAAGCTATTTGAAAGCAAAAAAGAGAAAACATTATTTTTAGAGCTGAAAATGATGCAAAAGACCTTATTGAATCTGCACAATCTGAGATTGAAAAAGAAAGACTTTTTATGCTGAGTTCAATTAGACACAATGTTGTGAATCTTGTATTGAAATTAAATTCGAAACTATTTAAACAAGAAAACATAACAAAAGAGTTTATAGAAAAAAACTTAGATTCTATAAAATAAATTATTGTTTTTATAAAATATTATGGATATATCAAATTTAGAAAAAAAAGAAACAAAAATAATTTTTAAAAAACTTAGATTATATCAGGATTTAACCAAAAAATTATGAAATAGATGAAAAAGAGTTTTTAATAAAATTATTAATTGAAAAAGTTATTATTTAGTTGAATATTTTCCAAATAATGATTTAGATTTTGTTTATAATAAATCAAAAGAAGTGTATAAAAATTTCTTTTGAGTTAGTCCAAGCAGAGAAGAAATTGTTTTTGTTGAAAAAAGTTCTATGTGATGATGAATGAAAGTTTTTATGGATGATGATTTAGTTGATTTAAGTTTTGAAAAAATTGAGAAAAAATTAAAAAAATAAATCCAAATATTTTACAATTTAACATTTAAAAAATTATCAATTATGTCAAACGATATTTTAAATAATATAATAAAAGATATAGAAACAAAAATCGATTCTGTTGATGTAAGTCCAGAAATTGAAAATGTATGAGAAGTTTTTTATCTTTGAGACTCTATTGCAAAAGTTTCTTGATTGAGAAATGTTGCATACAACGAAATTGTTGAATTTGAATCATGAGCGACATGATTTGCTTTGAATCTGGAAGAACATTTTGTTTGAATTGTAGTTTTGAGCGGTTTTCAAAATATTCTTGAATGAGAAAAAGTTAAAGCTACATGAAAAATCTTGGAAGTTCCAGTATGAGAATGATTAATTTGAAGAGTTGTTGATTCTTTGTGAAATCCAGTTGATTGACTTTGAGATATTACATCAAAAGAATATTATCCAGTTGAAAGAGTAGCTTCTTGAGTTATGACAAGAAAATCTGTTCATGAACCTCTTGAAACTTGAATTAAAGCAATTGATGCTTTGGTTCCAATTTGAAGATGACAAAGAGAATTGATTATATGAGATAGACAAACATGAAAAACACAAGTTGCCATTGATACTATACTAAACCAAAAATGAAAATGAGTAATTTGTGTTTATGTAGGTATTTGACAAAAAGAATGAAAAATTTCAAGAATTGTTGAAGAATTAAAGAAAAGGTGAGCTATGGAATATACAATTGTAGTCTTAGCTTGAGCTTCTACTTCAGCTTCTATGCAATATTTAGCTCCGTACACTTGATGTGCTATGGCAGAATATTTTATGTTAAATTGAAAACATGCTTTGATTATTTATGATGATTTGTCAAAACAAGCAAATGCTTATAGAGAAATGTCACTTTTACTTAGAAGACCGCCATGAAGAGAAGCATATCCTTGAGATGTTTTTTATCTTCACTCAAGATTATTAGAAAGAGCAGCAAAATTAAATGAATCTTTATGATCTTGAAGTTTGACAGCTTTACCTATAATCGAAACTCAAGCATGAGATGTTTCTGCTTATATTCCTACAAATGTTATTTCAATTACTGATTGACAAATATTTTTGGAAACGGATTTGTTTAATTCATGACAAAAACCAGCTATAAATGTATGATTATCTGTATCAAGAGTTTGATGATCAGCACAAATAAAAGCAATGAAAAAAGTTGCTTGAAGTCTTAAACTAGATTTAGCTCAATATAGAGAATTAGAAGCATTTTCGCAATTTGCTTCTGATCTAGATGAATCAACAAAAAAACAATTAGAAAGATGAAAAAGAATGATGGAATTACTAAAACAATGAGTTTATTCTCCGGTAAAAGTTTCTAAACAAGTTTGAATTTTGTACGCTTGAATAAACTGATATTTAGATGAAATTGAAGTTGGAAAAATACATAAATTTGAAAGTGATTTATATGCTGCTTTGGAAGATGAAAAAGAAGTTTTATCTTCTATAGAAGAAGAAAAAGTTATTTCTGAAAAAACTGAATCTAAATTGAAAAATATAATTGAAAAAATAGTCGAAATTAATAAATAATTATGAGAATATTAATATTAATTGTAAATTACACTTTTCTTTTTATATGAATTTTTCTTGTTTATTATCTATTTTTGGAATTTGATAAAAATTTGATGATAATGACAGCGATGTTTTTTTTGACCACATTTGTGAATCTTATATATGTTTATAAAAGTATTCCATACGACAAGGAAAAAGAAAGATTAAAAAAACAAGTTGAAGATTTAAATAAAAAAATAGAAAAGCAAAACCAAGAAAATAAAGATATTTTAGATGATGGAAATATAGAAAATAAATAAAAATTTATATTACTTAATATTTACTACTTTTTATGGCATGAGCTAAAGAAATAAGAAGAAAAATTTGATCTATAAAAAATACATGAAAAATAACTAAAGCAATGGAGCTTATTTCTACAATAAAGATGAAAAAAGCTCAAGATAGTGCTGTTGCAAAAAAGGATTTTGTTTTAGAAATTTTAAAAGTTTTTATAAAAATAGAAGACTCGTTATGATCATCTCCTTACTTTTCAGCTTGAGATTGAGATTGAAAAAAGACTTTAGCAGTAGTTATAACTTCAAATAAATGACTGTGTGGATGATATAATGTCGGAGTTATGAAGAAAGTAAGCAACTATATAAATGAAACTGATGAAAAAATAGATTTTATTACAGTTTGAAAAAAGTGAGCAAATTTTGTTACAAGAACTTGACACAATTTAATTGCAGACTTTTCCTCTGAATTTACAGATAATATTCAACCAATTTTTACAAAAAGAATTTCTAGATTTTTAAGAGAAGAATTTGTTAAATTAAGAGAAAGATATAATAAAGTTGTAGTTTTTTATACACATTATGTAAATACTATAAAACAAGTTGCGGTTGCTAGAGAATTTTTACCAATTAGTTCCAAAGATATAAAAGATTATCTTTCTTTAATTGTAGGAAAATTTTATGATATAGAAAAAGAATTAAATGAGGAAATGAAAAGGATAATAGATTATAAAATTGAACCAAGCAAAGAAGAGTTATCAGAAAATATAATTCCTATAATTTTGGATATGATGTTTTATGATTTATTATTGGAAGCAAAAGCATCAGAACATAGTGCTCGTATGGTTGCTATGAAAAGTGCAAAAGACAATGCAAATAAGATTGCTGATTCTCTAACTTTGAAATATAATCAAGAGAGACAAGCGGCAATTACAAATGAAGTAACAGAAATAACTGGTTGAGTTGAAAGTTTAAAAGATTAAATTTAATTATGAAAAATTTACCGTATTTTTTTAAAATAATAATAAATTTCTTTGCATATATTTGATATACTTTGTTTGTATCTATAGTTTTTTCTTTTTTATATCCGATTTTTTTAAAATTATCTTGAAAAAGTATTCCACCTGAACAAGATCCTATTTTTATAAAAATTCAAATTCTATTAGCAGTTATAGTTTTTGTAGTTACACTGATTTTTAGAAAGCATTTTTATATATCATTTAATAATTTTAAACTAGACAATATTAACTATGAAGTTCCAGATGATGATAAAGTTGAAGATATAAATATATTTAAAATAGATGATATAGATGATAAATCCGAAGATAAAGAACTTAAAATTTATCTTGATAAAGAAATAAAAAAATAAGCGATTTAAAACTAAATTATGAAATTGAAAATATTTACTGACTGATGAGCTAGATGAAATCCTTGAATTGCTTGAGCGTGAGTTTATATTTTGGATGAATTTGGAAATGAAGTAGAGAAAAGATACAAAAACTTATGAATAAAAACTAATAATGAAGCCGAATATACAGCAGTTTATCTAGCTTTGCTTAGAGCGACAGAATTGAAATCGAAAGAAATAGATTTGTTTTCTGATTCAAGTTTGGTTGTTAATCAATTAAATTGAAATTGGAAAATAAAAGAAGATAAGTTAAAAAAAATTAAAATAAAAATTGATGACTTGATAAAAAATAATGACATAAAAGTAAATTTTAATTGGATTAAAAGAGAAAAAAATAAAGAAGCAGATAGATTAAGTAATGTAGCGATGAATAATAAATAAATTTATAATAAAAACTTTAATTTTTAATTTTGTAATTTATGCATACTTGAAAAATTATAAAAATAGTAGGTGTTGTGATTGACGTTGAATTTTCTAATTGATATGTTCCTGCTATTTATGAATCATTGGAAGTAAATTGACACACAACAAAAGTAGTACTTGAAACTCAACAACAATTATGAGATAATACTGTAAGAACAATTGCTATGAATCCTGTAGATTGACTTAGAAGATGAATGGAAGTTATAGCAACTGAGTCACCAATTACAGTTCCAACTTGAGAAAAAGTTTTATGAAGAATGTTTAATGTTTTATGAGATCCAATTGATGATAAAGAAGCACCAAAATCTGAATATAAAGATCCAATTCATAGATGAGCTCCTGAGTTTAAAACTCTTTCTACAAAAGCTGAAGTTTTTGAGACTTGAATTAAAGTTATTGATTTAATTGCACCAATGCTAAAATGATGAAAAGTTTGACTTTTTGGTTGAGCCTGAGTTGGTAAAACAGTTATAATGCAAGAATTGATTCACAATATAGCATCAGAGCATTGATGATATTCTGTTGTAGCTTGAGTATGAGAAAGAACAAGAGAGTGAAATGATTTATACAATGAAATGAAAGAATCATGAGTTATTGAAAAAACAGCAATGGTTTTTGGTCAGATGAATGAGGCTCCAGGACCAAGAGCGAGAGTTGCTTTGACAGGTCTAACTATGGCAGAACATTTTAGGGATAGAGAAAAAAGAGATGTACTTTTGTTTATTGATAATATATTTAGATTTACACAAGCTGGATCAGAAATTTCAGCTCTTCTATGAAGAATCCCATCAGCAGTATGATATCAACCAACTTTAGCTACTGATATGGGTGCTTTACAAGAAAGAATTACTTCAACTAAAGACTGATCAATTACTTCTGTACAAGCAGTTTATGTACCAGCTGACGATTTGACAGATCCAGCACCTGCTACAACTTTTGCTCATCTTGACTCAACTATAGTTTTAAGTAGAGCGATTTCAGAATTATGAATTTACCCTGCAGTAGATCCTCTTGATTCTAATTCTACAGTTTTGGATCCAAATATTGTTTGAGATAATCACTATGAAGTTGCAAGAGAAGTACAAAGAGTTTTACAAAAATATAAAGAATTACAAGATATAATAGCAATTCTTGGTATGGATGAATTATCAGAAACAGATAAAATAACTGTTGCAAGAGCAAGAAGAATACAAAAATTTTTATCTCAACCATTTTTTGTTGCAGAACAATTTACTTGAACTTCTTGAGTTTATGCTAAATTAAGTGAAACAATAACTTGATTTTCAAAAATTCTTGCTTGAGAACTAGATCACATACCTGAAAAATATTTTATGTATAAAAATACAACAGAAGATGTAATTGAAGCGTACAAAAAAGACCAAGAAGAAGGTAAAGTATAATTTTGATAAAATAAAAAATAAATAAAATGATTTTTTGTTTAATCACTTTATCATTTAATCGCTTAATCGTTTAATTTATGAAAGTAAGTATACATTCGTTTAATTGAGAAAATTTTTCCTGAGATAATATAATTTCAGTTACTATGATGACTATGATGTGAGAAATAACTATATTAGATAATCATGAACCTCTTTTAAGTGCATTCAAACCAAGTACAATGTTTTTATTGTACAAAGATGAAAATGGAGTTGAGTATAGAAATGATTTTGCTATTTGAGCTTGATTTGTTGAAGTTGATAATTCTTCAGTCAAAATCTTGACGGATATGCTTATAGATGTCGAAGACCAGGAAAAATTTGATAAAGATACAATAGAATTAGCAAAAGCTGATGCTCTTGCTTTGATGGAAAAATATAAAGACTCAAAAGATAGGATTGATATGGAAAAATTTATAGAAGCAGAAGACCAACTTATGAAATCAATTGCACAACTTAAGTTATATAATTTGAAAAGATAAAATTTTTATAAAATGTATTTAGTGGTTTTCTTGGAAAGCCACTTTTTTGTTTCACTATAATTTTTTTCTTGAATCATTTTTCTTATATCTGTTCAACTTATTGGTATTTCAAGCCTATTTTTTTCATAAAACTCTATGTTTTTATATTTTAAGAAATTTGATAATTTTTTAATAACTTGTATTGCATAATCATTTTCTAAATCTCATCAGAAAAAAAATATTTTATCATTTATTTCACAATCTTTATCCAAAATATTTTCAAGTTTATTTAACCATTCTAAGTCACTTTCATAATCATTCAAAGAATAAAGTAAAATTTTTTTTCAAAATTCAGCTTCAAGTATTTTTTTTCTCTTTGAAATCTCATAAGGGTTTTTTTTATCTATTTTATTTGCAGATCAAACGATCACAATAGTTTTTTTGTTTAATTTTAGACTATTGTTGATTAAAGAAATATGTCATATGTGAAGAGGGCTAAATCTTCAAATAATAACTCACATAGTTTGCATTTAAACAAAAAGAAATATATAATAAATATTAGTATTGTATTAAAATATTTTTTAAAACAAATTTTTATTTTATGACTTTAAATAATCAGTCATGAAAACTTGCTGTTAGTTTTGCATTTTTATGAAATTTAACATTAAGTTTATTTAAATTTATTGTATTTGCATTTACTTGATCAATGTCAATTTTTTCAGAATGAGTTCATTCTATTGCTGATACGATTAATCAATTATTACTTTATGTTGGTTTAAAAAAATCAAAAAAAAGAGCAGACAATGAATTTGCTTATTGATATTGAAAAGAAAGATTTTTTTGGGCTATTTTATCAGCTTGTTGAATATTTTTTATATGAGCTTGAGTGACAATTTATCGTTGAATTGAAGGTCTTTTTACTCCTCATTTGATAGAAAATTATTCTCTAACATATTTTATTTTACTAGTTTCTTTTTTAATAGAAATTTCGACTTTATTTTTTGCTATAAATTCAATTTATAAAAAAGAAAAATGATTTTTAAAATCTATAAAAGAATCTGATAATGCAAGCTTAGCAGTGATTTTGGAAGATTCAGTTGCAATTTTTAGTTTGATTATTGCATTTTTAGCAATTTTTTTATCAAAAATTACTGGTTATTCTTATTTTGATAGTATTTGATCTATAATAATTTGAGTTTTACTTTGATTTGTAGCAATTTTGCTTATTATTAAAAATAAAGAATATCTTATTTGAAAAACTATTGATGAAAACTTAAAAAAAGAGCTTATCAAACTTATAAAAGCAGAACCTATTGTTCTTAAGCTACTTGATTTTAAATCACAAGTAATTGATATAAATACTTATATTATAAAATGTGAAATTGAATATAATTGAACTGATTTGATAAAACATATTAACAAAAATTGATTTTTACAAGAAAATTTTACTTACATAAATAATGATTATGAAGAGTTTGTTAGGTTTTGTGTAGGATTTGCAGATAGGGCACCAAGAGTTATATGAAAAAGTATAGATAAACTAGAAAATAAAATAAAAAAAAGATTTCCAGAAATTCGTCATATAGATATAGAACTTAATTAAAAAATATGAATAATCTAGGTTTAGAAGAAAAAATTAATAAAAAATCAGAAAATTTTACAGATAAATTAAATGCTTTTTTTGATAAAATAGAGTTTGTAAATTTGTCTCCAGAATCAAAAGAAGATGTTGCTATGAAAGTAAAAAGTAAATTGGATGCAAAAAAACTATATTGGGTTCAATTATTTTTATCAAGTGTAATAGCTGCTTTATGACTTATACAAAACTCAGTTGCTGTTGTTATTTGAGCAATGCTTATTTCTCCTTTGCTTGATCCTATAAATGCTATTTCATTTTCAGTTTCAAATTGACAAAAATCTGTTTTGTATACTTCTATTAAGAAATTATTTTTTAGTGTATTTTTTGCAATATTGCTTTGAATAATTTCAGCTTTTTTTGTTTGAATTAGATTTGAAACAACAGAAATTTTAGCAAGAACTTCACCAAATATACTAGATTTGTTTATTGCAATATTTTCAGCAGTTTTGGCAATACTAGCTTTATGATTTAAAAGGTTTTGATGAGAAAGTATTGCTTGAGTTGCGATGGCGGCTAGTTTACTTCCTCCTTTAGAAGTTACATGAATTGAGTTTTATTTATGAAATTTTTCTTTGGCTTATAGCTCGTTTATGCTTTTTTTAACAAACTTAATAGCTATAATTCTTGTTTGAATAATTCTTTTTTGGGTTTTTGGTTTTACCCCACATTCTTGAGAAAAACAAAAAACATCAGTTGAATCATTTATTTTTATATTTATTTTTGTGCTTATTATTTCGATTCCTTTGCTTGAATCTCTTTTTGTAATAAAAGAAAAAGAAAATATAAAATCTCAAACTAAAAATTATCTTGAGAGTATTTTAAAAAATGAAAATAAAAATATTTCTGTAGAAAATATAGATGTAAAACAAGTAGATAAAACAAATATTATTTTAAATTCAATTATAAAATTACCAGAAGGTATTGATTTTTACGATACTTTTAAGAAAAAATTAGATTTTGAATTATCAAAAAAACTTTGAAAAAATGTGAATTTAAATATTGAACTTATAAGAATTGCAAATATTAGTTCTGAGGAAAAAAGTATTATTAGCAAGGATGCACTAATTTATCAAGCTATTTCAGATGAATTTGAAACAAATTATAAAAATTTTGATTTGATAAGTTTAGAAATTGATAAAAAAGAAGAAAAATATTATGTAAAAAGTATTTTTTGAGTTAAAGGTGATAATTATGATATAAAAGTATTTGATAAATTACAAGAAAAAATAAAACAAAAATTTAGAGAAAATATAAATTTCAGTTTTGTTCCAGTGAGCTTATATAAAAAAAAGTTTGAAAAAGATCTAGACGATGCAGAAAAAACTAGACTTGATATAGAAACGGATTTACTTAATTTTATAAATTCAAATATAACAAATTGAATAAACTTAAAAAGTTTAAATTTAGAACTTTTAGAAAATAAAAATACAAAAGCGAATTTGAGTTTTGATTATGAATCTTGAAAAGCAAATGAATTAGTTGATTTTCTTAGAATTATAAAATCTTATTGAGAATGAAAAAATATAGATTTAGATATAAAACTTTTTGAATATAAAACTTTGAAGTTATTTAAGGATTAATTTTATATATTTTATTTCTTATTTCTTTTCTTTTATCCTTTTTATGAAATTTTAACATATCATCATTTATAATTTCTCAAAAAAGCATTCAATTTTTTTCATAAGCTTTTTTTGTTCTTGGATAAAAAAGCATTTTTAATATTTTTTCAAGGAAACCAAGAAAAATATTATTGCTATTTTTTCTTTTTTCTTCAAAATAAATTAAGCTAGAACTAGTTTTCAATATTTCATCATAATTAGAAAAATCACACCATTTTTCATTTTCTTTTAAAAATTTTTCATATGTATTATTGTAATTCAAAATTGGTCTTAAATACAAAATCCAAAAGTAAAGATATATATCATTTTCTATTGCAATTTTTTCAAAATTTAGAGCATTTGTACTTGCAAAAAAACTTAAACAAAACCTTTCAGCATGTTTATTTTTTGTTTTTCTAACTCAAAGAATTTGAAAAATTAGTGTTATAAAAATTCTCACAGTCCAAAGTCTATTTGGACTTGTAACTATAAATAAATCTATATCAGAGTTAGAATTTGCACTATTCATAGCAACACTGTTTCAAATAGCTACCATTCTCAGTCAAGGAATCCATTTTATATATTTTAAATATCTTGTAGATTTTAGTATAAGTTTTTTTTCTATTTCTCAGTGCAAATCTTTCATTTTCATGAATTTTTTGAAATTTTCTAATTCTTTTTTTGAGTATTTTAGTTTCATAAAATATTATTTAATTTTTTAGATTATATATAAAATTTATAAAAATAGAAATTTGTGTAAGTGTTTTTTAAAAAATAAAAATGTTTAAGCATATAAATCTTTGCAGATGAAAATATTGATTTTAATACTTGGCTAATAAAAATAATTTTTTCTTGCAAATTTAGATTTTTTCATAAACTAAAAGTTATTAATTAATAACTAATAAAATGAGATATCTTTGCACAAATTGTTCTTATATATATGATGAATGAACTTGAGACAGTGAAGCTTGATATGAAGCTTGAGAGGGTTTTTATGAAATGAAAGATTATTTTATTTGTCCTTGTTGTTCAGAAACTATTGATAGTTTTCATGAGATAAAAGAAGAAGTAAATTATATAGAAAATATAAAAAATCTCTCAAATTTAGAAAAAATCCATTTTCCAATTATAAAAGAAAATTATTGAGAGATTATTGTCAAAATAAATCATCCAAAGGAAGAAGATCATTGTATAACAAGTATAAGTTTGTATGATGAATATGGAGATTTAGTGGAAGAAAAATTTATAAAAAAATGATGAAAAACAGAAGTAAATTTCATAGATTATGATTTAGATGAATTTGAGATAAGAATTAGATGCAATTTACATTGAGTTTGGAGTGTAGGGAAGATAAAAAAATAATTTTTTTTTTTAAATAAACAAAACAACAAAAACAATAAAAGTAAAAAAGAAAAATAGAAATTTTTTGAAAAAATAAAAATTCAATTATAATAAAATTACAATAAAAAATAATAAAAAAAATTATGAAAAAACTTAATTTTTTCAGAAAAAGTAATATATATATATATATACTGTATAGCCAACCTTCATCAAAATAAATCAAAAAAATCACTTAAAAACCAAGCTTTCACCCTAGTAGAATTAATAGTAGTAATAACAATCCTAGCAATTCTGTGAACAATAGCATTTATAAGCTTGCAATGATATACAAGAGATGCAAGAAATTCAGTAAGAACAAGTGACTTAAAAAATATAGAAAAATCACTAGAATTATATGCACTAGAAGTATGAAATTATCCAGATCCAGATAATCTAAATCAGACACCAAAGATAAGATGAATGCTAGAATGAAAATTTGGAGAAACAAACTATACACAAGTAAAAAAACTAGATAAATTACCAAAAGATCCAGATTCATGAGAATTATACGATTATAATCTAGTAATTACAAAAGATGCATATGAATTAATTTCAAAATTTTGAGAATGAGAAGAAATAAAACTATGACCATTAAACAAAAATGGAGTTTATGTAAATGAAGAAACTGGATATATCTTCAAAAAGAAGAATAAAACCTGGCCAGACTCTAATTGTCCACTAAATGATGTAGAAGTATATTCATACACTTGAACTTTACTTCAAGTATGGGCATGATGTAATTCAACACTTTGAGATTGAGTAGAATGGTGAAAGAAAGATGATTGAACAAACTGAACTATATGAACTTGTTATCCAAATTATGATTGAGTAAATGATGTTTCAAAATGTAAGATTAAGATATGAGATTCAAAGATGCAGAGTAATGCAATAGCAAATTCTTGGTTTTCATGATCTAATCTAAATTGAGATAAAGAATTTGATACAATATGGTGAAAACTATATACATGATTAAATGCACCTAGTGCTTGTTCAAGTTGATGGAAACTACCAAGCGATAATGATTTTATATTTTTAGAAAATGAAATAATTTCATGAAATAATTGTAGAACTGCAAAATGAGGGCAATGTGATTGATTATGATGGAAATGACATGGATTAAAATGAGTTTCAAATAATATAGCTAATTTACTTAAAATACCTTTAGCTGGTAGTCGTCATAATACTACATCTAATTTTTATAGCCGTGGTATTAATGCTTTTTTACGGTCTAATTCATATGCTAGACAATTTAGTTCAGGTAATTCTGAAATTTATAGAAATACTTGGTCTTATGTATATGGTTTCTCTGTCCGTTGTATAAAAGATTTATAGTTTTTAAAACTCTATTGAATTTTAAATTAATTCCCGTCAATAATCTTATTTTCTTCAATTTTATAAATAATCTTTTTTAGTATATCCATAATTCATCTTTTATATCAATCATTTTGACAAAGCCGAATTGATAGATTGAAAGCGATTGTAGGTTTTCAAAATCATCTTAGATATTTTTTAAACAATCTTTCATAACTTACAGATATTTTTTTACGGATTTTTAAGTTTTCTATTTTATCAATTAGTTGATTGATATCTTTTTGTATATAATTATCATTTTTGTATTTTTCTTTTAGTACTGAAGAAAGGTATTCTTTTACTTTTTCAGCTTTATAATAATTTTCAAATTCTCAATCAAGAACTATCCAATTATATTTTTCATATTCATATTCTCTTACAAATCTACCATGTACTTTTTTTATTGATCTTTCTATATTTCTCTTATCTTCAAAAAAATTATTGTCTTTATCAATTATTGCAAATACATTTTTTCTTCAAAGTAATTCTGAACAAAACTCATACCAGTCAGATAAAGCTCATTTTCATCAAACATCAATTACTGCAATATTTTTTAAATAAATATTAAAAAAATCATTTATTTTATTTTTTCCAATTATATTTTTACACAAATCAAGTTTACAATCTTTTAAATCTTCTTCACTCCAAGGCCAATACTCAAGTATATTTGGAATTGCAATTTTTTCAGTTTCTCATTCAACCAAAATTACAGCATCTGAAAAAAATACATCACTTGATTTAAACATCAAATTTAACATAATTCTTTCATAATTTCAGTATTTATTTTTTATTTGTTTGATATTTGAATATCAATTTAGCTTATAAACAAACCTTAAAGCATCAATTTCATATTTATCTTTTTTGAAGTTTGAAACAAGCTCGTTAGCATGTGTAGAATATATTATTTGAGTATTTTCTTTTTCTGATATATCTTGTAAAACTTTATCAATCAATCTTATAGAATGAGGATGTAGAAAATTTTCAACATGATCAATTACAAATATTTTAAATCTTTCATTTTTTGTATTTGTTAGAGATTTATAATATAAATCAAAAAGTGTGATAAATAGTGAATTTTTAGTAGATAAACTTATATCATCAAAATCCTTAATATTGTTAAAATCTTCATAATATATTTCTTCGTTTAGTCTTGCAAGAAGTTCATTTGAGTTTTTATCAAGTTTAATAGGAGAATTAGATTCTTCATTAAAAACTATATTATCTCTATCTCTGATTATTTCTTTTACTGATAATACAATTTTTTTCAAATTATCTATTACAACTTTATTTTCGATACTTTCAGCTTTATTTTTCAATATTAAATCAATCATTTTTTTATACCAAGCTGAATTTTTGTTTCAAAAACTTCTATTTGATGGGATATATATAAAATCAACATTATCAAAAAAATCTTGAATTTTTTTTCTTTCTTCATCATTATAATTTTTTTCATAGTTTATAATAAGTTCTTTATTTTTTATATACGCTGTAATCTTTAGATTTAAATATTCTTTTAAATCCTTTTGTATAGTTGCTTCTATAATTATTTCTTTACTTAAATCATTAAAACTATTTTTATCAATATTTTTATGATATCATGAAAAAAGTAAATTTACCGCTTTTAAAATATTTGATTTTCAAGAATTATTTTTTCATACAAAAACAGTTTTGTTATTTGAAAAAAATATCTCAGCGTATTTTATACTTTTGTAGTTTGTGATTTTTATTTTATGTAATTTGTACATAATTTAGGGACAAGAATAAGAAAATAAGGTTTTTAATTATTTCATCGTTTTATATATTTTTCATATAATTTTTGTTTAATTCTTCTTTCAAAAATTCTTTTTGTTTTAAAAGTCAAGTTAAGCTATTTGAAACTGAAACTACTAATTTTTTGTCTTCATAATTAAACTCATCTTTTTTTCAAAAAATCATATATCATAGATTTAATTCTCATATACTAAGTTTTTGGATGAAATTATTGTTTACTAGTTTTAATTCTTTTACATCTTTTAATTTTTCCAATTTTTTTATATCTAAAATCTTATCTTGAAGTTTTCAGGCTTCTCTTGAATCATATTTCAAAACTATAAAATTGTCAATTACAGGATTGGATTCAAAATACAATATGTAATCAAAACCAGTAATTAATTTTATTTTTTCAATTATTAAAAATATATTTTTTTCGTTTATATTTTTGATTTCAACAATTGATTTTACTATTTCATAATTTGCTGTGATTTGTTTATTTTCTTTTAATAATCTTTTATTTGTTATTTCAATTATGTGTTTTAATAATTCAAATCATTTTTTAGGATTTTTTTCTAAAAGTTTTTCAAATCAATCACTAGAATTTATATAAATTAATTCAGTGTCTTCCAAGGCTTTTACACTAAGTTCTTTTTTTTCACTAGAACTTAAACTTGACTCTCAAAAAAAATCTCAAGAATACAATATATCCAATTCTTTGACATCTTTTTTTTCTTTTGTAGTGTATTTTTCAATAGATATTTTTCAAGACAAGATTATATAAAAATTATTGTCTATTTCTCATTCTTTAAATACAAAATTATCTTTTTTTAATTTTTTATTTTTAAAGAATTCTGAATTTTTAAAAAAAGCTATATCTAACATAAAAATAATTATTTAATTAAATCAATAGAGTCTTTATCTCTGGCGTAACTTTTCAATACATCTTTGCTTATTGCTCATTTTTTGTAAAGAATTTGCAAATATTTATCCATTAAAACCATTCAGTCTTTTTGTGAAACTTCAAGAACATTGTATAATTGATGAGTTTTTCATGATATTATCAAATTTCTTACAGCATCGTTATTAACAAGTACTTCTCTTGCTGCAATTCTTCATTCTTTATCAATTCTTGGTAATAATCTTTGGCTCATTATTCAAACCAAACTCATAGCTAGCTGCATTCTTATTTGATCTTGCTGTCAAGAAGGAAAAACATCTATAATTCTATCAACAGACTGAACAGTATCATTTGTATGCAAAGTAGAGAAAACTATATGTCAAGTTTCTGCTAATGTAATTGCTGCTTTTATAGTTTCTGGATCTCTCATTTCTCATACCATAATTACATTTGGATCTTCTCTAAGAGATGATCTTATAGCATCAGCAAAAGATTTAGTTGAGTTTCATATTTCTCTTTGATTAATAAGTGATTTTTTTGATTTAAAAGCAAATTCTATAGGATCTTCTATTGTAAGAATATGTTTTTGAAAATTTTCGTTGATATAATCAATCATTGCTGCTAAATTTGTTGATTTTCATGATCAAGTTGGTCAAGTCATAAGTATCAATCACTTTGGTTTTTTACACATATCTTTTATAGTATCTCATAATCATAAATCATCTATATTAGGTATTTTAATGGGGATTTTTCTTATTGCTATAGAATATCAATTGATATCGATATAACAATTAACCCTAAATCTATCTCAATTTTTGTATTTATATGATAAATCTAGCTCAAAATTTTCTTGAAATTTTAAAAATAAAATAGGCGATGCTATGATTTTAATTATTTCAGCAATATTTTCTTTTGTAAAAATAGGAGAGTCGATTGAATTTCAAGCAATATTTAATTTTTCGATATTTTCCAAATGTCAATAATGATTTCTTATATAAGCTTTGTGAAGCGAATTTAGATGAATATCAGAATAATTATTTTTTATGCAAATTTCTACAATTGCTTCAAAAATTTCTTTTATTTCCATAATTATTTTAAATAATATATAATATCAAGTACTAATATTATTCTATCATAAATATGAGAAAAAAAGCAAAAATAATGACTTAAAAATATAAAAATCAAAAATTAAATTATCACTAATTAAAATTCATTATTAAATTATCAGGATTTGACAAATTATAAAATTTTCCATTTGCATTGATTAATTCTTCATAATTTCCAGATTCAACAATTTTTCAGTTTTCAATTACATAAATTCTATCAACTTTTTTGATTGTAGAAAGTCTATGAGCTATTATAATTGTCGTTTTTCATTTCATTAAATCATTTAGAGATTTTTGAATTTCTTTTTCAGTTTTGTTGTCTAGAGCTGAAGTTGCTTCATCCAAAATCAAAATTTCTGGATCTTTTAGAAAAGTTCTTGCTATACTAATCCTTTGTTTTTCTCATCAACTAAGTTTTAATCATCTTTCTCAAATTTCAGATTTTATAGAATCTTTTGTCTCAAAAACAAATTCTGCTCTTGCTTTTTTTAAAGCATCTTCTATTTCTTTTTTTGTAGCATTATTCTTTGCAAATCTTAGATTATTTTCTATGCTTGTATTAAACAAAGTATTGTCTTGCATAACAATTCAAATATGTTTTCTAAGCGATTTTTTTGTAAAATTTTTTATGCTTATATCATCAATCGATATTTCTCATTTTTCTATTTCATAAAGTCTTAAGATCAAGTTTGTAATTGTAGTTTTTCATCATCAAGTATCTCAAACCAAAGCTATTTTTTCTCAAGGATTTATAGTAAAATTGATATTTTTTAATATTTCTTTTTCTTCTGAGTAAGAGAAAAAAACATTTTTAAACTCTATTTTTCATTTGATTTTATTTATATCTTTTGAAAACTCATAATCTAAATCTTGTTCTATTTTTTCAAATTCATCATTCATATTTTTTATTCCTTCAAGATGTTTTTGCAAATTTCTAAGATTATTAAATATAAAAGAAAGTGGATAAAAAATAAAATTTATATAAGCAAAATATAAAAACAAAATAGCAAATGTAATTTCTCACGATTTTATAAGTAAAATTCAAGTTCATAAAACTAAAAATCTTGTTAAATTTATCAAAAAAGTTACATAAATTCATGAAATTATCCATCTTTTTGAAAGAGGTAATTGCAGTTTTTTTGATTCTATTTGAATTTTATTAAGTTCATTTGAAGCATTATTTTCAAATGTAAGAGTTTTTACTTGAGTTAAATTTGTAAGATAATCTCAGATTTTTGTATAAAAAAGATCCCATTTTTTATTGACTTCTGTTTGTAAATCTTTTGTTTTTGATGTAAAAAAATATCATACATAAACTAGAATTGGAGTTACAGATAAAGTAGCTATAGCCATTTTTATATTTACAGAAAAAAGAACAATTGTTACAAAAATTATACTTATTATAGATGGTAAAATTTCCAAAAATAATAAAACAACACTTGAAAAAACTCATTCAAGTCATCTATCAATTATTTTATATATTTTTCATGATTTTTTATTTACATAAGATTTTTCTGACATATATATAACTTTTTCTTTTATGTTTTTAGATTCATTTATATAAAAATCTATAGTATTTTTTTCAATTAAATAATAACTATAAAAATATTTTACAAAAGAATTTATTATTATATAAGCTATCCACAATGAAAAAAATAATATTAAGCTATCTGTGTTTACTTCATTTGTTTGTATGAATTTTTCAACAAAAGAAACAGCTTTTGATGTAAAAAACGGTTCGCTTGATGAAATCAAAATCATAATTAAAGCAACAAAAAATATCGTATAAAATTTATAATTTCATATATAATTTTTGTATTTTTTTAATAATTTTTTTAGAGTATTGTAGTAGTGCATAATTTTATTTTAGTTCTAATTTTACTATTGTTTCTATGTGATGAGTATGAGGAAACATATCTACAGGAATAATATTTTTTATTTTATAATTACTATTTTTAAGTATAAATTCTAAATCTCTTGCAAGAGTTGAAGGATTACAACTTACATAAATTATAGTTTTAGCTTCAAATTTCAATATATTTGGTAAAGCAGAAGGATGCATTCAAGCACGAGGAGGATCAATTATAAGTAAATCAGCTTTGTTTTTTTCTTCTAAAAATATTTTTAAAAAATCTTCGACTTTAGCATTAATAAATTCTATATTTTTAATTTTGTTTTGTTTTGCGTTTTCTTCTCAGTCTTTGCTCGCTTGTTTTACAAGTTCTACACTATAAACTTTTTTTGCAAGTGAAGATAAAATCATTCAGATTGTTCAAGTTCAAGCATATAAGTCCAAAATAGTTGAGAGCTTAGAGTTGTCAGTTATTAGACTTTTAACTAAACTATAAAGTTTTTCAGCTCAATAAGAATTTGTTTGAAAAAAACTTTTTGGAGAAATATTAAACTTAAGTCATAAAATTTCTTCTACAATATATGCTTTTCCATATATTAATTCAAGTTCTCAAATACTTATATCAGCAAGAGAATCATTACTTGATAAAAAAATTGATTTTATATTTGAGTATTTTTTTGCTAATTTTATAAAAAAATCTTTTATATCAAATAAAATTTCTCTATTTTTCTTTATTAAAAGAGAATTTTTTTTCTCACACATAAAATTATTTCAATCTTTTGTATTAGTATTAAGGTTTTCTAAAAACTTTGGATTATAGCTTAAAATTAGCATTATTTCATTTGTAAAATGTGAATTTCTTACAACTAAATGTCTATAAAATCCTTTGTGAGTTTTTTGGTCATAAGCTGGTAGGGAAGAGGATTTTGCAAATTTTTTAATTTCTTTAAAAATTTCATTTATTTCTTCTTTTATAAGTATAAATCAATTTATATCTTCAATTTTACTAAATTGTCATTGTTTGTGAAATCAAAGATTAAAATGCTCTTGTCTTTGTTCTTTTTCACTTATATATTTTCCAAAACTAAATTCTACTTTGTTTCTGTATCAATCAATTAAAGGCGAAGGAATAATTGGGGAAATATCAAGTTTTTTTCAAAGAAAATTTTCTATATGAAAAAAAGATTCTTTTACTTGATTTTCTTTGATTTTTAATTGTTCTTCATAAGGAATATTTACCCGTTTACATCATCAATTTATACCGTAAGGATTGTTTGGATGTTTTTTTTCTAAATGAGATTTTTTTACAAGTTCAAAAACTTGAGTTTCTAAAAAATCTTTTTTTGATTTCAAAACTCTTAAATCTACGATACTTCAAGGAATTACTCATCATGTTATAAAAATAACTCTTCAATCTTCATAACGAGCAAATCCTTTTCATCAAAATATAAGTTTTTCAACTTTTATATTTTTTATTATTGTTCATTTTTTCATAAACTTATTTTATTAACTTTAAGATAATTGTAAAGTAAATCTTTTTTTGATAAAATAAATAAAAAAATTATTTTGATTTAAATTATATTCATTTTTTGACTAAAAAAAATCTTTAGTATATAATGGCTCTATACTTTATAAAATTATAAAAATGAAAAAAATATCCAATAAATTTGCTTTTACTTTGGTAGAATTACTGGTTGTTATGCTTATACTTGTTATAATTTCACTTATTTGAATATATTTTTGAAATTGATATAGAGAAAAAACATATAATACAAAAGTAAAAACTGATCTTATCACAACTGACAATACTCTAAGAACATATTACCAAGAACTTAAATCTATGCCTGAACCAGATTGAAATATAAAGTATTATAAATCTGATTGATCTTATGCGCATGATGAGAAAGAAGCTTATTGATTAAATTGATTTTTTACAGAAAAAACAATGGCAAAAAGATATATTAGTATTACTCCACTTGACCCAAGAACAAAACATTATTATGCCTATGCAAAGCTTACTCAATGATGAAAATTTGAAGTTTCGTGAATAATCTCAATCAATGATGAATATTATTCAGTTGTTAATTGAAATTATGAATACAAAGATGAGTGAACATATAATTTGGTTAAAGAATATAATTGACCAGCATTTGTTTTTGATAACTCTTGAAATGAATTTCCTTATAATCCGGAAGAACTTATTATTACAGCCAAGTTAAATTCTTTTACTTGAAATTTTTTTGTCAATGATAAAGCTGTAACACAAACTTGAATAACAGTAAAATCTTGAGATATACTTAAATTATCTGCTTGATGAAGTGCTTTACTATATGCATCAGATTGAAGTGAGGTACATCTTTGAAACCAAAGTCATGAAACTATTTTAAAATTATCTCAAATGTGATATAAAAAAGAAAATAATTTATTTTCAGATATAAAAATAGCTTTAAAACAATGAACAATTTTGACAAAAGCCCCAAAAATGTGATCAAATTCAGCTTATGAAACTTATACTTCTGACGTAGAAGCTGCTGTTAGATGAACTATTTATAAAATCACAAAAATACCAAATATTAGAACAGAAGTTGAAGTTTTGAGATGAGAAGTTTTTGTTTATAAGATATCTGAAACTTACGAAGATCTTGTTTATAAACTTGATAATGATTTAGAAATTGATAAACAAATTATTACTCCAGATACAACATGAAACTATGAACTTATTTGAAATATAGAAATAAGAAATATTGATTGAGTTGATGCAAGTATACTTAAGGAATCATCTAGCATTTCTCTTGATCCTGATACTGTTAATAGTGACAATACAGCTCAAGATGAAAATATTGATAATTCTCAAAGTGAAAATACAAGTCAGGAAGAAAGTAATGACAATGAAAATATTTCTTGTGAAGAAAATCAACATCTAGAATGAGAAATATGTGTATCAAATACTCAAACTTGAACTTGTATTTGAGAAATACCACAAAATTCAGTAACTTGATCAAATACATTTATAAAGACTTGGAATCCTCAAGAAAATAAATATTTACCTGAAAATATAAGTTGGTGATTTAATCAAACTGAATGTAATTTGACTTGTAATGATTGATATGAATATGAAGATGGCTGATGTAAGGCAATTGTTACAACAATTACTTGTGAAAACAATTATGTTTTAAATACTACAACTTGACAATGTGAACCAAAAACTCAAGAAGTAAATTGTACATGATTACCACAAAATGCAGCTTGGAATACAGTTAATATAATAACTCAAACATGGAATGGAAATAATTTCGTTCCAACAAGTGTTTGAACTTATAATGCTAGTCCGAGTGCTACAAAGTGTGTGTTTAAATGTAAAAATAATTATACTTGGAGTCAAAATCAGTGTAAACCAAATACTATTACTGCAACTTGTTGATGACAAAGACCAAATAACTCTTACCCTGTTGATATATCAACTTATGTGCAAACATTAAATTGAACAAGTTATATACCTATATTAAATTGGAAATTTTATACACTTCAATCAAGTCCACAATGTAGATATAACTGTAACATATGATTTCACTATGAATCAAATGCTTGTATTTATAATATTCAATCATGTTGATGAATAACTAATTGAGTTTTTCAAAAAGTTTGGTACTGAACTTATTGGTGACCTTGTACTATAACTTGTAACAATTGATATCATAAAGAATGAAATAAATGTTACTCTAATAAGAAGACAGCTAATTGTGACATTTGGAAAAAACCAGCAAATTCAAAATCTTATAATAAAAAATTTACTCAAACATGGAAAAATTGAAGACGGGAGCCAAAGTCAGTTAGTCGGACATCAAATTTAAAAAATGATTGTAGCTTTTATTGTATTGATGGATATAAATTAAGTTGAAATAAATGTGTTAAGTCAAAAACTCTTTACAAGTGAACTGGTTGTAAAGCATGTCCTTTTTGAATAAGTGAAAGAAGAATATCAAGTTGTTTTCTTGGTATGTGAAATAGAAAAGAAAGAAGTTGTTCAAGACTAAATGTTGTTTGTGAGATTGAAAAGAAATGATCTTTTAAAGATATAAATTGTAACAAATTTGACGCAAAGAGTTGGAGCGCATATTACTAATTAAACAAACTTTTTCTTTTCTCATAAATCAATTTCTCAAGGTAGTTTATAGCATAAATTACCTTGAGTATTTTTATATCATCTAATTGTATTTCATATCAGTTTTTGTTTCAATTTGTGTTGTATAAATCTATACTATTGTTATTGTAAACTATATTTCTAGCTTTTTTTAAAGTATTTGATAGTTTATCCAGAATTATGATTTTTGTTATCTTTGTTTTATTTTTTATACGATTATCTATATTTACCATAATTTTATTTGCTATTTCTCTTGCTTCTCTTGTATTTAATCAGTTTCTTTCAATTATCACTCAATCCATTATATTTCTTCAAGGTCAAATCACATATCTTCAGTTATAAACAAGAGAACTAGATGCTCAAGCATCCAAATTTATAGCATCCCAACATCAGATTTGACTTAAAACACTATGAAGATGATCAAGTTCTATACTTGAAACATATCAAACAAATATATTTTTTTTATCTTTATCACTACAAATGAAATTTCTTGACATAGAAGCTTTCATTTTATTATCAATCAATCATAATTCCCAATAAAATTCAATCATATTTTTTCAATCTTGTAAAAGTAAAGGGAAATTTCAAAGTCAATTATATATATCAAGTTCTTTATCTGGATTTATCTTGTTTGTTTGAAATAAAAAAGCTTTATTATTTTTATCCAAAGCAAAGACAACTCTATCTCAAGTTTCTTCATATCAAGCATATTTTATTCCATTTACATATCTTTCATTTATAGTAAAATTTTCTCAATTACATTCTCTATAATCAGCTGGACAGAAAAAAACTCAATTAACGGCAGAAACTCAATTATAAGATTCCATAAGTTCTCTCAGACTTGTTGCATCATTGTGTCAATTAACTCAAATTTTAAAAGTATAATTATTGTTTTCTATGTTGTATTTTATAACTCTAATTTTGTATCAATCAATAGTTTGTTCTATAAAATTATTGGCTTGAATATAATTTATATTTATAAAAAATAAAGAGAAAAATAATACAAATTTTATATATCTTGTTTTCATAATTTTTTTTAAATTTTATTTTTTTCATTTTACTCTTTTTTGTAAAAAAATAAAGTAATTAATTTTACAAAATTTTAAAAATAAATAATATACAAATAAAATTAATTATAAAAAACAATGTTTTGAACTCTAAATGCAAAAGAATTTAAAAATATGCTAACTCAAGAAGATTTTATATTACTTGATATTAGAACTGATTTAGAAAGGGGAAAATATTGAATTATAGACAAAAATCAAATAAATGTCGATATTTATAATCCTCAAGCTTGAGAAAAAATTATGAAGCTTGATAAAGAAAAAAAATACTTAATTTATTGCGCTCACTGAAACAGAAGTTTGATAGTTTTGGATTTTATGAAAAACAATTGATTTAGTGAAGCTTATGATTTATCTTGATGATTTGAAGCTTGGGGAAAAAATTAATTTTTTATTTTTAAAGAAAATATTTCTCTTCAAACACTTTGGTTTTGTCTTTTGTAAAGTAAACTTCAAGTTTTAGAAGTTTTTATTTCTTTTGGTAATAATTCTTTTATAAGACAATATTTTTTTATAATTTCATAAATTTCTTCAAAATAATAATATTTTCATTTTATTTCCCAAAAAGGGAAAGAAATAACTATGTTTCAATTAAATTTGATTTTTTGTAATCAAGAAAAAAATTCTTGATAAATTTCACTTAAATTTTTTCTTACATTTTTAACTTTTTCAAAATCTATATTTTTTGGTCAAAATATTTCTCATAAATATCATTCTGTGATTATTGAAGATATTTTATATTTTTTTAAAATAGGTGAATTTGATATATTTTTTGCATCAAATTCTATAATTTCATAATTTTCTAAATTATTTTTAAAATTATTTTTTATAAATTCTATATTTTTTAAACTTTTTTTTATCATTTCAGGATTTATATCACTTCAATAAATTTCTTTATTTCAAGCTAAAATTCATTCGAGTAATATTGTTGCTAATCAGCAGAAAGGATCGTAGATAGGGAAAAGGGGAAAGGGAATAGATTTTAGTATTTGTCATTCTCAACTTGACTGAGAATCTGTTGATAAATTATTATTTGAAATGTTTTCGTTATAAATCCCCCTATCCCCCTTTATCAAGGGGGAATTATACTTTATATTTTTTCATTCATAATTTTTTCAATTCTCAATTTTTGATATTCAATTTCTACCAAGATTTATCATAATTTGAGCAAGTTTTGGCGGAAGCATACCTGTTTGCATATCTCTTTGTTTTCAAAAATCTCTTTTAGTATACGAATCTATATCTTGTACAAAAATAGCATTTCAAAAATAAATATTTTCATGAGAAAAAATCAAATTAAAATCAGTTTTTAAATCAATTAATTTTTCTTTAATTATTTGGTATGATTTTACATTTTGAAAATTTGAGTTTATAAATCTAGTAGAAAAATCATTTTTTTTAAAATATTTTTTAGCATTTAAAAGCAATTCTTTTTGATTTATGATATTTTTCCCATATATATTTATTGCATAATTATTTTTTTTATTTTGAAAAAAATCTTGCATAAATTCAAATAATTCTCATTCTAAACTTTGAGAATCTATTGATAAATATTGCTTTGCAATTTTGATTATTTTTATTGTTCAACCTAAATTATTTGAAATTTTTAATAAATGTTTTTCATCTATTTTATCTGTTAAAAGTATCTTTTCATCAAAATAAATTATTTCCATTTCTGGAAATAAAGCATAAATTTCAGCAATAGATAGTTTATATTCTCTTCAAAGTTCAAATGCAAGCATTAGTTAAAAATAAGTAATAAGTAGAAAAAATAAGATAAAAAAAATGAATTTTAATCGTTTTTTATAGTCATAATTTCTTAATCATTTCTTTTCAAACTTCTTCTATACTTTGATCAGCATTAATTTTTATCACTTTTCATTCTTTTTCTTGAATTTCTACAATAGGAAGCGTGTTTTTCATAAATTCATCAATTCTTTTTAGGATTGATTTTTCATTATCATCAGATCTTTTTATAAGTTTTGTTCAAGTTTTTGGATTTGTTTTAGTTCATGATTGAAATGTTTCTCATGATTTTGGATCATACATTCTTCAAAGAAGTCTTTTAATGGCTTTTTCTTTACTTAACTCAAAAAAAACTACTTTATAATCAGGAAAAATAGATTCAAGAGTTTTTTTGTTTCAAGGATTTCTTACAAATCAGTCTAAAATAAGTTTTTTACTAGTTTGTTTTGATAAAATTTCTTTCATAACTTCTCATACAAATTCAGGATCAACCAAAGCTCAAGATTCAAGTATTTCTTTTAATTTATTTCAAATCTCAGTTCAAGAAGCTGCTATTTTTCTAAGTTCAAGTCACATTTCAAGAAGAGTATATCAGTATTTTTCAACAAGTAATTTTGCTTGTGTTCATTTTCCACATCATTGAATTCAAGTAAAAACTAAATACATTTTTTAGAATTTAAGTAATAAGAATTATATATTTAATAGTAGAAAACTAGTATTAATGTATATTCATTAGTTTTCTACTTTAAAACATTAAGCGCTTATTTAAAGGTAATAAGCCGGATTCTGTATCTAGATACCAATCTATCTAGGCATTATGATTACTCATAAGCTCAAGCTCGGTATATCTTAAAAAGCCGATAAAGGATAATGAAGCAGTTTAAGATACCATTCCGATTGCACCAGATAGGGTTTACCCATACAAATTGCTTTGTATTCATCTGTAGCTATTTCTATTTACTTACAAATATTTGTAAAATCAATATTATAACACCAAATGACTTTTCACCTTTCAAAAGTAATATATTTACTACTTTCTAGTATTGTCTCTGTGGCACTAGCCATACTTGAAGTTTATGAATTATATCTTCAAGCTAGAGTCGTTAACTCTTATCTTATCCTTATGGTGTCCAGACTTTCCTCCTCGTAAAAACGAAGCTGGTATCTGCCTTTAAATAAGCAAGTAAAATTATATGAAAAAATATTTTAATGTAAAGTTTTAAAAAACTTAATTTGAAATATAAGTGTTTATATATTATAATTTAGTAGTATTACTATTAATGAATATAAAATTATGGGATTAATAAAAATTTTTAATAGTTTAACTTATTGATTACAAAACACAAGTAAAAATAACACAAACAATACAAATAATTATAGAGATAAAGCTTTAGATATATTATATTTGTGAGAAATAAACTCAAAAAATAGTGAAATATTAACTACTTATTTAACAGATTGATTTAAAGTCACTCCTTTAGTTTGGAATGCTAACAAAAATAATTGAGTAAAAATAAGATTGCAAAATTGATGGGTTTCTAAATCAGATTTTGATAAAAAAATAATTTATTTATGAACAGGAAAAGCCCCTCCAGAAATAAAACAAATTCTTAATTTTGAATCAGAAGTTCCAAAAGATTTTATAGATGAATTTGTAAAAAAATATATTTTTTCACACGAAAATGCTCATTTTATTGCATGGTATTTAATTGATAACTTAGATAGATTTACGAATTTTTGAGAATTATGTAAATTTGTTGAAAATTTAAGAAAAACATGAAAAGCTATTTCAAGATTATGAAATATAGACTTTTATTCAGATCCTAAAAAGAAAAAAGAAGAAGATATTGTAGAATTGATAAATATGTATTGCATAAATCCAAAATTATTAAAATCATACTTAGATTCTCTAGTTAATTGAGAAGATGAATTTTTAGAAAAAGATAATTTAAAAAGATTGGATTCAAGAACGGCTAATTATATTTTTGAAATTATTTCAGATAGTGTTTCAAGATTTTTATTAGAAAACAAAATTATAGATGAAATAATAAAAGACTAAAGTTTTTGCAAAAAATAGCTTTTTATTATATAATATTTCTATACTTAAAAAAAATTAATGCAAAATAATAAAAATTTTTTAGAAGAATTAGGTAATAATTGAGAAACATCAACATTTTACGAAGGGTGTGGTAAAAGTACGAATGCAATACTGTCGAAAGAAGATATTTTTATATCAAAGATTCCAAATAGTAAGTATACTACCCATGATCATGTATTTATTAATTTAAGGTGATATATTGTGAGTAACGAAAATTATGAAATAATTTTAACAAACAAATTACCACTATGATTGTACTTTGATGGAGAAAAAATAACTTGAAATCCAAAAGAAATAGGAAATTTTAAAATAAGTTTTAAAATAGTTGATTCTGACTGAACTACAATATGATCACAGAGTTTTAATTTGAAAATTGATGATACAAGTCCAAATTTTGTTTATTAAATTTATAAATAAATTATTTTTTAAAAAAAAATTATGAAAAATTTAAAAATGCGAAATAATTGATTTACTTTGGTAGAGTTAATTATTGTAATACTAGTTTTATTAATTTTGGGTACAATATGAATTGTCAGTTATTTTACAGAAACAAAGGAAGCAAGAGATTCTTTAAGAAAAAGTGACTTAGATAGTATAAATAAAGTTTTAAGTTTAGAAAAGTCAAGAACTTGAGAACTTCCTATGCCCTTAGATTATGTAGAATATATTGACCTAGATTGAAATAAGTGGTATTCATGAAAACTATGATCTTGAATGTTTGAAAAACTTGATGTGTTAAGTGGTATTCCAATTGATCCTAAAAGTTGAGAAAATTATATTTATGAATTAAGTTTTGATAAAAGAAGTTATAAGTTAAAAACAAATTTAGAATATACTTGAGAAGAATATGTTTTATCTAATATTTCAAGTTCATGAGAAATTACTTGATGAAATAGTTGATATGTAGTTTTAAATGATAATTCTGAAAATACTACTCATTGTGATATTTGACAACACCTAGAATGATCGGTTTGCGTGAATAATACTAGGCTCGTTCCTATAGAAAATTGAATTTGCGAAGATAAATATGTTTCTGGAGCTTGGATTTGATGTAATACAACAGAAACAGTTACTTGTAATAGTTGATATAGTGTAGTATGAAACTTATGTGAACAAAACACATGTGCAA
>CAZCNE010000001.1:0-231223 GCA_964500515.1 uncultured Candidatus Peribacteria bacterium | reverse complement strand
TCAAAATCTGGTAAAGATAACATAAGTAAAAAGTTAAATAAATATTGTTAATTTTTATTATTTTTCAAAATATCTAAAAAAATTTAGCATAATAATAGTATGTCATCCTGAACTTGTTTCAGGATCTTTATAAAGATAAATCTTTCCAATTAGGATTTTCTTTTTCTATTAAATTTATTTTCCGTTTTCTATGCCAGTTCTTTAATTTTTTCTCAGATCTTATAGCATCATTAATATTATAAAATATTTCATAATATACTAATTTATGTATTTTATATTTACTAGTAAAACCTCAAAAAATTCAGTTTTTATGTTCTAAAACTCTTTTTTCTATATTATTTGTTACTCAAATATATATATTTTTATTTATACTAGCCATTATATATACATAATATTGCTTCATATTATTTTTTGCTTATAAAATATTTGGAAAGATCCTGAAACAAGTTCAGGATGACAGTTAATTTTTAAATAATTCTAATTGTGGATAAACTTCTCAAATATAATAATCACAAAGTTCTTTATATATGCATTTAATGCACTTTTGTGAATTTTGTTTCCAATTTTTTTGTAATAAATCAAATTTTTTATATCTTTCAAGTAAATTTTGAAATTCAACAATTTCTTTTGAACTTGGTTTATAAATCCTGTATTTTTTATTATCTTTTACACTATAAATCCATAAACTTTGGACTTCATATCACATTTCTTCCAAACAAAACATTTGTCACCAAAGTTGATATCTTTGTCATCTATAAATTTTTTCTTTTCAAGTTTCATCTTTAAAAATTTCTGTTTTTCTTTCTATTAATTCTCAAGTTTTTGTATCAAAAATATCTATAGCTCACATTATTTTATAATTTTCACTATAAACATATAATCATTGCAATATATTTTTTCTTGAGGAATAAGTTTTATTGTCAATACTTTCATGAACTATTTTACCTTCAGATTGAGCTTCTTCATGAAATAATTTCTCATTATAATTGTCATATAATTCATGATAATAAATTGATTTTGAGCAATAGATAAAATCGTTTAGAGTTGAAAGTTTTATATAGCTTTCCATAGTTTTCATTTGCAAAATAAAAATATGCTAAGTATATTTTAGCATATTTTTTTGTTTTTGTGAATATTTAAATTAATTTTTTGTATTGTTTTAAAAGAAGTAAAACGATTCATTTTTCAATACAATATTCTAAAAATCATTCATTGAACCTGTCAGATCTTACAATATAAGTAAAAAATTTTTTTACCAGATCAATATCTAATTTATCAAACAAGTTATTATCAAAAATATATCAAAACACTTTGGAATAGTCAACCCATTTAAAATCAGAAATAAATCAATAAAAATACAAACCATTGTAAAAATATAACATAGACTCATCTCAAAGATTTCAATTTTTACTTAATTCTACTATATATTTATCTAAAAAAATATTTATATCTTCAGAAAATTTATATGCATTTCCAATGTAAGGCAAAGTCTCTCACTTTACTTCCCTAAGTTTTGTTAATTTTTCATCCATATATTTATTAAATGGCTATAAAATTATCCCACTCTATATTACTTACAAATAAATCAGGATATTTTTCTTTATTTTGAATTGACCAATTAGAAATTCTTTTTAAAATAATTATTCCTTTTCTTGCAATATTATAAGCACCATTATCATCTCCATTTTTTGGAAGATGTTTTCCAAACTTCCCAAAAATCCTTGTATCAAAAAAAGGTTCAACTGGTGAAAGGATAAAATCATTTTCATTTCAAAATTTTGATTTATCCGTATTTCTTATTTGACACATAAGCACAAATAAATCAATAAAACGAGAAAAAAACTTTTCATTTCAAACTGTTTCAAGATTTTTTACCTGTTCTAAAATATTTTTATCAATTCAAATATTATATTTCTCAAATAAATCTCTAAAATTCACTATTTCATCTTCTTTTAATTTCCTATTTTTTAAATTTCAATCTGTCAAATTTTCATAAATATCATATCCTCATTTATTATTGTTTAAAAATTTATTCCATTTAAACCTTTCAACACAAGAACAAACTGTCCAATTAGTTTTTTTAGGAAATTCTACTTCTTCAGACTTTATAAAATTTTTCAAATTATAAGTAAATTCAAATCTATTTTTTTCAGCATTAAAAATAATATTATCAAATTTTAAAATGTTTTCTTTATTTTTTTCTGCATTTGTTTTTTTCAAATATAAATTTGGTCTCCAACCTGTAAGAGGATCAATTTTTGAAGTGTAACTAGCTTGAGTATAAAAAATAATTCAAGTTTGTTTTCACATATCTTTAAATGCTTCTACAGGAGCTGTAAGCTGATAAGCTTTAAGTAAATTTCCTGCTTTTTCTGGATTCATTTCATTTTTATTAACCAAAAAATTTAGCTTATCAATAAGTGCTTTTTCAAGTTGTTGATATACACTTTTTTCAATTCAACCACGAATTTGTTTAAATCTCATATTTAAATCCTCAAAAATCACAATTGCATTATACTTAATTATTAAATCTGTAAGTTTTTTTACTAAAGCTGAAATATATCATTTTTTTAAGTCTTTTATTTGTTCTACTTCCTTCCAAGATTGTCTTTGTAGTTTTCTGTTTTTTTCTTTTATTTCAAGCAAAAGTGCATAATCAATATATGGAACCTTTTTTCAAGTCTCTTGTAAAATATATTCTATCATATTTCACTCATTATCTTTTTTTTCTACAATCTTTTTTTCTGGTCTCATGATAAGATTTCAAAATGTATCAAAATTCTCAATTTGATTTAAAGTTCAACTTTCTAAAATTTCTGATTTTTGATTTATAACAGAAAAATAAGCTAAATGTTTTTCTCATCTATCAATTCAAATAATATTTATATCTTTATTATTTGCTAAAAATTGATTTATTTTTTCATTAAAACTCATTCAAATATCTTCTTTAAAATTAAGTTGTATTGGAAAATGAAGCATAAATTTACATTCTGTATATCTTTTATTTTCTATAATTTTTCTTGAAAAATTTCTACTCACTTCTTTTTCTTCAATTGCTTTTGGTCTAAAAAACACTTCTCATCATCAACTTAACTTCATAATAACTCATTTTATATTTTTTATATTTTCATCTTTAAATAATGACTCAAAATATAAAGTATGAATATTTTTTTGTCACTTTCATTTAAAATTGTAATCTTTTTCTTGCAAAGTTTTATCAAGTTCAAAATCTTTGTTATATATTTGAAAAAAGTATAACTTTCAATTATTTACTAAATTAAGTAATTCATAATAATTCAAAGTTTCCCAATCTGGTTTATAACATGATTTTTCAGTATCTCTATAAAATTCTGCTATATTATTATAATCTGAACTATCTTTCCAAATAAAGTTATAATGTTTATAAGAATCATGTTTAGAAAGTCATAATTTAAAATAATCAATAAGCTTCGTAAGTGAAGATTTATAGTTTTGATTATTTTTATTTTCAGTTTTAAAATATCAATTATCATAAATTTCCAAAATATTTTGTACAGGTAAATTATATTTTTCTACAGCAGGTGCAAAACTTTCTCATTTTGATCTAATAAATGTTCTTGGAATATTTTTATTGTCTGGTTTCTGAAAATCATAAACAAATCTTTCAATTTTTTCTTCTCCAAGTCTATATATTTTTTCAATTTCTTCTGGTTTTGGTTTTGTTCAATTTATAATTCATAAATAATATTTATCATTTTTTCTGAAAATATAAGCTCAGTTACTTTCAATATTTTTCTCCCACCCAGAAAGTAAACTAGATTTTTCAAAATTTATTTTCCATTTTTTAGCATCGCTCCAAGGTTTTTTGGCTATATAATTTCTCATTAAATTATAAGGCTTGATAATTTCCTCATAAGCATCTGAATAAAATTTTTCTATATATCAATTTTCTCATTCATAAAAATCAGAATTTAAATTATGATTATTATCCCAACTTCTTGATTTTTCAAGTGCAAAATATTTTCCAAAATTATAAATTACTCTTGCATAATCAGCAAAATCTTTTATAAGTCCTCTGGTCGTATCTGTTAATTCAAATTTTTCTTTTGTTAAAATATTTCATAATTTTTCTTTAGAAATATCATATCAAACAATAGTTTTTTCTCATAAATCAGTTACAATTTCTCTTGAAAAAATATTTTGAAATTCAAAATTTAAAATATCACAAAATTGTTTCCATAAATTTTTATTCTCTCTTTCTAAAAAACCATTTTCAAATTCATTATCAGAAGTGTAATACCTTTCTTTCCAAAAAAGTCATTCTTCTTTGTATTTTTCCAAAGCATTTTTGATATAAAAAATAGGAATAAAATTAGGAAATTTATACTTATTTTCTTTTTTATCAAAATGTTTTTTCTCTACTAATTTTTCTTCTAAAAGTTCTTCAAAAACAATTTTTTCAAATAATAAAACATTTCAAGCAAATTTATGAGAAAGTGTATTCCAAGCTATTTTATTTAAATAAATTTCTTTATATTGCTGATCATTAAACTCAGAAAGTTTACCAAAAATATCTTTTAAATAATCTGATTTGTTATTTGAATTATCAAAAAAATCTCTCAAAATTTTTTCAAATTCTTTATTATCCTCTATTTGTTCAATAAAATTATTTTTTTTGTCACTTAAAATTTGTTTTTGAAGTTTTTTAAAAAATGGAAGTTTTTCTTTTGATTTTTGTCTATATAAATTAATATATTCATTAAGTCATTTTATTTTTGTTCCTGATTTTAACTCTTTTCAATTCAGAAGTATTTTATCTTCACCTAAAGTTTTTCATCATATAATTAAATTATAAAAGTCTATTCAATTTTGTAAAAAACACTTGTTATAATAATCTAATTCAAAAATATCTTCTAAATTTATTCAAAAATCTTTTTCTATATTTGTAAAATTTAGTTTTTCCTTTATTTTCTCAAAAATAATTAAATTTTCTATAAATATTTTTAAGTTATCATTTATAATTCTAGTAGCAATAGCTGTAGAAGTTCCATCTGATTTGTAAAAATTTTTCCTTGTATTGAAAAATTTTGTAAAATATCCAAGCCAATTATTCCAATTATCAAAGATTGTTGTTATTTCTCAAGTCTCTGGGTCTGTAACTTGAGTTTCAGGATTATTTCAAAATTTATCCTTCAAAATTTCAAAAACTTCTATTTCATATAAAAAATCTTTATCTGATTTTTTGAATTTTATATTTGTATAATTTTCTAGATATTTTTTAGCTTCTTGATTAAATTTTTCTTCTATTTGTTTCATTAAACTTTTTTCTTCTGTCTCTTTATTTTTTTCTTCTGTCTCTTTATTTTTATTTTTATTTTTTTCTTCTGTCTCTTTATTTTTATTTTTATTTTTTTTATCTTTATTCCAATCTTTATAAAGTTCAAAATATGGTTTAAAGTTCATATTTGGATTTTTTAAACTATGTTTTATAAAATCCAAATGTAATAAATCAAAATATGGCTTTACTTTTTCATAGCTTTCTTTTCTTTTTTTATCAAGTTCTATTATATAATTCTCTTCAAGTAATTTTTCTGTTTCTCAAATAGGCTTTAACTCAAATCTTAAGGTTTTACTTAATTCATATAAATTAGTAAAATTTTCAAAATTTTTCATGGAAAAAATATTAAAAAATAAAAAAAATTATTAAATTTCTACTTTTGTAGAAATTTTATGTATTTATTCAATATACTTTTTGGATCAGAAGAATCAGCCATCTACAAAAGTAGAAATTAAAAATAATTAATATCTGTTAATATTCCTTTAAATCTCTTTGCTTTAATTTATAAATTAAAGAGAAAAAGCATTTTTTTAGCAACTAACCGTATTAAAAACACAGTGTGCTAATCATACCATCTACAAAAGTAGAAATTTTTTAAAGCTAAAAAATTTATATTCAAAAAACTTATACTTTTAAAACTTAAAAAATACAAAAGTAAAAAATATTAAAATTATAAAAACATACTTTTCTCAATTTTCTTTTTCTAAAAATTTTATTAATACTTTTGATATATGTTTTATTGACTCAGCTATCCACATATTCTTATTTTAGGTATGAATATAATATTTAAATTAAAGTATATTTATTTTTAATAAAAGTCAAAAGATTTTTTCCACAAAAAAAGAGACCTATTGTCTCTCTACTTACTAAACTTAAAAAGCATTATATCACCATCTTGCACGACATAATCCTTCCCTTCAAGTCTTACTTTTCAAGCTTCTCTAGCTCAAGTCCATCAATTATATTCTATAAAATCTTTCCAATTTACAACATCAGCTTTTATAAATCATTTTTCAAAATCTGTATGTATTACTCAAGCTGCTTGTGGTGCTTTATCTCATTTATGAATAGTCCATGCTCTTGTTTCTTTTTCTCAAGAAGTGAAATAATATTGTAATCACAAAGCATCATATGCTGTTTTTATAAGATTGTCAATTCAAGTTGTTATAAGTCACATTTCTTCCAAAAAAACTTTTCTTTCTTCTAAACTCATATCTACCATATCTGCTTCAAGTTTAGCACAAATAGAACAAATTGGTATTTTTTCATTTGTAATTCAAAGTATTTTTCTAAGCTCATTATTATCTATATCCATCATATCTTCATTTACATTGGCAACATAAACAAATTGTTTATTTGTAAGTAAGTTTAAATCTTTTAAATGTTCTCTTTCTTCATCTTTTAGATCAATAGAAATAGCAAGTTTTCACTTATCTAAATTTTCTTTAACAATTTCATAAACTTTTTGTGCTTCCATAGCTTCTTGACTTCATCTTGCTTTTTTAGCATTGTCAACAATTCTTCTTTCAATAGTTTCCAAATCAGCAAGAATCAATTCAGAATTAATCACTTCTATATCTTTTCTAGGATTTATATTTCAACTAACATGTGTTATGTCAGTGTTTTCAAATACTCTAACAACTTGTAAAATAACATTTACTTCCCTTATATTTGCTAAAAATTTATTTCCAAGTCATTCTCACTTACTTGCTCATTCTACTATTCAAGCTATATCTATAAACTCAGCTGTTGCCGGAATAATTTTTTGAGTTTTAGATGTTTTAGCAATCTTTTCAAGTCTATCATCATTTACATTTACAATTCCAATATTTGGTTCAATAGTACAAAATGGAAAGTTTTCAGCACAAGCTCAGTAAGATTTTGTCAAAGCATTAAAAAGAGTAGATTTTCCTACATTTGGAAGTCAAACTATTCAAATTTTCATAAATTATTAATTAATATAAGTACTAAAAAATTAAATTATTTCTAAATTATTTAATTTTTCTTCAAGTTTTTCAAGCTTGTGTTTAGCTTGTTCTTTTTTCTCCATTTCTTCTCTAACCAAACTTGCTGGAGCATTTCTTACAAAATTTTCATTTAACAATTTTTTATCAAGTTTAAGTATATAATCTTTTGTGTCTTCTATCAAATCTCTAATTCTATTAGCTTCTTTATCTACATCTATAGCATTAGATGTATCGACATAAACTTCAATTCAAGCTTTTATTATACTATAAACTAAATTTTTATCTTTTGGTTTTTTATCAACAATTATTGTTTCTTTAGAGTTAACAATTCAAGAAATTATACCAATCGACTCACTTATAATTTCAGTATTTTTGTTTCTCACATATATTTGAACTTTGATAGTATTGCTTGGAATTAAATTATTTTCAGCTCTTAATTTTCTAATTTCTTTAATTAAATCAATAATTATTTGTTTTTCAGATTCAATTTCTTCATTTCTTTTTATTTTTAATTTTGGCCATTTTGAATCAATAAGCATATCTTTAAATCAAAGTTTTTGATACAATTCTTCAGTTATAAATGGAATGTATGGGTGTAATAATTTAAGAAGATTAAACATAACAAAAACTATAGTTTCATTTCAAAATTTAGAAAACTCTTTTGTCAATTTATACTCTTCGATAAAATAATCACAAAATTCATTTTTTGTAAATGCAATTAACTCTTGTCAAGACTCTGCAAAATTATAATTTTCCATAGATTCTGTTACTAATTCTGTCAAATGAGCAAGTCTTGATAAAATCCATTTTTCAGAAATAAGTAAGTTTTTATAATCTTTAATTAATTTATCTTCCATATTTTCTATATCATTTGCTAAATTTTCTATTTTATCTCATATATTTGTATATACAAATCTTGACGCATTCCATAATTTATTCATAAAAAATTTATATCATTCGATATTTTTTTCATCAAATTTCAAATCAATTCAAGGAGTATTTCCTATACTTAAAGTAAGTCTTAAAGGATCTGCTCAATATTTTTCAATCATGTCTATTGGATCAATTCAATTTCATAAAGATTTACTCATTTTTCTTCAATACTTATCTTTTACAAGTCAATGTAAATATATATTTTTGAAAGGAGTTTCTTTTGTAAATTCATATCAAAATAAAAGCATACGAATTACCCAAAAAAATATTATATCATGACCTGTTTCAAGAACATTTGCAGGATAAAATTTTTCTACCATTTCTGGCTGTTTTCATCACCACATATCGTAATCCAAAATTGAAAATGGCCATAGAGCACTTGAAAACCAAGTATCAAGAACATCAGGATCTTGAATATAATCTGGATTATTTGATAAATCCTCTTCTGTTACAAGAATTTCTCAAGTTTCTTTATGATAATAAGCTGGAATTTGATGTCCCCACCATAATTGCCTAGAAATACACCAATCTCTCAAATTAAAAATCCAATCTTCAAATATTTTATTAAATCTTTTTGGTATGATTTCAAATTCTTTATTTTTATATCATTCAATAACTTTTATAGCTAATGGTTGAACCTTTACAAACCATTGTTTTGAAATAATTGTTTCTACTCTGCATCCAGATCTTTCACAATACCCTACTCTATTTGTATAATCTTCTGTATGATGTAAATTTCATTTTGATCTTAGAAGTTCTACTATGTTTTGTCTAGCAGAAATTGAATCTTGTCACTCAAAAATACCAGTTTTATCAGTCATAAAACCATTCCTATCAATAACTACTTCTGTTAAAGGTAAATTATGTTTTTTTGCCATTTCAAAATCATCTGGATCATGAGCTGGAGTAATTTTAACAGCTCAAGTTCAAAAATCCATTTCTACTGATTCATCGGCAATAAGCGGTATTTCTTTATTTAAAATAGGTAAAATAAGTTTTTTTCATGATTTCAAAATCTTTTTATATCTTTTATCTTTTGGATGAACAGCTACGGCTACATCTCAAAGCATAGTTTCAGGGCGAGTTGTTGCTACAATCACCTCATTATCACTTCAAGTTACAAAATAAGTTATATAATACAATTTTCCCTTTTCTTCTTTATAAATAACTTCTTGATCGGATAATACTGTTTGAAGTTTAGGTGAAAAATTTACCATATATTCTCATCTATAAATAAGTCATTTATTGTATAAATCAACAAAGGCTTTTATAACTCTTTTATTTAATTCTTCATCAAAAGTAAATCTTTCTTTAGTCCAATCACAACTTGCTCACATTCTTCTGAATTGATCTTGAATAATTCAACCATGTTTTTTTGTCCAATCCCAACATTCTTCTAAAAATTTTTCTCTTCAAATAGCAACTCTTGAAATTCAATCTTTATCTAATTTTTTTTCTACAACATTTTGAGTTGAGATTCAAGCATGATCAGTACCTGGAATCCAAACTGTAGAATCTCATTTCATACGATGATATCTTGTCATTATATCTTGTAATGTCAGCATTATAGCATGTCACAAATGCAAAACTCAAGTCACATTTGGTGGTGGAATTGGAATATAAAAATTATCTCAAGTTTTACTTTCTTGAGGCTGAAATTTTCATGAATCTTCCCATAATTTGTAAATATTTCATTCAAAATCTTTTGGTGAATATTTTTTTGGAAGTTCTACAAAATTAGACATGGTAAAATTTGATTAAAAAATAATTTACTATTATATTTTTATTATATGAAAAAAGTTTTTTTTTCAAAGGATTTTAAATTAATTTTATAAAAATTTACTTAGAATTTGATTTAATGTTTTTTTTTATTAGTATTTTAATATAATTTAATATTTTAATTTTACTATGTTTAATATGTTACAAAAAATAAACGAAAACTTACTTATTTATTTAAATTCTTTTTCAAAAAATGAATTTATTGCAAATATGGTTTGAATTTTTGCTGATCTTCCAATTTTTTTTATACCTTTATTTTTAGTTATTGCTTGGTTTTATTATGCTTATAAAAAAAATAATGAAGAAAAAATAAATTTAATTTTAATTTTTTATTCTTGTTTTATATGAGTATTGATTGCTCTACTTATTCAACAAATTATCCATTTTGATAGACCAGAAAATTATATAGAGTGAACTTGAAATTTGCTTTTAAAACATATTCCTGATGCTTCATTTCCTTCAGATCATGCGACAGTTGGATTTGCTTTTTTGGTATCATTATTTTTTACTTGATATAAAAAAATTTTTTGGATTTATTTACCATTTGTAATTTTAATGTGATTATCAAGAGTAATTGCCTGAATTCATTGGCCTTTTGACATAATTGCATGATTAATCATATGAATAATTGCAAGTATAATTACATTTTATTATATAAAAAAACTAGAAATTATAAAAAAATTGAATAAACTTATACTTAAGTTTGCTTCTTTTTTAAAATTGTAAATGACTTTTATTTTTTATTTTTTATTTAAATGAAAACTATTGCTTTAACCTGAGGTTGAACATGATGACATGTTTTTCCTTTACTTGCATTATATAATTATCTCAAAGATGATGACAATTTAAAGTTTATTTGGGTTTGAGAGTTAGATAGTTTAGAAGAAGAAGAAGCAGAAAAAGCTTGAATTCCATTTTTTGATATTTCTGCTTGAAAAATAAGAAGATATTTTGACGTTAGAAATCTATACGAACCTCTTAAAAATACCTCTTGAGTATTTCAATGAATTCAAATCTTGAAAAAACAAAATGTTGATATAGTTTTTTCAAAATGAGGTTATGTAAGTTTACCTCTATGTTTAGCTGCTAGAGTACTTTCAAAAAAAATTTATATTCATGAATCTGATATGATAAGTTGAGCAACAAACAATTTGATATGAAATATGGCTACAAAGATTTTTTATACTTACCCAAATGAAAAAATTGACTCCAAAAAACACATTTTAACATGACAAATTTTAAATCCTGAATTACTTGATTGAATTACAAATATAAAAATCGATCAAAATGAGTTTCTAAATGTGCTTGTAATAGCATGAAGTCAATGATCAACTCGTATATTTAATAGTTTGTTAAAAGTAATACCGAATTTCCAAGATGTAAAGTTTTATATCATTTTAGGTGTAAGAAACCTGCATTTTAGAGACAGATTTAAAGACTATTTAAATGTTTCAGTATATGATTTTGTAAGTCCAAATAGACTATGAAAAATATATAAAACTACAGATATAGCAATTACAAGAGCATCTTCAAGTCTTTGGGAATTATATAATTTTTGAATTCATTCGATAATTATACCACTTGAGGAAAGTGCAAATAATCATCAAACTGCTAATGCAAACTATTTTAAAGAAAAATATTGAAGTGATTTAATTTTAGAAAGTGAAAATATAGAAGAAAATTTAATAAAACTTTTACAAAAATATAAAGACTTAAGAAAAGTTTGACTTAATTTAAAAAATTTTTTAGAACCACTTAAAAAAATTAAAGAAGAAATGCTTGAAGATAACAGTAAATAAAAAAAGAACTTTTAAGTTCTTTTTTTATTTACTGTTTTTTATTTTTTCTATAATTCTCATAGTTGACTTAAATCTAGAAATATCTTTTACAACTCAATGATATGCCAATCATAAACTATATTTACTGCAAGAATCAGATTTTTTTATATTGTATTTTTTTAGTATTTTTGAACTTAATCAATTTTTTACCATTGATTTACTTTCAATTATTACTAAATTATCTAAACTAACAACTTTATTTCAATATTTTCAATTATTTCTTAAATTTTCTAACTTTATATCAAAATCTATGGTTAGTCTTTCTTCACTTGATTTACTTCATAAAGTAATTCTTTTATATTTAGTAGTTAAGGATGGAAATATTTCTTCTGGAGTTCTAAAATAAAAACTTTGATAAACTCATTCAAAAAATTTATTTGATTCATTTGTCATTATTCAGTGATCTTTTAAATCTTTGAATTGATATCTAAATTTTCTTGTGATTCAATCTTGTTTTTGTTTAAATTCAAAAAAAGCTATATCACTATCAACATATTTTCTAGTTCTTATTTTTGTTCTATTTTCTTCTCAATTTTGATGTTGGTAATAAAATCAATAATCCTCTGTATCCATATAAACACTTTCATATTGAAAAATTGATTTTGAATTAATTTCTAAAACATAAAAATCTTCTTCTAAATCTTTTAAAATATTTTTAAATTCTTCTTCTGTTAATAAATATTTTGTATCGATTCTATTCAAAAAACTAGCTTGCGAATTAAGTTCTGATAAGCTTATCTGATTAAAGCTTTTCAAATTATTGTTTAAATCTGCAACCATATTTATGTTTTATAAGAAATATTTTTATTTTTGTATTTGTAATTTTATTTTATCATATAAGAAATTTTCCGTCAAATTTTATTTATTTATTCTAAATTTATAATCATCTGGAACATATTTTTGCTTTACAATTGTCATACATTTTATTATATTATTATGCCAATTTGATTCAGATGATGCATAAATTGCTCAATTAGGATTTCAATATCTACTTAATTCTTTAATTTTAGTATAATGTCATAAAAATTTATTATTTAAAGTTTTTACAATAGATTTGACTCATTCTCTTGGAGATTGCATAGTTCTTGTTGCTCAAGAATCAGTATTTCAGACATTTCATATATTATTTTTAGTTTTTGTATATTTTCATAAAGTTGATTCAGCTAATCAAATACACATAACAAATGTTGGATCAATATTTCATTCTAAAGATTCTTCAACCCACATATTCCAGTCCTTAAAATCACTTACTGCATATTGTTCTAATAAACTTTTTTGTCTTTCCATTTCGTTGATTCAATATATTTTTAATGATGATTTTATTCATAAATTATCATTAAAAGCATATCAAAATTTATTTTTAAAATCAATCAAAAACTTAAATTTATTTTTCTCTGGTAAATCTTGATAATCTAAGTTTGATGTATCTAAATATTTTAATGGATCGGAATAAGATTTATTATCAAAAATTTCAAAATGTAAATGAGGTCAAGTAGTCATATATCAAGCTCATTTAGTTCAATATTCTCATCAAGTTTTTGCAAAAACTTGTCATTTTCTTATATAATCATATTTTTGTACAAAAATTTCACTTAAATGTCAATAAACGCTTACTAATCAATCACTGTGTTTTATTGCAATATATGAATAATCTGGACTTGTTGGATATTCAACATAAATCACATATCAATCAGCTGGAGCTTTTATTCTTGTTCATTGAGCTGCTCTTATATCAATTGCATCATGATCATCTCAAATTACATTTTTGTAACCAATATCATGAAAATATGAAGAAATTCATCTATCTGGTGATATAGGCCATATTAAAGGATTATTTTCTCATAGAGTATTTTTTTGCAAAATAGTTTCTGCATTTATGATTTTATTTATATCTGAACATTCTTTTGTTAAATTTCTTAATTTTTCTTTTTCCTTAAAAATATCAACATTTTCACATCAATATTCTTTTAATATATCATTTTTTACATTTTGAAATTTTATTGAAGCATTAATTTCTTTAATTTTAAATGATTTTTCTATTTTAATTTTTTCCTCAATAAACTCTTTGTATTCTTCTTCTTTTCATTTTGTTTTTTCAAGTAATTCTTCCCTAAATTTCTTTTTATCATCCAATGATTTTTTTTCAATGATCAAATCATTTCTAAGACTTACCAATTTCTCTTCATTTTCTTCTAATTCAAGCTTTTTTATATATAAAACTTTTACATAATCTCTATGTTTTTCAAGTAATTTTTGTCAAGTTAATTCTAGCAAAGATTTAAAATATAATTCATTTATAATTGATCAAATATCTTGTGAATTTAAAATTACACTTTTTATATTATCTATTTCTCAATTACTAAAACTATAATTTCACTTTTTAAAAATATGAATTAAATATTGTAAAATAGTTTTTTTATTTTCTTCAATTTTTTTGTTCAATAAACTTATAACCTCTTTTCATTTTTCTATTTCTTTTTTGGTTTTTGAAATATCTAAATTAGTTTTTGTGACTTCTTGAGTTTTTTCTTTGATATCATTATCAAGAAATTCAATAGATTTTTCCAAAGAATCTATTCTTAAAACTATAGATTCTTTTTTAGCTTCAATTTCTTTTCTATCATTTTCTATATTTTGTCTTATTGCTCAATAAAGATCAATTTTTTTAGAAGCATCAATTAACAATTTTCATGTTCAAGTTTGAAAATCATTATTACTAAAAATATTTTTTATAGATCTTTCTTTAAAATTTTGTAAAATTATTTTATTTCTTTCAGGCGAAGATAAAGCTAAAGTTTCTGATGGAAAAATAAAGATAATCAAAATAATTACATAAATTAATTTATTTAACATTTTTTGTTTTTATTTTATATTTACTGTTTTAATAATATCACAATTTAAAAAAATAATCAAAAAAATGCCCTAAAAAAAAGGCATTTTTGTAATTTTGTAATATATTTTAATTTGGGTCTTCTATATTTCTTATAAACAATTCAGAAAAGAAAAAAAGTAAAAACAAAAAACTCGCATTTATAAAACTCAATAAATCATTATGATAAAAAAATATACAAATAAATAAAAACATTGAAATAAAAAATCACTGACGAAAACTTGTATAAACATGATACAAAAAAACATCTCACCTATAATAAGCTTTTTTCAATATATATAAAAATAAAGTAAAAAATGTTCAAAGAGATAATAAAAATGAGATAATAAGAGAAATTACTCAAACCAATCAACTTGAATAAGGATCAACAAAATTTAAAATAAGCACAACAGATAATATACTTACACAAAAAACTATCAATAATATAAATAAAATAAACTTTTTTTTCATAAATAAAATTATTTCTTTATCTTTTAATTATTTCATTCTTATAAAAAGAAACTGTAAACATTTCTAAAACTCACAAAATAAAAACAAAATTGATTACAGATAAAAATAGTGAAATTGTATAAAAAACATAAAGATTGTTGTACAATTTTCCTTCATCATAGGTTGAATATTGCATTTTTAACTGACTAATTAAGTATGAACTTGTAGTATTTTTTTCTAATATTTTTTGCTCTTGTTCTGATAATTTAATATAATTTATATAAGTACTTAAATCATCAACTTTAGAAGAAATATATGAAAAGAAAATATTAAATGGTAATAAAATCAAAATAATAATAAAAGTTAATAATACATACTTAAAAAATGACTTGATACTTCTTGTGTTATTCAATGATTCTTTCACATAAAAAAGTGATTTTTTTCTTTCTGGATAATTTTCTTCATCAACTAAAATAATATATGAAAAAATAATTCTATATATAAGATAAAAAAACAATATCGCACAAATTACAAATAAAATAAGTGAAAAAATAGATATAGTAAATATAATTTTATTAATATCTTTAGACTCTGAATTTTCTAAACTTAAAATATTATTTATATATTCAAATCATCAATTAAACTTAACAATTAAAATAAATCAAATTATAAAAATAATTATTGGGATTAATAAAACCAAAGCATTCCAACTACTCACAAGAAAATATTTTCAGATTAATTTAAAGTCAAAAAAAGAATTTTTAAAATATTGCAATTTTTTATTTTTTAGATATGAAAAATTTAATTTATTGAAAAGAATGATTTTATAAGAATATCAAAAAGAAAATACTAAAAAAGTAAAAATTAATAAAAAAATCATTAGAAAAAACAGTACTGTTTTTTCTAAAAAAAAGCTACTAAGACTTGTTATATTTAATTGCATTGAATTTATGTATTCTCATATTCAAAACACATAAAATAATATAATAATTATAATAAATAACGGAAAAGTTAACAAAATCGATAATAAAAAAACATATATAAAAATAATTATTTTACTTACTCCCCAATGAAATATATTTTTATATAATTTTACTATATCTCAAAAAACAACTTTAATTAAATCTAGTGTTTTCATATTTTTATTTTAATTTTAATGTTAATTATTATCAATTCTAATAAAAAAACTTGTATTTGCAATTCAAAATAAAAAAAATAAAATAAAAGAAAGATGAAACGATTGAACAATTCTTTTTACCGCTTATTCGTTTTCTCATTTAATCGATTTTTATGAAAAAACAGGACATAACATTATCTATAATAAAAATCCCTCTCGATTTTTTGATGATATTTTTATCTTTTTTTCTTGCTCGTGAGTTAAGACAAATCACAGATTTAATTCCATGAGTTATTTTACCTATTCAAACTATTTCAAACGAAGCTCTTACTAATTTTGCTTTGTTTTGATGATTTTTATATGTTTTAATTCTTGCTAGTCATTGATTGTATAAAATAAAAATCACAAATTCGAAGATCAAAGAAATACTTGAAGTTATAAGATATTGAATTTATGCTTTTATATTTTTTGCTGTTTTTGTTTATTTATGAAAAGGTTTTATATATGACAAAGAAGAAATTCCAAGACTTATAATACTTTATGCTTTTATATTTTGAACTTTTTTAAATATTTTAACAAGACTTGTTTTAAATAAAATCCAACATTTTCTCTTGGAAAAAAAACATATAGAAAAAACAAAAATTTTGTTAATTACAAATAAAAAAGATGAAGAACTTGAGGAAATAATTGAAGATATAAAAGATGCTCATATTTATAAAGTTATTTGATATATAAACAAAAAAGATAAAAATCTAGAAAAAATAAAATACCTTTGAAATCTTGAAAATCTAGAAAATATTTTAAAAAATACAGATGAAATTCTATTTATTGATAGTGATTTTTCAAATGAAGATTTATATAAAATTTGGGAATATTGTAAAATTTATGGTATAAGATATAGATATATTACAAATTTATTCGATGTAACGAAATTAAACACAGAACTTACATTGATTCATAAAATTCCAGTAATTGATATAAAAAATATTTCTTTAGATAATTGGTGAAGAGTTATAAAAAGAATTCTTGATATAATTTGAAGTATTTTTTGAATAATAATTTTTTCTCCTCTTATGATAATCGTTGCCATAATGATAAAACTCGAAGATCCTGAAGGACCTATTATCTATAAAAATAAAAGAATATGACAAAAACAAAAAGAATTTTTTTGTTATAAATTTAGATATTTAAAATGGAAATATTGTATCAAAGATTCTTACTGAATTTGTCCTGAAGATGATGAGGCTTTGGAGTATGAAAATAAATTGATAAAAGAAAGATCAATTAGAAAATGACCTTTATACAAAATAAAAAATGACCCAAGAAAAACAAAAATTTGAAAATTTATAGAAAAATATTCTATAGATGAAATTCCTCAATTTTTCAATGTTCTAATTTGAGATATGAGCTTAGTTTGACCTCGCCCACATCAACCAAGAGAAGTTGAAAAATACGAAATATCTCAAAAAAGAGTTTTAACTATAAAGCCTTGAATTACTTGAATGTCTCAAGTAAATGGTAGAGAAAAAAATTCTTTTGAAGATGAAGTAAAATTTGATATTTTTTATATAGAAAATCGGAGTTTTTTACTTGATTTAAAGATTATTTTTAAAACTATATGAATAATATTGAAAAGATAATTATTTATTTTTGAAATTTAAATTTTTTAATATTTCTATAAATTATGACTAAAGATTATGTCTTTTTGGAAGCTACAACTAGTGTTTGTAATAAATGTTTAGCTAAAGTTTGAGCTAAAATTATAAGAAAAAAAGATTGAATTTTTCTAAGAAAATTTTGTCCTGAGCATTGAAAACAAGAAGAAATATTTGAACAAGATCAAAGATATTATTACAAAAAATTTTTGTATTATAAACCATGAACTTGATGCAAAACTCAAACTCTTTTTAAAAAATGATGTCCTCGGGATTGTTGACTTTGCCCAAATCATGAACAACACACTTGTATATGACTTATAGAAATTACAAATAAATGTGATTTAGCTTGCCCTACTTGTTATGCAAATTCATGAACTTGAGAATTTCTTGATTTAAAAACTATAGAAAAAATGATGGATTTTTATCAAGATAGCGAACACAACAAAGCAGATATTCTTCAAATTAGCTGATGAGAACCGACTCTTCATCCAGAAATATTGGAAATACTTAAAATTGCAAAAAATAAAAATTTTAAATATGTAATGCTAAATACAAATTGATTAAGAATAGCAGAAGATGAAGAGTTTGTAAAAAATTTATGAAAAATAAAATTATGATTTGAAGTTTATTTACAATTTGATTGATTTAAAGAAGAAACTTATAAAAATCTAAGATGAAAAAATATACTTGAACAAAAATTAAAAGCTATTAAAAATTTACAAAAATATAAAATTCCTATAACTTTGGTTTCAACAATAAAAAATTGATTAAATGATGATGAGATTTATGAAATAATTAAATTTTGATTAAATGAAAATTATATAAGATGAATCAATTTTCAGCCAATCGCCTTTTTTGGAAGATGAAAAGTTGACACAAAAAATCGTATAACTTTGAGTTGAATTATAAATAAAATAGAAAAAGACTCTAATAGTTTTATAAAATTTGATGATTTTATTCCTCTTCCTTGTGATCCAGATAGAGTTGCTCTTACTTATCTTCACAAAAAAAATACTGAGTGATGGAAACCTATCATTCACAAAGTCAATATAAAAGACAATCTTGATAGCATAAAAAATACTTTTGCTTTTGATTTAAGAGATATAATTTGAGAAGAAAAAGAAAATAAATGAGATTGTTGTGCTTGAGTTTGTAATCCTTGGGCTTGATTAACAAAAATCCTTGAACCAAAACTTTTACTTATGTCAAAACAAGCACAATCAGATTATGTAAATAATCATTTTTTTAGGATTAGTATAAAATCTTTTATTGACATTTACAATTTTGATATAAAGTCAGCACAAAAGGATTGTGTACACATTATAACTCCTGATTTAAAAAAATTTCCTTTTTCTACATACAATATGTTTTATAGAAAATAATTATGAACAAAAAAAATTTTAAAAATCTTACTTGTAATGATCTAATTAAAAAAATCATAATAATATTTTTTATATGATTTTTGATAATATTTGTTTGAATAAAAATTACAAGTTATCTTATTTTAAATTTCTTTGAAGCTGATATAATCTCTGGTTGATGAAAATATGAATGAATTCATGAAAGATATTTTGAAACTATTTTTGCAAATATGATTATACTATTATTATGAATTATTACTATACTTATGTATATTGTTTTTAAAATATATAAATTCAGAAAATGAAATTTATCTAATAAATTATGTATTATAAAATTGATTATTACTCTTATTTTTTGATTCCTAATAATCTGATTTTTAGTATTTCAAACATCTGTTTTACAAATATCAGTTTTGTATCCAATACAAAATAGTAAGCAAATTAAATAGTTTTTAATTTTTAATTATATATGGAAAATATAAAAAATTGTACTAAAGAACTTCTTAAAACATTTAGTATTCCAATAATAATTCCAGTTGTAACATACTTGGGAACTTATTTTTATTGAGAATTTTCAAATCAAGATTGATTATTTCTTCTTATTGTACGGATAATAAGTTATAATGCTTTAGCATTATCATGGATAATTCTTGTTCCAATTATTTTAGTATATAAAAAAAATAAACAAAAATTATCAAAATTATGCTTTGATATTTGATTAATAATATATTTAATTCCTTTGATTATTTTTTTATGATTATATGGACTATGTTTTATAGAAAAATAAATTTATAGATTATACTTTTGTTTTGTTTTATTTTTATTTATATATGGAAAACGAAAAAATTACTCAAACTCAAATAGACTCAGAAACTCCAGAACAAAAAAAGTATTGTAAAAGAATTCTTAGTTTTTTATTAATTCTTTTTTTAACTTCTTTAATTTTTACAGATATTTGAGATTGAATTATTTATTATTTATGACTAGGAAATTATTATGGTATTATTGTTTTTTTAATGATTATATTACCAATTTTATGGGTTTTTGGAATTTCAATATATTCTATACATTTAAGAAAAAAATCTTTGTTATCAAAAAAATATTTTAAAAAAATTATGATAATTTGGGCTATTCCTACAATTGCTCTTCTTATTTTTTGAGGATGTTCATGAATATTAATATTATCTTTAAAATATCTAGTTTAAATATTTCACAAATATTATAAAAAGTATAAATAATTAATTTTAATTTTTATCGATTATGTTTATAAATTATGATTTAATAAATTCTAATGATTTTTGGATAAATTTAGTTGTTTGAATTTGTAGCTCTATTTTAATTATAGCAGTAATTTCAGATTTTATTTTTTTTGAAGAAAAAATTGATACAAAAAACAAGAAAAAATCTAAAGTAGCAACTTGAACTATGGCTTTATTTTTCTTTTTATTATATATTGTTTGGATTTTAAAAATTTGAAATTTAAGTTTTTGAGAAAAATTGGATTTAATATTAATATTTTTTTGAATTTTTTTAGTTATTGTTTGAACTATTTTCAATGTAGTTTGAAGATATTATCTATCAAGTAATTGGGCAAATCATATAAAAATTTACAAAGATCATTTTTTGGTAAAAACTGGTCCCTACAAAATAGTCAGACATCCCTTATATGCTTCGTTAATTTGGTTTTGAATTTGAGTTTCTATTGTTTATCTCAATTATATGATGCTTACTTTAGTTATTTTTATTTTTATTCCAATGATGTACTATAGAGCTCGACAAGAAGAAAAATTGTTAAATAAAAATTTTTTAGAATATAAAAATTATAAAAAAAATACTTGAATGTTTTTCCCTAAATTATTTTAATTATTCAAAAATTCCTCTTTAAAAAAGAAAGTAGGAGGATTTTTCTAATTTTATTGATTCTTAAATATTTTTTATGTTTGATTCACATTCTATTTGACATTGACAAAATTGGTGAGTTTTACCTTATTTTGATATATTTTGAATTCAAGTTTCAACTTATTCATTTTTTGTGCTTTTATGACTTATTGTTTGAATTTATGTTTTTTGGATTTTATGAAAAGATAATTATGTAAAAAACGAAAATAGTTTTTATGTGATTTTTGCTTGAATTTTTTGATGAATTCTATGAGCAAAAATCCCTATTTGGATAGCTTATTTTGATGAAATAAAAAATTCTTGAAGCATTGAAGCTATATTATCATGAAGAACAATAACTTGATGAATTATTTGATGATTTTTAGCAATTTGGATAACAAAAAAAATATTAAAAGAAAAAACTAGATTTTGAAATGCAATTGCGCCATGAATAACAATTTGAATAGCAATTTGAAGAATTTGATGTTTTTTACATTGATGCTGCTTTTGAATTCCTACAAACTCGAGTTGGTGAGTAGATTTTTGAGATTGAATTTTGAGACATCCAACTCAAATTTATGAAATAATTTTTCTTATAATTTTATTTTTTATACTTTTATCAAAATATAAAAACAAAAATTTAAAAGAGTGAATACTTTTTGATTATTTTTTAATTTCATATTTTTTATGGAGATTTTTACTTGAATTTATCAGAGTTGAACCAAAAGTTTTTTATAATTTTACAGCTTATCAGATAGTTTCTGTAATTGTAATAATTTTTGTTATAACAAAGATAAGTTATTTAAAATATAAAAAATAATTTAATTATAATTTATTTTAATTTCTCTTTCTTCTTTATTTTCACATTTTTTAAATTCTATTTCTATATCTGCTTTATAATATTTTTCTATTATTTCTGGCCATTCTACAATTATAATTCAATTATTGTTATCAAAAATTTCCTCAGCTCAAATAGCAAAAAACTCATCATAGTTTTTTAATCTATATAAATCAAAATGATAAAGAGTTATAAGCTCTCAGTTTTTTGTTTTTCATATAACTGATGACTGATGACTGATAACTCTATACTCATTATAATATGTATAAGTTGGACTTTTTACTTCTCAATTATATCAAAAAATATTATTTAAAATATGTTTTGTAAAAGTTGTTTTTCCGGCTCATAAATCACCTTTCAAAAAAATAATTGATGGAATTCTTATGTTTATTTTTAGTTTAATTAAGTCACTTAGACTATATTTTCTTATCATATCAAGTAAAAAATAGTTAAAAATTTGATTTAATAAAAATTTTATTATATAATAATTAAAACTTAATTAATTCCTAATAAAAAATAAATATGGAAACACCAATAGAAGTAAAAGAAAGAAATTCTGGTTCTATAATGATTTTTGAATTTTCTTGAGAACTTGATGAAACAAATTCAGATAAAACTTTTCAATCACTTTATAAGACAATTTGAGAGTTTGCTTGAAAAAAATTAATTTTTAATTTCTCATGATTAAAATATCTTAATTCTAAATCTATTTGATATATTGCCGATATTTTTTCAAATATCGAAGAAGGACAAGGAAAAATGTATATAACAGATTGTATGGAATGAGTAAAAGATGTGCTTGAGTTAGTTTGAATAACTTCTATCATACCAACTGTTGATGATGAACAAGAAGCGATAACTGCAATGAAAGCTTAAATTTAAAACTATATAAATAAAAAGAACGATATATCGTTCTTTTTATTTATAGATTAATTTCAAAATATTGGCTTTTTTTATACTATATTTTTAATAGTAAGATTTTAAATTCATATTATTTTGATTTTTCAGTAAATAGTTTTGACTATTTTAAAAAAAATCATTGTAATATTGATGCAATTTATAAATATATTTTTAACTTTTATTTAAATTATGAATATTTCATCATACAATGAAAATATAGATCCATATGCAACAATAATAGATAGATTTGTTGTTCTATCTCAAAGATGTGAAAAAATTATAGATCCCAAAGCAAAAAAACAAATTAAGACAGAGCTATATGACTTAAGAGATCTTCTTGATGCATATATATTTGATATTCCAATTACTTATGAAATTTTTTTAGAGTTTATGGAAGATTTAGATAAAATAGAAAAAGAAATTTATAATTGATGTAATATTTGTAATATTGATAATATTATTCCTTAAAATATATAATTATTATCACAATATATAATTAATTTTTCTTCTTGTATTTACTGTTTCATTTATATACCCCGTAAAAGTTTTCTTTTTCAATAAGCACAAATATAATTTTTTTCTGTATTTTCATCAAAATGTTGGAGTATAAATTGTATCAAAACGAGAATAGAGAATTTTTTTACTATGTATTTTTAGCAAAATATCAATTTCTCTTATTTGGTCAAAAAACCAATCATTTAATCCTCTACATATAATTCAGTTTTCTTGAAAATTTTTTAAATCTTTTAAAGATACATGATATTTTTCCATATCTTCTTTTGGAATATTTATAATTTTATTACTAATATCTGATTTAAAATCTTCTAAATTATATCAAATTCTTGTTGCCTCTCACAAATATTTTAATATATTAATTGATTTTTTAACTTCAAGTCAAAATATTAATGCTGTTAAACCAATAGTTCATTCTATATCCATTTTATAAAAATTTTGATTTAAATCATTTTTAGAAACAACTCATTCTTTATTATTTATAGTCCTATATAAGTCAAATTTCACACTTATTATTATTTGATAAAGATAATAACTTACTTCTTCAAGTATTTGTAAATCATCCGATAAAATAAATATTTCTTTAATTAATAAATTTAATAATTCTTTTCTATCGGTATCAATATCACATATATTTTCAGCTAAATCATTTTTTTCCACATTAGATAATTTTTTAGGAGTATCTCAATCACAAATATCATCCAAAAGTCTCATTGCATAATAAATATATTTAAAAAGTTTAACTCTTTTTTCTATATCAGGTAATCATCACACAATAAAAAGAATTTTTAATTTATTTAATTTTTGTAAAAATTCTGCATATTTTTTAGGTCTTCTTTTTGACAAAATTTCTTGAATTCTTAAAATTGATAAATCTATGTTTACTTTTTCATTATCATATACTTCATATCAAGTCTCTATCATAAAAACACTAATTATCTATAAATTGTTTTAATTTTTTTGAAAACTCTTCTAAACTGAAATCTTTTGCTCTAGTTTCACAATTTTTTCTCATCTCAAGGCTTTTTTCTGGAGTCAGTAAATTTACAGCTTCAATTATATCATCAACTTTTGCTTCTTTATCAATTAAAACTCAAGTTTTACCATCTAAAATACTTTCTTTTAATCATCATTCATTCACTCAAATTACGGGTTTTCAAGCAGCCATACTTTCAACTGGACTCATACCAAAATCTTCATTAACAGGTATATAAATTGTAGCTATAGAATTCCCTACATAATCAGTAAATCAGATATTTCAAGGTAAAGTTATAAATTCTATATTTTTATATCATTTAGCTAGATCAAATATTTCTTGCTTTTGTGGATCATTTTCACCATAAATCACAATTAAATTTTTATCTGGCATTTTTTGAAATGCTTTTACTATCCTATCAACTCTTTTTACAGTTGATAATCTAGCAAAACTTAAGTAATAGTGTTTTTGTCAAATAAATTTAAATTCTTCTAAATCAACTGGAGGATAAAGCACTTTTGCATCAATTCACAAAAAATGTTTAATTCTTGTTTTCGTATTTTCACTATTTGTTAAAATTAAATCAATTTTTTTTATATCTCTTTCATAAAGTTTTCTAAATATAAAAAATCAAAATTTAAAAATAGGTCTAAAAATGGGATTAACTTTTTTTAAATATAAACTATTTAAATCGTATAAATATCTCGGTGGTGTATGACAATAATATATTTTTTTTGTGCCTTTTTTACAATTTTTAACAGCACTAATTGAATCTCAAGAAAAAATAACTGTTTCATAATCTTTTAAAAATCTTGTTTTAAATAAAAATGCCCGTTTAAGCTTCAAATGTCTGAATCATTTTTTAAAAGTTTCATTTGATACAGAGATCATTTTTCATTTAAATCATTCTTTTCTTAAATCAAAACTTCATTTACTAAAAAATCATGAAGCAATATCTGCTTCTAGAACTTTTGCTATCATCAAAATCAGTCTTTCTCATCATCATTTATACAAAAATGTATCGTGTAAAATTATTTTTTTAGTTTTCATTATTTAAATAAATAGTTATTTTTTTACCTTTATTATATTAATTTTTAATTATAAAACAAAAAAAATATTATTAATCATTTTTTAAATATTAAAATAAAAGCAATTATAGACAATGGTGATATTTTGTCATTATCGACAATCATTTATTAATAAATTTTAGACATATTTATTGTAGACAAATGTTTATATAAAGAGGTTATTTAATACATTATAGACAATGTATTTTAAAAATTTAAATATTATTTATATACTATAAATACACTCATTTAAAAAAGAGAATAAAAAAATTATTCTCTAAAAATATATGTTTTTAGTATTTTTATTTTCCTAAATATCTTTTAACTCCTTCCAGATATCAACTACAAAAATAATCTTCTAATTTTATTTCTTCCAACTTTACCCATTTAAATTCACTATGTTCACAAGAAATTTCTATTTTTTCTTCATCTTTTATTGATCCTTCAAAGAAAATATAAAATAAATAATTATCTCAATTTTTTGGCTTTCTTCTTTGAGAAGCTAAAACTTTATGCCTTCATATTGCCACAACTTTATCTACAATTTCTATATTTTTTATATATGTTTCTTCTATTACTTCCCTTTTAAGTATATCTATGTAAGGAATATCAAATTCATTTTCATCAATTCTTCAACCTGGAAAATCATACATTCAATTGAAACTTGACCAAGATGGAGTTTTTAAAATCAAAGTTTCTCAATTTTTATTTTTTAAAAAACATTTCAAAGAAACTTGATACTGAGCTATTTTTTTCATATTATAATTCATTATTTATTAATTTTTCACTATATTTTCAAATTTTTAAATCTTTTTTTATAAAAACTTCTCTTTTTTCTACAAAATCATGATTTGTATATAAATCTATTTTTGGAAAAGACATATTTCTTATCCAGCTTGAATTTTTGTGTATTGGATATCTTTCCTTAAAAAATAATATCTTACTCAAGGAATATTCTTTAACTTTATTTTGTATAGATGTTTTTGAACAAGTTGTTACAAATTTCGAAAAAAATAATTTTTCAAGCATTACATTTCATCTTCATAAATACCTTAATAAATCTAAATATTTATCACTAAATTCCTTGTATTTTAGAGGAAAAATTTTATTTTTTCTTTCCCACTTCGCATCTAAAACAAAAAAATCTGTAGCAAGTCAAACATCTCTCGGATCATCAAATCAAGGATATCACCAGGGATTTGATAATAATACTTTATTTTTTTCTTGCATTAATTTTATTTTCTCAAAAATTATTTCCGCTTTTAAAAGCCAGGTATCAGCTGCACTAACAATTATATAATCAACATCATTTTTCAAAACTTCCTTAACTCAAGCATCAATCAAGTTTGACGCTCACTCATAATGTCATGGATTTTTTAAAGTTAATAATTTGTTTTCTAAATATTTTTTATATTTTGATTTTTCTCAATTATAAGCATGAACTAAGTAAATATCTGGAAAATATTTTGACCATAAATTTCTAACTATTTCCATTTGTATATAGGAATCATAAATTCTATCAAAAGTGTAAATTATATATCAAATTTTCATTTTTTTAAATATTATTTTTATATTCACTTAACTTATTTAAAGCTTCAATTGGAGTTAGAGAATTTAAATCAAGCTCTTTTAAATCTTCTAAAATTTTTGAATCTTTTTCTATATATACAACTTCAGTTTCTTTACAAGTATTTTCAATTCAAAGACTAAGTTGTTTTTTTCTCAAAGAATTATGACTTTTTTCAAGTTTTTTTAACATAATTTTTGCTTCATTTATTATGCTGGAATTAATTCAAGCTAGTTTTGCAACTTCTATTCAATAAGATTCTTTCATACCTCATGGGACAATTTTTCTTAAAAAAACTATATTTTCATCATTTTCTCAAACTGCAACTGAAAAATTTTTGACTCAAGACAAAATTTTTGATTCATCTACAAGTTCATGATAATGTGTAGCAAAAAGAGTTTTTGCTTTTATTTTATCATGATTTTCTTTTAAAATAGCCCAAGCCAAACTCATTCAATCATAAGTTGATGTTCATCTTCATATTTCATCTATTATAACAAATGAATTTGAAGTTGAATTATTTATAATATTTGCCATTTCCTGCATTTCTACCATAAAAGTAGATTGACCTAAAAACAAATTGTCACTAGCTCAAACTCTTGAAAAAATTTTATCAGTAATTGAAATTACGGCTTCTTTAACAGGAACAAAACTTCAAATATGAGTTAATAAAATTATAAGTGCATTTTGACGAAGAAAAGTCGACTTTCATCACATATTTGGTCAAGTAATTATATGCACAAAATCTGATTTTGTTAAACTTAAATCATTTGGTATAAAGTCTGAACTTATTTTTTCCATAATAGGATGCCTTCAAGAAACTATCTTCAAATCATAGGAATTTGAAATTTCTGGTTTTTTGTAATTTCAATTATAAGCTACTTTTGAAAGAGAAGCAGAAAAATCAATTTTTGCAATTTTTCATGATAAATTTTTGATATCTTTAAAACTAGTAAGAATATTTTCTCTTATTTCCAAAAATGCTTTGTATTCTAATTCTGCTAAAGTTTGTTCTCAAGTAATGATTTCATTTTCAAAATTTTTAAGTTCCTCTGTTGAATATCTTGTCGCATTTATAAGAGTTTGTTTATGAACAAAATTTGAAGGAATATTTTTTGTTTGTGAATTTGAGACTTCTACAAAATATCAAATATTGTTTGTAAATTTAATTCTCAAATTTGAAATTCAAGTTTCAATTATAAGTTTTGATTGATAAGAAGCTAGCCAATCTTTTGAATTTTTTATTTTTTTTCTAATATTATCAATTTTTTCACTGAAATTATCTTTTATTATATTTCAAGCTGTGATTATATTTTCTCCATCTTCTTTTATAGAATTTTCAATTAAATCAATTATTTCTACAATTTTTTGCATATTTTTAAAATTAAAATTGAAAATATTGTTTTTCAGGTTATAAATATAACTAATATAATTATAAATTAACAAATCTCAAATTTGATTTTGTTAATTTGTTAATTTGTTAATTTGCTAATTTAAAATAATGTGATTAAAATAAAAAAAAGTGATTCAATAATAGATATAATCCAAAAAATTAATGAAGAAAAAAAACCTGAAATAATTCTTGATTTTCCTTTTTGACATCCAATTTTACATAATTATTTGTCATTAAAAATACTAAAGAATAAAGCTTGAACAAAACCGATAAGTATTATAACATCTGATCTTACAAGTAGAAAAATATGAAAAAAGATTTGAATTAATTATTCTATTGTAAATGATGATAAATTTATAGAACATTCTCAAAATGCTCAACTTATAAGCCATAATATGGGTTTTGGGGAATATTTTTGGTATGAAATAAAATCTTATATAAAATTATTTATTTCGTTTTTTACAAAAAATTCTAAGTTAGATGAATTTAAAAAATATTCTCTAAAATATTATAATAAAAGTTGAGTTTGAGTTTTTTTATTGATATTTTTTATATCATTTTCAGTTTTGTTTGTAGTTATATTTTTTGTTATAAATAAAACATATATAAAAATCAAGCCAGAAATAAATATAAAAACAGTCGCGTATAATTTTATATTTAAGGATTTTTGAGATAATGATGATAATGTTTTGGATGATAGAATTATAAAATTAAAAAAAATATCAAAAATTATAAATTTAGAAGAAAATTTTCAAACAAGCGGAATCAATGCTTGAACTTGATGAAAAAAATCATATTGAAATGTTATGCTTTTTAATAAACTTTTAGAAGATATAACTCTGAAAAAAAACACTAGACTAGAAGACAAAAACTGACTTATTTTTATAATTCCTCAAGAAATTAAAATCCCTTCTTGAAGCCAAAATACTACTTGAGCTTTGATTCCTTGAATTGTTAAAGTTGATGTTATAGCGCAAGATTATGATATAAATTGAAAATATATATGATCAAGAGGAAATAACATAAAAAAACATGAGAAATTTAATTTACCTTGATTAAAATGAGATTTTAAAGAAAAAATATATGCCGAAGCAACAAATGCTTTTACTTGATGAAATGATGTTTTTCAAAAAGTTTTATGAGAGTCTGATATAGAAACAGCAAAAAAACTATTTGAAAATAAATTAAAAAAAGAAGCTATAAAGCAAATGAAAGAGTACATTTCCCAACAAAATAGTATAAATAATGCAACTTATGAAATTTTATCGTATGATGATATTTTTAAAGATTCAAAAGTAGATATAATTGTTCCAAATGATATAAAAACTTGAGATAAAATTGAATCATTTCGACTAAAATGACATATAAATTTTTCAAGTTATATTTATAATAAAAGTTCTGTAAAAAATAAACTTGAAACAATAGCAAATAATAAAATAATTAAAGAAGAAAATATCATTAAATGAGAATTAATAATTGAAGAATCTGAAAAATTTATTTGAGTTGATGAGAATTCTCTAAGAATTACAAATACAATTTACGAAAATAAAAAACCAAGATTTGAAATTAAATTAACTGTAGAAATAGATGCATATATGTATAAAAATTTTTTAAATAAAAATAGTTCTTATGTTCATAGGTTAAAAAATATGATTTATTGATTAAGTAAAAAAGATGCTGAAAAAGTACTTTTAAATGATAAAAACATAAGAAGTGTAGACATAGACTTACAACCATTTTTTATAAATAGTATTTCCAATATAGAAAATAATATAATATTTGAAATTGAGGATCCTAGATAATATTACTAATTTTTAAAAAAAATAGATGTAATATAAAAATATGCAATTAAAAAATATATAATAATTGTATAAGTAAATCAGTATTCAATTAAAATATCATAAAATCAGTGATTAAAAACTCACAAAAAAATTCATAAAAACAGTAATACAAAGAAATTAAAATTAAATTTATTAAATTTTAATAAGGCTTTTGAAAAATAAAAAACAATTAAAGCTCAACAAAATAAATGTAAACTCAAAGAAAAAATAGATCTAGAAAAATATATATACAATAGTGAAGTTCCCTTTTCTCAAGCTAAGTAAAAATTGTATAAATATAAAATATTTTCTATAAAAACAAATCACAAACTTACAAAAAAGCTGTAAAATATTCCTTTTTTTATGCTATTTATGTAAGCAAAAGAAGTTCATAAAAAGTTTATAAATTTAGAAAATTCTTCAATTAAAGCGATAAATAAATAGTAAAATAATAAAATTATAAAACTACTAATTCATACTCAATTTAATCATAATAAGTTTTTGGGAGTTCAAATCCAAGAAAAAATTCAAATAAAATTTAAAAAAAATAATAATAATGAAAACAAAAAAGTAAAAATCAAAAATGTAAAAAAACTTTTTATTTCAAAACTTAATTTTTGCTTATTTTGAAGTTTAAATAAAAAAGAATACAAAGTAGAAACAATAAAAATAAAAATAAAAAAAATAAGTAATAAAAAAAAATAGTGAAATAAATTAAAACTATCAAAAACTTGTAATAAATTGTTTAATTTAAAAAAAGAAAATATTTTTTCATAATAAATAATTGGTAAAACTCACAATATTCACGAAAAAATTCACATAAAAAATCTTTTTTTATTTAATTTATCTCAATCAATATATGAAAAAATATAAGCCCACAATAAAACTGGAAAAAATGAAATTATAGCAATAAAAAAAAGTATCATTCACGAAAAAATTATTTATCTAAAATTTTTTTAATTTATCTATATATCTTGTATTTTCCAAATTTTATATAATCTTCTTTGTTTTTAGAATTTTTAAATTTGATAAAAAATATCCTAGCTAAAAAAATATTTATTCAAACAATTATAAAAAATCATCAAATTAAAAAAGCTAAAAATTGAGGAAAAATAATAATCGTTATTCAAAATAATATCAATAAAATAGAAAATAAAATCATAATTTTTTTATAAATAAATAAAATATTTTAATCATCTATCTCTTCTATATCTCATCAAAGAGATTTGATTTTTTCTAAAAAGTTTGCATATCATCTTTTTATATAATTTATATTTGTTATTTGAGTTTCTCATTCAATCAACAATGCTAAAATAACCATAGCAACTCACGCTCTTAAATCCCAACTTGTCAAAGTTTCTCAGGATTTAAAATTTGTTTTTCAAAATACCATAGCTTCATGTGGATTCAAAATTGCCACATGTCATTTTACTTTTTCTATTTCAACTAAAAAATTTAATCTTGACTCAAACAAAACTTCATGGATTTTTGAAACTCATTCAGCTTGTGTCATAAGTATAGAAAATGGAGATTGTAAATCTGTTGGAAATCATGGAAATATATTTGTCTGTAAATTTATAGGAACTATCTCGTTTGCTTTATAAACTCTAACAACATCATTTCATCTATCTTCAATTTTTACTCAAGCTTCTTTTAATTTTTCTATAAAACTATATAAATCTCATATTCTAGCATTTTCTATATCTATATATTCTTTAGATAACAATGCTCACAAAATCATAAAAGTTCATGATTCTATATAATCTCATATAAGCTCAAATCATATATTGCTATTTAGTTTTTCAATTCAATTTATATTTATTGTATGATCATAATCTATATGTATATCTGCTCAAGCTAATCTAAAAAAATCAATTAAGCACATAACATGCGGTTCTATTGCAGCAAGTTTTATTGTAGTTTTTCATATTCTTAGAACATTTGCTATTATCAAATTTTCTGTTGAAGTAACCGAAAATCAAGCATTAATTACCTTTTCTCATGATTCTTTATTTCAAGAAAGCTCAATATTTCAATCTTTATTAATTGTATATTTATATCATATAGTTTTTAGTCAAGTTAAATGTGATTCAATTGATCTTTTTCATATGTTACATCATCATGGTTGTGGAACAATTAATTTATCAAAAAAATGAAGTATAGGAGCCAAAAATAAAATACTAGCTCTAATTTCTTTGATTCTTGCTGCATCAAAATTTTCTAAATTTAAAGAACTTGTATCTAAAAATAGACTATCATCTAAAAAATTATATTTAACTCAAAGGTTTCACATTATCTCAAGCATCGTATTTACATCTCAAATCTGTGGAACATTTTTTAAAATAACTTTTCACTTTATTAGTAAACTAGCTGCTAAAATAGGTAAACACGCATTTTTTGATCAATCTATTTTTACTACTCATGAAAGTTTATTTCATCATTTTACCAAATACATATAACATTTTTTAAAAAAATAAATTTATTCTATTTCATTTACAACTTCTTTTAAAATATCTTTTATAACTGTTTGCTCATCATAAAACATCTTATATGCTACAAATATCATAGATAAAAGACCAAAATTATCAATTCATATTTTTTCTTTATCTTTTTTACTTAAATTAAAATCAGGAGAAGTAAAATATGTTTTTTTTATCATTTTTATACCATTTCAAGGAAAATCTATATTTATAATAAAATCTTTTATAAAATTTGATTTTCATCCTCATCATGTAATAAAAAAATTACTTGGACATATTTTTCATCAAACCAATTCTTGTAATCCAACAATAATGCAATCTTTTAATGCTGCTAAAAAAAATTCTTTTTCTTCAAAAAAATCATTATCCAAATCTTTGATAATTTTTTCTGTTGGAATTAATTTTTTTTCTTTTATTTTCTTAAATAAATCATTCATTCAAATATTGATTTTTGTAGTTCACAAAACTTCGTATCATTTTTTTATTGAAATATATGTGCTAAGATTTCAAATACTTATAACTACAATATCTTTATCTTGATTAAATAATTTTGTTATACTATATTCTTCAGGAATAATTGAAATAATTTCTTTATTTAACAGTTTTTCTATAGTTTCAACTACTTCAAACTTTGAGTTTGGAATAAAAATATTTGTAAAAGATAAATTAATAGTTTTTCATGTTTTTCAAAATAAATCAGAAACTTCTTTGTTATCAATCAAAATATTATTTATATTACTTAAAAGAATTCTTAAATCATCTTTTATATATGGAGTTTTGCTTTTTATGTACTTTAAACCTTTTTCCAAACATTCTATTTCTTTTTCTTTTACAATACGAAAAATTTCTTCTTTTTTTAATTTATCAATAAATTTTTCTCTTTCATAAATAACTTTTGAAGACGTCAAAAAAATATCTGAAGTAACTGAATTAATAATTATTTGTTTAATTTCATTTTTAGGATCTACTTTTTTTAATGCTATTTTTATATTTTCACACAACAGTGAAATATCACTTATCTCTCAATTAACAATTATATCTTGTTCTTGCCTTTTTTCTGCATAGGAAATTATTTCAATTTCTCATTTTTTAAAACTACATTTGGCAATTTTTATTTTGTAGCTTCATATATCTATCAAAGCTATATTATCAATTCATAATAATTCTTTTTTAAACATTTTTAAAAAAAGCTATTTCTTAAAATTTTTTCATATACTTGATAAAAGGTGATTTCAATCTTTTATATTTCAAGAACCTATAAGAGCCATAGCCAAATCTTCAGTAATAAGTTCATCTCAAGGAGAAATATTTAAAGCTCTTTTTAAGATAAATATACCTTTTTCTTTTTCTCAAACTAGAGAATAAGCCCATCATAAATTTCTTAATACTTCAGAATTATTTCATATAAGTAAATTTGATTTTTCCAAATATTTAATTGCATCTTTTAATTTATTGTTTGAGAGTAAAATAAATCATTTTAGATAATTTCACGTTGCAGAGTCTTTATTTAAGCTTAAAGCAAAATTAACAGCTTTTAAAGCTTGTAGTAAATTTCCTTCATACAAATAAATATCAGAAATTTCTTCATATATTCTATAATCATCACTATAATTTATGATAGCATCTTTCAATGTTTTCAAAGCTTCTTTAAAATTATTGCTTTGTTTTAAATCTTCAACTTTTAAAATTATATCTTTAACCGGATCCAACATATTTATAAATAAAAATTAATTAAATAAAATTCTTTAATTTTTTATAAAGTTTAAGTATAATTCACAAAAAATCAATTTTTATTTTGAGATAATTTATGTATAATAAAAATAGTTTTTAAAATATGGTTTTATGAAATCAAAAGATTCTTTTTTAAGTTTTTTAAATAGTTTTTTTAGTCCATTAATTGATAATAAAAAAATCGTTTGAAAGGCTCTAATTCCTATAACAATTACAAGTGTAGTAAATATTTTTATTGTATATTTGATAAAAGAAATTACAAACGAATTAACAAATTCTTGAAATCAAGATATCGTCATAAAAATTTCTATACTTTTGATAATTATTATTTTAAATTATTTAATAATATATTTTACAAGAAAATGGACTCATGCGACAATTTGGCCTGAATTAAGAAAATATATGTATAAAAAATTTATTCCAAAATATTTATATTTAGATAATAATTATATAGAAAAACAAGGAACATGAAGACTTATTGCTTTGACTGATAAATGAATTCACTCTTGGATTGATTTACTCAATAGATTTTTAGAAGATGTATTTCCTTGAATAATTATGATGATTTTTTCATTTATATTCATAGCAAGTATAAATTTTTATTATGCTATAGTTTTGATTTTGCTTTTTTCAATTACTTTTTATATAACTTTTGTTTTACAAAAAATTGCAAAAAATCTAAGATTAGAAAGAAAAAATGTAAATATAGCTCAATCTAGATTTTTTGTAAAAATACTTATGTCAAAATTTGAGATTTTACAAAATGATAAATGAGATGAAGAAACTAAAAAATTATCAGAATCTTTAAATGAAAATAAAAGAATAAACTTTAAACTTAGAGATTTATGAGTTTGGACAACAATTTTATCCAAATTTATTGTTGATTGAAGCAAAGTTTTTATTTTATTGGTTTTTTGATTCTGACTTTTTTGATGAATAATTAACCTTTGAGAATTTGTTGCTCTTATGTCAATTTCATATATTTTTGATCAAATATTAAATAGATTTTTATTTTTGTATATAGATTTCACAAATATATTTGTTGATGTAGAAAAATTTTGGGATTTTATGGATATTGCACCAAAAATAAAATGATTTGAAGAATGAAAAGAATTTAAATTTAAAAATTGAGAAATCAAAATAAAAAATTTAAGTTTCAAATACAATAAAAATTATATTTTTGAAAATTTTAATTTAAAAATTGAAGCCTGAAAAAAATTAGCATTAGTTTGACCTAGTTGATGATGAAAAACAACATTAGTAAAATTATTGTCAGCTTATATAAAACAAAATTCTTGAGAAATACTTATTGATTGACAAAATTTATGAAACTTAGCACTAAAAACATATTTTAAAAAAATCTGATATTTAACACAAGACCCTTCAATATTTGACTGAACAATTTATGAAAATTTAACTTATGCAGTAGAAAGAGAAATAAGTGATAAAGAAATAAAAAGAGTTTTGAAAGAATCAAGATGCGATTTTATTTATAATTATGAAAAATGAATTGATACAGAGATTTGAGAAAGATGAATAAGACTTAGTTGATGACAAAAACAAAGATTGGCTATTGCAAAAATTATGTTAAAAAATCCAGAAATTATTTTTTTAGATGAACCAACTTCGGCTATGGATAGTTTTAATGAAGAAGAAATAACAAAAGCTCTTTCAAACTTATTTGTATGAAAAACTGTTATAATAATTGCTCACAGACTTCAAACTGTAAAAGATGCTGATAGAATTGTTTATATAGAAAATGGAAAAATTATTGAAGATTGAACACATCAAGAATTGATAAAACTAAATTGAAAATACAAAAAAATGCTAAAACTTCAAAGTTGATTTTAAAAAAAATTTTATTTTGTAAAAAAATAAGTTTCTGTATAATTTTAAATATTATTTATAACAAATTTATGAAAATATTTAATAATTTTGATACTAATACAAAAAAAAGAGAAATTGACGCAGCAATAAAAAGATTCTGAAAAGAAAATATTTATCCTCTTGAAAGAAATGTTTTTTATTTTCTTATAAATTGACTTATACCTTTCACTCTTTTCAGTATTTTTGCATTTGCTGTTTATTTATTGGCTTTTAGTTTACAAGAATCAACATATTTATTTTGGGTTATTTTTATTTGAATTTCAGTTATTTCAATTGTTTTATTTTATAAAGTTTTCAATATTTTTATAGATTACAAATATGATTTTTCGATAATTACACCAAGATGAATTTTTACTTACAAACAAAAATGACTTTTTAATTCTGATTTCAAAGATTTACCAGCTGAAAAAATAAGATCAATTATTGCAACAAGAAATTGAATACTAGGAAATATTTTTTGATATTGAACCGTAGAAATTTATACTGATTTATCACTATGATCAGAAAAAAGAGAGGCTTGAAGAAGTCAAGCTTGAAAAACTAAAATTTCATATGTTTATAAACCAGGTGAAGTTAGACAAAGAATTCTAAATATTTGTGTTATAAATAGTGATGATTAAAAACAAGTTTATGAAAACAATTTACAATGAAATTTGAATTTCACTAGTTTTATGAAAATGAAATTGGATTTGATTGTCTTATGAAATTGAAGAATGAAATAAAGAAACAAGATGATTATGATGGAAAAAACTTGAAAAAATAAGAGATTTTTACTTTAGATGACAATTTTTGAAAAAAATGCTTATTTTATCAAGTAAAGATTGAATAAAACTTAAAAACAAAGATAAATTTTGATTCAAAATAATGTTTTGATTTTCAAACAAAAATTAAAAAATAAATTTTTTATTTAGTTCCTAACCATGAAAAATAAAATTAAAATATGAATAGACGAAGCCTGAAGATGACCTTGGCTTGGTCCAGTTGTAGCTTGTGCTTTGACTTTTTCTTGAAATATTCCAAAAAAAATTTTGGAAAAAATAACTGATAGTAAAAAACTTACAGAAAAAAAAAGAGAAGAAATTTTTGAAGAACTTATAAAACTTTCAATTTGAGAAAATCCAAAAGTACAGTTTTGAGTTTGAGTTGTTGATAATTATATTATTGATCAAATAAATATAAGGGAAGCAAACAAAGAAGCAATGAGAAGAGCTTTGCTTGAACTTTTAAGAAAAATAAAGAAAAATTCAGTTTGAAATATCGAAGTTTTAATTGATTGAAAAGATAATTACAGTTTTGAAGAATTAGAAAAAAAACCTATTTATATAATAAAGTGAGATTCAAAAGTAACTGAAATCTGAGCAGCTTCAATAATAGCAAAAGTATTTAGAGATAAATTAATTTATACTTATTCCCTACTTTATCCTGAACTTTGTCTTACAAATCACAAATGATACTGAACAAAAAAACACCAAAATTATTTAAGCTGAAAAGATAAAATCACTTGAATTCATAGAATAACTTATAAACCAATAAAAAAAATACTTGAAGAAAAACCCAAGCTTTTACTTCATGTTTGTTGTTGACCTGATGCGACAATTCCTATTATTGACTTAAAAAAAGATTATAATATAACTTGTTTTTGGTATGATCCAAATATTCATCCAAAAAGTGAGTATAATAAAAGATTAAAAGCTTTTAAAAAAGTTTGTGAGATAGAAAAAATTCCATTTATAGAATGAGAATATGATACAAAAAAATATTTTGAGAAAATTAGATGATATGAAAAATGCAAAGAAAAATGAGAAAGATGCACAATTTGCTATGATTTAAGACTCGAAAGAAGTTTAAAAGAAGCAAAAAAACTTTGAATTCAGTATTGGACAACAACTCTAACAATTTCTCCGCACAAAGACTTAGAAAAAATATTTAAAATTTGAGAAAAATATAATAATAAAAATAAAGAAGAATTTCTTTTTATAGATTTCAAAAAAAATGATTGATTTAAAAGAAGTATTGATTATACTGTCAAGTACAAAATTTATAGGCAAAATTATTGTTGATGTGTATACAGTAAGAAAGATAAAAAGTAAAAAAGTTGAAAAGTGTAAAAGTATTTTTCCCTTGATAAAGGGAGTTTGGGAATTTTTGAAAATAATATAAATTATTCTTTAATAAATAAATATATGTGATTAAATGAAATCAATGACTTATTTGAGCCTCTTTCAAATTGAAAAAAATGAGTAAAAAATACACAAGAGTGAATTAATATGCATTGAGAGCATAATTTTTATTTACTTAGATGAAAATGAATTACTCCATCTGAAATTATAGAAAAGAGTGAACAGAATGTGTTTTTTATACTGGAAAATTAAAAATAATTTTACTATTATCTTATAACAAATTAGTATGGAATTAAAAAATAATACACAAGAGCTTAATATAAAACAAATGCAAGATGTATCAAATCTTTTTGATTGAAGATATACTAAATCTGAAGAATTTGAAGATAGATTCAAAAAAGATATTGAAGATCCAACAAAAGAGCAAACTTGAAATATCTTAGATTAGAAAAGTAAATTTGTTAATACATAATTTGTTAATTTTTTAATCTTTCCTATTGAAACAAGTATTTAAAGATAAAATCATAGATATTGATTCTAATTATTTTGATGATAAATTTTTGTTTGAAATTTATGATTTTTCAGTTTGAATAAAGTCAGAGTGAACAAAAATTATATTTATGAAAGATTTTCTTGAAAAAAAGAAAAATAATAATTTACTTGAAAAAGTAAAAATCCATCCTGCTATGTGGAGTGAAGTTTATTCACCAAAAGATGAACTTGAAATTTTTACTGAAATTTTTGAAAATGCTATAAAAAATAAAGAAAAAACTCATATAATTTGAATAACTCTTAAAGAAGAAATTGAATTACTTGAAAAATATTATAGTGAACTTTGATTTTTTGATGAAAGTATAAATTGTTATAAAGTTGATTATCAAATTCCTTATATTTCAGCATCAGTAAATATAGAAAATCTTATGTGGAGATGAAGTGATTATAAAAAAATGTGAAAAGAAATCTTTTTTGTTCCACCGATAAGAGAAGCTTGACAAGTAAAATCTCTTTATAAATGAATCAATAGGTGAAGTATTGCTTGAATTTATATAACTATTTCTCCTTTACAAAGTGGACCAAAGGGGTTTTACAAATACACAGATTTTCTAGAAAAACAAATAATTCAAGAACATATTCTTCCTATAACTTTAGCAAAAGTTTTGAAATTTAATTATGAAGATTTGTGAATTGTTTGAGAAAAAGTAAATTTAGTATTAAATTATTAAAAAAATTATTTTATCATTTAAATACCTTTTTATAATCTAAAGTCAAATGCAACTATTTTAGAGTTAAAGAAAATTTCATAAGGAGTTTTATAATTTAACCTTTTTCTAGGTCTAGAGTTTATTAATTTGACATAAAATTGTAATTTTTTTTGAGAGACTGATTATCAATCAGTCTTTTTTGGTAAAAATTGCCTAAGAAGTCAGTTAGTATTTTCGTTAGTTCATCGTTCCCGAGAACAATATGGATGAGCAAAAAATACATCTAAATTAGTAAAATATTCAATCATTTTGTGTTCAGAAAATTCTCTTCAATTATCATAAGTTATAGTTTTTTGTTTATATTTTGGAATATTTTTAAATAAATTGATAGTTCACTCAAGTACAGAATTTCAGGATTTATCTTTAATTTTTCTTGCAAGTAAATATCAAGATTTTCTATCAACATTAGTTAAAATTACTTCTTTATTTCATCATCTAATTCATATTATAGTATCTCATTCCCAATCTCAAATTCTTTTTCTATTATTTACTATATCTAGTCTATCATCAATCATTTTTCTATCATTTAATTGATATTTTTCTTTTCTTCTATTTTGATATTTTTTTCATTTTCTACGAAAATATTTTGAAATTAACTCTCTATGATTATTATATATATGGCTGTAGATGGTATCTTTTGATAGTGATTCTCAAGTCTCTATTTTCCACCTTCAGCCAATTTGTTCTGGAGACCAATATTGTTTTATTTTTTCAAGAATATATCATTCAAGTTTTGATCATATTTTAATTCTACAGTATCGTTTTGATGCGATACTTTTTCTTTTAATTCTTTTTTTGTGAGTAATTTTAGAATTAAATATAATTTTCTTTTTTCAAACGGATATCAGATTATCTTTGATATTTTTTCAAGTTTTTCAAATCATTCATCATACATATCTCCGTTTGATTTGATTGTATTTAATCTTATTATTTTTAAATAATCTGTAAATAGTTGATTTACTTCGGCCTAATGCTTTTGCAATTTTAGGAATACTATATCATTCTCTCAAAAGTATTTCTATTGTAATTAATTCCCATTCTTTTATTTGTTTATTTCATTTATTCATAATCACGATTTTAGTTATTATTACTTTTAGTTTATCACTTTTTCCTAAAAGTTGCATTTCGTGATAGATTCTATCCTTAATTATTTGACAAATGGTGTTTTAATAGTATAAAATGAAATAAATAATTTATCATCTCATTTTTCTCAAGATAAAACAGCAACAGCATAATCATATTTTCTAAAAAGAAAAACTGCCGCTCAACTAAATCATCTTGTAGATCAAAAGTCTTTAAATTCATTACAAGGAAAATACAGTACTCAATTTGTAATTCAATTTTCTTTATCAATTGATAACTCTACAAGATATCACCTAAAAGAATAATTTTCATTTCCTCTTGTTCAAACCACCATAAATTCTTTTCCTAAGTAATCGTTTACATTATTTAATACTCAAATTTTATATTTTTTATACTTATCTAAATCTATTTTAGTATTTGCTTCAAATTCATTTTTACCAACTATTATTATATCATCTTTAAACACTGATTGCTCATCAGAGTTATTTTCATGAAAACAATGTTTTGCAGTTCATACAACATCTAATCAATTGTATTCAGCATATAAACCATTGCATTTTGCATTAACTAAAGATAAACTATTATCTTCTTTGCGAGTTAAATATTTATTCTCAAAATTAAAACTTGGAGATCTTGGTACTCTTTGAATATCTGGTCTTCAAAAAAGAGGTCATATATGAGTATAATGAGTAAAATTTCAACATTGTCTTTGTATTATTGTACTCGAACTAGAAACTATATCACAAGTAATAGCAGAGACATTATTAACCAATAACATCAAAGACAATGGTAAAGCTTGAATTGATGATTTTATTGTTCCTTTTAATTTTTCTAATCACATAAAAATAATATAAAAAATAAAAACATTGACAATAGTATAATCAATGTTTTTATTAAATCAAATTTATATAATTTTTATTTTTCACAAGTTTTTATAAAATCCTCATGCACACTATTTGCTGCAAGACAACCTTCTGCTGCACTCATTATAGTTTGTCTAAATTTATTGCTATTTGTTGTTACATCTCAAGCAGCAAAAAGTCATTTGATTGAAGTTTCTTGCCTTTGATCTACAATCAAACATCAATCAATATCTTTTTTTGGGTTTAGATGATCTATAATACTTGTATCCGTTTCACTTCATATAGCTATAAAAATCCCATCAGCTTTTAAATTCTTACCACTTTTTAAATTAATTTGTTCAACAAATAAAGATCAAGAAATACTTTCAACTTCTTCGTTTAAAACAAGCTCAATATTTGGTGTTTGTTTAACTTTTTCTACCCAAATTGATTCTGCTCTAAATTCATTTCTTCTATGAATTAAATATACTTTTGCACAAATATCAGATAAATAAAGAGCTTCTGTTAATGCTGTATTTCATCATCAAACAATTGCTACGGTTAATCATTTAAAAAACATAGCATCACAAGTTGCACAATAACTTACTCATTTTCATAAAAACTCTTTTTCTCATTTAAAACCTAATTTTTTATATTTATTTCAAGTTGCATAAATTATAAATTTTGAATAAAATTCTTTTTGAGAAGCTGTTTTTACTATAAATCAATTTTCAGTTTTATCTATTTTTGTTACTGTATCTTGAATAATTTCACTTCAAGATTTTTTTGCATGTTCATAAAAATTATCCATAATTTCTTTTCATGGAGCTGAAATAGTTCAAGGATAATTTTCTACTTTGTGAGAAGTTGCTAATGCTCATCATTTCATACTTCAAATAATCAAATTTTTTAAATTATATCTTGAAGCATACATTCAAGCTGGAAGTCAAGCACTTCATGTTCAAATTATAATAAGATCGTATTTCATAAAAATTTAATATAAATTATAAAGCTAAATATCTACAAAAGTAGAAATTTTATTTTTTTTCAATTTGTATTTTTTTAAGCAAATTATCAATTTTTGTAAATTTTTCTCAAGAATCATCATATCTAAACCTAAATTTTGGAGTTTTTAAAAGAGTAATTTTTTTATTAAATTTTTTTTGAATTTGGTAGGCATGTTTTGCCAAAGTTTTCGTAAGTAAATCTATATTTTGGAAAGAACTTACATATATATCAAGATATGACAAATCTTGACTTATTTTTATTTTAGTAATTGTAATTATTCAAAAAATTTTTTCAACATCTTCTATTTCTTCAAAAATAATTTCTGGTAATATTTTTTTAGCTGTTCATTCAAGCCTTTTTAGTCTTTCTTCTTTCATTTTTTATTATTAAAAATTTAACTTATAAGTTTTGAAAATTTTATAAAGCCTTTTCCCTACAAAAAAAGTTTATTTCATTATATTTATATTTTTTTATTGACAAATTTTTTTTATGGATAAAATACTTATACTTTTATTTATTATTATAAGATAAGGAGATACAAATGATTTACTCAATAAGAAAAGATTGAGAGACAAATGAAAAACTGATTTTGAAATATAAAAAATTATTTTTTCAGTCTAGAATTGCAAATAAACTTAAAGCAGAAAGATACGCAACTAAAAAACCAACGAAAAGAAAACAAAGAGAACAAGCTATTGTTAGAGAACATTATAGAGATTTAAACAATAAAGTTTATTTTTAAGATTCTTATTACAAAAAAAGTGCTAAAATTAGCACTTTTTTTGTTGTTTTGAAATTTAAGTAGAAATTTTATGTATTTATTCAACGGCACTTTTCCTTTAAACTAAAGCCAAAGTACACAAATAAATTATATTAAATTTATGAACTTTGGCTAAAAGCAAGGAAATCAAAAATATTAAGACTGAGGTTTACAATTTTTACTCAGTTTTTGGCTATTAAATCTTATAATTGAAGAAACACACTATAACTTCCACTTTTAAAAATTTTAAAGAACTTAATATGATTATACAAACTATCCTAAAAAATCAAACTAAATTTCCAAATCTGGTTTATTTAGTTGCAAAGGTTCCACTGAACTTGATTCAGTACTTTGAGTAATTTTTATAATATCTTTATCAACTATACTGAATCTTTTATAAGCATTATTATAATGATTTACTGTTGTTCATAAGCTGTTTCAAACTTTTTGAAATAATTCTTCATAGTCACTTAAGTCTTTTTGTAATTTTATCACAAATTTTTGTATTTCTTTTGCTTGTTCTTCTATTTGAAGTGATTTCATCCCTTGAATAACTGTTTGTAAATATGCATAAAAACTTGATGGTGAACAAATAATTACTTTTTTTGAAAATCCATACTCTATAAGTTTACCAGAACCTATATCTCAGATTTTATTGATAAATATATCATAATACATTCCTTCTGCTGGTATAAGCATAAAAGCAAAATCAGTAGTCCCCTTTTCAGGATTTACATATTTTGAAGTTTCATCAATTCTATTTTTTAGATCTTTTTTCAGTTCTTGAGAATATTTTTTTATATTGTATTCATCATCATGAGAAACTAATTTTTCATAATTTTCTTGTGGAAATTTTGAATCAATAGGAATAATAGTTCATCATATAAAAAGTGCTGCATCTACAACTCATATTCAGTCAATTGTATGTTGAATTTTGTATTGATCAGGATTAAAAACATTTTCAAGCAATTCTTTTAAAAAATATTCTCACAGATTTCATCTTTGTTTAGGATTTTTCAATATATTTTCAAGTCATCTTAATTGTCATCATATATCTTTGATTTGCTTATTTGTCTCTTCTAACTGAGTCAATTTTTTTGTAATATCTTCAATCCTTTTATTTGCTTCTTCGTTTATCTTGCTTGAAGTTGCAAATGTTTTTTGCATATTATCAGTTATAAGCTTGTTTGCATCAGTAAGCTTAGAATCAAGAGTTTTATTTGTGTATTGAAGTTTTTCTTCTATACTTTTTGTATTTTCTGTTAATTTATTATCAAGAGTTCTATTCAAATTTAAAACTTGTTCTTGGAGTAATCTAATAGCATCGCTATCGTCATTATTTTTTGATCTAATTATCAAAAATATGATTATTCAAACCAAAACTAGTATTATTATTCAAAGTATAATTAATTGTGTTCCCATAAATTTTTATTAGTTGTATATATATAGTATATTTATTTTAAAAAATTTGCAATATTTTTTTTAATACCTACAAAAGTAGAAACTTTATTTTTTTATTATTGCCTTTATAAAACTATGAAAAAGCGGATGAGACTTTGTTGGACGAGACTTAAATTCTGGATGAAATTGACTTCAAATCATAAATGGATGATTTTTTATTTCAACTATTTCTACCAAATCTCAATTTGGACTTGTTCAAGAAATAATAAATCAAGATTTTTCCATACTTTCTCTATATTCATTATTAAATTCAAATCTATGTCTATGTCTTTCATCTATAAATTCTTTTTTATAAGTTCCATAAGCTAAAGTTCATTTTTTAATCTTACAAGGATATGATCCTAATCTCATAGTTCATCATTTTTTGTAAATAGACTTTTGATCTTCCATGATATGAACTACTTTATTTTTTGATTCAATACAAAATTCTTCACTATTTGCATCTTTTAAACCAATGACATTTTTAGCAAATTCTATAGCCATAACTTGAGATCAAAGACATATTCATAAATATGGAATTTTATTTTCTCTTGCATAATTACATGCAATTATCATACCTTCAATTCATCTACTTCAAAAACCTCAAGGAATACAAATTCAATCCAAAGTTTTTAAAATATTTATTCATTTTTCCTCAATTTTTTCTGCATCTATAAAATCCAAAATAACTTTTTTATTATGTTCAAAACCTGCTATTTTTAGTCATTCATTTAGCGAATAATAAGAATCTTCAAGTCAATTATATTTTCCAATAATTCAAATTCTTATTTCTTCTTTAGAATTTTTTATATTTTCTTTAAGATTTTCCCATTTTGTTAAATTAAATCATTTATTTTTTAAATTTAAATCTTTTAAAATCAAATCTCAAATATTTTTTTCTTGATATTTAAGAGGAATTTCATATATACTTTTCATAGTTTCTGAAGGAATAACTCTTACTTTATCCATTGAACACATATAAGCAATTTTTTCAACTAAATCATCATTTATAGATTTATCAGCTCTAAGAACAAGAAAATCTGGAACAATTCAAAAAGACATAAGTTCTCTAAGAGAATGTTGTGTTGGTTTAGTTTTCAATTCTTTAGAAACTTCTAAATAAGGTAACAGTGTAACATGAACAAAAATTACATTTTCTTTTCAAAGTTCATTTTTAAGTTCTCTTGCAGCTTCAAGCAAATATCAATTTTCTAAATCTCAGACAGTTCAACCAATTTCTACAATCAAAACTTCAGCTTTATTTGAAACAAATGCATCTTTAATTTTTTCTCTAACTAAATTTGTTAGGTGTGGAATAATTTGAACAGTTTTTCATAAATAATAACCTTCCCTTTCTTTTTTTAATATTTCTTCATAAAATTTTCAAGTTGTAAATGATGATAAACTATTTAAATTTTTATCAATAAATCTTTCATAATGTCATAAATCTAAATCTGTTTCAGTTCAATCATCTGTAACAAAAACTTCTCCATGTTGAAATGGTGACATAGTTCATGGATCAATATTTAGATATCAATCAAGTTTTTGCATTGCAATTTCGTATCATCAAGATTTTAAAACAGCTCAAATAGATGAAGCTGTTATTCCCTTTCAAATACCTGATAAAACTCCACCTGTTACAAAAATTATTTTCATAAATATTTTTTTGAAAAATAAAATAATCAAAAAAAATACTAAAATTTAGTTTTTATTATTGTAAAAAAATAAAAAATTTTTGCAATAATAAATTTAAGAAAATGAAAATAATAGAATGGAAAATTCCATTCTATTATTGATAAATATTTAAAATATTTCTTTTTTTAATCTAAATTTGTGAAAATATCAGTTTTTATTTCATAGATATAATTTTCATTTTCTTTAAAATCTTTTTTTATTTTTTCTTCTATAACTGGAATAAAGTCAGATCAAGTAAGGAGTTTTTTAGAAATTCAAGGTAAAATAACAGCTAATGCTGAATAATCTTTACAAATAACTATAATTCAAGACTTTTGAGGATCTAAATCATTTATTTTTCAATTTTGTAATAAATCTCTTTTTTTTATGTAATCAACTCTAATTTTTGTATCTTTAAATTCTTCTTGAGTTAAATTTTTGAATCTTTTATCGTTTGAAATTGCATCAATAGTCGATTTTACAGTTTCCATAACAATATTTTCTTCCAATTCTTTTACACTTCAAGCTGATCATCTAATAAGTCAATTTTTATAAATTGTAACAAAAATACATCATTTTTTTCATAATAATATTTTATCTTTAATCTTCAAATCAGATTCTTTAGGTATGATTTTATTTTTTAGATAAAAATCTATAGTTTTTTGTGAAATTTCTAAAATCTCTTTCATTTATTTATTATTAAAAATTATAATCTTCTTTTTCTTCTCTTTTTATTGAATAAAATGGCATTCAAATTGGATCACTTCACGTAAAAAAATAATATTTATAATATAAAAATTTAAATAATTCTTTAAAAAAATAATTTAAAAAATTAAATAAAGGAAATATTATAGAAATTAAGTAAAGCTTTCATCTTGAAAAATCATAAAATGAAATAAATATAATTATAAAAATAGTAAGGATTGTTCAAGCAATGCTTCAATACAATCATAAAAAAACATAATTATAATTATTTAATAATTCTAAAATTATATTAAATAGTAAAAATATAAACAAACAATGAACTGAAATTATAAGTAAAATATCAGGAAAATTAGTTATTCATACATATATGTAAATTGGAAGAAAAAAAATAGAAATCAAGCTTATCGAAAAAAGTATATGAAAAACTGTAGTTAAATTCTTTTTGTATCATGTTTGTCAAAATTTAATAGTTAAAGAGTACGACACCAAAGAAACGATTGCTCAAATAAAAGAAACTATTCAATTAAGTATTATTGGAACAATAACACTTGTTTTTTTTGTTCATTCTTTTAATACTTCTAAATCTATATTTCATGATAAAAAAAACAAAATAGCAATAAATATTGTACTTCAAGCTATTCAAGTAAAAAGAGTTATTAAAGATCAAATCACAATTGATTGAATTTTTATTTGTCTTGGAAAATATTCTTCAGTATTTTGCATAATTTTTGTTAATTATATTATTTATTATACTACATTAATTATCTTTTTTCAAAAAAATAATGAATAAATACAGTATTATTCATATATTGATATAAATATCTGCAAAATTAAACACTGAAAAATATTTTATTCAAAAAAAATCAGTAACTTCTCAAAAAAAGATTCTTTCCCAAGCATTTCAAATTGCTCAAGAAATAATAAAAATAAATGAAATATTTATAAATATATTGTTTTTATTTTTCTCAAATCTAAAAAAATAATAAATTAAAAATAAAATTAAAATTATTGTTATTATTTTGATGTAAGGAAGAGAAATACTAAAAGCAATTCAAGGGTTTTTATGCAAAGATAAATAAAAAAAATCTCATATAATATTTATTTTTTTTCAAACAAGATATAAGTCTCACAGATATTTTGTAAAAAAATCTACAAATACTAAAAAAAATAAAAGAATGATTTGTAAAATACTTGAATTACTTATTTTTTTCATTGTACAAAGGATAAATATATTTTAAGTTGTTTTGACAAACTCATTTATTGATATTTTCACAAAAAAATACTTTATTATATATTCTTAAATCTATATAATTTATAGAGTCATCTTTTGTTATATTAATGTATTCTTTTACAAAAACTACAATTTTCATAATTTGTTCATCCAAATTTGCTTCTAAATCAAATATTAGTTTTAAATCATTGTTTACATCTATATGAACTTCCCTTTCCTTAACAAAATAATATATATTTCAAATACTTATTGAGTTAATATTTTTAGATAATTTTTCAGTTATTTCAATTATTTTATTTAAATTTTTTTCATCTAAAATAATTTTATAATCAATAAAATTTATATTATTATCAGATAAAGACAATTTTAATTCTTTTAATCAAGCTATATTTGTATTTTTAGCAGGAATAAAAACTCAATTATTTGTAATAAAATAATTATGGTTCATATAATTTGTCTTATATAATGCTTTGCTTGAATATAATTTTATTTTTATACTTCATTTAAAAATATTTTTATTTATTGATATTTTAACTATATTTTTTTGCCAATTATTAACTAATTCTTCAATTTCAGATTTTTCTGTAAATAATATATTTTTATTTCTAATTGATTTTACAGAATTATACGCTAAATCTAAATTAATTAAATTTTCTGAATCTTTGTCAATACTAATATCTATTTTAGAAATATAAAAAAATGGACTAAAAATAAATAAAAACAAAAAACATAATAATAAAATAAAAGATAAACTTAAGCCAATATATAAATGTTTTTTTGTAAATTTAATTTTAAATTTTGATAAATTTGGTATTTTTATACTAAGTTTTTTTCTTTTCTTAAAGCTTTTATCATTTTTATTTAAATCAATAAAAATTTTTCTTTTCTGTTTTTTTATATCTTCTTTAAATTTTTTTTTCTCAAATTTATTTTTTATATTTTTTATAGTTTTTTTAAGCATTTGTATATAATAAAAAAAAGATTTATTCAATTCTATATAAATCTTTTTTTTTATCAATTTTTTTGTAATTTTATATTTTTTTCAACTCAAACTATTAGTCATCAAGTTATAGAATCTCGAAAGTACAATTTATCGACTATATTTTTTACAATTAGTAATCATCTTCATCTAATAATTCAATTATTGAAGCCCGCAATAATCTTTTGTTTTTCTATATCTATCATTTCGCTTGCAGTTTTATGAAATGCTCAATTTCAAGTATCTTCAACTTCAAGAAATAATATATTTTTTCAATGATTAGTCACTTTGAATCTAAGTTTATTTATTTCTCAGTTTTTACTTCAATATTCAATTGCATTGTTATTTAATTCATCCACAACTAAAATGATTTTAAACTTTTGTAATGCTTCAATTCAAATTCAATCACATAAAAAAGAAATAAAATCTCTAATTATATTTGTATTTAAAAAATCAGACTCAAAATGCAATTCAATATTTAATTGCTTTTCTTTTTTAAAGTCTTCAATAATATATTTTTGATAAGTTTCGATTTTATCTAAATTATCAATTATAATCTTTTTCATAAAATAAATATAATATTGATACAATATAATAATATATTATTTATTGAAAAAAATCAATAAATAAAGGACTTTATTTAATAAAGCCCTTTATTTATATTGTGATAAAATTATCTAACACTTTCTTTTAAAGTTTTTCAAGCTCTAAATACTGGTGATTTCATAGCAGGGATTTTAATTGGAGCTCCAGTTCTTGGATTAACTCAATTTCTTGCTGCTCTTTTAGAAATTTTAAAAGCTCAGAAACCTGTAATATTTACATCTCTTCCAGCTTTTAGTTCAGAAGTGATAACATCTATTTGAGACGCTAATACTTTAGAAACTGCATCTTGACTAAGACCAGCTTTAGCAGCAACTGCTTTTATAAAATCTTGTTTTTTCATAGTTTTTAGTTAGTTATAAAATAAAAACACTTAAAATATAGCAAAGAAAAAAAGAATTTCAAGTTTTTTTTTCACTTTTTTTGAGAAAAATGCTTTTTACTTGTCAAAAATCGAATATTTTAACAATCATAAATACTCTGTATTGTTGTATTTTATGCTAATACTTTGCTTATATCATGAAATTTTTGCTCAAGCATAAATTTCTGTTCTTGGTTTCGAAAAAAACTTGTTTTTTCAATCTAAATTATAAATAATTGACTTTTCACTATCAGAGTTAAATAAAATCAAGTAATTATAATTTAATTTATTTTCATTTAAAAAATTTTTTAGAGTTTTTTCTCCTATAATAAAATCATAATCTTCTTGTCATAATTCTTTTATAATTCAAGAACTATCTCAAGAAAAATTTCAAATTCAAGATAATCAAGAATTTTTACTAATTAAATTCCAAGATAATTTATCTTCATTTCAATCATTTACTGATAATTCTAAATCCAAAATTTGTCAAGATCAAGAATCATCAATATAAAAAAGTGGAATAATATCATATCATAAACTTCATATACTTCAAGTATAATTAGAAATTTTTGAGTTTATATTATATGAAATCAAAGGATTATTTTTATTGTTTTCAAAATTTAATATATTTGAAATAGGATTATTTTTATCAAATATTATTTCTTGATCATATCAATATCATTTTTCTTTTATCATAAGCATAGCAAGTTCTCAAGCTCATTTTGAAGCATAATTTGCTTTTAAATAACTGTATCTTCATCTATTATCATTTAATTCAACTAAAACCAACTTATAAATCGCTCAAGTTAAGGCAAGTAAAAAACCGATTATTATAATAATTATGATTATAGAATATCATTTATTATTTTTTTTCATAGCTAATTATTAATCATTAAATTTGTACTAAGAGTAGTTTGAATATTTATTTCATTTTGTTTTATCAAATTTTCTGGAATTCATTTTTTTGACATCGGTGATAATATCATATTTATTTGTAATTTTGGAATATGTTCTGTAAATAAAGTAAATTGTAATTTCTTGATTTTTACATAAGAATTTGATAAAATATCTCCATTTTTCAATAAAAAACATTGTTTATTTTCACATTCTTCTAGCGAATTAATTTTAATAAATTCATCCAATAAATCATCTTTTATAGCTAAATAATAGTGATTTTCTCACAATTTTAATTCTTGTCAAACAAGCATCTTTTCTTCTCAAATACATAAACTTGTATCAGAACTTTCTGAACATTGAGGAATTTGTCAATTAAGCAAATCTTCAGCAATTGTCTCAATTATATTTTTTGAATTTTCTTGCATCAATCTATTTATATCGATTTTTGCAGAAATTTGTGAAGTATTTATAAAAATAGATATAATTGAAATAGTAATAATTGAAAATATAGTAACAGCAACTATTATTTCAACTAAAGTAAAGGCATTTTTTCTTAAATTTTTCATATTAAAATTTTTTGTAATCAGTTAAAATTGTTTCAATAATAATTTCATGATATCACCTTTTATACCAAATAACTTTAGAAACAAGTTTGTATGAATTAGGAATAATTATAACTTCTCAATCTCTATTTTTATATTTTAATTCATTGAATTTCACATATCTATAAAAATTTGATTTTTTGTTGTCTTGTCAACAATTATGAACATATTTTCAATCATTATCAAGACAAAGTTCATAATCCATCATATTTGTTCACAAATAAGCTTTTCATTCTCTAAATTCTTGTATTTTTTCAAGTTTTACAGAAAATGCAGGATAAATCGAAGAATAATCAAGCTCAATTTTATAATAAGATCAAGTATTAATTTTATTTTCTAAATCATTAAAATTCCTTTCTAAATTTGGATTTATAGAATTCCATTGATGAAGAGTTTTGTAATTTGAATCTCTTAAATTTACAGCTAATTCTAGTCATTCTCTAGCTAAATTTGATGCTATGATTTGATTTTTATTATATTCATTTATATTTAAACTTGATGTAATAATCAAATAAATGCTAGTTAATCAAATAGAAAATATAAAAATTCAAATAATTATTTCTATAATTGAAAATCAATTTTTTTTTGTTTTCATGAAAATTATAAATAATTAATAATCCACAATATTGGTTCAAACTACATAAACTATATTTTTTGTCAAGGCTTTAGAATCAGTTCATCAAAAAGATATTTTTATATCAATAGTTTTTCAAGAAAATGACTTCATATCATTATTTGAATCCCAATAATAATAATTTCAAGATCCAGAAATAGCATTAAATAAAAATAAAAATTTATCTTTTCATTCTACATTTTTTAATTCAACTCATTTATAAAAATCTACTTCTTTTATAAATTTTTTATCAGAATAATTTAATAAATCAGTATTTTCTATATCTAAATCAAACGGATATGAATAAAATAATAGTTTATTTTTATTATTTTCTCTATTATCAAAATAAACTCAAATAGATAAATTTCAACTACTAGAATCAAATCAATTTATTGCCATATTTCTAGCATTATACAAAGATTGAGATATATCCTTTGATGTAAGTTTTAAATTAGATTTATTTTGTATATAAGCATAATTTATAAATCATGGAACAAAAATAATAGCAATAATTGCAATAGCAATCATAAGCTCAATTAGTGTAAATGCTTTATTTTTGTTATTAAACATAAAAAAAAGATAAAATTTGTTAAATTATATATCTTTTTTACTTATTTCAAAATATTTTTAGATTTTAAAATATAAATATATTGTATGAGCCTGCTTTAACTTTTATTCTTTTTATATTTTTTTTGTTTTATCACTTTTTTGTTTATCCAACAGTTTGGGTTACCTTTAAAATCGCTCAAAATATAGCAAAAGCAAACCATAAAACAAAAAATCAAGCAATTAAAATTGCAATTGGTTCTATCCATTTTGTTAGACTTGATAACGAATTATCAACTTCAATAGAATATTGATTACTTATTTTTTTTGAGACTATTCAAATAGAAGCAGTTTTTTCTCAAACAGAAAAAAGTTGAATAAAATCTATTGGGAAATAAAATCATTTTTTATCTACTTCTTGCATAGCATCCGTAATTTTACTTCCCTGAGAAATTTTTTTTATAATATCTTGAATAACTTTTTCATACTCTAAATTATTTAAAGTTTTTGAAGATAAATTAAATGACTTTATAATTGATACTCATGATGAAGTTAATGATCAAAAATTTGAGGCAAACAAAGATAATAAATAATTTTTATAAACACTTCATACAATCGGAAAATTCAATAAAAAATTTGAAATCATATATTTTCATTTATCAGTATTTTTGTAGATTAAAAAAGAAATTATTAAGAGTAAAAAAAGTAAAAATAAAAGAAAAAAGTTGTTTACTATAAAATTTGATAATCATATAAGTAGTTTTGTTGCAAATGGTAGTTCAACTCAACTATTTGTAAAAACAGGTAATATAGAAGGTATAACATATGTTAATACAAGCAAAACAGCAATTAATAAAAAAACTAAAATAATTGTTGGATAAGTTAAGGCTGTTTTTATTTTTAAATGCAAATTATGAGTTCTTTTCAAGTCTTCACTTAATCTCAAAAAAGCATTATGTAAATCTCAACTTGATTCTCAAGATTCAATTATTGCTATTTCTTGGGGAGAAAAAATAGAAGGAATTTTTTTCATTGATTTACTAAAAGAATCTCAGCTTACTATATATGTTTTTAATTCATTTATTTTGCTAGCAAAAAATAAATTATCAATTTTAAAAATTACTGAAGAAAGAGCTTCTCAAATAGATACTCATCAGTCAATCATCATTCATATATAATCGTAAAAATTATATTTATCAACTAAAGAAACTTTTTTTAATATATAAAAACTATCATTTGACTCTAAAATATCTTTTTTATTTTTCTTGAAATTAAACATTATATTTTATTATTTATAAAAAACTTTTATTGGTATATTTACTTGATATCAAGATTTACTATCTTTATTATAAGAAAAATTAAAATTATCCATAAAAAATTTATACTTTAAACTTGGTCAAGTTATAAAATTAAGCATTTTATAAAGTTCATGGTTATCAGAAACAATCAAACTTAAATTTATCTTCCCTTCATTGAATCAATATTCATTTTTTGATCACTTTTCTAAATTTATTCAATTTAAAACAACATATCCACTTCAAAAACTATTATTTTTTACTTGTCAATAAAAATGATCCAAAATTTCGTTTTCTTTCATTTCGTGAATATAAGGTTTAACTGTTTTTGATAATTCCTTGTTTTCTTTTATCAAATTCAGCTTTTTCAATAATTCCTGTTGCTCTGTATATTCATTATTTTTTTCAGACAAATTATCCATATTTTCCTTTAGTTTAAAATAAGAATCTTTTGTCAAAAAAAGAATTATAAAAATCGATAAAACTATAAAAAAATAAGATATAAGTTTGTTTTGATTATTAAATTGCATAATTATATTTTTAAAAATTATTTTATTTTAAAATTTACATTAAAAACTATGTTATCAGCTCAATTAAATGAGTTTATATATTCTAAATCAAATAATGATCAAGAAGATGCTCTGTAGTTTTTTATAAAATATGATACTTTACTAGAAGCAAGTGTATTTGAAGAAAAAGGAACATTTACTTGAGTAGAAACGATTCAATTATTGTAATTAAATCAATCAAATATAATTCAATATTGATCTTGAATTTCATCTAAATGAGAAATAAATTTTGTTATTTGAGATTTTTTTTCTAAATCTTGAAGCAATTTTTTGTTTTTTTCAAGTAATATGTATGTCTGAATATTTCTGTCTTCTTTCAAGATTTTTGTTGATTTATTTATCTCAATAACTTGATTATCTAAATCTTGAATTTTGTTTTCAATATTTATATTAAAAATAAACAAAGCAATAAAAATCAATAAACTAATCACAAACAAAAAGTATGAAAATTTTCTTAAATTGTCAGTTTTTTGTTTTCATTCATATAATGCCATAAAAAAAAATTAATTAATACTACAAAAGCATTATAACATATATAAAATATATAACAAAAAAAAATACCAACAAAACTTGGTATTTTTAATTTACAATTATATGATTTTATTTTTAATCTATTTTATTGTAAGCTACTTGCTCAGTTTAAAATTTTGATAATAAACAATAAAATCGGATATGCCAACCACATTATTATTATTCATATAATAACATTGAGTATAGTTTTCATCTGTCTTTTAAATACTTCTTCTTGTCAAGATCAAGACATCAATATTGCTCTAAATCAAGCATAAATTATATAAACAACAGCAACAATAGAAACAAAACTCAAAAGATAAATAACTATATCTTGTACATAAACAGATAAAGGTTTAGATTTCTCTATATCACTTACAGTTTTTTTGATATCACTCAAACCTTTTTCAAAACCACATTCTCAACTTGTACAATAAGGAATTTTTCAAGTGTCTATGATTATATCTGAAGAACTTGAAGAATAAGATTGGCTAAATAATGCAATAGTGAAAATAAATGCAAGAATTTTTATTTTTTTCATAATTTTTTTAAAAAAATAATTGATTTATTTCAATTATAGTTAAACTTAAATAAAATAAAAGTTTTTATCTAAAAAATATGAAAATAAAAAAATCTTATATACTTTGATACTCGATGTTGGTGATTTTGCTTTGTGCTATTTTTTATATATCATGAATAATTTGATTTATAAAAAGTATTATAAATATCATATTGTATTCTATATTTTTTTATTTTTTATATTTTTTGTGGAAAAAATTTAGAAACAAAAAATATTTAGATTTTATAAATTTCCTACCCTTATTTATTTATAAGTTTTGTCTATTTATATATTCTATTTTACTTTTAATTTTTGTTTTTGTTTATTATAATAATTATTTGTATCCTGCTTCAATGCCTCAATATGCTATAACAAACTGAAATAAAATAATTATTTTTCAGAGCATGATTCATATAGCAAATAAAAATTTTTATGAAAATGTAAGAAAAGATTTAAAAGAATTTAAAGCCAATTCTTGAGTTTTGTTTTATGAATGAGTAAAAGTAGATAATGAAGAATCATTAAAAAAATTTAATCAAGCATTATGACTTGATTTTTCTCCAGATTTATATAAAAATTTAAGTGAACTTTATTGAGTTAGCTTCCAAAATAATGATGATTTTTTATGAATAATAAATGATAGTGATTTCAATATTGATTTAGATATGAGTAGGATTATACAAATTTACGAAGAAAAAATAAAGTCAAAATCAAAACAAACAAAAAATTTAGAATTTATTGATATAAGTAGTGAAATAAATAAATACCTGACTTATTTAACTCAAAGAGAAAAAATTTTAATGCTTGAAATAAATAAAGCTTTGTTAAATTTTGTTATTAAAAACAATAGCATTATTCTAAACAATATAGACTCTATTTGAAATCCAGAATTATTTAATGTAATACTTGATGAAAGAAATAAAAATTTAGTAAATGAATTAATTGAATCAAACCACAGCAAAATTTTTGTTCTTTATTGAGCTATGCATTTTGATTGAATTTATAAGTTGTTGAAAGAAAATAATAATAATTGGACAATTATTGATACAAAACTTTTGTATCCTATGAAATAATATTTAGTTTAAAATACCAAAAATGGTAAAGTTTAATAAACAAAAAAATGCTTTTACTCTTACTGAATTAATTATTATTATTATAATTATTTCAATATTGTCGACCATATCATATTTATCATATATAAATTATATTTCAAAATCTAGAGATTCATCTAGGTTGTCTCAGCTTTCTATTATATATAATTTACTTGAAACAGAAAAAGAAAAATGAAAAATTATATTGCCTGATAATAAGGTAATAATTTCATTATCTTGAGAATTATTAGCTTATCAATGAGATGTATGAACTTGAGTTATGGAATATATTTCTTTTTTTGATAACAAAGATAAAAAACTTGATGGAGATGTTTTTTCGTATTCTATTAATTCAAGAAAAAATAAAATTCAGTTATCTACATTTTTTGAAAATGTTTGAGAAAGTAAAGCAAATAATCTTGAAACAATTAAAAATAATTTATTAAATAGTAAATTTGATAAAATACCTAAATCATATTGAGATAAAATTGGCACTTTATATGATTTAAATATGATTCCTATCCAAAATATTGCTACAATTCAAACAAATTGACTAAATATTGATTCAACAAGTGAAAAATATATTTCTTTATATAGTGATAGAGAAATAATTACTTTGGCATGAATTGATTTATTACAGACATTGTATTGAACTAGCATAACTTGAATAGTTTGAAGTTCTTGTGAAGATTATACTATAGAAAATGCTTGACATGTTATGAAAGATTGATATTATTTGATCAATAATTGAAATCTCTACCCCGAATACTGTATAATGTGAGAATGATTGAGTAGATATAAGGCTTGTGAATGAACAATTCCATGAAATACTATAAAATTAAGATGAGATAAATTTTTGCAAACTTATGATTGAACTAATTGGTTACCAGAAGTTGAAACTTGGGCTTATAAAAAAGACGGTTGGTGTTGATTTGAATGTAATATATGATATGCATGGGATCCAAATTCAAAAACTTGTGAATGAAGTAAATGAATTTGTTGATATGCACATCAAAAAGAAAATATAAAAAATTCTAACCAATTAACTTGTTATAATTGAACAAAAACTTGAGTAATACAAAATGAAGATAAAACATGGTCATGGATTTGTGAATGATTATGATCAAGTGCAGAAAATTCTTATTGTTATACAATTGTGAAATGAATATGTGAACAAAATTATTATCAAAAAGAAATTTATAATCTTCCATCTGAAGATAATCTTTTATGCAAAAATTGAAAACTAAAAAATTTAGTTTGAGATACAAAAAATTGATGGAAATGGAATTGTGAATGAGCTTGAACTTGACATACAAACTCTGATTGTTATACTATTGTAAACCCTATATGTTGACCAGCAAATGGTATTATAAGTATGACCCCTCCAACAGAATGATTTTGTGATAGATGAACTTTTTCTTGAACAATTAGTTGAACTTGAGTATGACCTTGGTATTGGCAATGTAATTGAATAAGAACTTGATGAACTTTTGTTAATTGTAGCACCAAAGATTTACAATGATTTTGTAATGTAGGATGAATTGGACCAAATTGTATAATTAACAATTAATTTATTTTTTAATTTATGTAAAAATGAATAAAAAAAGTCTCAAATATTTATCAGTTATTGTAATTTTTTTTCTTGGATTTTTTGCAGTAAAGGCTGTTGAATTAAATAATATCAATACAAATTATTCAGTTTGAGATACTTTAGGAATTTGATGGTTCAATAACTTAAAAAGTAGAATCAAGGAAATACATTGAAATTGATTAAATATTGGAATAGGTACTTCTACTCCAACACAAAAACTTGATGTTGTATGAAATGTAAATATCTCTTGACACATTAATAAAGTATGTGTAACTAGATCTGATGCGGATTGAAATCCGTGGGGTAGTTGTCCTCCTACTCATCCATTTCGGGTTATATGATTCGCTGGATGAAGTGTTAACTGGGCTTCTCCTGAATATAATGTTTGGCATCCTACAGCAAATAATGTTTGGATTTGTTGTAAATAATATTTTTAAATCTTAAAACATGAATGATTCAAAAAAAGAAATTTCAATATTTAAAATAAAAAATATACTTATTATTTTATGGATAATATTTTCATTTATTTATATTTGATATGATTTGATAAATAAAATTTGATTTCAAACTTACAATAAATGATATATTAGTGCGGTAGATGATTTTATCAATAATGCAATAAACTCAAATTGTAAATCTTTTACTATTAATAGCTGAAAAAGAAAAGCTGAGGTTATTAATGTTGAATGTTTTAAAAATTTAAACCTTATAAACTGACAGCAAACTGCTTGAATAAAACAAGAAAATGATACAAATACTTGATTAATAGATAATGAGTAAGTATTAACAAATTGTAAAAAAAAATTATTTTATTATATAACCATTTTTATATGAAAAGAAAAAGCATTTATATTGTTTTACTTTTAGCTATGTGACTTGGTGTACTGCAATTGTACTGAGCAAATGTAGTTTCAATAGAAACAAGTATAAACGATGGAGATTTTATTAAATCTTGATGGTACAACACTTTGAGAGAAAGAGTTTTAAATATAAATAGTGCTTGAGATTGAAAAAATATTTGAATTGGAAAAGCTCCATTATCAAGTTATAAACTTGATGTTAATTGAAACGTGAATTCAAGTTGATATTGTATTGATTGAGATTGTAAAACTTCTTGGGCTCCTAATACTCCTTGGACTATTTCTTGAAACAATATTTACTATACTTGAGGAAATGTTGGGATTGGTGTTGCTAATCCTAGTTATAAACTGGATATGATTTGAGTAGCGAGAATTAATCATTGAGCAGATTATGATGTATGGATTCAGTGATGAGCAGCTACAAGTTGATGATGAAGAAACCTTGCAATATTGTGAGTCAAATCAAGTGATCAGTTAGTAATAAATCATGCTTGAGAATATGCTTGATGAACTAATATTATGTCAACAGTTTATGGTGATGCTTTTGTCTATAATTCGGATAAAAAACTAAAAACAAACATAAAAAAGCTTAATAATTATTTTGATATATTAAAAATAGATCCAAAAAGATTTGATTGGAAAGATAAGAAAAATAAAAAAAATCCAATTGGAGATATATGAGTTATAGCTCAAGATATAGAAAAGTATTTTCCTGAATTCGTGGAAAAAGATCCTGAATGAATTAAATCTGTAAACTATCCTAAACTTGTTGTTCCTTTGATTTGAGTTGTAAAAGATCAACAAACTCAAATAAAAAAACAAAATAAAGAAATAGAAAATCTTAAAAATGAAATAAATAATATAAAAAAATTATTAATAAATAAATAATACAATATGTGAAGATGACCAGTAGTACAATGAAAAAAAGATCTTTCAAATGCAGCAAAACAAAAAGTTTTTTCTTTGCATGCTAAACTTATAGCTCTAGCTGCAACAAATTGAAGTGATCCAGAATTAAATCCGGCTTTGTCAGATGCTATAGAAAAAGCAAAAAAAGATAATGTTCCAAATGATAATATAGAAAGAGCAATAAAAAAATGAGCTTGACTTGATAAATCAAGTGAGCAAGTTAGTCAAATAATTTATGAATGATACGCTCCAGGTTGAGTTGCTGTAATTATACAAACATTGACAGATAACAAAAATAGAACAGCTTCAAATATAAGACATATTTTTTCTAAATTTTGATGAAATATGTGAGAATCTGGAAGTGTAGCTTGGATTTTTGAAAGGAAATGAGTAATTTATCTAGATAAAAACAAGATAGATTTTGAAAAACTAGAAGAATTTGTATTTGAAACTGAAGCTGAAAATATAATTGTAAATAATGATGAAATTCAAATTATTTGTCATTTAGATAATTTAAAGAACTTGTGAAATCAATTAATGGAAAAATGATTTAAATACACTGATAGTAAATTGGAATACATTGCTTCAAATGAAATAGAAATTAGTGAATTTGATAAAGCTTTAAAAATTATTAAAATGATTGAAGCTTTGGAAGAAGATGAAGATATAGAAGATTATAGTATAAATGCGATAATAAATGATGATTTAAAAAAAGAAGTAATTGACTTTATAGAAAAAAATACTTTTAAAACTTAAATTTATTTTCTTTAAAAATGAATAAAAAAGCTTTTTCACTTGCAGAATTAATTATTGTAATAACTATTATTATAATTCTTTCTGCAATAGGTGTAGTTTCATATAACTGATATGTTTCAAACTCTCGTGATGCAAATAGAAAAACAGAATTATCTGATATTTATTCATTTCTTGAGGCATATAAACTAAAAAATATTTTACCAACTCCATACAAAAAAATCGATATTTATTCTTCTTGAGAACTTATTTGATATCAATGATTAGTTTGAGAAAATATTTTAAAAATTATTTGATATAAATGATTATGAAAAGATCCTTTAGATGAGTCATATTATATATATTATTTAAACTCAAGTTTAAGATTTCCTTGAGTTATGGGTTTTTTAGAAAACCATAACTATTTAACTTCTATTTCAAATAAAGCATTTGCCAATGACTATACAAATAGATATCCGATTATTTATTGAAAGGATTTATGATTAATTCTTGATTCTCAAAAAAACCCTATAAATACAATAAACTCATGAAATATTGAACTAAATGACCTAACTTGAGATTATATTGTTTATTTTGACAATGAAACTTATATAAATAAAAACTCATGATATGATTTAAATGTGTTATATTGAACTTCTATTACTTGAATAATATGAAATTCTTGTGAAGAATATGTTATAGAAAATTGAAATATTCCACTTAGAAACTGAGTTTATCTTATCAATTCAAATACTTGATTATACCAAACTTATTGTAATATTTGACCTACATTTACAGATATATGATTTTGTAATTGAAATCCTCCTGAAAATTCTGAAAAAACTAGTACTGATTTTTTTGATATAGAAGTTTATTGATTAGATGAAATTATTCGGACTCACCTTTGAAAAGTATGTTGATTTAAATGTAAAAATACTTATACTTGGGAAAGTTCAGAGTGAAAATGTATAAAACCAACTGATTGAGTTTGTTGAAACGATAGTGGTGAAAACCTATATACTACTCCAATAAACTTATGTTATTTTTGAAATCCTTCTCCTGTTGAGTGATTATGGCCATCTAAATGGCATTGTATTTGAGAATATTGATGAGTAAGCGAACAATGTGAAACAACTATTTATTGTATGGCTTGATGATGAGCCTGATGTATAGTTAAAGAAGATTAATAAATTTATTAATAATTAATATTTTATGAAAAAATTTTTAAAAAATACTCCTGCCTACCTTGTTTTTTTATTAATATTTGTTATATGTACTTTCTCTACTCTTAGTGTAATTGCTTTAAATACTTGGAATACATGATTTAGAATAAATCCAGGAGCTAAAATAATTGTTAGAGTTTCATCTAGTCAAACTTGTAGAGTAGTTATTAATAATGGAAGTAGTTCTTTTTTTATCCCAACAAAAACCTGGTGAGAATTTAATACTGTCCCTAATCACCCTAATCTATCTGTTCGTAATTGTACAGCACGGAGTGTTTGATGATGGTCATGATGTAGTTACAATACTTTAACTTCTAGATGATGTGGTGGTTATCAAACAAGATGAGTATGGTGTAGTGATTGACTATGTGATCCTTGAGCACAACCTGCTTGATCTCAAGGATGTTGGGTTACTAACAATACTTACGATTACAATAAATGTAGTCCTTGGAAAGCATATCCTTGAGCATGATGTGCTAGACCATGTAGTACAACATATAGTTATACAGCAGATTGAATAGCAAGATATAATAGAGATTGTTGGTGAGACTGTGATACAAATGATCCAGGCGAATTGGTATGGTAATTATATATTTCTATCTTAATTTATAAAAAAAATCCTCATACAAATAATATAAAAGAGGATTTTTTTTATTTTAATTTTTTATTTAAGTATCAATTTATTATCAGAAACTTCAAAGTTAATTCTAAAAACTCAATTTTTATTTAATACAAAAACTTCTCAATCACGGTAAATAGAAAAATCAATTATTTTATTGATTCAATCAATTTGTCATACATAAGTTAAACTTTTAGTTTGACTAAAATTGTGAGCATCAGTTCTAAGTACCCGAATTTTATTGTTTAGGTAAAGATAAACATATTTTAGTTTAGCTCAAGTTATTATCCTAGGAGCAGAGGTTCATTTCTCTATACTATATATTTTTGGGAATTTGTTTAAAACTAAATTTTGTACTCTAAAACTTGGACTTCTAAATACTTTTGAAATACTTAAATCATTTTTTAAAAGATATATTCATCAATCAATTCAAATATCAATAATATTTTGAGTATCTTTGTTTCATTCTTCTAAATATGTAGTTCCCTTTTCAAATTCTTGTCAAAATTTTCTATGTCTAAATATTTGATTTCAACTTGTTGATAAAGTGTATAAATACGAACTATAAGTTTCTACACTTTTAAAATCTTCCCATTTAGCTTGTCATTTTACATCATAAAATTTAAAAAATCCTGTTTTTTCAAATGAAACAATTCTTCATTTTTTTGTAACTAAAAATATCTGTCAATCTATACTTGTAATATCAACAAAACTATCATCTCATATATCATTAAAAAAATATTCTTTTGAATCTTTTCAAGCAACTATTGGTCACAATAAACTATTTTTTGTAATAAGATAAATATTTCAATTTAAATTATAGATTTTTGAAGTTCAAGATGGAATATCTTTATAAACCAAATTATCATTTCTTTCTTCAAATGTTTCAACTAAATTAAATTGTTTTTTTATAGATATTATATCTCAGCTTATTTTTTCTACATCTGTCAAATACATATTTTTATCTCTTAGTTTTGATAAAAGCGCATCTGCTTTTTTTATATTTTCAGAAAATATATCAGGATTATTGATATTGTTTTGAGCTAATTCAACCAATTTTTTTGAATTTTGTAAATCTTTTTTTAATTCATTGACTTCTTGTGTTTGTGAAGTTTTAGTTGAAATTGAAGAAATCATAGAATACAAAACAAAAAATGAAATAATAATTCACATAAATAAAAGTACAGTTTTAATTGATTTTTTTTGTTTTGAAACCTTTTCTTTAGCAAGCATATACAAAGCTATAGTTTTCTTTGTAAAATCATTATCCATAGCTTTAAAACAATAATTTTTTATACAAAATAAAGGCTCTGTTTTAATCTCTTTAAAATATGAATTTTTTACAGCAATAAATCATAAATTTTTGTTTATTTTTTCATCAAATAAGGTAATTTCTAAATTTTTTATAAAATCTTCTAAGTTTTCAACATCCAATGATTCAATTATATCAGATCTAGAAACATGATGTAATAATTTATCACTACAAATTATTATTGTTTCTTCATTTTTTATATCTCAATTAGAAATAAAAGAAAATTCTTTTTTACAATCATCTTTTTCTGTTATTTCAACAATTTCATTATCTTTTTTTACTAAATAACAAGAAGCTGATCAAATAGTAGAAAAAATAAGATTTTTTTCTTCTAAAACTGCAGCAAAAATATTAACTTCTCATTTGATTCATTCATTATTTTTCCATGATTTTATAATTGTATTTGTATTTTCAAGTGCTATACTAAAATCTTTATATGCAGATTCTGATGAAATTTTTCATATTATATTGTCAAGGAGTTTATTTAAAATTATATCTCAAAATTTATCATCTTCTGTATCTATTAAAATAAAACAATTAAGATTATTATCAAGTTCAATATTTTTTAAAATCACTTCATTTTTACTTTTTAATTCTATTTTTTTAGATGCAATTTCTATCATAGTTTAGTTTTTATTTTTTAATAATAAAATTATAAAACATAATAAGTCTTTTTGATAAATTATCAAATATTATTTTATATAATATAAACAATTTCTAAATCTTTCCATTTAAATCAAAGTTTTTTAAATTTATTTTCAATTTTTTCCAAAATTTTATTTTCTAAAAGTTGGATTTCTGATTTAATTATAGCTTTATTTACTTTAACAAATATCTTTTTTTTCTTGATTTGAACAGAAACTAAAAATTCTTTTATATTAATTTTTTTTTCATCATTAAAAACTTCAATTATACTATTCCATACAAGAGATTTAATAGTAATTTCATATAAGTTTTTTTTGTTTATAGATTTTGAAATTAACATATTTAATGAATTATTATTGTAAATAATACAATTATTTTTTTATATATTTTTCTCTTTCTTTTATCAAAGCTAAAACTACCTGACTCATTGAATTTAGTCTAATTCAGTTATAATAATATCATTCTTTTACCAATTTTTTCAAAGCATCTACTGCTTCAGAATCAAGATATACAGATTTTTTTCATATTCTCATAAGTATAAAAATTAAAAAATAATACTTAATTATATTATTTTTTATTGTCTTTTTGTCAACATTTTTTTATAAAATTATAACGAATTCTCATTTTTGTTTTTCTTTTTTAGAGTAAATTTCTATAGCTTCTTTTATACTTGTTCTTGTAAATTCTTCAAATTTTTTTGTAAGTTCTCTAGCTATAACTATGCTTTTCTCAAGTCATAAATAATCTCATAACTCTTTTAGAGTTTTTTCTATTCTGTGAACAGATTCATAAAAAACAATTGTTTCTTCAATATTTTGCATCTTTTTAAAAAGTGTTTGTCTTCATTTTTTTATTGGTAAAAATCATAAATACAAAAAATGATTTATAGGAAGTCATGAAGCTTGTAAAGCTGTCAAAAAAGCTGAAACTCAAGGAATTGGAACTATTTTTATATCATTTTTTAAAGCTTCTTGTATAAGTGGATAGCCTGGATCAGAAATTCATGGAGTTCAAGCATCAGAAACCAATGCTATATCTTTTGCTTCTTTTAAAAGTGAAATAATTTTATCTAGTTTTGCTACTCAAGAATATGAATGATAACTTAAAAGAGGTTTTTTAATATCAAAATGCTTGAGTAAAATTCAAGTATTTCTTGTATCTTCACAAGCTATATAATCAACTTCCTTTAAGATTCTCAATGCTCTTAAAGTTATGTCTTCTAAATTTCAAATGGGAGTAGAAACTATGTATAACATAAAATAATAATAGTTAATAATTAAAAATGAAAATTATATGATTAAAATTATAATAGTGAAATAATTATTAAAATCAAAAATAAACAATTTTTGTTTTAAATTTTATAAATTTAAATTGATTAATGATTTTTGTTTAAGAATTTAATTTAATATTTCCAAATTTTCTAATTCCCCTCTTAATTAATTGAGTCTACGTTACTTTCATATTTTTGTTCAATTAAATTAATTACTTTATTATTTAGTAATATTTTATATATACTAGTTTCTTCAGATAAATTTAAATATTTTTTATTAAATATTCAAGAAGAAAAAAATAAAGCTAAAAAAGTTAATGCTAATATAATACCATCCAAGGAATTAATTCTTGGAAATTTTTCCATTAAATTTTCTTTACTTATATTCTCATCATTCAAGTCTAATTTTTTTTGAATACCTTCTAGATTATTTTTTATGTTCATTTATTTAATATAAAAAAAACCTTTAAAAAAATACTTTTAAAGTCTAAGGAAAATTATTTTTTGTCAAAAGATTTTTTATATATGAACAATTTATCCTAAAAACTTCATATTCTATATTCAATTTCTTTTCATACAAATTCTTTGTCTCTACCATATTTTAATCTTGATAATTCTATATATGCTTTTGCTATTTTTGTGTCTCAAGTTTCAAGATATGGATTAACAGGGATTATAGAAAAAGGAGTTGTTGGTTGTTGATCAACAGATAGTTTCATTACTGCCTTAAATTTATCCATATTTATAAGATCTTGTTCAGAAAAAACTGGAGCATAATATTTTGCTAAAAATTCTCAATCTTCTGGTCAAATCTTGTAACTAAGCACACTTCATACATTACCAAAAATAGCATTTTTTAAATTTAAACTTGATTTAGTCAAAGCATCAGATTTTTCTAATTGTCATAAATATTGGTGGGCCAAAACAAGTCAAAGACGATATTTACGAGCTTCAGAAAGTATAGATTCTATACTCGGAGTTATATAGTTTTGAAACTCATCTATATAAAGATAAAAGTCTTTTCTTTCTTCTTTTGACATTTGTTGTCTTTTCATCGCTGCCATCTGAATTTTATTTACTATTATAAGTCAAAGAAGTTCTGAATTTATATCTCAAATAAGTCATTTACTTAAATTTATAAGAAGAATTTTTCAAGTTTGCATAACTTCAGAAATATCAAAACTACTTTTTAATTGGCCTAAAATATTTCTCATCATTGAGTTTGTAATAAATTGACCAAATTTAGCTGCAAAATATGGAATAATTTCAGCTTTTTCTCTATCTCACATGGAAGCAAAAGTTTTTTCCCACCAATTTCTAACAATTGGATTTTTTAAATGTCTAATTCTATCTTTTTGAAAATCTTGGTCTGTAAAAAGTCTCATTATATCAGTAATAGCTCATCATTGAGGATAATCCATCAAAGTTAAACAACCATTTCTAAAATAATCTTGTAAACGAGGTCAAAAAATCTCATTTCAAAATAATTTTATCATTATATTCATCGCATCTTGGGCAACTTTTTCTTTTTCATCTTGATTTGAGGCTTCAAGTATATTGAGTCACATAGGTCTTGCCTCATCAGCTGGATCAAAATAAATCACATCATCAGCTCTTTCTCTAGGAATAAATGGCATCAAATCTTTTGCTAAATCTCAGTGTGGATCCATAATAGCTAATCAATTTCAATTCACAAAATCTTGTCTTGCCATAACTTGCATAATACTTGATTTTCAAGTACCGGTTTGACCAATTACATAAAAATGCCTGAATCTATCCTCTGTTTTTACTCTTATTTCTTTTTTCACTCACCTATAAATATTGTGTCATAAAAGGAGTCATTCTTTAGGAATATTAGCTGGAGCTTTAACTATCTTGAAATTTTGCCATTTTATTTCTGGAGTTTTATTATATTTACTATGTGGAAAGTGAAATATAGAAGCTATTTCTTCTGTGTTTAAAATCATTTTTGGTTTTCAAAAAGGCTTTTTAAAAAATCTATATATATAATTTTTTACAAGCAAATTATAAGAATGATTATTTGTTGAAACAAATCTATTAAATTCTGGATAAGCAAATTGTGAAAAACTAGAAACAATATTTTTTAAATTTGAATCAACAGAAGATTTTTTATTTCAAGTACAAATTATTTTTATAACAACTTCATAACCAGTTTTATCTCATTTTTCATCTACAACTTTTGCTCTTTCTTGAGTCAAAGCTGAAGTTTCTCAAGCATCTGACATTTTGCTTTTATCATCATCTTTTCAAGAAAAAAATAAAACGTCTACAAAAAGTTTAATAAGTTTTATTGGGTTAAATGAAATTTTTTCTTTTTTTCATTTCATTATGATACTAGAAGTTTTTACAGATTCTTTTTGCCAATCATCTATAATTGGTTTAAGAAGAATTTGAATAACTGCAGCTTCATCTTCATTCATCTTTGATAAAGCATTTGTTATATTATTTATAGGATCTGATTCAAGTTTTTGATAAGTTTTTATAGGATAATAAAAAGGTTTTCCTGTGTATAAATAAGTTCAATTATTGTATTTTTTATCTAGAAAAATATTTTCTTCTAAACTTTCTTCCACAATTGCATCAGGGTAAAATCAATTTATTTGCTTTTCAAGTAATTCTTTATAATTTTTTGGCACAACTATATAAAACAAAATTTCATCATTTATAGCAATATACTCCAAACTAAAAATATCTTGTCATAATAATTTTTTATAAATTTTTCCTGAATAAATACTTTTTAACGACGATAAAAGCTGTTCCATAATAGAAACAGTTTCCTTGAAATCTTTTGAAGTTTCTTTTTTTTCATCTAAATCACTATCTTTTTTTGGAACAGTAACTTTAAAAAAAGATAATTTTAAAGTTCTTTTTAGTTCTTCTTTTTTTCTAAGATAAAATAAAACTAAAAATCAAATTAAAGCTAGAGAAATAATTCAAGCAATTATGTATTCCATTTGTAAAATTATTATTTTTATAATTATACCATAAATTAAAGAAAAAGATAATATTTTGATAAAAAAAACACTTGAAAAACTTAAATAAGGATGTAAAATATATGAAAGTTAAAAAGAATAAATTTATTTATTTTTATCAATTTATCGTTTAATCATATTTTATGAAAATTGTGCTACTTGATTCTATCCGTTCTATGCAAAATGTCTGAGCAATTTTTAGAAATGCAGATTGAGCTTGATTTGAGAAAATTATATTAACTTGATTTTGTCCTTATCCTCCGAGAAACGAAATTACAAAAACAGCATTAAATTCACAAAATTCAGTAATTTGGGAATTTTATGAAAATCCTTTAGAAATTATAAAAAATTTAAAAGTTAAATGATTTAAAATTTACAGTGTAGAATTAACCAAAAATAGCATAGATTATAAGAATTTTTTTGGTAAAAATGAAGATAATATTTGTTTAGTTTTATGAAATGAAATATCTTGAGTTCAAGAAAAAATACTTGAAGAATCAGATAAAACAATTATGATACCTATGCTTTGAAAAAAAGAATCTCTAAACGTTTCTGTTGCAGCATGAATTGTTATGTATGCATTTGTTTAAAGTATAAAAGTCAAAAAGAATAAAAGATTAAAAGTTTTTTATTCCAATATTTTTTTACTTTTACACTTTTTTACCTTTATACTTTTTTACTTTTATACTTTATTTTTTATGTTTAAAAGAATAGTTTGACTTTGATTTAGTTCAAAATGAAAAAATGCAAAAGATGTAAAAAACTATATTTCTTCTTTGGTAGAAGCTTGAGCTGAAGAATTTTTTACTTGATACAATCCAAATTATTGGCATGAATTGTTTGGTTTTGAAGTTAGTCCAAATGGTAGATTTGCAGAACACGAACAAATAACAGATTTTGAAACTCTTAAACAAATTGTTGAAGAAGTTCATTTTCATGGTTTTGAAATTTTTTTAAATTTAAATGCTTGGTATTATACTTCTGAAACTTTTCCACTTATAAAAAAAATATTGGAAGAAATTTTACCATTAAATTTTGATTGAATAATTTGTTGAAATATAAGTATACTTGAATATTTAAAAGAAATAAATTATAATTGAAAAATAAATTTATCTACAATTTTAGCTTTGTACAATAAAGAATCAATTAAATTTTTTACAGAAAATTATAATATAAATAAAGTTATTTTATCAAGAGAACTTACTTTAAAAGAAATAGAATCTTTATGTAAAGAATTTCCAAATATTGACTTTGAAGCATTTTGAGAATGAGATTTTTGTAGATACAATAACTGACTTTGTTTTGCAGAACATAAATATGGAAGCAAAGATATTTGTACAGTTGTTGTAAACGATTTAATTATAAAGAAAAAATACAAAGCTAATTACAAAAAAATTATTTTGGATAAATCTTTATCAAATGAAGAAAAAGTAAATTTGCTTGATGATTCATATAAAAATCCTCAAGAACAAATAGAAGAAATTATTTGAAAAATTGAAGTCTGATTACAAGAAGAAAAAGATTTATTGGAAGAACTTGAAAAAATTATTTTAAACCAAAAAAATAGAGTTGATTTATATTTTGATGCTATGAAAAGTTTTGATGATAAACAAAATAAACTTGTTATAAGTATACTGAAATGAATAAAAGTTCTTGAAAATAAAAAATGAAAAGATTATCCCCACTTGATAAAGGGGGCTAGGGGGATTTTAAAATGAAAAGATTTTGTAGATTCCAAATCAAACTGAGAATGACAAACAGAAAAATGTTCCCCATTTGAAAATAAAAAAATATTAAAAAACTTAAAACTTGAACTTGAAAATTCTCTAAAATCTTGACTTAGTTATAAATTAAAAAAAGAAAAAGAATTATGATGATTTACTAAACTCAAATCTCAAGAATTAGCAAATTTTTATGGTAAAAATGATAATCTAAATTTGTATTCTTATCTTTTTTTATCAAAAATTCCAAATTTAGTAACAGTAAAATTCCCTACTAGATGAAGAAGTTCTGTAGAAAAATTGAACTTAATAAAAGAAACTGTAAAAAATTGAAAACCAAAAGATGATATTATTGATAGAAGTATAAGCTTAAAAAGAACTCATTATGATTTAACTTATATATTTTCTGATAAACTTCGGTTTAGAAAAATGATTAAAGATTTATAGAACAATAAACAAAAAAACTGAACTAAAATTTTAGTTCAGTTTTTTAATTTTTAAAATAAACGAAATTACCCTTTTTTGATTTCCTTCATTTTTAATGTACCATCTTTTACACTTTCTCTTTTTCTTGTGATTTTGTTATACTTTGTTAATTCTGGTCATTTTTTAGTTGAATCAAAATTCTTTTTTTGTATATTTGTTACATGAACTAAATTTCAAGTTTCTGTTGAATAAAATCAAACGTATGTTCTTTTTCCTTTTGCCATAATTTAAAAATAAATTATAAATAATTTTAATACTTTGTAATTATATAGATTTTTTTTTAATTTCAAGTTTTTTATATGAAAATGTTTAAATTAACTTAATTAAACATATTATAATATTCTGCAATAGTAATATTGTTTTCCCATAAAAGTTTTGCTAAACTCTTTCACAAATATCTCCAATGCCAAGGTTCAACTACATAAGTATCAATTTCAACTCATTTTTGATATGTATTATGAAAACCATATTTATAAGCATTTTCTTTAAGCCATTCAAAATATTTTGCATAATTTGAGTTTGATAAAAAAGATTTTTCATTACTTGCTTCCCATAAATCTACAGCCAAACCAGTTTGATGTTCAGAAAATCAAGCCTTTGCACAAAACAAATCACTACATCATCTTGATTTTATTCATAATTGGTAATTATAGCTTCTATAAGCACTTATCACATTTATTTTTGTTTGAAATATTGTATAAAAATCTTCTGACATCTTTTGTAAATTTTCTAGAACTTCTTTTCTAATCATAGAATTTCATTTAGAATTTATCAAATAATCTCATGAAAGTAAAACTAAATCATCAGGTTCATATTTCAAATAATCAAAAGATTTTTCAGCACTAACAAATTTTTCTATAGAATTATCAGTTTCAAAATCAAAAAAAGAATTTAAATTAATATCAAATCAACTAATAAATTTACTTCAAGAAAATCATTTTTCGTATAAATAATTTTTTAGAATATTTTCTTCATTTTTTTTAGCAATATACTGATTAATAACTTCATAATCTGTTTCAATTATTTTTATATTATTTATAATTTTGTGACTTTGATTTATAAAAAATATAAAAAGTAAAATTTGTATAACAGAAAAGATAGAAATTATATAAAAATAAATATCAAGTCTTGTTTTTTTGTTAAATATTTTTTTTGAGAAAAAATTTTTCATAGTTTGTATTTAAATAATTTTTGAAAGTATAATAAATATCAAAGTTTTGTAAAAACTTAATTTAATTTTTTAAGTAATTATTCAACTTGCAACTAATTCCTCTCATAAATATATAGCTACAATTTGTCCTGAAGCAATAGCTCTTTGAGCTTCTTTAAAATTAAATTCATAAGTTCAATTATCTAATTTTTTGATTTCTACATCTTGATCAGCTTGTCTATATCTAATTTTTGCTTTAGCTTTAAATTCTTTCAACATTTTAAAATTTTTATTTATAAAATGTAGCTTTTGACAGTAAAGCTTTTTAGAATAAAGATTAAAATCTTTTGCTGTTCAAACAATTAATACATTATTTTTAATATCTTTTTTTATAACAAAAACTGCTTCTTTAAGTCATCAAACATCAATTCATTTTCTCTGTCAAATTGTATAATAAAATACTCATTTATGTTTTCAAAGTATTTTTCATGAAGTATCAATTATATTTCATTCTTTATGTTTTATTTTTTTTTCAAGAAATTCTTTAAAATTTACCTTTCCCACAAAACAAATTCATTGACTATCTTTTCTTTTTGCATTTGGAAGTCAAATTTCTTCTGCTATTTTTCTAACTTCATTTTTTTCTAAATTTCAAATAGGAAAAAGAGTTTTTGATAATTGAAATTGATTTAAAAATGCTAAAAAATACGATTGATCTTTAGTTTTGTCAATTCATTTTAGTAAAGAGTAGTGAGTTATCAATTCTCAATTTTGATATAATTGTCTTTCTGAATTTATTTTAGAAATAGATATTTTTTGATTTTCTAAAATCTCACTACTAGCCTTTATCAAGGAAAAATTATTTTTTTCTAATTCCCTATCTGTTTGAGATTTTTTAATTTCATCTTTTCTTTTATCTTCTAAAACTCTTTCAATTCTTGCATAATGCCCTGTCGCTATATAATCAAATCATAAGTCTAAAGCTTCTTCTAAGAACATCTTAAATTTAATCTCTTTATTACACATTATATCAGGATTTGGAGTGATCCCATTTTTATATCATTCATATAAATATTTTAAAACTTTTTCTTCATAAATATCTCTGTAATCAAAAGTAAAAAAAGGTATTTCAAGAAATTTAGCAACTTCTTTTGCTATTTCTAAATCTATTTTTGTTGGACAGTTTGGATTCTCTTCATCAAGATAATTTATCATAAATCAAGCAGTCACATCATAAGCTGCTTTTTTTAATAAATAAGCAGAAACTGCACTATCAACTCAACCTGATAATCAAACTAAAACTTTTTTCATAAAATTTATATTATTTCAGTATATTGAGTATAATAAGAAAAACTATTTTTTAAAATAAATTTTATAAATTAGTTCACTTATTATATTACATGTAATAAATAAACAAGTATGTCCTCAAATCTATCAAAACTAAATACTATAAAAAAGAAAATATTTTCGCTTTATTATGTTTATAAAGATCCTGAGATAAATTTATTTCACAAAACTTTGATTATGTTTCCTATTATTTATATTGTAAGTCCAATAGATTTATTTCCTGATACAATATGATTTATAGGATTAATTGATGATTTGATTATTGCCCCTTTATTTTTATGATTAACAACAAAACTTATCCCAAAAGAAGTTTTAAAAGAAGCTCAAGAAAAAGCTGAGAAAAATAAATCTTTTTACAAAAAAATTTGGATTTTTTTATCAATTTTTATGATTTTATGGATAATTTTACTATTTTGATTAATTTATTTAGTTTTTAAAATAATAATTTAAAAAATGAATAAAATAATTGAAAAAATAATTTATGCTTTTTGAATAAATTGATCTTTTTATGATATTGATAAAGAATTAAATTATTTGAAAAATAACATAACAAATAATTTTTTATATCGTGATGTAATTGATATTGGTTGCTGAGATGGAAAAATAAGTTTAAAATTAATTCAAGTTCTTAAGCCAAAAAGTTTCAAATGAATTGATGCTTCGAAATCATTGGTAAAAAATGCTCAAAAAAACTGAATACAAGCTACTGTTTTAGATGTAGAAAAAAAAATCTTTGAATGGTGATTTGTGAATAATGTGGTGAGTTTTACATCATTTTAAAAACCCTTTTGAAACTTTTAAAAAACTTAGTAAAGAATTTGATTGATTTATTATACGAGAATCCATTGATGATAAAAGAATATTTGAACTTTGACACAAATTAAATGAAGAAAAACTAACAAAAATTTTATCAAAAGTAAAATTAAAACCTACAAAAATAGTAAAGATTAAAAAAAATAAATCTTTGATAATATTTATAGATAAAACTAATAAATAAAAATATGTTTATAAAACAATACAAATATCTAACAAGTATAAATATAGCTTTTGTTGTAGTTCTTCTTATATCAAATATAATTTCTACAAAAATTGTTGATCTTAAACTTTTTGTTTTTGATGCAGGAACTTTGCTTTTTCCTTTTAGTTATATATTTGCAGATATACTTACTGAAGTTTATGGTTATAAAAATGCTAGAAAAGTAATTTGGTCTGGATTTTTTTCTATAGCTTTTATGGCTTTAATTATAATTTTGGTTACAAAACTTCCTTGAGCTTCAGATTGGCCTTATCAAAAAGATTTTGAAAATATTTTATGACTTACTCCAAGAATTGTAATAGCAAGTTTAATTGCATATTTTTTCTGAGAATTTAGTAATTCGTATATAATGGCAAAACTAAAAATATTTTTTAAGTGAAAAAAACTTTGGATTAGAACAATAGGATCAACAATAGTTTGAGAATTTTTTGATACATTAATTTTTATTTTAATTGCTTTTTATTGAATTTTTGATAACAACCTTTTAATTGCAATAATTATTTCAAATTATGTATTTAAACTTTGAATTGAAATACTTTTTACCCCACTAACTTACAAAATAGTAAATTTTTTGAAAAAATCTGAAAATGAAGATTTCTATGATTACAAAACAATTTTTAATCCTTTAACTTTTAAATAATGAAATATATAATTTTATTTTTAAGCATTTTTATAATTTTTTCTTGTTCAAAGAATGATAACAACTTTTGAATAATTAAAGAATCAAGCCAAATATTTGATGATTATGCTGATAGTATGGAATGAAGTATAAAAGATGCAAAAGGAGTAAAAGAAATATATAATTCTTGAATAAATGATTTAAATAATAAAATAAATGAATTTACTAAGTAAAATCTATAATTAATTCTCCATTTAAACTTAAATTAGCTGATTTTATATATTCATTTTTTAATTTTCATAATTTGAATAATCTTTTTGATCAAGATAGTTTTACATAAAATAAATTTTTTTCATCTTTAAAAAATATTATATCATTATATTTTTTAACAAATTGTATAGGAAATTTTTTTTCTAAAAATTGTGCTCTATAAGCTTTTTTATATTCTTCTTGCCATAATTTTAAGTTATGAAAATATAAATCTATTTCCCATTTTAATTCTGGTTTTTTCTCTATTTCTTCTAAACTATAGATTTGTTTCATTTGTTCATATCACCTCTTTTCTCTTTGAGATTCCTCAATAATCTGATTTGAAATTTCTCATATTTCTAAATTATTTAAATCAAAAATTTTAGATTTGTTTAAAATATTATTAATGCGATTTCAAGCACCAACAATTCAATAAAATATTTTTGGATTCGGCTTTTGCGAATTTTGCGGAGGTTTTATAAAATCTAACATACTAATATTTTTTAATTGTTATAAACTCTTATTTTATTTTTGTAACATTTTATAATTTTTAAATTATAAAAATTGTAAAACAAAAGTCAAATTCATTTTTAAATATAAAAACTAATTTTGATTTATTTTTGTTTTAATTATACTTTTAAAACTATTTTTTAATATTAAAAAATGAAATTTTTTCCAATAAAAACATCTATTATGAATCCTCCTAAAGATGATTTGTTTCAAGTTTTTGATAAATTTATTTTTGATATAAAAGAAAAAGATATAATTTTTATCACATCAAAAATTGTAGCAATTCATCAAGGAAAATGTATAAAAACTGAAAAAATCAACAAAAAAGATTTGATAAAAAAAGAAAAAGATAAGTGGATTAAATCAGATATTGTTCCTTGAAGAGATATTTATTTGACTATAAAAAACAATACCTTGATAGCATCTGCTTGAATTGATGAAAGCAATGCTAATTGATTCTATATTTTATGGCCAGAAAATTTAAAAAAAATAAGTCAAGAAATTCATAATTATTTTTGTAAAAGATTTAATATCAAAAATTTATGAATAATTATTACAGATTCTGCAACTCGTCCTTTAAAACTTTGAGTTGTTGGGATTTGAATTTATTCTTATGGAATTAATCCTTTAAGAGATGAAAGATGAAAAAAAGATATTTTTTGAAGAGATTTAAAAATTACTCAAATTAATATAATTGATTCTTTGACTCCTATTGCTGTATATTTGATGTGAGAAGGAAGCGAAAAGTCTTGAATTGTTATTTGAAGAAATATTAATTGAGTTGAATTTTCTACAAAATATAAATATGAAGACATAAACATAAAGATTAAAGAAGACTTATATTATCCTATATTAAAAAATTTTTATGAAAATAAATAGAATGGATTTTCTTATATGATTTTATATTTTTGCAATATTTGCTTCAGAAGTAATGTGAGCAAAAACTTTTCCTTTGATAAATATTTTTTGATATCAATTAAATGCAAGTGTTGCAATTTTTTTGATGCCTTTAATTTATTCTATAAATGATATAATTATAGAAGTTTATTGAAAAGAAAGGATGAAGCAAATTATAAGATTGTCTATAATTATAATAATTTTTATAATTTTGGTATCTATTTTTTTTACTAGTTTACCTGCTTCAAGTAGATTTGCTGAACTTGAAAACTCTTATGATGCAATTTTTTGACTTTCAATAAGAATTTCTATAGCAAGTTTAATAGCTTTTTCATTAGCTGATTTCCTCGATGTATACATATTTTCAAAATTAAGAAAAAAAATGAAAAACTCAAAATTATGGCTTAGAACAAATATTTCAAATATAATTTCTACATTTTTTGATACTTTTATTTTTTATATTTTGGCTTTTTATGCATTAGAAAAAAATTTTTTAGACAATTTAAGCTTTATTGTAAGTATTTGACTTCCTTATTGGGTTTTAAAATGTGTAATGTCTATTTTGGTAACTCCTCTTGTTTATTTATGAGTAAAAGAATTAAAAAAAGATTTACATTCTTTAGAAAACAAAAAAATTTAGGTATTTGACATATATAAAATTTTATATTATCATTAATAATAGTTTTAATACTATTATTTTTTTATGAGACAAAACAAAGCAAAATATTATATTATTTGATCATGAATTGCTGGACTTTCTACTGCAGTTTATCTGATTCAAGAATGAAAAGTTAAATGAGAACAAATTACAATTTTTGAAAAAGCAAAATTACATGGTTGAGCGCTAGATGCTAAAGAAACAAAAAATTGAGAATGATATACTATGAGATGAATAAGAGTTTTTGAAGACAAAGCTTATACTTGTTTTATGGATTTGCTTGAAAGAATTCCTAGTGGAGACAAAAAATACACAAATTTAAAAGAAGAAGCTTTAAAATATAACGAAAAAAATAAAGTTTACTTTAGAGGAAGATTAACAAAAAATAAAAAAATAAAAGAAGCAAAGAAATTAGAGTTAAGTTTTAAAAATAGATTTAAATTAGCAAAATTACTTTTTATAAGTGAAAAAATATTGAAATCTACAAAAATAAACGAGTATTTTGATAAACAATTTTTTGAAACTAATTTTTGGTATGAATTCTCTACAGTTTTTGCATTTTCTCCAATTCATTCACTTGTTTAAATGAAAAGATATGTTCTTAGATCCATCCATTGTTGTGAATATTTTGATACACTTGAACCTTTAAAAATAACTCCTTTAAATCAATATGAATCTCTAATTTTACCAATTATTGATTATTTAAAGAAAAATAAAGTTAAACTTTATAACGAAACAAAGATGACAAATATTGAATTTATGGAAGAAAATTAAAAAAAAAGAATAATTGAAATGGAATTACAAAAAAATGAAAAAACAGAAAAAATCAATGTTTCAAATGAAGATAAAGTTTTTATAAGTTTATGATCAATGAAAGCAAGTTCAAGTATCTGATGAATGCAAGTTATTCCAGAAAAAAAACTTGAAAAAAAATCTCTTTCATGGCAATTATGGGAAAATATAGTTAAAAATAATCCTGAATATTGAAATCCAAATAACTTTATTTATGATCATAAAAAAACTTGATGGACTTCTTTTACTATAACTTTTAAAGAATCATTTATACTTGATTTAATCCAAAAATATATAAAAGATAAAAACACAGCTTTTGCTTGAACTACATTTGTTGATTCAAATTGGCTAATGTCTATTTGATTTCACTTAAAATCATATTTTGAAGATGAAAAAAAGAATTCTATGGTAACTTGGTGATATACTTTGAGTCCACAAAATAAGTGAAATTATGTAAAGAAAAAAATCGAAGATTGTACTTGAGAAGAAATTTTAACAGAACTTGTTTATCACCTTTGACTTGAAGAACATTTGGATAAAATTTTAAAAACTTCTGTTTGTATTCCTGCTTATACTCCTTATGTTTCAGCACATTTTATGCCAAGAAAATTATGAGATAGACCTCTTGTTGTACCAAAAAACTCATTGAATTTTGCTTTTTTATGACAATATACTGAAATAAAAGATGATATAGTTTTTACTTTGGAATACTCTGTTAGATCAGCTCAAACTGCAGTTTACAAATTACTAAATTTAGATAAAAAAGTTAATCCAGTTTATAAATGATACAGAAATCCAAAAGTGATTTTAAAGGCAATTAAAACTATTTTTAGATAAAAAAAGAATACTTTAAGTATTCTTTTTTATATTTTCATAATGTCTATTTCTTTTTTCTTAAGTTTTTCATCTATTTCTTTATTTGCATCATCAATAAGTTTTTGTAAATCTTTTTCTAATTTTTCTTCTTCATCTTCGCTAATTTCTTTATTATCTTTTGCTTGTTGTATAAGTTTATGAGAATCCGCTCTAGCATTTCTAATTCATACTTTTGCTTCTTCTGCCATATTTTTTGCTACTTTTACAGTTTCTTTTCTTCTTTCTTCAGTCAATATTGGTACTTTTATAATAACTGAATCAGCCATTGTTTGCGGATTTAATCATAAATTTTCCTCTGTAATTGCTTTTGCTATCGGATGAATCAAACTTTTATCCCAAGGTTGAATAGAAATAGTTTGAGAATCAAGTAGAGTTAAACTTGCTCCGTTTTTTATAGGCATCATACTTCCATATTGTTCAACTAGAATATCTTCTACCATAGCAGGATTTGCTCTACCAAGTTGAAGTTTAGAAAACTCAGTTTCTAAGTAATTTATTGTTTTTTTAATTCAATCTATTGCTTTTTGTAACATAAAAAATTTTTAAATATAAAATTAAAGTACTTAAATGATAGTATAATAAATTTTTTATAAAATCAAAGAATTTTTAGAGAAGAAAATATTAATTCCTCCTTAACAAGTGAGGAAATAATATATTTTTAATGAATTATAAATTTATATCTATTTCTAAAACTAGTTTGTAAACTTATAAATTATCTTTGAAGTTTCAGCTCTTGTTATGTTATCATTTGGTCTAAAAATTAGTTTATTATTTACTGCTTGTCAATTTATTATTCATAATTCATCTCATTTTATAACATACTTTTTCATCCATTCTTCGAAATCATTATCTTCATATTTTAATTTATTATCTGTTGTTAAATCCACTTTTCAAGCTTTTAATAATATAGACAATGCTTCTATTCTTGATATATCTTCATTTGGTCTAAAGATTAGTTTACCATTTACAGTTTGTCAATTTATTATTCATAACTCAAGAGCTTTATTTATATACTTATTCATCCATTCTTCTTCTGTTGAAATATCTGTAAATTTATTTTGTATTTGCGTTTCTAAATTTATTTTCAATCATCTCATAATAACAGCTAAAAATTCTCATCTTGTAATTTTATTTTCTGGTTTATAGAGACTTCCTGTATATCATTTTAATATTCATTTTTTTCACAATTCTTCTATATATTTTTTTGCAAAACTTTTATCTATATCTATAAATAACTTAGCATTTATTGTATCAATATTATTATCAGCTGGAAATTGAATATTTAGACTATCCTCAATTAGATTATTATCTCATGTACTTGGCAATAAATTTTCTGTTCAGGAATTTGTTTTTCAAGTTTGAATATTTTTTATTTCACATAAATTTCATAATTTAGCTAGTTTATCATAACATTTTAAATTTGGTTTTAACTCATATATATTTTTTCAATTTTTTGTTACACACACATAGTCTTCTTCAACACAATTTTTTTGTATTAATTTTCATCAATCACTAGTTGAACTTGATGATCAACTAGGAAAATTTGATACATCAAATTCAAATTCTGCTTTCACTATTACATCTCATCACGGCATATTAAATTTATTTTCTCAATTAACTGAAATTTCTGTACTTCCTTGTAATACTTTTAGAGTTCAAGGTTTTAGTTTGTATCAAGTATTTGGTGTGATTGTTAGTTTAATAATTTCTCATGAGCTTGCTTGTGTTTTATCTCAAGATATTGTTCAATTTATTGTTGAATTTATTGTTATATCATAAGACGACGATACTATCTCAAATTCTGCTTTTACTATTACATCTCATCATGGCATATTAAATTTATTTTCTCAATTAACTGAAATTTCTGTACTTCCTTGTAATACTTTTAAAGTTCAAGGTTTTAGTTTGTATCAAGCATTTGGTGTGATTGTTAACTCTACAGTTTCTCATGAACCTGCTTGTGTTTTATTTCAAGATATTGTTCAATTTATTGTTGGATTTATTGTTATATTGTAAGATATTAATTCAAATTCTGCTTTTACTATTACATCTCATCATGGCATATTAAATTTATTTTCTCAATTAACTGAAATTTCTGTACTTCCTTGTAATACTTTTAAAGTTCAAGGTTTTAGTTTGTATCAAGCATTTGGTGTGATTGTTAACTCTACAGTTTCTCATGAACCTGCTTGTGTTTTATTTCAAGATATTGTTCAATTTATTGCTGGATTTATTGTTATATTATAAGATATTAATTCAAATTCTGCATTTACTGTTACATCTCATGATCACACAATAAATGTATATGTATTTAAATTTGGATCAACTACTTCATTTAATGTAGCTCAAGAAATTGTCAATGATCAAAGCTTATATCATGCATCTGGATTAGTTGTTAGAGTTACAAGTTCTCATGATACTAAAGGATATGTTAAATTTGATCCTACTAATCAATTTGAACTTGGATTTATTATTACTTTATATGGAGCTATTCAAGTTGTACATGATTCATGTAGAACTGAGTTTGAAGCACGAATTGTTGGACTTACAGTATATCAATCACAAACTAGCTTCACTCGTGATGGATCTTGACTTGATGGATTGTCAAAGAAAACTCCATTGTCAATATAAGCAAGTGTACTTGGTATGACAACATATTTTAGTTTATTATTCATAAAAGCACTCGGATATATAGTAGTAAATGAATTTCAGAATCTTACAGATGTTAATTCATTATCTCTAAAAGTGGAGTTAGATATATACGTAATTGATTCAGAAAGTGTCAATGATGTCAATTTATTTGCCCTAAAAGCTCATTCTCACATAAAAGTAATAGAATTTGGAAGATTTAGTGAGCTTAAAAGATTACCCTGAAAAGCAGCTCTTCATATTTCAGTAATAGAATTTGAAAGATTTAGTGAGGTCAACTGATTAGTCTGAAAAGCTCATATTCATATTTCAGTAATAGAATTTGGGAAATTAATTGATGTTAATTGCTTTCCCAAAAAAGCACCAGTTCAAATTTTTATTACAGAAACTCATCAAATTGTAGATGGTATATCTACTTCAGTTCCACATCAGGGAGATGTTTCATTGTAATTAGTTATAGAATTAATTGCAGCATCAAAAACAAAACATGATTCAGGAGTTGTAGCATAACTTATAAAAGGTACAAATAAAAATGATAGAAAAAGAAGCTTTAAAAGCAAGTATTTTATGTTTTTCATAATGATTTTTTTAGAAAATAATACTTAATAAATAATTCTATAAATTTATAAAATTACTCTAGCTAATAATATTTATTTAAAAAAAACTATTTTTTTTGCTAATTTAAGAGTAAAAAATAAATTAAATAATTTAAAATAAATTATATTTTTAGATTTCAATAATTATAAACAAAATTTTTTAAAAAGATTAGAAAAACAATTGAAAAAAAATATTTTATAAATAAAATCTTTTTATCGATTATTTGTTTTATAGTTTAATTGTCTTTTATGAAAATTCTTGAACTAAAAAATGTAATAAAATTTCTAAACAAAAATAAGATTCTTGATAATGTAAGTTTTGAAGTTGAAGATTGAGATGTTTATGGTTTTTTATGACCAAATTGAGCAGGCAAAACTACAACAATGAAATGTATTATGTGATTAATAAAAGAAGAAGAGTGAGAAATAAAAATATTTTGAGAAAACTGACTTAGTGAAAAATCAAAGAAAAAAATAGGTTTTATGCCTGAAAATACATATCTTTATAAATATTTAACTTGAGAAGAATTTCTAAAATTTAATTGAAAATTTTTTAAAATAAATGATAAGGAATTAGAAAAAAGATCAAAAGAATTATTAAAAAAAGTTTGACTTGAACACGCTTGAAAAAAAAGATTGAGTGAATATAGCAAGTGAATGCTTCAAAGAATATGATTAGCTCAAGCAATTATAAATAAGCCTAAACTTTTATTTTTGGATGAACCTATGAGCGGTCTTGATCCAATCGGAAGAAAAGATGTAAAAGATCTTCTTATAGATTTACAAAAAGACTGAACTACTATTTTTTTCAATACCCACATTTTAGCTGATGCTGAAAGTATGTGTAACAAAATCAGTATAATTCATAAATGAAAAATAATTGTTGAATCAAAAAAAGTAAAAGAAGTTTGAGAAAACTTAGAAAAATTTTTTATTGATAACATAAAAAAATCTGAAACAAAAAAGACTCTTTGATAAAAGAGTTTTTAATTTCACTAAGTTGATCGTGTGTTTATTTAGACTTTCAAGCTTAAGAATTATATTTAGTTTTTTTAGACACAATCAAAATATTAGGATCAAGCATACCTAACAGTTGAGAATTTGATAATTTAGATCAAAAAAGTTCTATAAATTGGCTAAAAGTAAATCTAGTATATCAATTTTTGTTTTTACTTTTTTCAATACCTTTTTTTAGCAAAAACAACTCTCATTCAGGTCTTAATTTAACTAAAAATTCATTGCTTAAATTAATTGTAACCATATTTCATCAAGCTTGAACATCAAAAGATTTTTTTCTAAAAATTTTTTTTGGATTAGAAGAATTTTCTTCTAAAAATAAATTTAGTAATTTTCATAACTTAATATTTATATTTCAAAAATCGTCAATTTTATATGTATTTGTAAATAAATATTTTCAATATTTAGTTAATTCTCTAAATCTAACATCTTCATTTAAATTTATCTCAATACCTTGAATTTCTTTGTTCAAAGCTTCATCAACTCAATCTTTTACTTCTCATCAAACTTTTCAAAATTTAGAATAAAAATCACTTTTACTTTTTGAAGGAATAATTATTTCATTACTGATACAAGTATTGAAAAGCGGAAATTGTCTTGAAAATACTTCTAAAAATTTTTCTATATCAAGTTTAGTAAAAATCTTTCCTTTATCATCTTTTATAATTTTTATACCTTGATTTTGAACAATTTCTTTTCATTTTTCATTTAATTCAAAAAATATTTCTGTATAAGGAGTTATATATACAGTTTCTCAATTTATTTCAAACTTAAATAATTCATTTTTTAAGCTTTTATGTTCAGAATTGCCTAACAAAGAAATAAAACTAAATATGTTTAATATTTTATTATCATGCTTATCAAGATTATAATTTTTTCACATATTTTGAATATAGCCCTCCTGATTTATTGTGGTTCTATATCAATTTATTTCATTAAATTCGGTAAGCTCTTTTTTTTCCATGTAATTTATATATTAAAAAATATTATTAATAAGCCTATATTATATAATTAAAATATAGTTTGTCAAATAATATTTTTTATTTTATTATGTCTTTACTCTTCCCTCTTCCTTTCATTTCAATAATGATAGGGGTTCAAAAAAATCAAAAAGTATCTCTTATACGATTTTCAAGATATCTTTTATATGAAAAATGAAAATGTTCTGGATTATTTACTGTAATTACAAATTTAGGAGGATTTGTATCAACTTGACTACCATAATAAATTTTTGGATTATGAGTTTTTTTATTTCAACTTGGAGCATGTTTCAAAACTACTTGCTCTAGAAATTCATTAAAAATAGAAGTTTTTACTCTTTTTTTCCTTTCACCTGCTATTCAAATTGCATTTTCAAGTATTTCATTGACTCTTTTTTTCTCTAAAGCTGATGTAAAAACAACTGAAACCCAAGGCAAAAAATCCATTTTTTCTTTTAGATAAGCAAGGTATTTATTCATAATTTTATCTTTTTCAATTCAAGGCTTAGCAAGAACTTTATCCCATTTATTTAAAACTATAATTAGTCATTTATTTTCTTCCAAACTTTTGCTTATGATAGATAAGTCTTGAGAAACGATTCATTCAAAAGCATCAATTACAACAACAACTATATCTGATCTAGAAATTGCTCTATCTGTTCTCATTACTGACCAATTTTCTATATTACGAGTTCAAACTTTACTAAGTCTCCTTACTCACGCAGTATCAATTAAAATAAACTTTTGTCAATTAAATTCAAATTTTGTATCTATACTATCTCTTGTTGTTCATGGCATATCTTTAACCATAACTCTATCTTTTCCAACAATTCAATTCAATATACTTGATTTTCATACATTTGGTCTTCAAATAAGAGCTAATTTTATATATGAATCATCAAGTTCTTCTTCTTTATAATCTAGTCATTTTTCTTTCAAAAATTTTGCAACAAATTTTTTTACTTCTCTAATTCATTTATTGTGAGAAACTGAAACTGGAAAAAATTCATTAATTCATCAAGTTCAAGCTAAACTCATAGACTCCATAATTTTTTCTTCATTATCAGCTTTGTTTGCAATTAAAACCACATTTTCAACTTTTTGACTTTTTAATAATTTCAAAATTTGCTCATCAAGTTCAGTAAATCTATCAAATTCTATAATCCAAAGAAGTAAATCACTTTCAGTAATTGATTCTTTTGTCCTAGAAATAATATCTTCAACAATTTCATCATCTTTGCTACCAAAATCAAGTCATCAAGAATCAGAAAGTATATAACTTATATCATTTTCTTTATCATTGAATTCAAATTCACTTATATCTCTTGTTGTTCAGGGTTCATCTGAAACTATCGCTATTTTATGACCAATATACATATTAAAAAAACTAGATTTTCATACATTTGGTCTTCAAATTATTGTAACTTTTCCTAACACTTTTATAAATTTAAATAAATAATTTAAAAAATTATATTGTAAATATTTTCAAATGCAATTTTTTGATAATTAAAATAAAGTATGGTAGAATTATTTACAACTAATAATATTTAATTTAATAAAATGACAGAAAATCCATGACTTATTCCAAAAAATATTCCACTTACTAAAAAAGATTTGAGCAAAGTTATTGATAATTTAGAAGTGGAAAAATTAAGAAAGGAAACAGAAAAAGATCCTGAAAAAGAATATAGAATTTATGAATTTGATAAGAATCATAATATTAAATATGAAATAATTATAAAGGAATGAGAAATTAAAAGAAATCAACTAAAAAAAGAAATTGAAACTCCAGAATCTACAATTCTTGATAAATTTGATAAATCTGTAGATAATTTTATGAAAACTGTAGAATGAGATATTAAATATATATTAGATAATAGAAAAGTAAGAAAAGAAGCGAGCAAAAAGAAGTCTCCAACTGTAGATGAAAAAGCAGAAAATGAAGCATTTGAACTAGCTAACTATATTGACAAACAAGCTTTAACCCAAGAATGATACACTCCACCAGAAGGTTAATACAAAAAAATACTTAATTATATAATTTTAATATGCAAGATAATCAAACACATAATCAGGAAAAAGAAAAAAAATGATTTTTTGATTATTTTTTTGATCCAGATGAATTACCAAAATTTCACTTTATAAGTAAGCAAATACAACATAAAGATATAGAATCTTATTTATATAATTGAATGGAATTTAAAAATAAAAAAGACTATTATATAGAAATAGAAGCACCTTTAATAAAGGACTCTCCTGATCCTTATCAAGAATACAAATTTGACAGAGATAATAATGTAATAAGGATTAGTAATATAATAAACTGAAAAATAAAAAAAATACAATACCCTCTTATTCCTCATGAAATTTTGAGTAATTTACCAGAAAAATGAGTTTTGTATCAAACAAATTTATATTGAGAAATAACTAGTATTTATGAAATAGTTGAGAAAAAAATATGAAAAATTTTTGTTAGAAAAACTCAAAATGAAATTTAATTTTTAATTTATTAGCTATGATTGAAAAACCTAAAAAAATAGAAAATCCTATTTGAAAAGAATTTGCTGAAGGATTACCAGATAGAAAAAAATTTCCTCAAGATCCCGAAACTAAAGAAAATCCTGAAGAAAAAGATATAAATAATTTTGTAAAATGATTTAATTATTTGGTTTGAACTCCTATGAAAAGAATTGATTACAAAATATATAAATACCATTTTGAAAATGTTATGGAAATATATAACAGATTATGAAAAGAATATATAAACTCAAATTTGGAGTTTTAAAACAGCCAAGAAAATGATATCGAAGACTATCTTAATGATTTTAAAAACAACATCATAACAGTAATAGAAATAAAATATCTTTTAAAATCTCTTTACCCTGAATACAAATGAGTACATATTTTAAATATAGGAAAAAATAGTATACTTGATGAAAATTATTTAAATGAATTAAAACAAGAATATTTTAAAAAATATTGAAAGGAAATTGATGAAAGTAAATTTCAGTGAGATCCAGATGAAAAATGGCTTATTTGAATATTATCAAAATAAAATTAATTTTTATCATTATCTCTTAAAATAAAATATCCGGCAATTGTCATAAAAAAAGCTGAAAGAAATAGTATTCCAAAAACTATTTCTTCTTGTTTTTGAAATGGTAATTCTACATTCATACCATAAAATCAAGTTACCAAAGTTAAAGGAAATAAAAAAGCTGAAAAAAGTGTAAGGATTTTAATAACACTATTAGTTTTTATGTCAATCATTGTTTTAAAAGCATCTTCAATTGATGCTATATATTCATCAAGTAAATTTATTTCATTAACTATTTGATTTAACTTATCCTCCAAGTCTTCAAAATATTCTTCAATTTTTCATGCAAACAATTTATTTACATTATATTCTAATTGATTTAGTACAACAATTTGAGGTTTAAACATATTTTTTAACATAATTATATTTCTCTTTTTTATCATTATATTTTTTACTAAACTTGTTTTTGAAGATGTAAAAACATCTTTTTCTATTTTTCTTACATCAATATTGTTTTTTTCTATAACTCTAAACATTTTTTCAAGCATTGCCTGAATTATTTCATATAATACAAATCAAGATGATACTTTTATTTTATTATCAGTTTCATCCAAATCACTATAATAGTCAAAAATTTTATCTACATGAGTTCATGGAAAACTTCTAAAAGTTATAATATAATCTTTTCACAAAAATATATTGAATTCATTTAAATCATAAGTTTGTGTTTTTAAATTATATTTTGGAAAATGAAGAGTTATAAACATATAATCTTCATAATAATCAATTCTTGCTCTTTGATTTTCTTCTAAACAGGCTTCAATATCTAACTCATGAAAATCATAATGTCTAACGACTGACATCAATTCATCTTTGTTTATATCTATTCAATCAATCCAAAGAGTACTGTTTATTTTTATTTGTCTAAGCATAAGAAAAAATTAAAAACAAGGAAATTATATTTACATAAAAAAAATATACAAGTAAATAATTTTCTGTATGAAAAATAAGTTTGACAATTTTGTTCATTTACACACAATTACATAGTAAGATTATTTTATTTTATAATATTTTGATTATGAACAAGACTCCTGAAAACTTATATCCTGATTGTATAAAACAAATTCTTTTTCCTAAGACTGATAAAAAACCTCAACACACACCTTATCCTGATTGTATAGATAAAATTCTTAACCATCCTTCTGATAAATATACTCCTGATAATATGAAAAAATAAAAAATCAATATATAAAATAGTTTAAAACTTATATAATTTAGTGAAAAAATATGACAAAGAAATGAAAAGCATTAATATATACATCCTTTGGAATTTTGAGATGAATATTTTTTAATATTTTATATACTTGTATAATAAAACTATAAATAATTTGTTATTTTATTAACTTTTTTCTTCTTTCACTTCAATATGAAGTTCAAGCAATTGTTCTTCATCAACTTTTGCTGGAGCTCACATCATCACATCTTGAGCTTTTCATGATTTTGGAAAAGCATAAATTTCTCTTATATTTTCTTCATCTTTTAAAATCATCATAAATCTATCCATTCAAATTGCAAATCATCAATGAGGAGGAACTCAATATTGAAAAGCTTCATACATAGCTCAAAACTTTTCTTTAACTTCTTCTCTAGTTCTACCAACTTTTTCAAAAGCTTTTACAAGTGATTCTACATCATGATTTCTAATCGATCAAGACAATATTTCATATCAATTACAAGATAAATCATATTGAACAGATTCTATTTCTAGTAAATTTTCTTTATCAAATTCTTTTATTCATCATTTTGGCATAGAAAAAGGATTGTGTCAAAAGTCTATTTTTCATGTAATTTCATTTATTTCAAACATAGGAAAATTTGTAATCCAAGCAAAAGCAAGCAAATCTTTATCTATTAATCAATCAATCAATCAGGCAAGATGAGTTCTAAATTTTCACATATAATTTAAAACAGTTTCTTTATCTCAAGCTCCAAAAAATACTATATCTCAAACTTTTAAATCAACTCTATTTATTATTTCTTGTAAATCATTTTCACTGAAAAATTTGTTTAGAGGTCATTTAAGAGAGTCTTCTTTCATCTGAAAATATCAAAGTCATTTTGCTCAATACTGCCTAACATAATTTTCAAAATTCTTCATTTGTGTTTTTGAAAATATATTATCTCAATTTTCTACTTTCAAAGCTTTTACTCTATTATTTTCTAAATCTGAAGCTATAGAAGAAAATATTTCATTTGTAGATTTAGCAAATATATCTCAAACATCAATTAATTTCATATCATATCTCAAATCTGGTTTATCACTTCAATAATTTTCCATTGCTTGCCTGTATGTAAGTTTTATAAAATTTGTTTCAGATTTATAATCTTTGTTTTCATAAAAAGTTTTAATTTTTTTGTGAGATAATTCTTTTACAACATCAAATATATAATTCTCAACAACTTTAAAAATATCTTCTTGTTCAACAAAACTCATTTCACAATCTATTTGATAAAATTCACAAGCATGCCTATCAGCTCTAGGATCTTCGTCTCTAAAACAAGGAGCTATTTGAAAATATTTATCAATTCATCAAACCATAAGTAATTGTTTGTATTGTTGTGGAGCTTGTGGTAAAGCATAAAATTTACCAGGATTAATTCTTGAAGGTATCAAATAATCTCTTGCTCATTCTGGACTTGAAACTGTAAAAATCGGAGTTTGAACTTCTAAAAAATCATTTTCACTAAACCAATTTCTTGTAAAATTAAGAAATTTACTTCTAAAAATAACATTTTCAAGAGCTTCAGGTCTTCTCAAATCTATATATCTATGTTTATATCTAATTTCTTCATTTGATAGTTCTCAATGTCAATCCAAATCAAAAGGAGGAGTTTTTGACTTACTTAAAAGTTCAACTTCGCTTATAATAATTTCTATTTCTCAAGTTTTTAAGTTTGGATTTGCTTGTCAATCAGGTCTAGCTCTAACTTTTCAAATAACTTTTACAACAAATTCACTTCTAAATTTATCAGCTATTTCCCAACTAGATTTATCATTTTCTGGATCAAAAACTATTTGAGTTAATCCATATCTATCTCTCAAATCTATAAAAATTATTCAACCATGATCTCTTCTATTGCTAACCCATCAAGATAATATAACTTCTTGTCAAATATTATCTTTTGTTAATTCATTACAAGTATAATTTCTAAACATATAAAAAATTTTAACAATATAAAAACACACATAAAATAAAATGTGTGCTTTCGGTCCTTCGAAGCAATTTGCAAAGAAGGAAGGTGCCACCGATAAAGCTAATTCTTAATTTTATTTTTTGTGACAAGAGATTTCACTCTCGGAAGGTTCTACTTAACTTTAATTAAAACTTTATGTAATAAATATTTTTTACAAAACTTTCTATAAAAGTCTTTCTTCCTTCAGCTCGTTTAGTGTTTGCTAAACTCAAATGCTTTTATTTACGATATAATTTTATAAAATTTTAGAGAAAATGCAAGTTTATAATTTATTCCAAATAAATTTAAAAAACTAAACAAAAATAGATATTAAGAAAATTTAAAATTGTGCACTTATTTAGAATTAAGGTTTTAATAAAAATTTCCCTTTTTCCAAAAAATTGACTAATTTATAAAAAAATATATACTAAAATTGTGTTATAAAATAAAGTTTTAACACTTATCTTATTACTTAACTTTTAAAATATGACATGTTGTGAAGAAAAAGAATTTTTATACAGACAAGTTAAAATTGATGAAAAAGCTCCTGATTTTAACTTACCAGCTTATGATCCATTAACTGATGATGAAACTGTAATTTCTTTAGGAAGTTTAAGATGAAAATGGACAGTTTTGTTTTATTATCCAGCTGATTTTACTTTTGTTTGTCCTACAGAATTACAAGATATGGCAAATGAAAGAGATAGATTTGAAGAAATTTGAGTTGAAGTTTTGATGGCTTCTACTGATACAGTTTATTCTCATAGAGCTTGGGTAAAACATGAAAAACTTTTACAAAATTTCCCATACAAAATGCTTGCTGATCATAATTTAATGGTTGCTGATTTATACAATTTACTTGATGAAAATACATGAATGGCTTGAAGATGAACTTTTGTAATTGATCCAGACTGAATAGTTAGAGTTATTGAAGTTACATCTTGACCTCTAGGAAGAAATAGTGAAGAACTTATAAGAAAAATCGAATGATTACAACATATGAGAGAAAATCCTTGAATCGCTTGTCCAGCAAAATGGACAAAAGGTCAAACTACTTTGGCTCCATCTATGAAAATTTCTTGAGAAGTTTATGAAGCTTTGAATAAATAGAAGTTAAACATATAGAAGTTTAAAGAAGTTTGTAGAGATATTTACAAACTTCTTTTTTTAAAAAACTTGTGATTAATAAACTTTTATTTATAATATTTATATAAATTGTTTATTGTTTTTGTTCTTATTTTTTTGCTCCCGTAGTTTAGTGGAAGAACGCTAGGCCGCGGACCTAGAGATCGTGGGTTCGAATCCTGCCGGGAGTACCATAATTTTTATTTTACTAAACTTTTTTTATGATAGATTTAAAACTCCTTAGACAAAATCCTAAACTTATGAAAGATAGTATCAAAAAAAGAAACTTAAATATAGATTTAGATAGATTTTTAGAAATGGATAAAAACTTGATTTCTCTAAACCAAAGATTAGATGAAATCAAAAATACTAAAAATATTTTTTCAAAAGAAATGTCTAGTCTATCAAAAGAAGAAAAAGAAAAAAAATTGGATGAAATGAAAAAGTTATGAGAAGAAGAAAAAAATATCTGAAATGAAGTGAAAATTTTACAAGAAAAATATGATTATATTTATCATAGATTACCAAATTATTTAGATGAATCTGCTGCTATTTGACCAGATGATTCATGAAATACTGTTGAATTTAAATATAAAGAAGCAACAAAATTTAATTTCAAGCCAAAAACTCATTATGAAATCTGAGAAAAAAAATGATGGATAGATATAGAAAAATGATCAGAAGTTAGTTGATCAAGATTTTGGTTTATAAAGTGAGAACTAGTTTTCTTACAATTTGCAATAATAAACTATACTCTTTCAAAATTATATGAAAAATGATTTATTCCAGTTTTACCTCCAGTTTTGGTTAGAGAAAGTGCTATGTTTGGAACTTGATTTTTACCAGCATGAGAGGATTGAGTTTATAGAGTAAACCCAGAAGATGATGATTTATATCTTGTTTGAACTGCTGAAGTTCCTGTAACTTCTTATCACACAAATGAAATAATAAAAGATTTAAGCAATCCAATAAAATACGTTTGATACAGTTCATGTTTTAGAAAAGAAGCTTGATCAGCTGGAAAAGATATGAAATGAATTTTGAGATGACATCAATTTGATAAAGTAGAAATGGTTTGTTTTTGTAAAGCTGAAGATAGTAAAAAAATGCATGATGAAATGATTGCTATTGAAGAAGAAATACGGCAATCACTTTGAATTCCCTATCAAAAAGTAAATATTTGTTCTTGAGATTTATGAAATCCAGCAATGAAAAAATATGATTTAGAAGCATGGATGCCAGGCCAAGAAAAATACAGAGAAGTCACAAGTTGTAGTAATATTTGAGATTATCAAGCCAGAAGACTTGGTACTAGATATAGAAACAGTGAATGAAAAATTCAATTTGCTCATACTCTTAATTGAACTGTTATAGCTCTTTGAAGATGTTTAATAACAATAATAGAAAATTATCAAACTGCTGAAGGTGATGTAATAATACCTGAAGTTTTAAGACCTTATATGTGAAAAGAAAAAATATAGTTATAGAAAAAAATGAAATACTAAAAATAAAATGCTTTCTCACTTATTCATTTTATCATTCAATCGTTTATTCGTTTTATCACTTTATCGTTTATTTGCTTTATCGCCTTTTTTTATGAAACAAAAAATATTTAAAATCCTTGATGATTTAAAAATAAAATATACAAATTTTGAACATGTTCCTGTTTTTACTTGTAGTGAAGCAAAATGTGTGGATATTCCATGAAAAAGAGTAAAAAGTCTTCTTATAAGAAATAAAAAAAAGAATAATTTTTATATGGTTGTAATTTGAGATGACAAAAAACTTGATACAAATAAAATTAGAGAAATATTTAGTGATAGTAAAATGAGTTTTTTTAGTGAAGATTTGATGATGCAAAAAGTATGTTTAAAACCTGGAAGTATAAGTCCTTTTGCACTTATAAATAATATAGAAAATGATATAAAAGTTGTATTTGATGAAGAATTGAAAGATGTTTTGATATGATTTCATCCTTTACAAAATGACAATACAGTAGTTTTGCAAATGCAAGATATAGAAAAGTTTTTGGAAAATGTTTGAAATGAGTTTGTTTATGGTAAATTATAATTTTTTTATATTTTATATAATTTAAATACTGATTTGTCTATCAATTTTTATAAGTTTTTTTGACATAAAACTAAATTTATATAGAATTTACCTGATTATTTTTTAAAATAATAATATGAAATCTCATAAAAAACTAATATCTTTACTTTCTTTGTGACTTTTATTTATATGAAATATAGGTTTTTGATATGTTTCTGCAAATTACATAGAAGCAGCAAACAAACTTGCTCAAGACTGAGTTATAGTTGATAATTCTTCAAATACAGCTAATTATAGAGTTGATGACCAAATTACAAGATGAGAAATGGCAAAGATAACTTTAAATCTTTCTAAAAAATGAGTTAATGACTCTTGTTCATGAATATATAAAGATTTAAAATCAACTGATTGGGCTTGTAAATATGCTGAAAGCTGAAATAAATATGGTTTTTTTGCAACAAATAATTATTTTAGACCATCTGAAAACATAAGTAAAGCCGAGGCTTTAAAAATGATAATGCAAGCTAGATGAATTTCAAAATGATCAAGTTCTGACTGGAGACTAGCTTATGTTGAGTGAGCTCTAACAAATTGAATATTAAATTATTCTTTTACTGATTATGATAATCCGGCAATTAGGTGATGGATCTTTGAAATTGCTACAAAAGAAATATGATCAAGTTGAGTTTGTGATTGAGAAGTATGTAATTTTGATCCACTTATAGATAATTTACTAAATGAATTATTATGAGAAAACAATTGAGCAACATCAAAACTTGAGCAAAAATGTTGAGTAGAAAATTGTCATTGATTGGATATAAAATGCTGACCAAATGTAGCTGAAATATGTACACAACAATACGTAGCATGAGATTCTTGTCGTCAATTTGCAACTTGCGAAATTGTATCTGGAAACTGTCAACTACAAGTTTCATCAAAATTTAATTTATGTAAATCATGTGTTGAAAAATGCGAAACTGATAATAAAGTATATACAGAAAAATTTATGGAATGTGAAAGTCAATGTTCTAAAGTTTAATTTGACAAAATATTTATTTTAAATATAATACATTTGTATAATTCATTAATTTTTTATGATAACTTTTTATACTAAATCTATTTGGTTGCTTAAGCTAAAATAACAGTTTTAGTTTAAGTTTTTGATATAAAAAATCTATTTTAAAATTAAAACATATGAATAATTCAACATTACATAAAATATATAATCAATTTGTAAAAAAACTAAGTGATACAGGTAAAAATCAAATACATTATGATGTATGATGAAGATATTTTGAATATACTGAATGATACTGATGTAGAGAAAATCACTTTAAGAAAAGGGTTGATGAAATGATAAATAAACCTTATTTCAAAAATGTATTTTTAATTGTAACAAGTGCTATTTTATCTTCTAGTAACGAAGAACAGTTTTTAGATATATTAGATAGGTATTTATCAAGGTATTTTTCTGAAAAAACATTAAAAGAATGAGAAGATATATTTGTAAAGAAAACATATATCAGAGCACACTTAGATTTTATCAATGATTCTTATCTAAAATATAAATTTTTATTGGAAAAGTGGAATTGGTGAATATATGATAATTCAGCTCTAAATTTAAATGATAATCCTTCTATTATTTCTGTGGTTGAATATGTACATGATAAAGTTGAAAAAGTTATTTTAAACAATAATTATTGAATGAATGAAAAATAATTTAATACAAAATCAAATTTCTTGGTGGACTAATTCTCGATGGTGATAGTTTATATTTACCTATTTTTTAGGTTGTATTATTTTTAAGCTATCATTTTTTTGATAGCTTTTTATTTTTTAAATTAATTTATTATGAAACTTAAAAATATTATTATAAATAAATCTTGAAAATTTTGAGATTTTTGAGGAACTTACTTACCTGATGATTTGATTCCTATTATGAAAGAAGTTAATGAAGCATTTTTAAAATTAAAAGATGATAAAAAATTTATAAAAGATTTAAAACTTTTGCATAAAAATTTTATATGAAGACCTTCTCCTTTAATTTTTGCAGAAAATCTTACAAAAAAACTTGGATGAGCTAAAATTTATCTAAAAAATGAATGAGTAAATCATACTTGAGCTCATAAAATCAATCATGCAGTAGGACAATGATTAATCGCAAAATATCTTTGAAAAAAAAGAATAATAGCAGAAACTTGAGCTTGACAACACGGTCTTGCTACAGCTTCAGTTTGTGCAAAACTTGGACTTGATTGTGTAATTTATATGTGAAAAAAAGATTATGATAGACAAAGACCAAATGTAATATATATGGAACTCTCATGAGCAAAAGTAATTCCAGTTACAAGCGGAAACCAAACTTTAAATGATTCTATAGAAGCCGCTGTAAATGATTTAAGAAAAAATCCTAATTCATATTATTTACTTTGAACTGCTTGTTGACCAAATCCTTATCCAAGTATGAATGTATATTTTCAAAAAATTATATGAGAAGAAGTAAGAAAACAATTAAAAGAATATAGCATAAACTATAATTCAGATATTATTAACAAAGAAGAGATTTCTCCATTACAGTCGAAATGACAAGTCCTAAAATCTAAGCATTATTCCTTAAATCCTGATTATATGATCGCTTGTGTAGGATGATGAAGTAATTCTCTGTGATTTTTTTATGATTTTTTGGATGATAAAAATGTAAAACTAGTTTGAGTAGAATGATGATGAAAATGAATTAAATCATGACTTCATGCGGTAAGATTTGCTGAAAAAAAAGTATGACATGGAGATTGATATAAATCATACTTTGTTCAAGACGAATATTGAAACATAAAAACAACTTATTCTATAGCCGCTTGACTTGATTACTCTTGAGTTAGTCCACAAATTGCATATTTGGAAAATATTTGAAGATTAGAGATGACTTATGCGACCGATGATGAGGTTTTAAATGCTATAAAAACTCTTATGCAAACTGAGTGAATACTACCAGCTGTGGAATCTGCTCACTGACTTGCTTATGCTATGAAACTTGCTCCAATTCTTAGTAAAGACAAAATAATAGTTTGTAATTTATCTGGTAGATGAGATAAAGATTTATTTATCACAGCTCCAAAGTTTGATGATAAGTTTATAGATTTTTTGAAAGAATATATTAAAATCAAATAAAATTCTATTAAAATTTATAAATAAAATCCCATAAATTTGTATGGGATTTTGTTTTTTTGCACAAAGATTTAAGTGTATTATATTTCATTAATATTTAAATTTCTTTGGTTTCTTCTCTATTTAAATGTAATATCTAGGTTTCTTTGATTTCTTTATATATAATTTAGTATACTTTTCATATTCATTCTGCAACAAATAAGATACACTGTCTTGAACTTTATTATATCTAGTCCTCTCGTAAAATTTTGCTAAATCTCCATCAAGAGACTCTTGATTAGCTTCTACTTTTTTCTTAAGTTTCTCTCCCCTTTGAATTTGCCTAGCCTCAAATCTATCTTCATCACTAGCTAGTCAAATATTTCATAATTTATACGTCATATTTTAAAAATTATAAAATAAAATTTATTTTCTTATGTTTTTATTTATCAAATTTATTTTATGAAATAAAAATATTACTTTAATTTTTTATAGATAATTTCTTTCTTTAAGTAATCTAGCAACTTCTAAACGAATATTTTCTAATACAGAAAATTGTCATATTCATAATTTATTTGAAATAATAATACTATCACAACAGATAGAATCTATATCTATTTCCTTAGCATATTCTTGAGAAACTCATTCAATTTTTTTTCAATATCAATATAATAAAGAATTTAACTTATTATAAATATTAATTAAAACTTGATCTCCTATTTCTTCATTTTTTGAAACTCAGCAAAATTTTAATAAATAATTTAAGTACTTATCATTTCCTCAATTTATAAAAATACTTATAAGTTTATCGTTATAAGATTCTATTAATTCTTGGCTTTCACAAGTTCAGTTTATATTGCTTTCTTCAGGAACATAATTACTAGCATTTACCATAAATTATTGTTAAAAAGTGTAAATTTAAATCTGATTATAAAATAATATTAAAATATGTCAATATTTTATTTTGAAATAATAAATTTTACTTTATACTTAAACTAAATAAAATACAGTAAGTATTATTAATTTTATTTATGAAAAAGTTTTATTTCACTCCCGTAAGGGTTACAGATTTATTTAATATATTTTCAACACTTTAATTTGTAATTAAATTTATTATGATAAAACTTTCAAACTTCCCTTTCAAAACATTGAAATCAGAACCAAAAATTAGCGACAACAGATCAACTAGCTTACTTTTACAAGGATGATACATAAGACAAGTTATGGCTTGAGCATACGAGTTTTTACCAATTTGACATAGAGTTCTTAAAAAAATAGAAAATATAGTTAGAGAAGAAATGAACAAAGCTTGATATCATGAAATGCTTATGACAATTCTAACACCAAAAGAAATTTGGGAAAAAACAGGTAGATGGGAAATTCCTGAGTATTTCAAAGTTCCAGCTTGGTGAACTAGTGAATACAGAATTAGCCCAACAAATGAAGAAAATGTAGTAAATATAATGCAAGAATTTATAGAATCATACAAAGATTTGCCAACTTGTGTTTATCACATACAAAAAAAATTTAGAAATGAAAAAAGAGCTAAATCTGGGCTTCTTAGATGAAGAGAATTTATTATGAAAGATGCTTATAGTTTTCATAAAGATATGAAAGATTTTGATGAATTTTATGAAAATATAAAAAAAGTCTACATGAAAGTTTTTGACAGACTTTGACTTGCAAAAGATACAGTAATTGCTGATGCTGATTGATGAGCAATAAGTGATAAAAATTCTCATGAATTTCAAATTTTTTTAGATATATGAGAAGATATTGTGGTTCAGGATTCAAGCAATTATTGTTACAATTTGGAACTAGCTTCTTGAGTTCCTGACAACAAAAATATTGATGAGGAAGAAAAAAATTTAGAATACATAGATTCAGTTGCTGATATAATTACTATGGAAAAAATGACAAATTATTTTAAAGCTCCAGATTGGAAAATGCTTAAAACAGTAGTTTATAAAACTGATTCATGAAAATATTTTTCTGTAGTTATTAGATGAGATTTAGATGTAAATGAAGTAAAACTTAGAAAATTTATAGCTAAAAAATACAATGAAGGATATTCTCAAGCTACAGAAGAAGATTTAAAAAAATTATGAACTATAAGAGGTTTTGTAAGTCCTTTAAAAGATTCTAAATTAGAAATTGATAACTTTTGAGACGAATCTCTAAAAACAGTTAAAAACTTCTTTTGATGAGCTAATGAAGTTGCAAAATCAACAAAAAATGTAAACTTAAAAGACTTAGATATTTTAGAATTTTGAGATTTTAATGAAGTAAAAGAATGATTTACATCACTAAATGTAAAATGAGAAAAACTTAGTTTTAGAAGAGCTTCTGAAATCTGAAATATATTTTACTTATGAGAAAAATACTCAAAACCTTTTTCTATTTCTTATCTTGATGAAAATAATAAAATGATTGATAAAGTTGAAATGTGATGTTATGGAATCTGAGTTTCTAGACTTATGTGAGTTATGGCAGAATATTTTATGACAGAAAATTGAATTTCTTGGCCAGAAACAGTTGCTCCAGCTGATTATTATATAATTGTTTTATGAGAAAATAATTTAGAAAAAGCTACTAAATTAGCAAAAGATTTAGAAAAAGATTGAAAAGAAATTATACTTGATGATAGATTTTGAAGAAATTACGGTTTTGGTCAAAAGGCTTCTGATTGCGATTTATGGTGAATTCCAAATAGAATTATAGTTTCTGATAAAACTTTGGAAAATTGATGATACGAACTTAGAAAAAAATGAGAAAAAGATTGAAAAATAATAAGTTATAATTTTTAAAAACTTAATGCTAGTAAACAAAAACTTAAAAAATATTGCAAAAAAATTAGATAAAATATGAAAAAAAGTTTATATAATTTGATGATTTTCTAGAGCACTTTCCTTAAATCAAAAGTATTTTTGAGATATAGATTTAGCGAGTGATGCTTCCCCTGAAGAAATTGAAAAAGTTTTAAATGTAATAAAAGAAGTTTGAAAAAAATATTGAACTTTGATAATAAAAGAATGAAAAGAAATTTTTGAAATAACTACTTTTAGAGAAGATATCGGGATTTTGGATTGAAGAAAACCTGTCAAAGTAAAATTTACAAAAGATATAATTCTTGATTCAAAAAGAAGAGATTTTACTATAAATTCAATTTATTATGATATAACAAACGAAAATTTTATAGATCCAAATAATTGAATTTGAGATTTTGAAAATAAAATTATTAGATTTATTTGAAATCCAAAGAATAGAATCAAAGAAGATGCTTTAAGAATTTTGAGATTTATAAGATTTAAAAACGAATTTTCTTTAAAAATTGCAGAAAAAAATTATTTTGAAATACTAAAAGAAAATATAAAATTACTTAAAAATATAAGTTTAGAAAGGATAAAAGAAGAATTTGAAAAAATACTTTTATGAAATAACAATATTGAAGCTCTAAAAGACCTAAAAAAAATCTGATTTTTTAGCTTATTTTTAAGAGAAATTGATTTACTTTCAAAAACTCCAGGTTGACCAAGATATCATTTAGAATGAAATGTTTGGAAACACTCTCTTTTGACTATAGAAGTAATAAACAAGTATTTTCAAAATTGATTTAAAAGTTTTGATGAAAATGCTAAAAATAAAATAATTTTTTTTGATAAAAAAGAAAAAATAATTCTATATTATACTCTACTTTTTCATGATATCTGAAAATATGATACCTATTCAAAAGATGAAAAATCTTATGTTCATTATTATTGACATGAAAAAGTATGACTTGAAAAATTTTTGGATATAAAAAAAAGATGGATTTTTACAAATGAAGAAGTAAAAACTATTTCTTGGCTTATAGAAAATCATTTAAAGATATTTAAATTAATTGAAATGAAAAAACTAAAAGCTAGAAAAATTATGGCACATAAATATTTTAAATATTTACTTATAGTTTGATTTTCTGATCATATGTGAAGAATCCCAAAAGCAAACAATATAAAAATTGTTATGGATTTTTACAAGGATTTTTTAAAGCTTATGAAAAATAAAAAATTTTATACTTGAAAAGATATTATGAAACTTTATCCTGATTTAAAATGAGCTCAGATAAAAAACAAACTTGAAGCTTTAAATAATCAAATTTTAGCGAGTTAAAATTTGATTATAATTTTTGTTTTTTTGATAATTATTATTCACTGATTTTTTAACTTCTCTCTTTTGCGAATTTCAAGCACTAAAATTTTTTATAAAGGAAACAGAAATTTCTAATTTTTACAGATTTCTTTGTTTTATTTTGTTATAGTCAAAATGACATATTTTTTTAATTTTTTTCTTGCAAAAAATAATATTTAAAAATAATTTCAAATTCAAACATTTCTAAAATATCTCTTTTTGGCTCGGGATGTAGGATTCGGCTCTTTATCTACTGGCGGACTTCGTCCTTCAGTAGTTTCAGTAGGCCATCCGGCTAAATCAACTTTTGTTGATTTAGGTCAATTACTAGCTGATTTCATCAGCTAATAATTGACTTCCCTCCTTTCGAATCCTACGCAAAAATAAAAAATGAACCTTAAAAAATCAAAGTTCAAATCTTTCTAAAATACCTCTTTTTGGCTCGGGATGTAGGATTCGAACCTACGATGATGGAGTCAGAGTCCACTGCCTTACCACTTGGCGAATCCCGAATATAAAAAAATTCAATGAAGAATAAGCAAAAATCTCCCAAAAACATTAATTTAAAAAATTAACAGTTTAAGAGAGATTTTTCATTCTATTCAAAAAAGCTATCTATTAATTTTCTATAAACAACTCTTTGTCTTAATTCTTCAAAATATCTATTTCAAGGAACATATAATTCTTTAAGTTTAGCAACTACATCTGGAGAATTAAATCTTGCAAGAATTGTTTGAACTTCCTTATCCATTTCTTCATCACTTATTTTTATGTTTTCTTTTTCTTGCAAAGTATGAAGAATTAGTTCTCATTCTAGCCTTTTCTTGGCAACTGGTGTTATTTGTTTTTCTTTATATGTAGCTTCATCCATCTTAAGAGATTCTAAATAATCAGCTATTCTAAGACCATCTCTTGAAATATTTTCTTTTACTTCATCAAAAACTTTATCTATTTGATTTTTCATAAGATTATCTCAAATATCCAATTCACTTATTTTCAAAAGTTCTTCAACCAATTTTTTTTCATCTTCTATTCTTTGGTTCATTTCTTTAGTTTCTTTGATTTCTTCTTTTATAAGATTTTTAAATCAATCTAAATCCAAATCTTTTCATCTTAATTCTTTTATAAATTCAGATGTAAATTCAGGTTTTTTAGATTCTTCTATTTTTTTAATTTTTACTTTAAAATTAGTTTCTTTTCAAGCAAAATCTCAATTATGATAATCTTTTGGAAAAACAATCGGTAAATCAATTTCTTCTCATGACTTTTTTCAAACAAGACCATCTTCAAATCAAGGAACCATAATTTTTGATCAAATAATCAAAGGATAATCTTTCATTGAAGTATTTTCAAGTAAACTTCATTTTTTATCATATCAATCTGTATCAATTGTAACTCTGTCTCAAGATTTAGCTTTGTAATCTTTTTTTACTTCTTCAAATCTAGTAAATCTAGTTTGAATATCACCTAAAGCATCTTCAACTTCTTTATCATTTACTTGAACTTTTGTCTTTTTTAATTTAATTTTCTTATAATCATCTTTTATTTTTACTTCTGGAAAAACCTCAACATGAACTCTAAACTTTAAAGGATCTTGTGAAATTATCTCTACAATTTCAGCTTGAGAAACTGGGATCAATTTTTCTTGTCTTATAGCATTTTGATACAAATGATCAATTGCATGATCTACAACCATTTGATTTATATAATCTTCTCAATATTTTTTCACTAAAATTTCTTCTGGAACTTGTCATTTTCTGTAACCTTTAATTTCAGCTGTTTCTTTTAAATGATCAATTATATGTTTTCTTTCTTTTACTATATTTTTAGCATTTTCTTCAATTATAAATTCTATTTTTGATTTTGGTAATTTCTTTTTCTCAATTTTCATAATATTTTTTTAATAATTAAATAATAAAAATATTATATTTATAAATAATAAAATTCAAAGAAGAATTTGAAATTTTAAAAATTTATATTAAAATAATATCGAAAAATTTTATTAAATATTATAAAATTTCATGAAATCAAAAAAAGCCTTCACCTTAGTAGAATTGATAGTAGTAATAACAATCCTGCAATTTTATGAACAATAGCATTTATAAGCTTGCAATGATATACAAAAGATGCAAGAAACTCAGTAAGAATAGCAGATCTGAAAAGTATAGAAAAATCACTAGAATTATATGCAATGGAAGTATGAAATTATCCAGATCCAGATAATCTAAATCAGACACCAAAAATAAGATGAATGCTAGAATGAAAATTTGGAGAAACAAACTATACACAAGTAAAAAAACTAGATAAATTACCAAAAGATCCAGATTCATGAGAATTATACGATTATAATCTAGTAATTACAAAAGATGCATATGAATTAATTTCAAAATTTTGAGAATGAGAAGAAATAAAACTATGACCATTAAACAAAAATGGAGTTTATGTAAATGAAGAAACTGGATATATCTTCAAAAAGAAGAATAAAACCTGGCCAGACTCTAATTGTCCACTAAATGATGTAGAAGTATATTCATACACTTGAACTTTACTTCAAGTATGGGCATGATGTAATTCCACACTTTGAGATTGACTTGAATGGTGAAAAAAGGATGATGGAAGTGATGTTGTTCATAATAACTATCAATGTTCTTTAAGTTATTCAATTGTTGATATGTATTCTTTTTCGTCAATGGAACAATGTGAATCATTTATTCCTTTATTAGCCAGCAATGCTATAGCTAATTTACGGTTTAAATGAACAAATCCAAGTTGAGATAAAGAATATACTACAATATGGTGAAAGCTATATAATTATGATAAAGCTATGGATTGAGCATGTCCTAGCTGATGGCACTTACCAAGTATATTAGAATTTAATTATTTAGAGAATATTATAGCTTGATCTGTTTGTAGAACTTGAAATTGAGGTCAATGTGATTGATTATGATGGAAATGACATAATATTAAAACAAATGTTGATAATCTTGCAAATATTCTTGAAATCCCTTTAGCATGAGTTTATAACTCTTATGTTGGTTTTTATCTTCGTGGTATTTCATGAATATTTTTATCAAATACTCTTAGTAATAATCAAGTTCAAACATTATGAGTATCTTCATATGAATCATCAACAATTCAAAATAATATTGATTGATTTTATACTTCTATAAGATGTATAAAAGATTTGTAATTTAAATTTAGAATCTAAAAACTAAATTTGATTTTACAAAAAAATAAGTATAATGATAAAAAGATGAAAAATGAGAGTTTGGGAACAGATTCTCATTTTTGTTTAAAATGATATTTTAAAAAAACTTATTAACTAAAATTTATCCCTTAATATTCTAAAAATATGTTTGATTTTAAAAAACTTGAAGCAACCATAAATCAGATTGCTGCAGAAAAAAAAATCCCAAAAGAAAAGTTAATTGAAATTATTGAAGCTGCATTAAAAACTGCTTATAGAAAAGACTACTGAACAAAAGATAGTAAGGTAAATGTAGAAATTGATTTTGAAAATCAAAAACTTGAAGTAAGTATAGAAAAAACTGTAGTGAAAAAAGTTGAAAATTCAAGCACAGAAATAAGCTTTGAAGAACTTTGAGAAGATGCAAAAGATTTTGAAGAATGAGATCTTATTGAAATTGATGTTACTGATGAACTTATATGATGAGAACATTGAGAAACTTTTTGAAGAATAGCGTCTCAAGCTGCTAGACAAGTTATTATACAAAAAATTGCTGATAGTGAAAAAGAAAAAATTTATGATTTATTTGTATGAAAAGAGTGAAAAGTTCTTAATATGAAAGTAGAACTTGTTGAATGATGAAAAGTTATTTTTGATTATAATTGAAGCCAAGTAATCTTACCGAAAAGTGAACAAGTTTCAAGAGATAATTATGTTGCTGATTCTAGATTTTATATTTTGGTTGCTGAAGTTTCAAATGCTGAAGTATGAAATCCAAAAGTAATTTTGTCAAGAAAAAGAAAAGAATTAATACCTGCATTATTTGAAATATTTGTTCCTGAAATAAGTGAATGAGTTGTTACTATAGATAAAGTTGTGAGACATCCATGAATGAAAACAAAAATTTTGGTTAGTACTGATTTTGATCAAATTGATCCAGTTTGAACTCTTATCTGACAAAAATGAATCAGAGTAAAATCAGTTATGGAAGAATTAAGTTGAGAAAAAATTGATATAATTGCAAATTCAGAAGATTTACAAGAACTTATAAAAAGATCTTTAACTCCAGCAAATATATTAAAAGTAAGTATTGATGATGATGAAGAAACTGCAAATGTATATATAAGTTCTGAAGAAAAACCAAAACTTATAGGAAAATGAGGTGTCAATATAAACTTAGCTTCAGAACTTATATGATATAAAATAAATATTGTTGAAGTTGAAGCTGAAACTGAGAAAGAAAAATAATTTTTTTTGTAAACTAAATTTATTTTTTAAACTATTATAATATGAAAGTTATTTTTTTAGAACATGTTGTAAATGTTGCAAAAGTTTGAGAGATAAAAGAAGTAAATGATTCTTATGCAAGAAATTTTTTGATTCCAAAAAAATTTGCTAGACAATTTACAAAAAATGATGAAAAGATATTAGAACAAAAAAAGAAAAAAGAAGAAAAAAATAGACAAATAAAAATAGAAAAAAAGCATGATATATGGAATGAATTAAACTGAAAAACATTTAAAATTGCCATAAATAAAGATTCTTCTTGAAAGATATTTTGAAGTATAAGCGAAAAAGAAATAATAGATTTACTTAAAAAAGAATTAAAACTTGATTTTACAAAAAAAGACATCGTTATGAATGATTGACATCTAAAAAAAGAATGAAAATACGATATATTTATAAAAATTTGAGACTGAGAAACTGCAAAAATAATAATCAATGTCATATAAAATAAACCTTTAATTAACAAATTTTAATTTGTTAATTTGTTAATTTGTTAACTTGTTAATTTAAATGCAAGCAATCGCAATTGATCTCTGAGAAAAAAAAGTTTGAATTGCAATAGAAATAAATCATATTGCTATCCCAAAAAATGTTGTTTCAAGAATCAATTTAATTAGAGAATTAAAAAGTTTTTTTAGTGAAAATAAAAATTATGAAATAATTGTTGTATGACTTCCCTATGACTTGTATGGAAAAGATAAAAAACAATTAAATAAAACTCAAAAATTTATAGAAAAATTGAAACTTATATTTCCAGATAAAAAAATAATTTGAGTAGATGAAAGATTTACTAGTTTTGAAGCTAAAAATATAAATTCACAAACAAAAAACAAAAAAGCTGAAATAGATGATATTTCAGCTGCTTTAATTTTAGAATCTTATTTAAAATTAAAGTAAAATTTTTTCTATTGTTTCATTTAATTCCTCGGCATAATTTAGAGAATTATTGGAAGAAATAATATCATCATAATTTATTTCTTTTTTTGTTTTTCAAATAAAAGATTTTATTTTTTCATAAGTATCAGTGTTTGATAATGTATTAAAATATTGTATTTTATCTCAAAATAATTCTTTTATAGAATCTAATTTACTTGATAAAATAGGTATTTTATAAACTAAAGCATAATTTAAATCAAATGGAAATGTTTCATATAAATTTGAAAAAATAACACCTAAACTTTGCTTATAATAAGCTTCTTTGTTGGTATTAGTTGTTTCTCAAACAAAAATAACAAGTTCATTTATATTTTTTTCAATAACCATTTTTCTAAATTCTATATTATTGCTATTACTTTTTCATAAAAATAATAAATTTATAATTTTTCATTCTTTTTTTAAAGCTTTTATTGTACTAAAAACTTTTTCCAAATTCTTCACATTTGAATCAATAGAATCATAAATTATATAATCATCTTTTAAATTATGTTTTGATTTTATATCAATATCCAAATTTAGAGAACAACTTATAGATTTTATAGGAAAAAATCATTTTATAATTTTTATTTTTTCTTCTTTTATATTAAATCTTTCATTTATATGATCTTGAGTATATTTATCAAAACAAATAATTTTTTGAGAATTTTTTAAGTTTGATTTCAATAAATTTAAGTAATAATATTTAGAAAAAGAATTTTTGAAATTTCAAAAAAGCAAATTTTGTAAGGTTGGAATAATCAATATATATTTTCATTTATAAGTTATTGGCTTAAATTCATTAAAAAAAATCATTAAATCAAATTTTTCTTTACTAAATTGAGTTTTCAATGTAATATTTTCGATTAAAGATCAAGCTTTTTCTTTTACTATTTTTGTTGTAACAAAAGAATTAAATAAATTTATATCTCATTTATTTGCTAAAAAAACACTAAATTTATTTTTTTCATTTTTTGTTAATTGTTTTACTATTTCACTTGCAAATAAAGAATAAAGATTATCTCTTTGCAAAAATCTTAAATCAATTCAAATATTCATATTGAAATATTAAAAATTACTTTACTTTATTATATAAATTTTTATAAATTTTCAAAAAAATTCATTAATTTTATATTTTATAAAAGAAAATATTTGACTTTAAAAATATATAGTTTATTATAGATATATAATATTAATTTTATATAATGGCTAATTTAACAGAAAGAAATATAGATATATTGAATATTATTGTAAAAGAATTTTTGGATACTTGAAAAGTTCTTTGAAGTAAACTTCTTCTAAAAAAATATGATTTGGGAGTAAGTTCCGCTACGGTTAGAAATGATATGGCTTTATTAGAAGAGTTAGAGCTTATTTATCAGCCTTACAATTCAGCTTGAAGATTGCCAACAACAAAATGATTAAGAGTTTTTATAAATTATTTTATGCAAAGTTCTCCTGATTATTTTTTACAAGAAAAAACAAAAAAAGATAATTTAGAAACCAAAAATATAAATGATTTCATATACAAAATATCTTCTGAATTAGCTAAAAATACACAAGAAATTTCTTTTTTAATTCTTGATGATGATTCTATTTTACAATATTCGTGAATTTCACATTTTTTGGAAAATAATTATGAAAGGCTTTGAGAAAGTATTTTAAATATAATTAAAATGCTTGAAGATAAAAAAAATTTTATAAGTTTCATAAAAGAGCTTCCAATTTCTCCTTGAGTAAATGTTTTTATCTGAGAAGAAAATATAATTCCGTTTCTCAAAGATTATACAATCATACTAAAACCTATTCTTATAAATTGAAAAGTTTGATATATCTGAATTATTTGAGCTTTAAAAATGAATTATAGTTTCAATATAAGTGCTGTAAGAGGGATAATTTAGCAAATGGTAAAAAACTCTTAGAAATTTTTCTAAGAGTTTTATTTTATCAAATCCTTATCAAATCACAAATCAATTAATTTGTAGAAAGCCTTCATAACTTTTTCTGGAACTTCTTGATAAATTTGAAATCAAAGCTTTGGATATTTGATAATTCTATCCAAATCTCAAATCATTATATTTATTATTTGTTCTATTTTTATAATTTCATTTGGGTAATCCTCAAATAAGATTTTAGGAGATGTAATATAGAAATTTATTTTTTTTCAAGGCCATTGTTTAGAAAAAGTAGCAAAAACTCTTCTTTCCATATATGGTTTCTGAACTAAAATTATACTTTTTATATCTAAATCTTTTATAAGTTCATAACTAAAAATTATATTTTCTCAAGTATTTGTAGATTTATTTTCTATTATTATTTGTTCTTTTTTAATTCAATTTTTTATTGCAATTTTTGCAAATATATCTGCTTCTGTAGTTCACATAAATTCTTTAACTCAATCTGTTAATCTTCATATTCAACCTGAAAAAAGTATTTTTTTAGCATATCATTTTTTTATTAATTCAATTCATCTTTCTGCAACTCTTATATCATGAGAACCAAGAATCATTATCAAATCTGATTTTTCAATTTCTTGATTTAATCTAAGATAATCCCAAATAATTTTTGCTAAATCCAATATTTTTTGATTCATTTTTATACATTTTATAGAGTAAAAATTCTCTAATTCTATTTACAAAGAGAGAAAAACACAGCTACTGAGAAATCTAGAATATTAGTTTTACACTTTTTTACTTTTATTCTTTCTCTTACACATTCAGTATTTCCATCATTGAAACATCCTTATTTCACTTTTTTATATCATTTATTGCAATTATTTTATTTCATTTTTCAACCAAATTATTTGCAATTAAATAATTTACAGCCCAATCCATTGTTTCAAAAAAATTTTCACTATTCCGTTTTGAATGAAAAATAGGTTCAACTCAAAAAAGAGCATTTATGTATCTAGAAGTTTTTTCAAATTTTGTAAAAGCAAAAACTTGTATTTTTGGTCTAAAAAAAGAAGCTAATCTGGCTAAAATTCAAGATTTTGTTATAACGACAAGAGCTTTAGCATTTAATTCTTCTCATATAAAAATTCCACTTCTTATAAGAACTTTTTTTTCTATATCTTCATCCCTTAATCAATCATTAAAATAATCATCATGTTTATAGATTATATGACTTTCAGCTTCTTTTACTACTTTTACCATCAATTTAACCGCTTCAATCGGATATTTTCATACTGCTGTTTCTCATGATAACATAAGACAATCAGGCTTCTGTAAAACACTATTAAAAATATCTGAAGTTTCTGCTCTTGTTGGAAACTGATTTTCTATCATTGTTTCAAGTAAATGGGTTGCTATAATTACAAATTTACCATAAAGTTTACATTTTTCTACTATTTCTTTTTGATATAAAGATAATTTTTCAACAGGAACTTCAACTCATAAATCTCATCTAGCAACCATTACTCAATGTGAAGAACTAACTATTTCTTCTAAATTATCAATTCATTCTTGATTTTCTATTTTTGAAATAATTTTTATATAATTATTTTCTCTTTTTTTAAATATATCTTTTATTTGATTTACGCATTCTTTATTTCTCACAAAAGATGCAGCTATAAAGTCAAAATCATTATCTATAGCAAAATTTATATCTTCTATATCTTTATTTGTAATTCAAGGTAATTTTAAATTTATTCAAGGCAAATTTATATGTCTTCTTGATCAAATTATAGCTTCACTTTTTGATATTACTTCAAGATAATCTTTAGTTTTTGAAATAACTTCAACAGTTAAAAGTCCTGAATCTATAACAATATTTTGTCAAATTTTTAAATCATCAACTAGAAAATTATAATCACAAAAAAGCGATTTTTCTCAAAATAATTTTTTTTCATCAACAAAAATTTTAAATTTATCTCATTCTTTGTATTTTATAGGATTTTCCAAAACTCAGCTTCTTATTTCTGGGCCTTTTGTATCAAGAAGTAAGCTTAAATTTGTAATTCATGATTTGTTTAAAGTTTTTATTAAATCTACTATTTTTTTTGTTTCTTCATAATTAGCATGTGAAAAATTGAATCTGATAATATTTACTCAAGAATTATATAATTCTATAAGTTTTTCTTTAGAATTTGTTGCTGGTCATATTGTTGCAATTATTTTTGTTTTTTTCATATAATATATTTTAAAAATGAATGCTTATTATATATATTTTTTATTTATTTCAATTAAAATTTATCTAAAAGTTTTTTTGTAAGATAAAAATGTAATTTATAGATAGATTCTCAATTATCTCAATTTTTTGGAAAACAAGTAAAAATAACTTTTTTCTCACTTGGATTTATTTCTACATAAACTTCTCCTTCTATAGTTTTTAAATCAAATTTATAATCTTTTGTTTTTTGTAATTTTTTCTTTTCTAAAAGCAATTTATTAAATTCCTCAAATACTTCTCTATATGATTTTTGGATAAAAATTAATTCTTCTTGAATTTTTTCTTCTAGATAAATACTTGGTCATCAAAAAGGATATTTATCTTTTCACCATTCATTGAAAGCATTTCATAAAATATTGTTTTTCCTATTCATTACTTTTCTACTTGTATAAGAATTTAACACAAACAAAATAGGCGCATCAGGTATATATTTTCAAGAAAAATTTTCTTTTATAAGTTTATTTTTATTATTATACCTTATTTTTTCATCACTTTCTTTTCAACTATATTTGAATTCTCATCAACTATCAATTGAAAATTGTAAATCTTTCATATCAGTATACTTTTTTCAAATATTTTTTTCTTCAGTAGTTGTTATCTGAATTCAATAATGGTTTGTTTTGTCTATATGTACAAGATCTATTTGGTTTCATTCAAGTTTTAATGGTCACTTTTCTATTTTAAAATCTGGATTTCATCTTAAAATTGAATCTATAATAAAATATTCTAAAGCAACTCAATTAGTTTTCATTTTTCAGTCGAATGATTTTTTCAAATCAATTTTAGAAGCTTTACTTCAATCAGTTTCAAATGATGAAATGATTCTAAGAATTTTAATTAAATTTCTTTTTGTTTCTCTAAAAACTATGGGAGATAATTTTGATTTAGGATTTGAATTTGTAAGTAATATCCTAAGATTTTGCTTTTCTTCTCAAGATAAAACAGAAAAAACTATTGTAGATATGGAATCTTGCGAGTTTGAACTTATAAGATTTTTTAGAAATTTATGACGAATTGATTTTTTTTTAAAAATTTGAATTAATTTAGATATTTCTACTGATTTCATTTATATATTTTATTATTTTTAGATATAAAAATATATTATAATTGTATTTTTGATAAAATCAATAGCTTTTAATATTTTTCATACTCATCTTTCCACTCAACTCACCATTTTTTATAAGATTTTTTCATCTTTTTTTTAGTGATATCTAAAATTGGTTTTAATTTTGGAACTTTTGCTATATGTTTATCGGCATAAAAAGCCATAAAATCAAATTCTTTACTTTCATTAAAAATATATTTTCAATAATCACAAAATTGATTTAAACATTCTATTTTATCAAGAGCTTTAACAAATTGAGCTTCTTTTGTCTCTCAGTTACAATATTCTTTCCAATAATTAAAAACTTCTTTTCAAAAATCTCATCACAAAATTTCTGATAATTTTTTCATAGCATCTTCTTCTTTTTTCTCTTTTTTCAAAGTTCAATTTTTATCTTTTGAAACATAATAAGCATCTGTATCTCAAACTATTGCTTCGGGTAAATCATGAAATATGGCTAATTTTATAGCATGATTTACATCAATTTTATCTTTTAAATTTTCTCAAAGCAAAAAAACAAGTAAAGATAAGCGCCAACTATGTTCTGCTGAAGATTCTTTTCTGTCTGCAGAAGTAACAGAAAATCTTAAAGTTGATTTTAATTTTTCAGCTTGAGCTAAAAACTCAAATATATTTTCTAAATTTTGCATTTTTTTATATTAAATAAAAGCTATTTTATAGAAATGAAACTAAACTTTTTTCAAAGTTATCTTTACTTTAAAATCATCTATTTCAATTTCTTTATAAAAATCTCAATTCTCAATTTTCTCAATAATTGTAGATAAAGTTTCTTCTTCTATATATTTTTTAAAATTTTCTATACTTTTTTTTATTTCCAAACTTTCTGTTTTAAGTTCCAAGTTAATTCTATCACTTACTTCAAATTTTGCTTCTTTTCTAGCTTCTTGAATATATCTAACTAAATCTCTAGCATATCATTCTGAAATTAATTCTTCTGTCAAACTCGGATCTATAGCAATTACCATACCAAATCAAGCTTCTATATCCATATTTTCATCAAGTTTTTCATAAGCTATTTCATATTCTCATACTTCCAAAATAAACTCTCAAACTTTTATTTTTCAATCTTCCAATTCTTCAAAATTACCATTTTTTGCTTCAATTATAATTTTTTGAACATCTTTTCAATATTTTGGTCAGATAAGTTTGGCATATGGACGACAAATTTTTTTAGCAATTTTACTTGAATCTTCTAATACAATTATTTCTTTTACATTTAATTCTTCTTTCAATATTTCAAGATAATAATCTTCTAGTTTTTCTCAAATAGTAGCACTTTTTAAAACTTGCCTAACTCTTAGTTTATGTCTTGATCTAAAAGCAAGTCACAAATTTACAAGCTTGGAAGTCTTTTCAAAACTGTCATTTAAATCATTTAAAATAAAACTTTTATTTACATTTGGAAAATTTTGAAGATGAACAGACTCTTTTCAGGTTAGATTTTTATAAATATATTCGCTTACAAAAGGCATAAAAGGAGCAAGTATTTTACATAATTCAATTAATACTTCATAAAGAGTATCATAAGCTTCTATTTTGTCTTTTTCCATTCATTCTCCCCAAAATCTTTTTCTTGATCTTCTTATATACCAATTTGTCAAATTATCCATAAAACTAGAAACTGGTCTTGTTGAATCATTTATCTTATAATTATCTAATCCTGTTTTTATATCTGAAATTAATTTATTTAATTCAGAAATAATCCATTTATCCAAAACATTATTTCTTGGTTTTGGCATCTTAAAAATACTTGCATTTTGTATACTTCATAATTTGAAATGTGCATCTTCAAAATCTATATTATTTATATACCTGTTTATAGGTCTAAAAACTCAAGTATGAGCAATTATTAAAATATTTTTTCAGCTATATTTTTCTTCAATTTCTTTGTATGCTTCAATCACTCTTTTATCAAAAAGAGCCACATCTTCCACTTTATTATATTTTCAATTTTTAAAAAATTTTCTTGTTTCAAATCATGGTTTTAAATCAATATTATACTCTTTTTTAGCATAAGATTGAATTTCTGAATGTGTCATATTTAAAAAAACTCATTCTCTAATTTCATTAAACCTTTCATCAATAATTATATCTTCTTTATATCAAATTTCTTTAGCTATAATACTAGCTGTATCTTGAGCTCTTTGTCTTGGTGAAGAAATAATCAAATCAATTTTTTCTCAAGAAAAATTAAAATTCATTCAAGCATTTTTTGCTTGTTTTTTTCATTTTTCAGTCAGCATAGCTTCGCTATCTCATCAACTCATCATTATATCTCATCAATTTTTTAACTCAAATTCATTATTTGTTGTTTGTCCATGTCTACAAAAATAAATTGCTCATTTTTGCGGTTTATAATCATCTATATTTGCATAAGTTGTAAAAAATGAATATGTGTTCCATAAAGGTAAAATCACTTTTTTAACTATTTCTTCAACTCAAGTTTCTGCAAATCTAAAATCTTGAGCTTCAACAACTGGAGAATTCATTAAATAAAATCTCATAGCATCAGCTCAATATTTATCAAAAATAAGTTCTGGTGCTGGATAATTTTGAAGACTTTTACTCATTTTTTTACCATCTTCGGCTAAAACTACTCAGTTTACAATACAATTTAAAAAGGGAGTATTATCAAAAAGTGCAGTTCATAAAATAAGAAGTGTATAAAACCAACCTCTAGTTTGATCAAGTCATTCTGCTATAAAATCAGCTGGAAACTTGAAAGAATCATCAGCAATTAATTGTCAGTTTTCAGATTTAAATATTTTTCAATCTTGAGTTAAAATAAGTTCTCATTCTTTCAATTTTTCCTTTTCATCTAATTTGTAATTTGTTAATTTATAATTTGAAATTTTTCTATATGGCATCGCACCACTTTCAAACCAACAATCAAGAACTTCAGGTATTCTTTTTAGTGGTGCTCAATATTTTATAAGTCATTCTATCAAGCTACATTCTTTTACATTAAAATGTCAGTATCAATTTACTTCAACTAAATTAGCTCAAATAATATTTGATAATTTTTGTCATTGTTCTACTCTAATTACTTTATCATCTTTTGATACTAAAATAATAATTTCTTTAACATATTTTTTTAATTCTTCAAAATTTTGTTTCATGTCAGAATAAAATTCTGAAACTTCTTTTGTTCAAGCTCATTCTATTCAAGGAGCAACCATTACTAATCTATTTAAATTAATTTTATTCTCGATTATGTATTCTATTGCTACTCTTCATCACATAGAATGAGTTATAATTGTATCATAGTTTTTTAAATTTAGTTCATCTAATTTTTTCTCCCAATTTTTATAATTTATATTTGGTCATTCTTCAAATATTGGAGCATTCATTATAATTCACTCTTTTTCTAAATTTTCTTTAGTTTTTTCAAAAAAACCAATACCATCTTTTGTTCTCAAAAATCCATGAATTCCAAGAACTTTTTTAGCTTTGAAATTTTTATCATTTTTTATAAATATCTCGTCAACAAAATGTTTATGTAAATCTATTTCTTTTCAAGAATTTGAGTAAAAATACTTTCAATCTTTTTTTTCTATCTGTCAAAAATCTTTGTTTAATTCATAAAGTTCTTCTATACTTCAAATACAAATTTCCTCTTTTTTATCATAGCTTTGCCAAACAGGAATTGCTGATCCCCAATACCTATTTCTTGAAATATTCCAATCACGAGCTTGTTCTATCCAATTACCAAATCTACCATATTTTATAGCTTCAGGAACCCAAGTTATTTTTTTATTATTTTCCACCATTTTATCTCTAATTTTTTCTACAGCAACATACCAAGCTGAAATTGCTCTATAAATAAGTGGTGTATCACATCTCCAACAATATGGATAAGAATGCATTATTGTCCCTATATTTACAGATAATTTTTTTGCTTTTAATTCTTCAATTACCATTTCATTGAAATCAAAAACAAATTTTCCATTATTTTCAAGTAAATTATAAGTTTTTCAATTACTATCAATATGAGCAACAAAACCTAAATCATCTTTTTGTCAGATTAGATAATCATCTTCTCAGTAAGCTGGAGCTATATGAACTATTCAAGTTCAAGTTTCTGTTGTTACATGATGTCAAATTTGAACTGTCCAAGAGTTTTTTCATAATTTTATTTCTGTTCATAAATTTTTTCACATCTCTTCAATCTGAATTTGAAAATCAGGAAAAATAGCTTCATACTTAATTCAAACAAGACAATCTCAACAATATTCTCTAATAATTTGGTAATCTTCTTCTTTTTTATAAAAATCTTTTACTTTTTCTTTAGCAAGTATATAAGTATCTCAATTAGATTTATCTAGAAGTTCTACATATTCTATATCTTTTCATACTGCAAGTCATAAATTTGCATATAAAGTCCAAGGAGTTGTTGTCCAAGCAAGTATATATTTATTTTCATTTCATTTAACTTTGAATTTTACTACAACTGTTTTACTTTGTTTATCTTTATATCATTGATTTACTTCAAAATTTGAAAGTGGAGTTGTACAGCGAGGACAATATGGAACTACCCTATGTCATTCATAAATTAATCATTTATCATAAATATTTTTAAAAACCCACCAAACTGATTCCATAAATGAAGTATCCATAGTTTTATAATCATTTTCCATATCTACCCATCTTCACATTCTATTAACTGTTTTTTTCCATTCATCAACAAATCAAAAAACATTTGCTCTACAATTTTCGTTGAAATCAAATACTCAAACATTGCATTCTATATCTTCTTTTCAGTTTATTCACATCTTTTTTTCAACTATATTTTCTATTGGTAATCCATGACAATCCCAACCAAAAACTCTATCAACTTTTTTTCAAAGCATTGTTTGATATCTAGGAATTACATCTTTGATTGTTCAAGCCAAAATATGTCCATAATGTGGAGTTCAAGTTGCAAAAGGAGGTCAATCATAAAAATTAAATTCCTCTGAATTTTTTCTTGTTTCTATAGATTTTTCAAAAGTTTTATTTTCTTTCCAAAATTTTAGTATCTCTTCTTCTAGCTTTGGAAAAGATTGTTTTGGATTTACTTTTTTAAAGTTTGGCATAATGTAAATGGTTAAATGTTAAAATTTACTTTTTAAAAATAATTAACTTATTAAATTCTCTTATATTTTTGATATTTGTAACCAATGCTTATAATCTTTCTATGATTCTGAAATAAATTCAGAATGACAAATCTTGTCGCTTTTCTATCTTTCTGAATTTATTTCAGAATCATAAAATGTATGTCTCACTAAACTGGAACAATAACGATTAGGCTAAACTATCATATAAATCTTCCCAATAAAGATTATTATTTTCTATCAAATTAACTTTCCGTTCTCTCCTATAATTTTTCAATCTTTTTTCATAAGCAATTGCTTCTCTTATATCTAAAAAATTCATAATATACTAATTTTTCACAATTATACTTACTAATAAATCATTCTATAATTTTTTCTTTGTGTTCAAAAATTCTTCTTTTTAAATCTTTAGTAACTCAAACATAAATTGTTTTTGATTCACTAGCTAATATATAAACATAATATTCTTTCATAATAATTTATTTAAAATATCTTTTTCTAATTTCATACAAAATAATTGCTTGTAAATAAAAAATAATAATAACTAAAGTCATAGCAACAAATGCTCAAATATAATACTTATCAAAAAATGGAGGAATAAAAAATATTTCTAAAACTTGTGGAAGTAAAAATTCAAAAGATAAGCTTCAAAAATCTTTTAAAAATAATTTCAAATTATATTTTCATTTTTTCTTTATCGTGCATTTTACTTCATTAAATAGCATTGTTCAATAATATCCTAAATTATCTCAAATCATAACAACTATTCATGAAATATAATAATTTTTTGTAAACTTTAAATATTATATATCATCATCAAATAGCTAATGTATAAGAAATAATTTCACTTAACCGATATCTTTTTATCCATTCTTTTAATTTTTTCTTTAAACTTTTCATATTATTTTAATACTTTACTTTTTCTCATTTAATTCTATATAAACCTTAATAGAAGTTAATCAAATCACAGCTATAATTGGTCAATACAAAATTCACATAATTCAAAATATTGTAACTCAACTCAAAACACTCAAAATCATCAAACTAGAGTCTATACTTGCTTCTTTTGGTGTAAATTTTCATCTAAGAATATTATCTATATTTCAAATAACTATAGAATTAAATATAAACACAAAAATTGCCATTATGTATTGTCATTTTATAATTAGATAAATAGTTGCAGGAATAAACAAAATAAACGATCAAATCATAGGAAAATAAAGAAAAAAACATATTATAAAAACTATTCAACTATAAGGAATTCAAGCAATTATAAAAGATAATGTAGTCAAAGCAGATTGGATAAGAGAAATGAAAAAATTTCATCTTATAACTCACTTTGTCATAGATTTTATTCTTATCATATATAAATCAAAAACATTTGAATCTAAAGGTAAAATTAATTTAAATACTTTTCTTACTTTTCATCAATTTACGATAAGTGAAGATGTTAGGAAAAAATAAAGTATTAAATTTATCATTAAAATAGGGATACTTTTTGCGATATTTGCTCAATGTTTCAAAACTCATTGTCATATATTTTTTATAAATGTTGTCAAAGTTTTTGTTGTTTCATCGATTAATTCTTTGTTTCATTCAAACTGATCATAAACATAACTAATTATTTTATTTTGACTTTTATCCTCTTGTGTTCAAGTGTTTGGTAACTGTGTAAAAATACTTGAGTTTTTTTCTACATAAACATTTGCATCATACACCATTGATTTAACTTGATTATATGTAATACTTCAAACCAAATAAATAGGCACAATTACTATAATAATAATGGAAATCCAAGTTAAAATAAGTGAAAAAACTTCTCATAATTTTTTGTTAAAGCTCTTGTATAATGGATGAGCTAAATATGAGGTTAAAATAGAAAAAGTAATTACTGTTATAAATGGATAAAAAATAATTCCAAAACAAATAACTATCAAAGCAAAAAATAAAAAATTTTTGCTACTTTTAAAAACTTTACCATTATTTTCTTGAAAATTTTCTTTTTTTTCACTTTCATTCACATTTTTTTCTTTATCTTTAATAAAAACTTTTTTTACTTTATCTGTAAGTTTATTTTTCATAATTTTAAAATTAATAATAATTAATAATTTTTATATTCTTCTTTTAATAAGCTATAATAAGAAATATCTTTTAATTTTCATTTTATATTATCGTGTTGCCTTAAAATTCAATCTAGCTTAAATCAACATTTTTCAGCAACTCTTCTTGACCTAAAATTATTTTTATCTGCTCTCAATTTTATACTTTTACATCAAATTTCATCAAAGGCTATTTCTTTCATTTTTTCCAAACATTCTGGGATTATTCATTTTCCCCAATATTCTTCAGCAAGCCAATATCAAATTTCAATAGATTCTATTTCTTCAAAATATCTTGCAATTCAGAAACATCAAATCATTTTGGAATTATGTTTAAATTTCACTATTGACTCAAATCATCTTTGTTTTTCCCAATTTTCCTTTTTAGAAATTATAAATTTTTCATAATTTTCTACACTTCATAAATTATCCCAAGTCATAAAATGCGAAACTGCAGGAGTACAAAGTTTGTAATAATCAATTGCATTTTCAAGTTTTGGCATTTCTATTATACATCTTTCAGTTTCTATCTTGAAATCTATTGGTAATTTTTTCATATTATAAAATTAAATCTATAAGTCTTAAAGCTTCTTCTTTATAATCAGATTCTTTAAATTCTGCATATAAAGTTGCTTCATTTAAGATTTCATCTATTTAATTTAGTTCATCTTCTGACAAGATTCAAGTCACGGATAATTCTAAAATTTCATCAAGTTTTAAAAAATTATCATCTTCTAAAACATTTTTTAGTTTTTCCAAATAATCTTTTCGCATAAATATTAAAATTAAAAAAATAAAATAATTAAAAATTATTTTATTTTCACATATTTCGCCACTCATCAATCTTTATCAAAATAAAGCTCATACTCAATGTACTCTCAAGCAATAATACTTGGTAACCAAATAGAATCATCCTTCCACATCTTATCATATGGTATCTCATCAAGATTATACCACTCTGGCTTCATCTCTTCTGTTTCCTCTGCGACTCAAGCAAAATCATTTATCCTAAATAGATGACATTCGTTATCCCAATCTGGATTATGAGGAAAATGAAAATAAAGTATTCAAGCCATCTCTAGTTTTTTTGCTTCTAAGTTAGTTTCTTCTTTAAGTTCCCTAATCATACACTCCTCCATACTCTCACAATCATCAAGTTTTCCTCCTGCACTATTCCATAATCCTGCTCAAAATCACCTCTTTTTCATACAAAGAAGTATTTTTTCATCCTTTATCACTATACCTAGATTTGTCTTTCTCATAAGCGAAAAAATTAAAAAAACACATAAAACAAGAACTATTCTCATATTATGTGCTTTTGGTCCCGTTTGCGGGAAGGTACCACCTAAAGCTATTTCTTAATTATTATTTTGTTTACGAGGATCACTACCCCGGGAAGTTCTAATCGTGAATAATTCACTTTCTTCTTCCAGCCTCGTCTGTTGATTGCAGACTCAATTGCTTTTTACAATTTAATTATATCTATATTTTTTATTTTTCAATTAATTTTTAAACAAGTCTTTATTCTTAAGTATTAGAGCAAATCAAACCATAAAAACAAGAGTAGATAAAACTAAACTAATTATTATTACATAAGTATAATTATAAGCAGGGGCATAAAAACTATAATTAACTAATGCCGAATATATCAAACTAAATAAAAAACTTAAAACAACAATAAAAGGATACCAGCTTTTAAATCTTATTACTCAAACTCAAACTAAAATAGTTAAAAAAGATGACAAAACAGATAGTATATTGTAAAGTGAAGGCCATTTAACCAAATCAAATATTCATATTAAAATTCATAATATACCTCAAATTATAGCAATCCAACCAAAAACTACAAATACATTTTTAAACCATCATTTTCAAAAATTTTGCAAAGCATTTATAAAACCACTATTTACAAGTGACTTCATAAATCACATATTTTCAATACTTTTCACCAAAGATTCACTATAAATAGGTTTTATTATAGAATCTGAAAACGATTCCATACTATTTATAAAAGCTCCAACTTCCTTATTTTTTTCCATAAAAAAAATTTTTAAGAAATAAAAGTTATATTAATTAGCCCTTCAAAGATATTCTTTAGTTCTTGTATCAATTTTTAGTTTATCTCAAATACAAACAAAAAGTGGAACTTGAACAACAAGTCAAGTAGATAAGGTAGCAGGTTTTTTACCTCAAGTTGCTGTATCTCATTTTTCTCATGGTGGAGTATCAGTTACTTCCATAACAACACTTGGTTCTAAATTTATATTTATAGGAATTCAATTAAATTCTTGTAAAGTTACTTTATCTCAATCATTCAAAAATAACTCAGCTCAAGCAAGAATATCTTTTTTTAAACTTACTTGTTCAAAAGTTGATTGATTCATAAAATAATATGTTTCTCCATCATTATACAAATAATCGTAGCTTCTAGTTGTAATATCTGCTTGTTCAAAACTGTCTTTATCTGAAAGAGTTTTTGTAATATTGGCTCAAGAAACCAAATTTTTTGCTTTAACTGTAATTATTGATCATCACCTACCAACTACTTTTTGTGAATAATCCAATACTTCATAAGGATCTGAGTCCATAAGAAATTTTCTTCAAACTTTTAAATCATTTCAACTATACATAAAAAATACATAAAATATAAAACATATTATAAGGATTAAAACTCATATAAAATACTAAACTTAAGTCTTATTATAAATAAATTTTAATTTTTTCAAATTTTCTTTTATTTTTAATAAAATTTAATTTTTTTTTGACTATTTTATATTTTAAATATAATACACGAGTACATTATTTCTTGCGGCTATCGTCTAGTGGTTAGGACATCGGGTTTTCATCCCGGTAACCGGGGTTCGATTCCCCGTAGCCGTACCATAAATTAGTTGATAGTAAAGATTTTAAAAGAATTCTAAAAAACTATTCTCTAAACATTATTTATACCGCGGAGTAGAGAAGTGGTATCTCGCAAGGCTCATAACCTTGAGATCGCTCGTTCGATTCGAGCCTCCGCAACCAAAAAAATAAGTATTAAGTAGTAAGTAATAAAACTTATTATTTGAATCTTAATACTCTAAGTCAGTATAGCTCAGCTGGTTAGAGCGCAGGATTCATATCCCTGAGGTCGGCGGTTCAATTCCACCTACTGACACCATAAATTTATATATGAAATTTGAAAGTTAAGAAATATTATTCTTAACTTTTTTTATTTAACTAGTGGAATTGAAAGGAGGTTTAGTTTTTAAAGCTAAAGAATTATTTCTCTGTATTTTTTGCTAAAGGTATTAATTTATTTTTAAAGCTTTTCCAATAAAAAATAGAAAATAAAACCCATAAAAATAAAATACAAAATAAGACTATTTCTTCTTGATAAATATATCAATAATTTTTTGTTCACTTAGGAATACATATACCTAATCATGGAAATAATTCACATAAATAGTAATCTAATAAAACTCAAACTACTAATCAAAAATAAATAAATAAAAGTAAAAAAAGTATATAAATAAGAATAATTAATCTTTTTGTCATACAGAGTTTTATTATTTATTAAAATTTTTTATATATTATTGACAAAAAAAAAAAAAATCAATAAATTTATATGGGAAAATTTTCCTGTATTTATTTATTAATCTTTTATATTATGAAAAAGTTAACTTCATTTTTAATATTTTTTATCATCCTTTTTTCAAGTAATATTTATTATTTAAATGCAAGCAATAATAATAAAATTGAAACTTTTGTTAATTATCTATATAAAAAAGATAAAGTTGAAAATATATTAAGCATTAATAATTCAGATTATAAAAAATATTTAGAAAAAAAAGACCAAGAATTTATGAATATATTTAATTGATATTCTATAAACGAAAAACATATAATTTTACAAAAAATTAGGGAAAGAAATATCAAAACTGAACAAGATAAAAAATTGAATGAAATTTTAGTAAAAATACAAAATAAATTAGAAAAAGAAAATAAATTTATTTTAGATGTAAATGAGAAAGACTTAATAACAATGTTAAAGGAAAATAGTTCAGACAAAAATTACATTAATTTACTTTCTTGAGACTGCCCCTTTTACACATATCCATATCCTAAATATTATATGGACAAACCAACATGGAAAAGTCATTATAATGCTTTAGAATATAAACTAGTAAAAAATGATATAAATGAAACATTTTGTGATACTGAAATCCGTTTTTGAACAACTGCAAATTATTTATGGACAGACAATGCTTTAACGAGATTAATGATTACGCAATGATTTTGATGAAAACTAGATTATAAAATCTCAAATTGAAACACATATATAATTGTTTGAAGAATTAGAATGATTATTTATTGAATTAATAATCCAGTTTTAAGAAATTCTCTTAAAATATTTGATTAATTTTAATAATTTAAAATAAATCCTTATATTAGGGATTTATTTTTTTGCAAAAAATAATTTTTTAAATAAAATTTGTTTGATATTTTAAAGTTGATAAAGCTATAAAAAATTGAAATAAATTCAAAATAATATTTTTCTAAATTTATTTCTTCCCCTTATCCTTTTAGCCTAAATTTATGTTTATAGATGAAGTAGAAATCAAACTTATAGCATGATCTTGATGAGATTGAATAGTTTCATGGAGAAGAGAAAAATATATACCAAAATGATGACCTCGGTGATGAAATTGAGGTGATTGAGGTAATATATTTTTAGAAACAGATTCTAATTTAAATACCCTATCAAGTTTTAGACACAAAAAAATGTTTAAGGCAAAATCCTGAGAAAGATGATGAACTCAAAATATGAATTGAGAAGCATGAGAAGATTTAATTTTAAAAATTCCAGTTTGAACTATTGTAAAAGATAAAAAAACAGGAAAAATAATTGCTGACCTAGATAAAAATAATCAAAAATTACTTATTGCAAAATGATGAAAATGATGATATTGAAACTCTCATTTTGTTTCTTCAACTAGACAAGCACCTAGATTTGCTGAGCTTTGAGATATATGAGAAGAAAAAAATCTAAACTTAGAATTAAAATTAGTTGCAGATATTTGAATTATCTGAATTCCAAGTGCTTGAAAATCAAGTCTAATAAATGTTTTAACAGATGTAAAAGCAAAAGTTTGAGAATATCCTTTCACAACTTTGGTTCCAAACCTATGAGTTATGGAGCACAAATGAAAATCTTTAGTTTTAGAAGATGTTCCTTGACTTATTCCTTGAGCTTCAAAATGAAAGTGACTTTGAATAAATTTTTTGAAACATATAGAAAGAACTTGAATTTTATTACATTTAGTAGATTTATATAGATTGGATAAAGCTTTTAAAGATTATGAAGATATAAGAAAAGAATTAAAATACTTTTCTCCTAGTTTAGCAAAAAAAGAAGAAATAATTATTTTATCAAAAGCTGATTTACTAGATAATGATATGATAAATATGATAAAAAAAGAGTTTGAGGAAAAATATCCAAAAAAGAAAATATTTATTGTAAGTTCAGCAAATTCTTTTTGAATTGAAAATTTAAAAGATTATTTGATTAATAACGTAAAAACCAAAAAGATTATTGACAATGATATTGACAAAAAAGATGAAATAAAAATTTATGATTTAAAAGATAATAGTGATCCAAATAACTATAAATTAAAATATTTATGAGAATTAAAGTTTGAAATATCTTGAGAAAGAATTGAACAAATTGTAAGAATGACAGATTTTTATAATCCGGAAGCTGTTGCTAGAGTTTATGATGTACTTGAAAAAATTTGAGCAATTAAAAAAATTGAATCTCAACTAAAAAAAATTTTTGATAAAGAAAAAATTGATGATAATTTTTATTATGAATGATGAAGTGACGAAGATAATTCTCCCAAAGTTTTAATTGGAAATAAAATTTTGAAATTAGATAAATTGAAATATAATCTATAAAAGTTGAAGTGTAAAATCACTTCTCTTGTAAAAAATATTAAAATGTAAATATTATTATTTATTCGTTTTAACATTTTCTTATTTTAACATTTTAACGATTTATTTATGATAGAAATCAAAGTTTTTTGACATAAAGTTCCAGATACAGACAGTGTTTGTTCAGCAATTATTTTTACTGATTATCTAAATAAAAAATGATTTAATGCAAATGTATACAAACTTTGAACATTAAATAATGAAACTAAGTATTTACTTGAAAGCTTAAATATCAAAAATCCTGAAACTATTTCTTCATTACCTGTATGAACAAGAGTAGCTCTCGTTGATCACAATGAAAAAACTCAAACTATTGACAATATAGATGAATTAGAAATAGAATATATAATTGATCATCATAAACTTTCTATAGAAACGAAATCTCCTTTAAATATAAGAGCTGAAAAATTATGTTCAACAGCAAGTGTTCTTTATAAAATGTATAAAGAAGCAAATTTTGAAATCAACAAAGAAATTTGAACTTTGATGTTAGCTGCAATTTTATCTGATAGTTTAGTTTTTAGATCAGCAACAACTACAAAAGAAGATACGATTATTGCTGAAGAATTAAAAAAAATAACTTGAATTTTTGACTTCCAAGAATTTATGAAACCTATGTTTGAAGCCAAATCAAATTTATGAAATATAAGTGCTGAAGAACTTATAAAATACGATTATAAAGAATTTGAAGTAAATTGAAAAAAAGCTTGAGTTTGAACTCTTGAAACAGTTAATCCAAACTATGCTTTATGAAAAAAAAATGAGATTTTAGAATGATTAAAATCAATAAAACAAAAATCAAAATTAGATTTTATTATGCTTAGTGTAGTTGATATTTTTTGAGAAAAAAATACAAGTATAGTTTTGGATTGAAAAGATAGCGAAATAATAGAAAAAGTTTTTAATGTAAAAGTTATTGAAAATTTAGCTGATTTAAAAAATAGATTATCTAGAAAAAAACAAATTGTACCTCAATTAACTGATTATTTTAATAACTAATTTTTAAGAATGTATAATATCACAAGACAAGAAGCAGCAGAAATGTTAAATCTTTCAACAAGAAGTATTGATAGATATATAAAATCAAAAAAAATCAGATCAAGAAAAAATTGAAAAATTATTTACCTAAATGAAAATGACATAAATAATTTAAAATGAACAGGAAGTAATAAACAAGAAGTTATAATTCCTAAAAAACAAGAAATTAAAGTTAATTCTAGTCAGCAAGTTGAAACAAAAAACTTAAGTGTATTAGATAATATTTATTCTGATTTAAAAAATGAGATAATAAAAAAAGATGCAATAATACAAGATTTATCTATGAAATTATGAGCAGCTCAAGAAATAGCAAAAAATTCTGTTTCAATGATAGAATTTAATAAATCTCATAATTTGCTTGAAGAATCAAAAGAATGATTAGAAAGAGAAATAAATAATTTAAAACATGAAAGATTTAGTCTAGCAAAAAACTTAAAACAAGAAAAAAATACAAATAATATACTTATGGTTATAGTTTGAATTTTAATTTTGCTTTGTATTATTATTTGGTATGCAAATATATAAGTTTTTAAAAAACTTAATATTATTTAAAACTTTAAGATAAACTATTTATAAGTTAAGGTTTTTTTAGTTAAGTTTTTATTTTTTTGTCCTCATAGTTCAATGGATAGAACAGCCCCCTCCTAAGGGGCAGATGTGGGTTCAATTCCCGCTGAGGATACCACTAATTTATAAAATTTTAAAAAATGAAAATATCAAAAAAATCTATTTTTTTTATAATTATAGTACTAATTATATCTGTTTTTTGGTATTTTTGGAATGCAGATAAAAAAGAAAAATTGGAAAATAAAGAATTAAAAAAACAAGAACATATAGTAAAAAAGTGAGATATAAAAAATTTAGTTAAAGCAAATGCAAAAGTTCAATTAGCAAATGAACAAAAATTAAGTTTTTGAAAAGAATGAAAAATTATTGAAGTTTTTGTTAAAGAGTGAGACCAAATTCAAGCTTGACAAATTCTTGCAGAACTAGATTTAAGTACATATGAAAACAATATAAAACAAGCAAATCTTGAACTTGAAAATGCTATACTATGACTAAGAAAACTAGAAGAAAATGATACTAGTTTAAGGGAAAAACAGCTTATTACTCAAATTAATGAAGGAAATAAAAACTATGGTTTATGAAAAAATGAAGAAATTTTATTAAAAAATAATCAAGAAACTCTCTTAAAACAAAAAAATGATCAATTAAATCAATTAAGTAAAGATTATCAAATTGCACTAAAAAATCTAGAATTAACAAAAAGCTGAGTTTATATAGATACAAACTTTGAAACTGAAGAAACTCTAAGTAAACTAACTGATAGAACACAAAAAATTAAATCTATAATAAATTCTTTAAACACAAATATTTGAGATTTAAAACTAATTGTTGAGTCAATTGATGAAATAATATGAGTAAGTAAAAAATTTAATAATCAAGATTATGAAAAATATGATTGATTTTTATGAGCAAAAAATACTTATATAAAAGAAGAAACTAAAAAAAATGTAATTGATTCATACTCTCTTATAGAAAAATACAAAAATATTTTTAACAATATTAGTACAGAAAATACTGATAAAGAAATCTATGATATTATAGAAGAATTCTATAAAGAAACTGGGTTAATTGTAAAATTATGTGATAATTCAATTGAAACTCTTGATGCATCAATCGTATCATTATGAAGTTTAACACAAGAAATGATTAATAATTTCAAAGAAAAAATTAAATCAATTAGAGCTAATGTATTAAATATTAGACTTAATCTAGATAATTTATCAAGCTCAATAAACTATTTACAATCAAAACAAATTCAAGAAGATAAATTAGATTTATCACTTGAAGGAAAAAATCTAAATTATGAAAAACAAGAGGCTTTTGTAGAAAAACAAAAAAATGATATTGAAATTTTTAAACAAGAACTAGAAGATTTGAAAAATTCACAAAAAAATGAATTAGATAGAAAAATATCGCAAAATAATTCTATTTTAGAAAATATAAATTTACTAGAAGCTGAGCTAAAAGATTTGAGAGATTGAGCGGATAAAATTGACTTAAATAGACAAAGAATCCTAATTAAACAAGCTGAATTAAACCTAGAAAAAACAAAAGATCAAAAAGAAGATTATCAAATTATTGCTGATTTTGATTGAAGAGTTAGAAGTATAGATATAAAAAAATGAGAACAATATAAAATAAATGATGCAAAATATATTGTAGTTGAAAATCCTGATTTAATCGAGTTAAAAATGCAAATCAATCAAATTGATATAGTAAAAGTAAAAGAAAAATCTCCTGTAGAAATAACTTTTGACGCTTATCCAGAAAAAATTATCTATGCAAAAGTTACAGACAGAAATGTAAATCCTGAAGATAATTGAAGAGGATGAATTTATTATGAAGCAAGTATAATTATAGATAAACAAAACTTAGAAATATTGGCTTGAATGACAGCTTTAGTTTCTATAATCACAGATGAAGCAAAAAATATAATTGTAATTCCTTCATTATCTGTAGTAAAAAAATGAGAAAAAATTTTTGTTGAGAAAAAAATCTGAGATAAATTTAAGTTAACTGAAATTGAAATATGAATAAAAAATAATTTCTTATATGAAGTAAAAAAATGATTAAATGAATGAGATATCATAAAATGATCTGTTTTAGATGAAAAAATTTTAGATGAAATGTGAATAAATAAAGAAGAAAGTTTTAATTTTTGATAATAAAATATGATTGAAATAAAAAACTTAAAAAAATCATATATAATTGGAAAAAATGAAAGTTTAGTTTTAAAATGAATTAACTTATCAGTAAAAAAATGAGACTTTATAACAATTATGTGACCTTCTTGATCATGAAAATCTACTTTGATGAACATAATTTGAATTCTTGATACACCAAGTTCTTGAGAATATTATTTTGATTGAATAAATACAGCAAAATTGAGCTGAATAGAACAAGCAAATTTTCGTAGAGATAAAATATGATTTGTATTTCAATGATATAATTTGTTACCAAGATTACAAGCCTGGAAACAAGTTGCCCTTCCCCTTTCTTATAAGTGAGTTGGATTTTTGAAAAGAAAACAAATTGCAATAAAAAAATTGAAAGAATTATGACTTGAAGATAAGATAAATTTTACTCCTGATATGCTTTCTTGATGACAACAACAAAGAGTTTGTATAGCTAGAGCTTTGGTTTGTGATCCATTACTTATTCTTGCTGATGAACCGACTTGAGCTCTTGATAGCAAAAATGGTAAAGAATTGCTTGAATTATTTGTAGAATTAAATAATAACTGAAGAACAATAATTATGATAACTCATGATAAAGATGTTGCTTCATATTCAAAAAAAATAATTAATATTAAAGACTGATTAATAATTTAAAAAATGTTTATTATAGAAAATATAATTCAATCTATCCAAGCTCTTATGTCAAATAAGATAAGAGCATTTTTAAGCGTATTGTGATTAGTTATTTGAGTTTTTTCTGTTACAGTAATGGTTTCTGTATGAGAATGATTAAAAGAAGAAGTTCTTTGAGAATTTAGTGAAGAGGTAAAAAAAACTATTACCATAGTTGCTTGAGATACATTTAATCCATTTGAAACAAAAAGAAATGCTGATTTACCTTGATTTAGTGAAAGTGATATAAATTTTTTTTATGAATCTATGTGATTTATAGAAAAAATAACTCCAATTTCTGAATTAAGTGAAGAAGTAAAAATTAAGTGACAAAAGGTTACAATGAGAGTTTTGGCTTGAAGTAAAGAATATATTGATATGGAATCACTTGATTTTATAGTTTGAAGAAACCTTAACGAAGATGATAATATAGATTATAAAAATGTAATAATAGTTAGTGATAATGCAATTGAAGAATATTTTAAAATAGATGTTAAAGATTCTATATGAAAAGAAATTTTAATTTGAGATCAATTTTTTTCGATAATATGAGTTGTAAAAAACAAATCTGCTTGATTTATGGATATGAAAATGTGAATTATTCCTATAAATACCGCCCAGAAAAAAATAACTTCTGATCCATTTTATCCATATCTTATTTTTAAAATCAATGATAGTATAAGTTCTCAACAAGCAACAAAACTTGTAAAATATACTCTTTTAAAATGGCAATGAGTAAATCATATGGATGATGCTTTATTTAAAGTTTATTCAACAGAAACTATGCTTGAACAAATTTCAAATATCACAAATATGTTACAATTGGCTCTTTTATGAATTTGAGCTATTTCTTTGATTGTATGATGAATATGAGTGATGAATATTATGCTTGTTTCTGTAACAGAAAGGACTCGAGAAATTTGAATTCGTAAGGCTATATGAGCAAAATATAGTGATATTTTATTACAATTTTTAATCGAATCAATAATTTTATGACTTCTTTGATGTTTATTATGAGTTCTTGTTAGTTGGTGAGTAATATCTTTATTACAAAAATTTAACATTCCCGCATTATTAAATATAAGAACAATAATTATTGCTGTTTTATTTTCAGCAACTACTTGAATTATTTTTTGAGTTTGACCAGCTAGAAAAGCAGCGAAAATGAAACCAATTGATGCACTTAGATATGAATAATTTAGTTTTTAAAACTTATTTATCCAATTATAAAATAAATCAATAAAATTTTCTAAATATTCTTTACTTCTTAAAGTTAAATTTCAATTTTCATCAAAAGATTCTTGAATTTTACTTAAATACATTTCTGGTTGTTGCATTAAATAAACATCCAAAAATACCATTGATTGACGAAGTATATGATTTGCTCAAAATCATCAAAATCATCACATAGTTATTGATATCACAGCTCAAGGTTTTCATTGCCATACACTTTTTCAATAAGGTCTAGATCAAACATCAATTGCATTTTTTAATACTCAAGGAATACTACGGTTATATTCTGGAGTAATAAATAAAAATCCATCTACTTCTTTAACTTCTTTTCTAAACTTTTCCCACGACTCTGGTAATTTTTCTTCTAAATCCTCATTATAAAAATTTAATTCTCAAATATCTATAATTTTCATATTAATTTTATCTGAAGACAATTTTATAATTTCTTTTGCTAATTTTTTACTCCAAGATTTTTCTCTTAAAGATCAAATTATTATTGCTATTTGTTTCATAATATTTTATTATTTAAATTTTTAATTTAATTCTTTTAACTTTCAAACAACTTCAAAAATAGATTTTTTTTGTTTTTTATTCATATAATTCTCAAATTCTTTTTTAATTCTTGTGAAACTTGAAATTCATTCTTTTGAAAAAGTAGTTCATAATTGCACAGCTCAAGCTCAAGCAAGTAAAAATTCATATACATCAACTCAATTTAAAATTCATCAAACTCAAATTATAGAAACTCTATCTCATAGATTTTGATAAAAAGACCTTACATTTGCCAAAGCAATAGGTTTTATATATTCTCATCATAATCATCAAAATCATCATTTTGGTTTAATAAGAGGTTCTTCTTTTTCTGGATCAATTACCAAAGTATTTCAAACAGAATTAACACAAGTTAAAAATTTTATTTTTGGATGATTTTTTACAATTTCACTCATCGTATTTGTATGACTTTGATCAAAATATGGAGGTAATTTTAGTCAAATAATCTTTTCTCATAGATTTTCAACTAAAGAAATAATTTTATCAGAAGTTTCAAAATCATAAGCAATTTGAGGCTTCCCTACTACATTTGGACAAGATAAATTAATTTCTATTAAATCTACGTCTGAATTATCTTGAAATTCTTTTACCATTTCAACAAAATCATTATCTTCTATACTTGCTCATTTAAATCAAGTAAGTGATGCAATAACTGGTTTTTCAAATTTTTGTTTTAATACTGAAGCAAATTCAATATATTTTTTGTATCATAAATTTGGAAGTCACATAGAATTTATACTTCACAAAGCTAATTCTTTATATCTAGGTTCAGGATTTCATTCTCTTGCTTCAAGTGTACAAGTTTTCATCATAATAGCTGAAGAATCAGAATTTCAAAGCATTTCTAATTCTTCTAGTGTCGTACAAAGTGGTCAAGATGCATTAAAAATCGGATGTTCAAAAACAATATCTCAAATTTGAGTTTTTAAATCTAACATAAAAAAAAATTAAAAATTAAATTATATTATTCTTTTATACTCCAAGAAATAGTTTTCCCAAACATAAAAGGGACAACATTTCCATAATTCTCTGGAATAATAAAATCTTTTTTTTCTAAATTAATAATTTTTTCTGGAGGATTTATATTGTAAATTTGTTTTGCATTAAGAGAAATAAATTTTTCTAAATTTTCTAATTTATTATTTTCTTCAAATAACTGAGCTAAGGCCTGCAAAGCAATTGGTGAAGTAAAAACTCAAGCAGAACAAAATTTTGCTTCTTTTTTATCAACTGGATGAGGAGCAGAATCTGATCAAAACATTACTTTTTTATGTCAATTCAAAGCTAAATCTAAAAGTGCTTCCCTATCTTCAGGCCTTTTTGCAATTGGTTTACAAAAAAGATGTGGTTGCAGCATTCATCAAGCTACATCATCTAAACTTATAAAAAGATGATGAAGTGTAATTGTTGCATAAATATTTTCGTATTTATCAACTAGTAAAGCTAAATCTTTAGTTGTAATATGCTCCATAATTATTTTTAATTTTGGGTATGTTTTTGCAAGCATTTCGTAAATTGGTCAAAAATTCTTTTCTCTATCCATAACAAAATCATTTGTTTCTCAATGAATACATAAAGGAATTTCTAAATTTTCCATAGCTTCAAAAATATGTCAGATTTTTGATAAATCTATTGATTTAACTCATCAATCAGAGTTTGTTGTAACTCAATCTGGATACATTTTTATTGCTAAAATTTCATTTTTTAATTCTTTAAGTATTTCAAAATTTAATCATTCATGAAAAAATATTGTCATATATAATTCAAATTTTTCATTTTTTATTCCTTCCTGAATTCTTTTTTTATAAGATATTACTTCTTCAAGTGTTTTTATAGGTGGAATTAAATTTGGCATAACTAAAGCTCAGGAAAAATATTTTGCAGTAAATGGTGTTACTAGTTTCATCATATCAGAATCTCTTAGATGAACATGCATATCAAGTGGTGAATTTAAAGTAATTATCATAAAAAAATTTAAAAAATATAAAATTTATTTATTTCAAGTAAATTTATCCCAATTTACTTTTGGTCTCAATGCTTCAGAACCAAATTTGCAAAGTTCACAATTTTCTTTTTCCCAAGTTTTTGGTTTATAAGAATAAAGTGAATAAATTTTTCTTTCTCATAAATTGTCATTTCAAGACCAATTTACAATTGTAGCTACATAAGGCAAAACTTTAGCTCATAATTTTTCAAGTACATTAATAGATTTAAGCATAGATCATCAAGTAGAAACTGCATCTTCTACAACTAAAACTGTATCTCAAGGTTTTATATCAAATCTTTTTAATACTTGCATTTTTCATTCAGGAGTTTCTTTTGGTTCTGTAAAAGCAAATTTTGTATTAATTTGTCTAGCTAATTCATGCCCTATAGTAACAGCTCAAAAAGCTGGTCCTAAAACCCAATCTGGTTTTTCCCTTTCCAATTCTTCTTGTATATTTTCCATAATTCAAGTAACAACTTCAGAAAGCAAACGGGGATTTTCAACTAATTTCGTTCAATTATTGAAAGTATCAGCATGGAGCCCAGATGTCCGCAAAGCATGTGGTTTGTTACGATCTCAATCATGTTGCCATAAAATTCACATTTCTTTTAGTTTATCTCACCAATTTATTTTGTTGTTCATGTTATATAGTTATAAAATTAAATTTTTTTATTTGGAATTTTTTAGTCAAAACAATTAAATATAACAATTCTTATATCATTTATTTGCTTTATCACTTAATCAATTTACCTGTATTTATTAAAATCATCTCTTAGTTTTTTTGCTGCAATTGCTTGCTCTTGTTTTGTAGAATTACTTCAATTTGGAAACATTATTTTTCTTCAGGAATTAATTATACATTTTTCTTTTTTGATGCCACTTGCTAAAAATTCACTTATTTCTCATCATTGAATTCAAATTCATGGAACTAAATACAAAACTTCATTTTCATTTGTAAGTTCTATAAATTTCAAAAAATCTTTATCATCTTTTTTAAAAGTTCAACCTACAACAAGTCAAGAAACTCAAGCATCAATTGCTCTTTCTACACGTTTTTGCCATAAAGAAGTTCAATCTTCATTTTTAAAATTCATTTCTGTTTTATATTCAGGATTACTCATAAGTCACATTGTAATAATTGCTATATCTCTATTTTCTCAATATTTTATTAATTCTTCTACATTTCAAGCATATGGAGCAATAGTTAATGCATCAAATCCTAATTTTTTGTGGTAAAATATATACGAATCACTTGTTGATCATATATCTGAAATCTTTGAATCAATTATTGCTAAAAGTCATAATTTATGGATTTTTTCAACAATTTTTTTCAATACTACTTTATCTCAAATATCTCAAAAATATCAAATATTTGGCTTAATAGCAACAACATATGGAGCTACAGCTTCTATGTAATCCAAAGACCATTTAAGTTTATCTACTCATTTAGGCAATCATTTTTCTCATCTTCACATTTCAAAAACTGCAGGATCTAAGCCTGCACATATATTTGTATTTTTTTCTTTTGATATTTTATACCAGTCTTCTATAAATTTATTCATATTTTTAAATTAAAAAAACCTTAACTTTCTGAAAATTAATTTCAAGTTAAGGTTTTAAAGTGAGTTTTTAACAAGTAAATAATACATTTTTTCATATTTCTCATTATTTATAATTTAAATCATTTTACAAATAATAAAAAATATTTCAAGTTTTATTTACGATCAAGAATTATAATAAATTGGATCATTTAATAGTTCATCATATATTTCTTCATTTGTTTTTTCAGTTTCTCAAGAGCTAGATAAATTTTCAACACTTCAAGTTTGATTTTTAATTTCTATATTTTCCTCAAGAATACCACTATTTAAATCAATACTTCAAGTTAGTAAATTCTTTTCATTGATTTTTTCAGTTATTCATGAGTTATATAAATTATCAATTGATCATGTTTCATTTGATAAATCTAGATCTCAAGATATTGTAGAGTCATTTAAATCTAAACTTCAAGTAAGTGAACTTGTATTTTGCAAATCTTCTTTAAGTTTTTGTTTTAATTCTTCTTCAGTATAAAAATCCAAACCATATATATATTTTTTTATTCATCACTCGAAAATTATAGCTTGTAATCACAAAGAATTAAATTTCTCATTTGCAATTACATCTAATGATGCTCAAGAATTATCTAAAGATCAAGTCTGTATTTTTTCATTGACATAATTATCTATAGATCATGAATTTTCAATAGTTAGGTCATTCTTTTTATTAGTTCACAAAATTGATACAATATTTGCTTTATATATTTCTAAATTATGGTGACTAGGATCAAAAACAAAAAATCAAGCTACAACTAAAAACGTAAAAAATATAAGAAACAATACTGCTCAAATTCTTGTTTTAGGAATCATCTTTGATTCAATAACTTTTTGCATTATAGTTTTTGCATTTTTTTGAAATTCTGAATCATAATTTTTAAAAAGTTCATCTTTTTCTTTCATTCTAATATCTTCTTTTTCAGGAACAACTGCTTTAATCTCCGAATTTTGAATATTTTGTACTGTAGGAACTTTATCTTTTAATGAAATCAATGTTTTTTGAGATTTTCATTCAATACCAAGATTTGTATCTTGAATCTTTGTTCCACTATCGCTTATATTTTGAGATTTATTTGCCTCATCTACCAAAGTATTTATAAATCTTAAATTTATTTTTGTTTTTTTCATTTTCTTTATAAATAATTATACATTATCATTTTAATATACTTTAAAATATATGTCAAGAAAATGTCAAGAAAAAATATTTATTTTTTATATTTTCATTTATAATATTTACAAATAGCTTTTAATTCGCAATTTTCACAATTTGGTTTTATAGCTTTACACATATATCTTCAAAATAAAATAAGTGTATGATGAAGCTTTGATAAATTTTCTTTTGTAAATACTTTTTCAGCTTGTTTATCTGTTTGTAATGGAGTTTTTGTATTTACTATTCAAAGTCTATTTAAAGCTCTGTGAACATGGGTATCAACTGGTAAAACTTGTTCATTTTTAGTTACAGCTAAAAATACTTTTGCTGTTTTTATTCAAACTCAAGGTAAAGTTTGCAATTTTTCTAAAGAATCAAAATTTTTTAAACTACTTTTTGATAATATTTCAGAAGTTTTGTAGATATTTTTAGCTTTATTTCTATAATATCCTATTGATTTTATAAATTCTTGAATTTTTTCTTGTCAAAGTTTTACTCAATCTTCTGGTTTTTTCAAAACTTGAAAAAATTTTTCATTTGCTTTATTTACTTGTTTGTCTGTAGTTTGAGCTGACATAATTATAGCAATAAGTAATTGAAAATCGTTTTCATAATTTAATTCAGTTTTTGCATCAGGATACAAATTATTTAAGTAATTAATTATTTTTCATATATTTTCTTTACTCATAAATATAATTTAGTTTAAAATTTTATTTTTAAAATTTTACTTGCTATTCTAAAAAATCAAATTATCTTTTATCTATATTTATCTTTTATTTTAATAAATTGTATTCAAAAGCTTTTTATATAAAACAAAATCTATGAAACAATACCTTTTCTTTTGCAAAAAGAGAAAGTAAAAAACTCTATATCCCTAGTTTAAAAAAAATAAATTCTTTAGACGAGATAAAACTTGGAGAAAAAATAGTTTTTGAAGATTATGATGAAAATTGAGTTTTACAATCTTGTAAATGATTGAAAAATTTTTATGAAATAGATATAAAAAATATAAAACTTTATCTTTTTGATAATCATAATCATGCTTATTATTTTTGGCATAAAGCAAAGTTTGATGGAATAATTTGAAATAATTCAGTTTTAACTCATATAGATGAACACTCTGACTTAAGAGATCCTTGAGTCTATCTTGAAAAAATTGATTTAAAAAATCAAGAAAAAATATTTAAATATACAAATCAAGTTTTAAATGTTTGAAATTACATAATTCCAGCAAAAAAAGATTGATTAATAAAAGAAGTAATTCAAATAAGAAGCGAAAATGAACTAAAAAAATTTTCCCCCTTGATAAAGGAAGAAAGGGGGATTTTAAAAAATGATAAATCAATTATTTTAAATCTAGATTTAGATTTTTTTGAACCAAAGCTTGATTATATAAACTACAATCTAAAAAAAGAAGTAATTTTAGAAATCACAAAAAAAGCTAGTCTCATAACTGTCGCGACTAGCCCTTTTTTCATAGGTCAAAATTTAGCTTTGAAAGTTTTTAGGGATTTGTTTTGATAATTTTATTTTTTATAATAATAACCCAATTTTAAAAAAACCTTATTTCAATTTTTTTTATATTATTTCTTCAATAAATTTTGTTATAGTATTGTTTTATATATATTCTTTTTTCTAGTTATTTTTAAAATTTAACTTTTATCTTTCAATTATGCTTTTCAATTCACATATACAATTATATGTTTTTTTCAGCGACTAATAATTAATTCATTAGTTGAAAGTTCTGTGAATTTGCCTCAAAATCTTAAAATAAAAAATCATCAAAGAGAAAAAAAATTTCATAATTCTTTAAACTTTATTTATTGTTTTGATTAATTTTTAGAAAAATAGTTTGAATCCGAAAAATCTTTTGACATAAATTATTCTTTTGGGATTACAGTTTCAATTGCTGCAAAATTAGCTTGTTTTCAACTTGGAACAATAATAGAAATACTATCTCAAATTTCAGCTTTAAAGTGAGTAACTGCAGCAGTAAGCACATTGTAAGTAAGTCATTCTGCAACTACTTGATACTTTCATTCATCTTTTGTTAAAAGTCAAATTTTTTCTTCTCTTTCTATTGGTTTAATTTGTTTATAAAGCATTTTTCAACTTGGTTCAATTGTAAGTTTAAGTCTATCTCATTGAACAAGTTTTGATTTAGAAGCATAATTTGCAGGAACTGGATATTTGTGATTATCTACTCAAAGCATTTCTTCTCAAGTAAAAACTCCTTCAATAATCTTTGATTCATTACTTTTATAAGAATTTAATCAAGTAGTATCTAAATCAATTTCATCTCACTTAACTTCAATTCAATTTTCTTCAAGAATATCTTTAAGTATTTTTTTAGCATTTTTAATCGATTTTTCAGCATTTATAATAAAATCTCTTATTGCCTGTATTTTTTTTGCATCCATATTTTTGTTTTTAATTTTAATATATAATATTGTACTTAATTTTAGCCATTTTGTAAAATAAAACAAATTTACTTTTTGTTTTTCTTATTTATAAATAATAAAAAATTAAATTGTAAATTTTATTTTGAAAAAATAAACAAATAAGTAATCAAATTCATAAAAATGGTCAAAATGGAATCATAGTGTTTATTTCTTTTCTTTTTTGTAGTTTTTGTATAAATATAACTAATATTCAAATAATACTTCATATCAAATAAGTTATAACAAGTCAAGGAAAAATAAAGTTATAACCTAAAATCATTCAAAGTAAAATTGCAATTCTTAAATCTCATCATCACATCCATTTCCCTTTACTAACAAGAATTTGCAAAAAGAAAAAAACAAAAATTATAAGTATTCAAATTATTGAATTAAAAATTGTTGAATCAATTAAACTAAAATAATTTCAAATAAAATAAATAAAAATAATTATTCAAATAATTATAAACAAATCATAAATTTCTTTTAATCATTTAAGCATTATAAAATACAAAAGTCATATAATTCAAATATATGAAAATATTTCCAAACTAGCTTGAATCAAACTTAGCTTTTCTGTATAATTTGGTAAAGTTTGAATTATATAAAATCAACTTATAAAATTTTGCAAATAAATAATTATCAAACTTACAAAAATTCAAGCTAAAAGAATTCATTCGTGAATTTCTAAAAATAAAATATCATAAAAAATCATCAAAATTACAATAAAACTCAAAAAAAGAAAATAAAATAATTTAATAATTTCTATTTTATCAAAAAAAATAATTGAATTAAAATCAATCAAAGTGTATCAAACAAGAAAAAAAACTAATCAAGTTGATAGTTCCAGTATGGGATAAACAATATTAATTTTCTTCTTACAATACTTGCATTTTCATTTTGAAAAAATATATGAAAAAAATGGAATTAAATCAAAAATTCAAAGTAAATGTTTACATTTTGGACATTTGCTTCGTCAAAACATAATTCAAGATTCTCATAGCTTTAATCTATAAATTATAACTGAAGCAAAACTTCAAAAAAATAAACCAAAGAAAAAAAGTAAAAAACAAAATAAAATCATAATTTTTATATTTTATTTACTAATAAGGAACGGTGAAATTCCGCTCCTTTTTAATTTAAATATAAAGTAAACTAGTAAAACTTTTACTACATTATTTCACTTCAAGCAATTAATTTAGAATTTCTTCATTTTGCACTTCTTCATTCTAAATCTTCATTTAAGTAAATTAGTTTAGAATTTTGTTTTTCTCAAATATTTCCAAGAGTCTCAATTCTCGAAGAATCTAGCAAAAATTCCAAAACCTTTGCTCAATCAAGTTTTTCATCTGATTCTCTAATCATATCAACAGATTCTTTAAATCATCTAGCAATTTCCATTCTTTGTCAAGCCATACCTTGTCAAAGTAAGATTTTCGATTCTTTTTCTGCTTCTGCTTGTTTAACTTGTCTAATTTTATTAGCTTCTCATTCATTAAATGCAGCTTCTTTCAATTTTTCAGATTCTACAACTTTATTCATAGCTGTCATAACAGAGTTATCAAGCTTAACATCCCTAACTTGAATGGAATCAAGTTTGTATCAAAAAGATGCTAGTTTTTCTCTAAGTCTTTCTTCTATTGCATTACCAATTTCTTCTCTTTTTCAAAATATTTCTTTATGTGTAAAATTAACTATCATAGATCTTAATTGTTCATCAATTGTAGATTTCATCATAGTTCTATGATCATCTATAGAATATACTGATCTATAAATATTTCCTTCTCTTGAATTATTTCAATCATCATCTACATAATAAATCACATTTAATCAAATATAAGCAGTTACATTATCATGAGTAACTCATTCAACATCTACAGGGAAATTTCTTCTATAAAGAACTTGTGATCTTGTTGTTTCAAAAACTGGAATTATAAAATTTAATCAAGGTCTAAGTATACGATTATATTTTCAAAAAAATTCAACAGTTCTAACTGTATTTGGTTTAACAATCCTAACTGATAAAGTAATTAAAAATATATCAAATATAATTGCAAAAATAAAGAAATTAACACCTAATATAGCACCAAAAACAAGAGCTAATGTAAGTATAATAGGAATAACAACTCAAAGCATATATAAAAATTACTAATTAAAGTAATTATATTATATATTTTTCAAAATATTTGCAAATAAAATTAGAAATTAATTTAATAAAATAAATAAAAAAACATTATAATTATATAATGTTTTAATATGGTCAAAATAAGAAAATATTATGAAAAGATGTGTACAAATAAAGAATATTTTGCAAGTTCTGGATTTAGAGCAAATAATTCCATTGATCTAGCTGAAGTTGTTTCAATGATTTTTAAAGTCATAGTAACAGCACTAGCTATAAAAAGTGACCAATACAACATATCATAATTTGTTTTCTTTTTTAATTTAAACATAAATTGTTAATTAAAAATTAAGTTTGTAAATATATTTTAATATATATTTTTTTATTATGCAAATATTTGAGTATATTTATATATATATATATATTTAATTTAAAAAAATGAAGCTAAATTTAAACAATAAATATAAAGTTCTAACTTCTAATTGAGATGAAAAAGAAATTTCCTTAAAAGAAATTTTATGAAAAGATAAAACTATTTTATATTTTTATCCAAAAGATAACACTCCAGGTTGTAGTATAGAAAATAAAGATTTTTCTGATTTAAGAAATGATTTTTTAGAGAAATGATACAAATTAGTTTGAGTCTCAAAAGATAGTATTGAATCTCATAAAAAATTTAGAGAAAAATTAAGTTTAGAAAATGATTTAATTTCTGATCCAGATTTGATATTGCACAAGGAATTATGAGTTTTTGGTGAAAAAAACAATTACTGAAAAATAATTTTATGAGTTATAAGAAGTAGTTTTTTACTTGATAAAGATTGAAATATAATAAAAGAATACAGAAACATAAAAGCAAAATGACATGCTCAAAAAGTTTTAAAAGAAGTATAATATTTGACAACAAAAATACCACTGTCCTAAAAAACTAGTGATATTTATTTAATTAAAAAAATTATCATTTTATTGTTTTACTGTTTCAATATTTCAACATATTTTACACATCCAAATTTTTAACTGATTTTGCTCTTGATTGTATAAATCTTCTTCTAGGTAAAACTTCATCTCACATAAGTATTTTAAACATTTCATCAGCTTTTGAAGCATCTTCAATCGTAACTCTAAACATTTTTCTAACTGAAGGATCCATTGTTGTTTCCCATAATTGTTCAGGATTCATTTCTCATAAACCTTTATATCTTTGAATATTTTCTCAAGCAATTGAATTTTCTTCTCTTATTTTATCTTTTTCTTCATCACTATATACATACCAAAAATTTTTTCATTTTGTAAGTTTATAAAGTGGTGGTTGAGCTATATAAATATAACCTCACTCAACCAATTCTTTAAAATATCTAAAAAAGAAAGTTAAAAGTAATGTTCTAATATGAGCACCATCTACATCAGCATCCGTCATTATAACAATTCTATGATATCTAAGTTTACTTATATCAAAAGTCTCTCAAACAGAAGTTCAAAACGCTATAATAAGACTTTTTATTTCAATATTTGAAAAAATTTTATCTATACGAGCTTGTTCTGTATTTAATATTTTTCACCTTAAAGGCAAAATAGCTTGTGTTTCCCTATTTCTTCATTGTTTAGCAGAACCTCAGGCAGAATCTCCTTCGACTATATAAAGTTCTGAAATTTTTGGATCACGACTAGAACAATCAGCCAACTTTCAAGGTAAAGTCATTCATTCCAAAGCTCATTTTCTTATAACTGTATCTCTTGCGGCTCTTGCGGCAAGTCTAGCTTTTGCTGCTAAAAACACTTTTTCACAAATATTTTTTGCTTCACTTGGATTTTCTTCAAGATATTCCATCAATTTTTCTGAAAATACTGAATCAACAGCTCATCTAGCTTCCGGAGTTCAAAGTTTTGATTTAGTTTGTCATTCAAATTGTGGATCTATAATTTTAACAGAAATTACACAAGTAAGTCATTCTACAACATCTTCATTTGTCAAATTTTGATCTTTTTCTTTTAATATTCATTTATCTCTCGCATATTTATTTATTGTTCTTGTTAATGCTGTTCTAAATCAAACCATATGACTTCATCATTCCAAAGTATGGATATTATTTACAAAACTTATAATATTATTTGAAAATTCTTTATTGTATTGCATAGCAATTTCTACATTGATTTCATTTTTTTCTTTTTCAATATAAAAAATACTTCATATTGTATCTTCATTTTTATTTAAAAAATTTACATAAGATTTAATTCATCATTCAAAATAAAACCTGTATCTGTAATCACTTCTCTCATCATAAAAATTAATTTTTACTCATTTTGTTAGATAAGCTTGCTGTCTTAATCTATTTATTATAATTTTATTGCTAAAATCAGTTGTTGTTTTAAAAATACTTTCATCAGGAAAAAATTTTATAATAGTTCAAGTTTTATTTGTATCTCAAATTTCCTCTCATTTTCAATCAGGAATTCACTTTTGAAATGTTTGATAAAAAATTTTTCCATCTCTGTGAACCCAAGCTTCCATCTTGCTTGAAAGAGCGTTAACTACACTTGATCAAACTCAGTGAAGACCTCAAGAAACTTTGTATCAACCTCAACCAAATTTACCTCAAGCATGCAAAACTGTAAGAATAGTTTCAAGAGTAGATTTTCAAGTTTTTGGATGTATTTCAGTAGGAATTCATCTACCGTTATCTTCAACTGTACAAGATCAATCTTCTCAAACTGTGATAGTTATTTCATCACAAAATCAAGCCATTGCTTCATCTATAGAATTATCAACTATTTCCCAAACTAAATGATGTAATCAAGTTTCATCTGTTGATCAGATATACATTCAAGGTCTTTTTCTAACTGGTTCAAGTCATTCTAAAACTTGTATATTTTTTGCTGAATAATTATTTTCTGGAGTCATTTTTTTGTGTTAATTAATAAATTTTATGGAAATTTTTTGTATATATCTTTCCTATGCATAAATCTTAAAAAATACATAATCAATTGTTAAATTTTATTCATAATCTATAATCTCAGATTCTTATCTTATAATAATCATTATATCAAATCATTTTTCTCATATTTTTTACTCAATTCAAACTATTACTTACTTCTAAATTCAAAAGCAATTTTTTCAAATTATTTGAAATATTTGAATCTAAGTTTTTAATATATTTTAGAAATTTATTTTCATAAATTACTTTCATATACAAGAATCTAATTCTCTAAAAACATCATCTTTTGTTATATAATCTCATTTATCAGCAAGAATCATTTCTTTCCCAAATAAATAATCCTCCAGTGCTTCTATAAATTCCTCATCATTTCTAAATTTTTTTCATGATATAAAATCTGGAATTTTGGATTTTGAATCTATTTGAAAAGATGTTTGAATAAAGGTCATAATTAAAAATTAAATTTTATTGAGTTAATAGTATCTATTTTTATAAAAAAAGCAAGATTATTTTCTATACTTTTTCTCATTTATATCCAATTCTTGTTGGATTGGATAACCTTGATTTTCAAGCATTTTTCTCAAATATTTTCATTGAAGTCTTCAAGGAATAAAGTGAATATGTATATGTTCTACGCTTCTGTTTCACATAGATTCCCTAGTACAAGAAAAATAACTTTCTTCTCAAAACCATTTTTTAACAAATTTGTAGACTTCTTTTAATTCAATTAATTCTTTTTCATTTAATTCTATTGAGAATTTTTTATGCTCATAAGGAAGTGCCATAATATGTTTTTGGTTTCAAGAATACGGAAATTTATTGTGAATCAAAAACCAATATTTTCCTCTCCAAATTATATAATCTTTATTTGTTTCTAAATCACAAAAAGGACAATCTTCCCTTCCATAAGCTTCTTTTTGTTTTATTTTGTGATATTCTTCTCTAGTTCAAATTTTTACCATAAGAATTTTTAAAACTATAAACTATTATTTAATATTTTAATTGCTAATTTTTCTATGATTTCCTTGTTTCAAGTCTCTATTAATTTAAATTTTTCTCATATTTCTCACCTTATAGCCATTTCAACTGTTCATCTTAAAGAAAAATAACTACATCTACACGAATTTATATCTATTCAATTTTTTAAATCCTCTACAATTTGACTTATATCTTCTATATACAATTCTAGTTTGGGTTTATTTCTTGTTTCAGCTCAAGTTAAATTAGCTTTAATTTTATTTTCCATAGTTTTTTTTTAAAGTTAAAATAATTATAAACACTTTTTTTGTTTTGAAAAATTATAATTGATAAAAATTTTGTTTTTTTCCATTTTTTAATATTATTATAAATAATTTATATGATTACACTCTTAAAAATGGATAAGGATGCTTTAATTTATGAAGAATATTTGCAAAAAATGAAAGAGCTTGATGAAGGATATGATTTTTTAAGAAAAGAATTATGATTAGAATGAATAGAGGAAAAATATGAAAAAGATTTAGAGAATGAGATAAAAAAAGAAAATAGAAAAAATGCTGTTTTTAGTTTTATACTATGAGCTTTAATTGTTTTATGAATTATTGTAATAATATAATTTTTAGAAATTTCAAATAGGTATTAGTTTGTTATAATACAAAAAAAATAAAACCTTTAGCGGATTTGCCAAAGGTTTTTGATTAATAAATTATTGTATTATTACATTTTTATTTTTATTTCTTTTGTTTAAAAAATGAACAAAATAAAAAAACTGAATATTGGAAGTAGTTATACTTTATATTTTATTTTTCAATTTGATTGTTTTTTTGAAAATAATTTTTTAACTCAATCTATGATTATGGATAAATAAAAAACAATCATAAGAATTATCATTAAGAAAACTATCATAGTGATAAATTATTAAAATTAAATCTTAAATATTATATCTATTTTGAAATAAATAGCAATTGAAAAATATATTCAACATAACACTAATAATGAGTTTGGTTAATAATATTTCTCAACCGATGAAGCAGGTTGCTAATAATTTAACTAATTTTAGCAAACAACATCAAGTAGAGTTATTAACTCTAGCCGCGTGATACTCAAAATTAGTAGGTGCGATTAAGAATTTGTGAATGACAGCCGTAACTGTTTTGAACAAAGTATGAGCGCGGTGATTTTAACTTGCACACAGATATAAGTTTGCTATAATTTTTTTTTAAAATTTTTTATTTCTTTTCAGTTTTAACTTGCACACAGATATAAGTTTGCTATAATTAAAATAAACAAATAATGAAGAAAAAGAGTTTATAGTTAATAAATTAATAGAATTAATTAAAAATAAGTTAAATTCGTTATAAAATAAAAGACTAGATATATCTAGTCTTTTTAAATAATTCACAAATTTCATTTCAATTTTTGTTTGGACAAAATCATAAAACCCATCATTTTTTATTTGCCTGTTTCCATCATTCATATTCATCTATTAACCTACTTCATCTATCAGATATGCAAACTATTTTGTAATTTTTTCAAGTTTTTAATAATTCAAGTAAAAACAAATTCCCTAAAGGCTCTTCATATCATTTTCAAGGAAAATAATTATCAAGTAAGATTATAAATTCTCATCTTATATTACCCAAAATTTTTAAATATTTTAAAGGATTTTTTATATTCCATTTTATAGGAATTTTAAAAGTTTTAAATTTATTTAAAATTTCTTTAGTTATTTTATTTGCATACTGGTCTTCAAGAATTAAAAGAATCATACTATTTAATTATTTTATTAAATAATTTTTTATCTTTACCTAAATAATCTAATTAATCACAAAATCAAGTATTCATTTCATAAATTTATTTATTATTTCATAACTCTAACTATTTCTTCACAAACTCTTTAGGATTATTATCCATTAAAATATCTTAAACAAATAAACCAATTCGTCCCGTTTGGGGCGATTTTTATTTTCCACTAGCTCTTTCTAATTGTTCAGTTTGATCAGCTATAGCCAAAGCTTCAACTATATGTCATAATTTTCAAGACATAATATTTGGAATTCAAGAAAAATTTTGACTAATTCTATGATCAGTTACTCTATCTTGTGGAAAATTGTATGTTCTAATTTTTTCACTTCTATCTCAAGTTCAAACTTGAGAAAGCCTTTCTTCTCATCTTTCTCTAGCAAGTCTTTCTTCCTCAAAAGTATAAAGTTTACTTCTAAGGATTTGAAAAGCTTTTTCTCTATTTTGATGTTGACTTCTACCATCCTGACAAAATACAGCAATTCAAGTTGGAATATGTTTTAAATGAACTGCACTATCAGTTTTATTTACATGTTGTCATCAAGCTCATGATGCTCTACAAAAAGTCATCTCTATATCTTCTGGTTTTATTTCTACATCTACTTCATCAACTTCAGGTAAAACTGCAACTGTAATAGCTGAAGTATGAACTCTTCATTTATTTTCAGTTTCAGGAATTCTTTGTACTCTATGAGTTCAAGCTTCATATTTAAATTTACTATATGCTCATTCTCATTTTACTTCAAAAATAATTTCTTTGATTCATCAAGCATCAGCTTCATTTTGTTCAACAATTGAAACAGAATATGACAATTCATTTGCAAAATTCATATAAGCTCTTGCTAATTCTCAAGCAAACAATGCAGCTTCTTCTCATCAAGTTCAAGCTCTAACTTCAACTATTATATTTTTTTCATCATTTGGATCTTTTGGCAAAAGTGCAATTTTTAATTTTTCTTCTAAATCTTCTATTTTTTGCATAGATTCTTCTTTTTGCATAAGAGCTAATTCTTTCATCTCAGTATCTCAAGAGTTAAGCATTTCTTCTGCTTCTTCCAAAGCATTGTTTAATTTTTTATATTCTTGATACAAATTCACAGATTCTTCCAAATTTTTTTTCTTTAGAGATATTTCTTTTACTTTTTTTTGATCTTTAAATACTTCTGGATCTGCAAGTTCTTTTTCAAGATTTTCGTATTCCAAAACTAAATTATCTAAATTAAATTTCATATTTTTCTATTAAAAAATAATCTTGACTAGTATAATGAAATAATTCTAAATTCCAAAAAAATTAATAAAAAAGATACTTATAAAGTATCTATTAAACTGGTTGAAATCAATTATTTCTATAAATTGTATATTACTACAAATCAGCTCTTTTCATAAAAAATGATTAAAAGAAATTATTATTTTATAGTTTCTTCATTTTTTCATTTTATCATATTTTATTCATCATATTCTCTAATTTTTACATCTTTTATATATTTTTTAGCTATTTTTTCAAATTCTTTTAATTCTTTTTTTGAAAAAGATTTTCAATTAAAATCCTCTTTCAAAGTTTTTCAAGCTTTAAAATTCTGTAAATTATAACTTTTTGCTCAAGATAAAAGTTTTCAAATTTTTTTCATATCTTCCAAATCATGTAATCATTTTACAAGTGTCGTTCTAAACTCATAACTTATTCAAGAATTTTTTATTATATTTATACTTTTTTCATAATTTTTTAAGTTTTCTTTTACTTGAGTTGTTTCACTATATTTTTCAAAAGAATTTTTTATATCCATTGCTATATAATCAACTAATTTTTCTTCAATTAATTTATTTATAATCTTTGAATCTCTTCAATTTGTATCAAGTTTAACAAGAAATCACATTTCTTTTATTTTTTTTATAAAACCATACAAATCTTTGTGAACTGTAGGTTCTCATCAACAAATCACAACTCAATCAAGAATTCAAATTCTTGTTTCTAAAAAATTAAAAAAAATTTCTTCAGGAATAAAATCTTTTTGTTTTTTTATCTCTGAAGGAATAACAAATTCGCTATTATAACAAAAACTACACCTCATATTGCATCAAGCTGTAAAAATAATACAAGCTATTTTTCATGGATAATCAAGAAGTGTAGTTTTTTTGATTGCAGATATTAGCATTGTCCTCAACTATAACAATTTATAAATCTAGAATTCAATGATTTATCTTCATTGAAATAAGTTCTTGAATAAAATTCTGATTTTTTACCAATATTAAAATTAGTAACAGGTCTATAATATCACATAACTCTAGTATAAATTTCACATTTAGTTCTTTGTAAAGGAGTTTTTACTTCTGTCATAGTTGCCATAATTTAAAATAATTAAAAAATAAAAATAATATTAATTATAGATTTTTTAGATCTATATTTAAAAACTTAATTTAAAATATGTTCTCTAGTCTTTCATTTTTTGGGATTTTTTGCAGTATATTTTTTTCTTGTTTCTATATCATTTTTTTCTCAAGTATATCAAATTTCCTCATCACAAATTGGACAATAATCATGTTCTCAAGATATATAACCATGTTTAGGACAAATTGAGAAAGTTGGTGTTATTGTAATATATGGTAATCTATAATTTTCTATAACTTTTTTTACAAGCTTTTTGCAAGCTTCTCAATCAGTAACTTTTTCTCAAAGATACAAATGTAAAACTGTTCAACCTGTGTATTTACATTGCAAATCTTCTTGATAATCAAGGGCTTCAAAAGCATCATCTGTAAATCATACTGGAAGTTGTGTCGAATTTGTATAATAAGGAGCTTCATCTGTTCAAGCTTGAATTATATCAGGAATTTGTTTTCTATCTTCTCTAGCAAATCTATAAGTTGTTCATTCTGCTGGAGTTGCCTCTAAATTATAAAGATTTCATGTTTCTTCTTGATATTCTTTAAGTTTTTCTCTCATAAAATCCATCATTTCTATAGCAAATTCTTTTCAAGCCTTTGTAGAAATGTCTTCTTTTCAGTTAGTAAAATTTAAAATAGCTTCATTCATACCATTAATTCAAATTGTAGAAAAATGATTTCTAAAACTTCTAAGATATCTTTTTGTATAAGGAAAAAGTCATCTTTCTAACCATTTTTTCAATTCTTTTCTTTTTAATTCTAAAGAAGTTCTAGCTTGATTCATAAGATAAAGTAATCTTTTTTGAAATCATTCTTTATCTCCTTTAAAATTATATCAAATTCTTGCTAAATTAAGAGTTACAACTCAAATACTTCCAGTCATTTCAGCTGAACCAAAAAGTCAATTTCATCTCTTTAAAAGCTCTGTTAAATCAAGTTGTAATCTACAACACATACTTCTAACAGCTCATGGAGTATATGCTTCTTCATTTCTTACTTTTTTTATTTTTCAATCTTTATCTTTTATTTTTTTAAATTGACTTCAAACAAAATTTTGAAAATATGGAAGTCCGTATTTTGCTGTCATTTCAAAAATTTCATTAACAATTGGCGCATTCCGATTAAAGTCTTCTGTAATATTGTAAGTAGGAATAGGAAAAGTAAAAACATTTCATTTAGCATCTCAAGTTATATACACATCCAAAAGTGCTTTATTTAATAAATCCATTTCTTCTTGTAATTCTCAATATTTCTTTTTATAATATCAAGCTTCAATTCCTCATAAAAACAATGCTTTATCTTTTAAATCTTCTGGACAAACAAGATCCAAAGTTATATTTGTAAATGGAGTTTGAGTTCCCCATCTTGATGGAACATTTAATCCAAATACAAAATTTTGCATTTGTTGAACTACATATTTATATGTTTTGTCATAAATAAATTTTTCTTCTTCTTTTTTATCTTTAAATTTTGCATCAATCTTTTTTAATTCTTGTTTTACTCACTCTTTATATTTATGAATATATGGAGCTAAATATGTATCAAAACTTGAAAATGCCTGAGCTCAAGCCCATTCATTTTGTAAAGTTCATAAAAAATTAATCATCTGATTTACAACAGCTTGCAGGTTTTTTGGAGGAGAAGACTCTAATCTATTTGGAAGTCAATTAAATCATTCTTCAAGTAATTGTCTTAAGCTCCATCAAGCACAATATCAAGAAAACATATCTAAATCATGTATGTGATAATCTCAGTTTCTATGAAGATCTCAAATTTCATTTGGATAAACGTAACTAAGCCAATAATTTGCTGTAACTTTTCAAGAAACATTTAAAATCAAACCTCATAAACTATATCCTGAATTTGCATTAGCATTTACTCTCCAATCAGATCTATGTAAATATTCATCCATTGTATTTCATACATCAACTACAACTGATTCACTAGTTCTTGATTCATACCTTTTTTGGCGGTAAAGAATATAGGCTTTAGCTACTTTATCATGACCTGATTTAATCAAAACTTCTTCCACACAATCTTGAATTTGCTCAACATTCGGTATATTTTCACCAACTTTTTCGTGTAATAATTTCAATACTTTTTTTGTTAATTTATTAACTTCAGAAAAATCTTCTCATTCCACAGCTTCAATAGCTTTTTTTATAGCATCACTAATTTTAGTTTCATCAAAACTGACAAAACTTCAATTTCTTTTTTTAACCTTATAAAATTTCATAAAAAATAACTATATGTAGTAAAATATTTTATATAAATTCACTATATATAGTTATTTAATAAAATCAAAAGTATTTAAATATTTCAACTTGACTTTATTTTTTATTATTTATGGGAAATATATTTATACTTAATTTATCTTTATTTTAAGCTAAAATATTTTTTTATTGTACTAGATTTTTATACAATTTAAATTTCAAAAAATTAAAGAAATCACATACTTTTTGCTAAAAAGAAACAATAACAAGTTTTACTTGATAGTATTTCTCAATTTAAAATCATTTTCTCAAATTCTTCTGGAGAGCAAGAATACACTTCGATTTTTTCAGAAAAATCATATTTTGGATTAGAAGTTTTTTTACATCACTTTGCAATATAATATTTTACTGATCATTCAAAATAATTTTCTACTATACTTTCTCATAAAAATACAATATCTTGACTTTCATATCCTGTTTCTTCTCTAAGTTCTTTTTTACAATTATCAAGTTCAGACAATCCATCATCAAGCATTCATACTGGAAAATTAATTACAATTTTTTCTGGTCCATATCGGTACTCTTTTAAATATATAATCTTATCATCTTCTGTTATTGGCATAATAAAAGTTCAGATAGATTTTTTCTTGTTGTGAGATGTTATCAAAAAATTACTTTCCCTTCCTTCTTTGTCAACGAATTTTTTATTCATAACTTTTAAATAAGGGTTTGCAGCAACTAATGATTCAGATATTTTCTTTGGTATAAACATAAAAAATTTTACTTTTAAATTTTTTAAGATTCTTTTGATGGATTTATAAAATTTAAAAAATCATCCTTATTCATAAAATTATGATAAACTGAAGCGTACCTTATATATGCTACTTCATCTAATTTTTTCAATTCATCAAGTATATCTTTTCAGATTCTTTTACTTGAAATTGCTTTTTTATTTGAAGCCCAAGAATTTTCTAAATCAATTATCATTTGTTCTATTCTATCCAAATCTATAAATCTTTTATTGCAAGCTTTTATTATAGAATCTTCTAATTTATCTCTATTATAAAGTTCTTTTTTACCATTATTTTTAAGAACAAAAAACTTAGGAAATTCTATTCTTTCAAAAGTTGTAAACTTGTGAAAACAATTTTCACATTCTCTTTTTCTTTTTACAAGTTTTCCATTTTCAGCAAGTCTAGAATCAGAAACTCTTGTGCTTTCATTTTTACATTTTGGACAATGCATAATTTAGAAATTAGTAAATAGTTATATTTTATTTATATCAAATTAACTAAATTAATCAAATTAATTAATTCCCAATTTTTTAGCTTTTCCTACTAATTTAATATATTCTATTTCTAAATTTTTATTATTTTTATCCTTCAACATTTCTTCTTTTAACTCTTTTAATTTAGTTTTATATATATCTAAATCTATTTTTTTACAAAGTTTTTTAATATCAAGTTTAATTTTTTCTATATTCATAGTTGAATCTTTTTCTTCTTGCTCCAAAGAAAGTCATCTATAAAACTCTTTTTTTTCTAAACTAAGTTTTTTCAAAAAATCTTTATCTTCCAATGCACTTTTAAGATTTGATCATAAATAATCCTTGAAAGCTAAATTTTCCATAAAATATTCTCTAAAAGTTTCATCAATCAAAATATAAGCTATAGCATAGTCTTCACTTGTTATATTAAAAATATTTTCTTCTTCTTCTTGTTTTTCCTCCCTTTTATTTGGAATTTTATTTAATTCTTCATAAATCAAATTTGTTGGAATATCCAAAATTTTGGAAATTTCTTTTATATAAAAATCTTTTTCTATATTGTCAGTATAAGTTTTGAGAATTTCAAGAATTTCTTTTAAACTATTTTTTTTATCATCTATACTTTTTAAATTTATATCACTATTTTTAAGATAATAAACAACAGGAGAAACTGCCGTTTCTATAAAATTTTGAAAATCTTCCCCAGATTTCAGCAAGTCATCTGGATCTTTTCATCAAGGCAAAATTATAATTTTTACTTCAAATCATTTATTTTTCAGAAGTTCCAAAGCAAGTTTTGTAGCTTGCTGTCATGCTTTGTCTCAATCAAAACAAAGATAGATTTTACGAGTTAATCTTTTTAATAATTTTAAATGTTTTTCAGTTAAAGCTGTTCAAGAAACTGCAAGAGTATTTTTAAAACCGTATTGATGAAGACTTATAGTATCCATATATCATTCTGTGATTATAACAAAATCTTTTTTTGTAATTTCATTTCTAGCTTCATGAAATCCATACAAAATATTTGATTTATCATATATTTTTGAAACTGAAGAATTTATATATTTTGGTTCTCATTTATCAAGAATTCTTCAAGCAAAAGCTACAACATCTCATCTATGATTTTTTATAGGAAAAATAATTCTTCAGATAAATTTATCTTTTCTTCTTGCTAAATCAAGGAAAATATTTGATTCTTTTATGATAGAATCATCAAATCATCTATCTTTTAAAAAATTATACAAACTAATTCAATCATCACTATATCACAAAGAAAAAATATCCAAACTTTCAGCATTTAATCATCTATCAAAAAAATACTTTTTTATATTCAGATATTTATCAAGTCTAGTTTTATAATAAGAATTTACTAATTTATAAAGACTGTAGAGACTTTTTTCTGCTTTTATTTCTGTTTCACTTTTGTTTTGAAAAGAATTTACTTTTATTCAAGTTAAATTTCAAAGAATTTCAACCGCATCTTTAAATTCACAATTTTCTATATCCATAATAAATTTAATTGCTCATCATCATTTGTGACATCAAAAACAATAAGCAATTTGTTTACTTGGACTAACAACAAAAGAAGGAGTTTTTTCATTGTGTCATGGAAAAGGACAAAGAGATTTGTAATTTGCTCAAGCTTTTTTTAATTTAGCATATTTTCATACTAAATCAATTATATCAATGGCATTTTCCAATTCATCAATAATTGACATTTTTATTTATTATAATTAAACAATTTAATTTTACATAAATTGAGTGATTTTTCAATTATATTTTTTTATTATCATTTTAATTTTATTAAAAAAATGTTTTAGTTTATATGCTTAATATATTTCAATTAATAATTTAAAAAAGTTATCTTTCTATATAAGTTCACATTAAATAAGCCATTATATCTTTAATTGGTCTGATTTCATTATAAGGAACTGTACTTTTTCACGAAAATGATAAATGTTTTTCTTTATTTAGATAATTTAGCCGATCAGATATACAAAATGTTGATCATCTACTTTCTCGTATATTTCATCTTCAAGCAAGAATACAATCAGTTAAACAATTAACACATCAGTTTGATTTAATCTTTCAGGCAATAACTTCATAAAGTTTATGTACAATTTTTGTTCTTCAAGGAAATCATACGCTACTATCAAAAACCAAATGTGTTGGTAATTTATCATTTTCTTCAACAAATTTATCAAATTCTTTCAAAAATTTTTTTGAATTTCATAAGTTTCTAAACATTTTTGTTATTTCTTGAATATTTCAATCATATTTTGTATAAAAAAATTCTTTTATTTTATTGTAATAATCTTTTTCCATTTCTGGTAATTCTTCAAAGTTTTGTATTTCTTCATCAAAAAAATCATTATAAATTATTTTAAACAAATAATCTTTCAATTTTTTTATTTCTGGAGATTCTTTATTTAGTTCTAAAATATGCAATATTTGAGTATTAAAATCTAAAACAATTTTTTCAAAAGCATTTTTTACTTTTTTTACTTCTTCAAAAAACTTTTCATCAATTTCTGTATTTTCTCATAAATGATTTCATCAAATAAGGGATTCTTTAAATTCTTTTCAATTAAAATCACAAGCTTCACTAGAAACTGCTCACAAAGTTCAAATTTGAACTCAACTAAATCAAGCATCAAATGCTTCTTTTATCTCTTTATTTGTAGAAACTCATCATGCTGCATAAACCGGAGGCATTTTTTTTCAAGATTTTTCAAATAATAGTTTTATTTTTTCTAATTCATCATATTTATTTCCCAATCTTATTATATGTCATCAAGCTTTTTCTCATTCTTCAAAAATATAATAATCATAATCTAAGTCCTTAAAAATTCTCTTATTTCAAGAAGAAACAAGCAATCAAAATGCAGGCAAATCAAAGTCTTTTCATAAATTTGTAAAATCTTTAAAAAAATCTTTTAGAAATTCCTTTGGATTTATTTCAGGATTTCAAGCCGCTGTTGTAATATAGTCAATTCAAGAAATTATTGAAATTTTCAAAGCAGCAATATAAGAACTTGTTTTATACATACAGTTAATTCCAACTGTATTTCAAGCATTTTTTAAATTTTTTATATTTTTATAAATAGCTATCAAATCCATCATTCTCATAATTTTTTCTTTTCACAATTCTCAATTAAATCCTATGTTTTTTAATTTTTTTCAATCTTCATTTATTTCAAATCATAATTCTTCACATTCAAAAAAATGTTTTTTTATAAATTCTTCACTTAATCATAATTCATCTTTAAATATAGAATCAAATTCATTGTTTATAATATTATTTAAATCATTATTCCAAGTAAAATTATCACTAAATAATTCTCTATATTTTTCATAAAAATAATAAAGTCAAATTCAAATAGATGATAAATGTCAAGCAAATCAAAGCTTATTCATTGCTTCAATCAAACTTGCAGATGACACATTTGTTCACATTCATCAAATAATAATTGAAGGTATTTTTACTTTATTATTTTTTCAGTCAATATTTGTTTCTATTATATTTTCACTTTTATAATTATCTCAAAATACTTTTTTCTTATTTTCTTCACTAAAAAAATCTTTATCTTCATCAAATTCTTCTCAAGGAATTCTTATTTTACAAAAGTCCTCAACTTTTCAATTTGGATAAAGTCAAGTTTCCAATTCAATCGTATTTGTTTTTATTGAAGGAAAATCGTTTTCTATAGACATGAATAAAAATTAAAAATAAATTATAATTTAATTGTTTTTTACAAAAAGTCAATGTAATTCAATTTTTTATCAAAATAAATTTGCTTTTTAAAAAATCTTACATATAATTGTTTTACTTAGTCGTAGACAGTAGGCAATATGTAAGACCTGCCGAGATGAAGTGAAATTATTTTTATAAATTTAATTCTCTTTGTCTTTATACAAAGAGATTTTTTTATTTAAAAAAATAAAATAATTAATAATTTAAATTATTGATTATTAACTATTAATTATTAATTAACTATTATGGCAGTATCGAAAAGTCAAAAAATTGATATACTGGAAAATCTAAAAAAAAGTATAAAAGAAGCTAAATCTGTTTCTTTTACTACAAATAACTGATTGACAGTAGATGAAATTACAAATTTAAGAAAAAGTTTAAGAGAAGTAAATACTAGCTTTACATTAGCTAAAAAAACTCTTATAAAAATTGCTTTTAAAGAAGTTTACAATATAGAACTTGAAGATTCTATGTTAAATGGTCAGATTGCTGTTGTGTGTTCAAATGATGATGCAATAGCTTGATTAGGAAAAGTTAACGATTTCATAAAATCTTTTAAAAAAGATCCAAAAGTTGTTTGGGCTTGATCATATATCGAATGAGAACTTAAAAATGCAGAAGATACTTCAAATATAGCATCTATTCCAAGCAAAGATGTATTATTATGAAGACTTGTATGAAGTATGTTATCTCCTATTTCAGCTCTTGCAAGATTTTTTGATGCAGCAAGCAAGAAATTAAATGATGAATGAATTGAAACTTTGTGATCAAAACCTGCTCCTAAAAAAGAAGAAAAGAAAGAAGAAACTGAAGAAAAAAAAGAGGAAAAAGTTGAAGAAGTAAAAGAAACTAAAAAGAAAGAAACTGAAGAGAAAAAAGAAACTCCTGAAAAAGAAACTAAAATTGAAGAAGTTAAAGAAGTAGAAAAAGAAAAAGTTGAAGAAAAGAAAGAAGAGGCAAAAGAAGCTAAGACTGAAGAAAAAGCTGAAACAAAAAACGATGATAAAAAAGTAGAGGAAAAAACTGATGAAAATAAAGAAACTAAAAAAGAAGAAACTGAAGAAAAAACCGAAGAAGTTAAAGAAGAAAAAGCTGAATAATTGATACCTAATTCCAAATATTTCAGAGTTTTGAAATATTTGGGAACTAGCTATTAATTAGTTAGAAAAATGAATTATTAGGTTTTTAGGCTTTAGATTTTTAGTTTATATTTTTAAAATTCTAAAGTTCTAAGATTCTAAAATTTTGAATTTTAAATTTTATTTTTTAATTTATTTATATATGTCTGAATTAACATGAAATTCTAAAAAAATTATGGATATGGTTAAAGATCTTACTATAGTTGAACTAAATGATTTAGTAAAAGCTATGGAAGAAGAATTTGGAGTTACTGCCGCTCCTGTTGCTGTAGCTTGAGCTGTTGCTTGAGCTGATGCTTGAGCTGAAGAAAAATCAAGTTTTGATGTTATTCTTAAATCAACTTGAGCAAATAAAATAGCTGTAATTAAAGTTTTAAGAGAAATTACTGGACTTTGATTAATTGAAGCTAAAGGTTTAGCTGATAATGGATGAGAAATCAAAAAAGATGTTAAAAAAGAAGAAGCTGAAGAAATGAAAGCAAAATTAACTGAACAATGAGCAGAAGTAGAATTAAAATAATTCATAATATGCAAATAAAAAAGATTTGAAGAAATTTCAAATCTTTTTTATTGTAATAATTTATTTACAGCTTTTTCTAAATATTTAAAAAATTTATCTATATCATCTTTATCATTATAAATATACAAACTCATTCTACAAGTATGATTACAATTATTACTTTCTAAAAATGGTTCAGCACAATGTTGACCAGCTCTTATGCAAATATTGTTTTCAGCAAGTTCTTCAGCTATATCAATACTATGAATATAAGGAACTGAAAAACTAAAAACTCAAACTCTATTTTTTGATTCTAGACTTCAAAATATTTTTATACTATTTTTTTTCTTAAAATCTTTCCATTTTTTTATACTATATTCTAGCAAATCTTTTTCTATTTTTTCTACTTTTTCATATCATCAAATTTGTTCTATATATTCCAAAGCTTTTAAAATAGAAACAGCTCAAGTCATATTTGGAGTTCATGTTTCAAATTTTTCTGGCAAAGAATTATTATCTTTATATTCAAATTTTTTAACCCAAGCAATTGATCATCATCAAGAAAAAATAGGTTTTAATTTCTCAAGAATTTCTTTTTTTCCATAAAATCATCAGATTCAAGAATCCGCCATAAATTTATGTCCCGTAAAAACAACAAAATCAGCATTTAATTTTTTTACATCAAGTTTAAAGTGTGGAAAACTTTGACTAGCATCAACTATAAAAAAAGGAGCAGTAAAATTTTTAAAATTTTCTTCTTTTTGCCAGTCAATTTTTCATTTCTTTACTATCTTTCAAATCTCTTCTAAATCAAAAATTTGTCATGTAACATTTGAAACTTGAGTCAAAGAAACAACTTTTACTTTATTATCCAATTTATTTTTTAAATCATCTAAATCTAAACTATAATCTTTGTTTATATTTATATAATCAATTTCTATTCAAATTTCTTCTTTCAAAATTAACCAAGGAACAATATTTGCATGATGCTCAACAATACTTACCAAAACTTTATCTCATTTTTTAAAAAAACCTGATCTTTTCAAACTTCAAGCAATTAAGTTAAAAGCATAATTTGCATTTGCAGTATAAATAATTTCTCTCCAAGATTCTGCTCACAAAAATTCCGCCATTTTTTTCTTACTTTTTTCATATAATTCTTCAGATTTTTCTGCTAAACTATAAGCTCATCTATGAATATTACTGTAATCATTTTCTAAATAATTTTTTATTCAATCAATTACATAATCTGGTTTCTGACTAGAAGCTGTTGAATCTAAATATACAATTCAAGGATTATTTTTTAGTATAGGAAAATCTTTTTTTATATTCATCATTTAAAAATTAAAAAATACTTACAAGTTTATAATATTTTATAGTCTATTTATTTAAAGTCAAAAAATCATTGTAAGTTTTTTGAAAAATTTGCTTATCAAGCATTTTTATACATGAAAAATTTTTTATAAATAAACTTTTTATAAGCATAAATATTGCTTCATTTTCATTTATTCATCTTGATTTAAGATAAAATAACTTTTCTGTATCTATTTTTTCAATTTTAAAAGAATGACTTGCTTTTACATCATTTGATTTGACAAAAAGTTTTGGTAGTCATCTTATCTCTCAATTTTCTCATATAAAAATATTTTTTTGAGATAAATTTGCTTTAACTTTTTTACAATTTTGTTCTATTTCTATACTTGAATCTAAACTTAATTTTTTACCTTTAACTATTCAAATATTTTCTATATTGCTAGTTGAATTATTTGATGAAATTTTTGATTTTAAAATATTTTCTAAATTATGTGAACTTGTAAAAAACATATTTTTTACTTTTAAATTTGAATTATCTTCATTTTGATAAAACTCCAAATTAGAACTCGATTTTTCATGAAAAAAAGAAAAAAAATCAAGTTTTGAATCTTTTTTTAATCTGAAAATAAAATCTTTTGAAGTATTTGACAAAAATATAAAAACATAAACTCAAGCTTCTATTTGAATTATATTATCACTTTTATCATTTATTATGTAAAATCAATTTTTTGTTATAAGCATAAATAAAAAACTTTTAAAGTAAAACTAAAATCCTCATTCAAATTCCATACTTATAAGCACATTCATCTCACTTGCATATTCTAAAGGCAATTCTTTCATAATTGGACTTAAAAATCAATTTACAACCAAAGATGTAGCTTCTTCTTCACTAATTCAACGACTCATAAGATAAAACATAAATTCATCATTTATCTTTCAAGCTCTAGCTTCGTGAGCAACTGTAGAATTAGAATTAGCAACTTTTATATCAGGAATTGCATTATTTACAGATTTTTCATCAATAATAAGTCAATCACAATCTATTTTTGATACACTTCATATTGCTTGTTTTTTTATATCTACAAGTCATCTATAAGTTGAAATTCATCAATTTTTAGAAATAGATTTTGAAAGTATTTTAGAAGAAGTATTTTTTCAAATATGAATTACCTTGGCTCATGTATCTTGATTTTGTCCCTCATTTGCAAAAGCAATTCACAAATGTTGTGCTCTTGAATTATCTCATTTTAAAACACTACAAGGATAAAGCATAGTAGTATTACTTCACATATTTCATCAAACCCATTCAATTTTTGCATTTTCTTCTAAAATTGCTCTTTTTGTATTTAAATTAAATGTATCTAAACTCCAGTTTTCAACTGAACTATATCTCATAGAAGCATTTTTTCAAACAAAAATCTCAACTCATCAAGCATGAAGCGAGTTTTTATCATATTTTGGAGCACTACATCATTCTATATAATGAGCTTTACTATTTTCTTCCAAAACAATTATTGTATGCTCAAATTGTCATCCAGATTTCACATTCATCCTAAAATACGACTGCAAAGGTTCATCTATTTCTAAGTTTTTTGGAACATATAAAAAAGTTCCTCAACTCCAAACAGCATAATGTAGGCTTGCAAATTTATGATCTCACAATGGTATAGATTTTGAAAAATATTTTTTTATTAATTTTTCATATTTTGGATTTTTCAAAGCTTCACTCATATCTTCAAAAACAACTCATTTTTGTTTTAATTCTTCTTTTAAATTATGATAAACTACCTCGCTGTCATATTGTGCTCAAACTCAAGCTAAAAATTTCTTTTCTGCTTCAGGAATGCCTAGTTTGTCAAAAGTTTGTTTTATATTTTCAGGAACTTCTTCCCAAGTTTTATTTTCTCAAGCTCAAATTGGTTTAGCAAAATAATAAATACTATCCAAATCTAGTTTTTCCAAATTTGGTCACCATTTTGGAAAATTTTTTGAATTATATATTTCAAATGCTTTTAATCTAAGTTCAAGCATCCATTTTGGTTCACTATTCGCTTTAGAAATTTGTCTAATAAGTTTTTTACTTATTCAAGACTCAAGTTCGTTTTTGTATTTAACTTCATCGCTAAACAGCCAAATATTTTCTTTTTGCATAATATTTTAATTAAATCATTTTTTCTTTATTTCATCGAGAATATCTATTCAAGAAGATTTATCTAAAAATCAATCTTTAAAAACATAAATTTTATCAAATTTTAAATAATCAATTACTTTAAAATTGTGAGTAATCATAATTATAGAATTATCTTTGTTATTAATCTTTGAAATCAAAGAAATAACTTGTTTAAAAGCATCTAAATCAAGACCTGAGTCAATTTCATCAAAAAATATATATTTTGGTTCAATAAGTCTTGCTTGTAAAATCTCTATTTTTCTTTTTTCTCAACCTGAAAATCCAACATTTAATTCCCTATCTAAAAATTCTTCAGAGATAGATAAATCTTCCAAGTATTTTTTTATAAATCTTTTAAATAAAAATGGAGATAATCATTTAAATTCTTTAAATTTTGTATTATTATCTAAAATATTTTTCTTCATAAATTCTTGATTTTCAGCTTTTTTACTATTATTATAAATAGTTCTCAAATATTCGCTTAATTTAATTCAAGGAATTTCTGGAATATGTTGAAAAGACAAAAAAATTCAAGCCAAAGATCTCTCACTTGTTGACATATCAAGAAGATTTTTTCAATTAAATTTTACATTTCCAGATTTGAATTCATATTTTGGATTTCACATCAAAAAATTTACTAAACTAGACTTTCAGCTTCAATTTTTTCATAAAATCAAATAATTTTTTCACTTTTCAAAATCTAAACTAAGTCACTTCAATATTTCTTTTTCTCAAACATTTACTTTTAAATTTTTTATATTTAACATTTTTTATTTTTTTATAAATTTTTTCTTATTTTAATTATTTATATATTTTTTTCAAATATTTTTCCCTATAATAAATGTAAATATAAAGTTTAAAAATATGAAATTTATAGCAATTTTTTTTCAAAAAAATACTAGTTTTTAACATTCAAAAAGCATCAGTTAGTAAAATGTTAAAAACATAAAAATATCCTTTATTTTAAAGTAAAATATTTTTAATAAAATTGTCCAGTCCTTTTTTTTACTTTATTTTGACAAAAGAAAAAAAAAGAATACAAATAAACTATAGATTACTTATTTTGAGGGAAAAATTTTTAGTTATTTACAACTTTTTAACAAAATTAACTAAAAATGGAACAAAAACATATACCAGTTCTTTTAAATGAATTAGTTTCTTACATAAAAATAGAGAAAGATAAGCAAAATATAATTGTTGATTGCACTTTATGACTTGCTTGACATGCAAAAGAAATTATAAAAAAAATGCATAAATGAGATATCTTTATAGGATTTGATGCTGACATAAGAAATTTAGAATTAGCAAAGAAAAATTTAGAAAATTTAAATGATGATGTAGAAAAAATATTTATAAATTCTAATTTTCTAAACTTAAAAAAAGAACTAGAAAAATTAAAAATAAAAAAAATAACTTGAATATATTATGATTTATGAATTTCAAGTTTACATATAGACGAGAAAGAAAGATGATTTAGTTTTAGATTTGAATGACCTCTTGATATGAGATTTGATACAAACTCTTGAATTAAAGCATCCGAAATAATTAACACATACAAAGAAAAAGATTTATTGAGAGTTTTTAAAACTTATTGAGAAGATCCGTTAAGTAAAAAAATAGTAAATAAAATAAATGAAATAAGAAAAACCGATTTCAAATTTAATACTACAAAAGATTTAGCGGATTTTCTAGAAAAAATAAGTAAAGACCCAAAAACAAAAGCTCGAATCTTCCAAGCTCTTAGAATTGAAACAAACAAAGAATTAGAAAATTTAGAAATTTCCTTAAAAGATGCGATTGAATTATTAGAAAAAAATTGAGTTATATTTGTTATAAGTTTTCATTCTCTTGAAGATAGAATAGTAAAAAATATTTTTAGAGATGAAACAAAAAATTGTATATGTAAAGATTTATTTTGTACATGCAAACATAAAAAAAGATTGAAATTAATTAACAAAAAAGCGATTATACCGAGTGAAATAGAAGAAAAAATAAACCCTAGATCAAGAAGCGCAAAAGCTAGATGAGCAATAAAAGTATAATTTATCCTTTAATCCAAATTACAATTTATGCATCCAAAAATAGTTTTGAGTGAAGATAAGAAACCTTTTATATCAAAAAGATGGACACAAAAGCAAAACATCAAATATGATATAAGTTTCACTTACATAATAATGATTAGCTTTATCTTTGTTCTACTTATATACTATATTTGGACAATAAATGTAAACGCAACTAAAGGTTTTAATATAAGACAGTTAGAACTTGAAAAGAAAAATTTACTTATAGAAAAGGAGCAACTAAAAGTTGAAATATCTAAACTTGAAAGTCTTGATAATATAAAAGATGAAGATAAACAAAATATGGAAGACATAAAGTCAGAAGAACACGATTATCTTGTTATAAAAGAGTGAATTAATTATGTGTATAATGATTAAAATATTATCTTACACATAAATATTAATTTTGTTTCCTTTTTTGAAAAAACTTTGTACCAACAAAGTTTTTTATTTTTTCAAAATAAACTCTTTTGTTATATTTTGTCATAATTCACCATAACACTCAAAATTTCTATAATAATCAAAATAAATATTTGCCATATTATTTTCATATTTTATCTCTGAGCTTTTTATTGGTGATGATAAAATTGTATCTATTTTAGAATTTAAAGCTAAAGAAGGAAAATTAAAATCAGTTAAACTTCAATTTTCAGAAATACTTAAATCAGAATTTATCTTAAATTTTTTTCTTTTAAAAAAATCATTAAAAACTATATTTCCTCATTCTTTATAAATTCAAGTTGGATAAATAAATGATCAAGTCAAAACTCGCAAAGTATTATCATCTTTTGTAAATAAATTATTATCTCACTTTACATAATAAGGAAAATAATCTCAATAAACTTTGTTTCAATTTTTAAAAAATTCTAAATTTACATAATACACTCAAGTCGTATCTAAATTTGATCAAGTTAAATTATTTATTTTAATATTATAATCTATTCAAGAAGCAAAAGTATTTAAAATATTTCATTTATATATGTTTCAAGTATGACTAACGACATTACAATTACTTATTTTATAAGGAAAATCTCCTATCTCTGATAAAAATATTCAATTTCAATTACATCAATTATATAAGCTAGGTCCATTAATATAATCAGCAAAATAATAACTTAATTTATTTTCACTTCAAGTCAAAAAATCTACATTTTGTCAACTTGGAAATATAAAACTTCAAGTATTTGTTGGTCAAGTAATTACAATATTACCGCTTGAATCATTTAAAAAAGTAAAAACTACTTTATTTGCTGTAAAACTATTTTTTGCTTTGAAATTAATATTTAAAGAATTTTGAAAAGCTCAAGTTGAACTATATGCTAAAATTTCTTTTTTTCATGAATTTGAAATATATAAAGTTGCATTGCTAGAATCATAATAAAGTCACGTAGGTTCTTTTAATCAATCTTCTCTTCAAAGAAATGTGTAAATTTTATTATCACTTAAATCAAGATATAAAATCCTATCATTTAGAGTATCACTTATAAGTAATTTATTGTCTATAACTTCAAGTCAAGTAGGATTATTTAGATAAATTCAAGTTCAATTTGTTCATTCTTCAAATTCATCTCAAAATATTTCATTTCAAACTATTTTTTTATATTTTGTTTTATCATTTGGTGTGGTAGTAAAATAAACACTATTTCATAATGTATCGCTAATATAAATTTTTAAATCAAAAGCAATATCTGTTGGTCAAATAAGAATTCAAGAATTAGAATCAACAAGTCAAGCAAACATATTTGTAGAAACTGATCATGAATTAAAATTTTTTCAGTTAAATATATCTCAATTTTCTCATTCAAATGGAACAAAGTTTTTTATAATTATATGTTTTGTTTGAGGAAAATCACTTCCTGCGCTACAAAAAAAATTATTTATTTGTGTTTCTCAAATATAAGCAAATCATCATTTATCATAATTTTTATTAACTTTAAATAAAATTCCTGAAGAAAACTCTTTTATAGGAAAACTTTTATCTATATAATCAATATTTTCATAAAGAAATTTTGTAAATTGCTTTATTTTTATATTATTATCTAAGTTTGACTTTTGTTGATTTATATTTTTCATTCCATTTTGCACAAATACAGAAACAGAAACCATCAAAAGCATAGAAATAGTTATTCATACAAGAAGTTCTACAAAACTAAAAGCTTTTTTTGAATTAAAATTTTTGTCTTTAGAACAAATCCCCCTAACCCTCCTTCGACAAGCTCAGGACAGGCTCTTTATCAAAGGGGAATTTTGTCCCCTCTCTCGTTTGCGAAGAGAATCAGAGTGATTTTTTTTATCTAAGTTATCATTAATTTTTTCTTTAAAAAGTTTCATTTTTTTATGTTATGTTTTTAAAATTTTGCCTTCTTAGAGACACGATTAATCGTGTCTCAACTTTTTATATTTTACAAATCTTTAAAGTTTTTTGTCATTTCGACCATAGTAAAGAAATCCGTTTTTTTCCCTTGATAAAGGATTTGTTCTTCATCTTTTCAAAAATCATTATTTAATTCTCAGACAGAACTCTTGATTTCACTCGAGATAACATTTTTTTATTATTCAGGAACAAAACTTGAATTAATATTCTTTACTCTTTCCCCTAATTTACAATCTGTTAATCTTTTAATTTGTTAATTTTTTCAACATATTCTATAAATTCTTTTTTGAAATTATCACTACTAAACTTCTTTGCATAATTTCTTATAAATTTATAATCAAAACTTAATTTTTCAAATCTTTTAATCGCATTATTTAAACTCTCTGCATTTTGTTCTTCAAAAAATATTCAAGATTTTCAATCTAAAACTGTTTCCAAAGCTCATCATTTTTTATAAGCTATAACAGGAGTTCCTGAAGCCATTGCTTCTACTGGAACTAATCAAAAATCTTCTTCAGGTGGAAATAAAAAAGCCTTTGATTTTGAATAAAGTTCAATTATTTTTTTTCTATCAGGATTTAATAGCCAAGCAATATTTGAATTAGATTTATTTTTCAAATTTTTGTAAAGTTTATTTTCTGTGTTTGTAACTAAAATTAATTTTTTCTTATTTTTATTAAATGTTTCAACTAATAAATCAAATTTTTTATAAGGAATGCATCTTCAAACATATAAATAAAAATCTTCTTTTTTTTCTTCAAAAATAAATTCTTCAAAATCAACTCAGGGATAAATTACTTCTGAAGCGCTATTATAATATTTTTTTATTCTTGAAGCTGTATTTTTACTATTTGCAACAAAAAAATCAACTCTTTTACTAACTATAAAATCCCATTGTCTAAGCTTATGTACAATTTTTGGCATAAGATATTTTCAAAGAGGATTTAGAATCCCAAATTCCATCATATTTATATATTCATGATAATGACTCCAAAAATATCTAGTTGGAGTATGACAATAACAAATATGAATAGTTTCAAGTTTGGTAATAATACCTTTACTTTCAGCTGAAGAACTAGAAATAACTAAATCATAACTTGATAAATCAAAACTTTCAAAAGCAAGCGGTCTAAAAATAAGAGCTAATTTATGAGATTTTGCAAAAAAAGGAATTTTTTGTATAAAACTTGTTTTTATTTTTTTATTTTTAAATATAGGATTTTTATCTTGAAAAAAAACTGAAGTAAAAATATCAGCTTCAGGATAAATTTCCATCAAGTTTTTCAAAACAAGCTCAGCTCATCAAAAATCCTTAATCCAATCACAAACAATTGCTACTTTCATAAGTAAAAATTATATTAGAAGTATTTTATATAAAATTTGTATGAAAGCAAAAATTAAATATGTTAAAATTTCTTATAATATATTTCATGATTGTTTTAATGAAATTTTTAATGGTAAAACTTACACTAAAACGAATTTAATTAAAATATATTATTTTTTTACAAACAAAAAAAGTTCTAGGAAATCCTAAAACTTTTTTTAATTATTCAATAATTATTTAACTAAAAAGGAATATCTTCTATATTGATTTCTTCTTCTTTTTTACTTTCTGTTTTTTTCACAACAGGAGTTTCATTTTCATTTGAATAATTTGATTCATTTCAAGTTCAAGCTCAACTAGATCATAAACTATCTAGCATAATCATATTGTCTCAAATAATTTCAGTTCTATATCTTTTTGTTCAATCTTGTGCTTCCCAATTACGAGTTTGTAATCTTCATTCTATATAAAGTCTTTTTCATTTTTGTAAATATTGACTTGCAATTTCCGCTAATTTTCACCATAAAACTACATTATGAAATTCTGCTTGTTCTTGTTTCATACCGCTAGAATCTGTCCAATTTCTATTTGTAGCAACAGAAAAGCTAGTAACACTTTGTCAATTTGGAGTAGTTCTAAGTTCTATATCATTTGTAAGTCTTCCTATAATTTGTGCTTTATTTAAATCCATAATAAAAATATAAAGGTATAAAAGTGAAAAAGCTTAAGAATATCGTTAACTATCTATAAAACTTTTCTAGTTTCAAATTATAAGAAATAAAAAATAATAATCAAATAAAAAATGTTTGATTTTATTTGATTATTTTGTATAATGCAACTCGTGAGCTTCTACACAATTTTTTATTACCTTTAAATTCTTGTATTTTTTCCCGAAAATATAAACTAAAAATTAAAGATAATAAATTATAATAACTAATAATCTAAAATTATTAATTATTAATTATTAATTATTAATTTAAAACTAATGGCAAAAAAAGTAAAAGCATATATAAAATTGCAAATCAAATGAGGACAAGCCAATCCTGCTCCTCCAGTTGGACCTGCTTTAGGACAACATTGAATACCTATTCCTCAATTTACTCAAGCTTTCAATGATAGAACAAAAGACAAAATGTGAGTTTTATTACCAGTTGTTATAAGTGTATATGAAGATAAAAGTTTTGATTTTGTAGTAAAAGAACCACCTGCTTGAGTTTTGATAAAAGATAAATTGAAATTAAAAAGTTGATCAAAAGTTCCTCATAAGGACAAAGTTTGACACTTAAGTTTTGATCAATTAAAAGAATTAGCTGCTCAAAAAATGCCTGATTTAAATGCAAAAGATCTTGCTTGAGCTATGAAAATACTTGATTGAACTGCAAGAGCTGCATGAGTAACTACAGATATTCATGATATGACAAAAGAAGAAGTTGCTGCAAAGATTAAATAAATTGTAAAATTAAAATGGTAAAATGGTAAAATTTAATGAATACCTTTCATAAAAAACCATTTTACCATTTTCTTTTATAAATAAATTTTACTGTTTTAAATTAATTTCTGCTCTCATCGTCTAGTGGCTAGGACGCGACCCTCTCACGGTCGAGACCGGGGTTCAATTCCCCGTGAGAGTACCAATACTGAAAATTAAGAGATTTTATTATCTCAAAGAGCTTACTTTCCTTTATAGTAAGCTCTTTTTTGTTGTTTATAATGAGTTCGCACTGCATCGCTCTTATTATTTTTCATTTTTTAGCATCATTTCCATTTTTATAGCTACCAGACAGGTTTTCTACGAGTTCGCACAAGTTTTCTATAATTTCTATAATATTGTTATATCATTGCTTTATTGCATTGTAAGATTCTTCTAATTGTATTTTTTCAGTTGATAAAGTTTTCTTTTTTTCATCATAAGTCTTTTTATCTATATCATTATCCAAGAACTTCTCAAGTAGACTCGATAGTCTTTCTTCTACTTGTGTGAGTTCTTTTTTTGTTCTTCTCATATCAGTTTCTCTCATACTTACCTTATCTTTGTAGTATTCTTTGAGAGTTGCTTTTGATAAAGCTATAAAAGGTTTTGGGAAGTTGTAGTTATCAATATATTTCTCTACTTCTTTAAATATCTGTTTTTGGCTGATATTTATTTTATACGATGTATTTTTTCATCAATGGTAATATATATGTCATTTTGTTTTATAAACATATAAATTGTTTCCATCTGTATCTTTGAGTATGTTTGAAAAATATCTTGGAAGTGATTCTTGTTTTTTATATGGTATTGTTCTTGTTACTTTATTTACCTTATCAAAAAGCTCCTTTGATACCAGTGGTCTATATCAAGGACTATCAAGTAAGGCTTCTTCTCATCAAAATTTTTGTAATCAGTAATATTTCGTATTAGTAAGCATTTTTGATACTCTTTCTCAGTTCCATTTCTTTTTTGTTTTTTCTTCTAGGAAGTCAGATATTTCTTGAAGTGTTCTATTTTGACTCCTCATTATAAAAGCATTTAAAACAAGTTTCGCTTCTTCCTCTACTACTTCTACATCTCTTTTTCATTTTGGTCATACATTTCTGTAACCAAAAGTTGCTTTTGATAACCATTGTCATCTGTGTAATGCTGTTATCATTTTTGCTTTTATATCCTTACTTCTATGCTCATTATCCATTTTAGATATTCATAGTTCTAATAATAACATAAATTTTGAAGATATATCACTGGCTTCAAATTTCTTATCAGTTGTAATAATTCATTTAATTTGATTATTATCTAGGAGTCAGATTATAAGAGCTGAATCCATTATATTTCTTGCAAGTCTTTTTGTTTCATCAATAATGATATAATCTACTCTTCATTTGCTACATTCTTCTACCATCCTATTGAATCATGCTCTTTTTCATCCTGTCTTTGCACTTACACTTTCTTGAATCTCATCAAGTACTACTAATCCATTGTTTTCAGCTGATTTTCTACAGTTGTTTAATTGGTGCTCAAGTGAATTAGTTTGTCTATCCTCTCTATCTGTAGACTTTCTACAGTATATTATCGCTGTTTCTCTCATATTTTCTTTTAAAATAAAGTAATTATACTTGTTATCTATCAGTATAACTATAGTTGATAAAATATCCAAAGAAAAAGAGGCTATTAAACCTCTTCATCTTCTAAAATCATTGACCAAAAATTAAGCATTTGGATTCCCAATTGCTCTACTTCTTGCTCTGTTAGGTTTGAAAAGCTATCTCAAAGTGCTTTTCTGATTTGCTCATTTGTAAGCATTGATTAACAGTTCGTAGAAATCCTATTTTTTATTTCAAAAATGGCTCTTTTCTATCACTGTATTTGAATCTTAGTATTTCATAAGATATAAGTGCATTATATTTATTTACTTGAATTATCAAGCCAAAGTTTTTCTCTTATCTCGTATTTTTGAGTTTTTCCTTTGTAGTTTTTGGTATTTATCTCTGAATTTGGATACTTTTTTCTTAGTTCTACAAACTTGTTTTCATCTCATTCAAATTCTAGACTTCCCTCTAGTAAGTGTGGTTCTCAGTTCTTTTTTCTGATCCTTATTTCTTTGTATGCTTCATCAAATAGTTTATCTAGGATTAGAGCTCTTGTATTTTCTATTTCTTCTAAAATATCTCAAAGTTTTTGAAGTATTTTTATTTTAAATACAGGATTATTATCTTTAAAAGTTACTCATTCTATATCTATAAATCAGATGTAAAAATAAGAAGTTATGAATTTATCAAAAGATATTTGTTGTTTTTTGTTTAAGATGTTTTGATCTATTTCAAAAATATCTCATAAAACATTGTATAAATACGATAAAGTGTTCATTATAACTCTTTTCTCTTTATCATGATTTCAAAGTTCATAATAAGAATAATAAACACTTTCAAAAAAGTCTGTAATATATCACTCATAGAATAACTCCCAAAAATCATCAATACTAAAGTTTTTATTTATGGTGATATAAATTTGCTCTAGTTCTTCTTTATTTATTTGTAAATACTTATTATTTTCAAAAAACTTTTTTATATCTTCTTTTTCTAGTTCCCTGTTTCAAGCTAGACTAAAAAACTCTAGATAGTTATAAAAATTAGCATAAAAATAATTGAGTTTATCCTTTTTACTCCAATCTACTAAGTTAAAAAACTCTAGAAAATTATCTATTTTATTATTTAGATTTACTTGTCATCTAATTTGAAGGTAGTTCAAAAAAGTAAGGAGGCAAAATATGTTTTTTGCTTCCTTCTGGATCTCTTGTGTAGAATAGTTGGATTTTATGGTTTTTAATTGGTTTAAAATATCTTGCATGGAAATAAAATTAACAATAAACACTTTTTCCTTCACCTACATAGTTGTCATACACATGAAAATAAACATCATCTACTTTTTCTTTTAAAACTACTTCATTATAACTTTGTGGTAGTTCATCATAAAGAAAATCTTCAATTGTAATTTTCACTGAAGCTCTAGTATCAGCTTTTTTTCTCCAATCTAAAACAAGTTTTTCTTTTCTAAGTTTTTGAAGTAGATCATGAGCTATTTTTTTGATTTTCTTCTCTTCATCTGGTGAAATATCTTCTTTTAAAAGTATATCATACAAAGCAAGTTCTTCTTCTGACAATCACTCCATTTTTCATCTTCTATCTTCATCATTTAACATTTGAGCTAAAGTTATAAGAGCATTAAATGTATCATCTACATTTTTTGATCCTGAATTGTATTCTCAAAGTATCAAATTAAGTTTATCAATAAATCTTTTTCTAGATTTATTTTTTTGTACCATTTCCTCTATTTTTTCTTCAATAGCTGTTTTAAAACTTTCAAGTTGCATATTTTTTCTACTATTTGCAAAGTAATTTTTTAAAGCTTCAAAATCTATCTTACTCAAATCTTTTACTTCAAATTTTTTCTCTATTTTATATTTTTCAGTTACTAAAGATTCATCAAGTAAATCTTCCATTTCTTTTTTGATTTCATCTAGATTATACTCATCTATAGAAAGACTTCTTATTCTTTCATTTAGGATATTTAAAAGTTGAATATACTCACTAAATTCACTTGCTTTTACATCTGGAAGTATAGCTTTGTAAAGTAGATTTATTTTTGAAAATGAGTTTTGAAACTCTTTTTTTGTTTTTTCACTTGATAAAATAGTATTTACAAAATCTTCTATAATCTGTATTTTTTGCAATCATTTTGCATCAAATATATCTTTTAAACTAAGATTTAATCATCTCAAAAACAAACTCATTTCAGACTGTTCTTGTTTTAACTTTATTACAAGTTCTCACTTTTCTTTTATGATATCTCAGATTTGATTTCATTCTTCTGTAGAAGCATAAATAGAAAGTGCTTTTTGAAGATTATAAAAAACTCAGATATAATCTACTATCAAACCATTTGTTTTTTCTTTATAAACTCTATTTACTCTGGCAATAGTTTGCATAAGAGTATGATTTTTTAGAGGCTTATCTAAATATAAAGTTGTCATATCTGGCACATCAAAACCAGTAAGCCACATACTACAAACAAAAACAAGTTTTAATTTCTTTTCTCATGGTTCATAGCTTGTTTTTTTGAAAGCTGTTTCTAGATCATCATTTTGAATTCTTTTTCTAATAGGTGCAAAATCAATTCATAGTTCTCTAAAAGTAGCTATTTCATTTTGATTATCTCACAAACTTATCATAACTGCAGTATCAAGCTCGTTTAAAAATTCAAGTCTATTTTCTATCTCTGCTTTATTAGTATTTGTAAGTTTTTGTTTTAATTCTTTTTCTATAGATTCTTTATAATTTTTCAGTTCTTCATTTACTTTTACATACATTCTCACAGCTGTTTTTTTATCAATAGAAACAACCATAGCTTTTCAAGTATTTCATCTCTCTAAATAGTGTTTAACTATATCTTTTGCAACGGTATTTAATCTATCTTCTGAAGTTAAAATTTTATATCAAACTTGAAATTTTTTCTCTAATTCTTCTGATTCTTCATCATTTAAGTTAAAACTATTTTGGATTTTATCTATTTCAGCTTGTAAGTCTGGATTTATATTTTCTACTTCAGGAACTCTATTTTCATAATAAATTGGGACTGTTGCTTTATCTTCTACTGATTGAGCAAAGTTATAAACAGAAACATATTCTCAAAATACTTCTTTTGTTTTCTCTTTTTCTTCAGCTATTAAAGGAGTTCAAGTAAACCCTATAAAACTTGCATTTGGTAGAGATATTCTCATGTTCATTGCAAGTGTACTGTATTGACTTCTATGAGCTTCATCAGTGATGATTATGATATCATCTCTATCACTTAATAATTCTGGATCTTGAAACTTATGTATAAGAGTAAAAATATATCTATGATCTGCTTTTAAAAGTTTTTTTAAATCAGCCACACTTTCAGCATGAGTTTCTTTTGTTTTAACTATTCCAGCATTTTTATAACCTTTTGCAATTTGTTTATCTAGTTCTGTTCTATCTGTAACGATTACAAAAGTAAAATTTCATTTAAATTTTCTATTTATTTTTTGAGTTAAAAACATCATAGAATATGATTTTCCACTTCATTGAGTATGCCAAAAAACTCAAAGTTTCCCTTGTAACTGCTTTCTATTTTCTACATTTTTTAGAGCTTTATTTACTCACAAATATTGATGATTTCTTGCAACTATTTTGATAATATTTCCTTTTGACTCATCAAACAAACTAAAGTTTTCAAATATATCTAAAAATCTTGTTTGCTCACAAGTTCAATTTAAAATAGTTTCTAAACTTACTTTTGGACTTTCATTTTCGTCTGATACTTTTTTCCAATCATTAAAATGTTCAAATCAAGAAGTAATAGCTCAGATTTTGCTTTCAATACCATTTGAAATAATCAAAATTGCATTGTACCAAAATATTTGTGGAATAGTGTCTTTGTAATCCTTGATATTGTTATAATAAGCATCTTTTAGATTTTTACCTGCTCATTTTAGCTCGATAAAAATCATAGGAATACCATTTACAAAACCGATGAGATCAGGTCTTCTTGTATACAATTCTCAAGTAATCCATAATTGGCTTACCAGCATAAAATCATTATTTTCTGGAGTTTCTAGATCTAGTACTTTTACTTTTGCTATTTCATCATTTCCATCTTCATCAGTATAACTAACTGTTACTCAATCTTTTAGTAAATCATATATTTCTTTATTTGCTCTTTCTAGTGACAAAGTGCTTCTATCTTGAATTATTATTTCAAGAGCTTTCAAAATAGCCTCACTTGGTAAGTCAGGATTTAGTTCTCTTAATTTTGGTTCAAGAAATTTAGTCAAAACTACTTCTCATCTATTATTTCTTCATAGTTTTTCTTCACCTTCTTTTGTGAATGCATCTATAAAACAATTTTGTCACCATAGATTTTGAAATATTTCTATAGCTGTTTTTTCTATAAGATTGTTTTCTGTAAATTGGTTAGTCATGGTTATTTATTTTTAAAATACTGATAAATAAAAATTGTTATATAAATTATAATAAGAAAAATTACTATAATCCATAAAACTAAATTTTTCATATTATTTGTTAATATATTTGTAAAAAATCATATAAGAAAAATGGATATAATGATTTTTAATATTTCAAGGATAATATCATATTTATACTTATTTTTAATTATTTTCAATTCACTTTCAATGTCATTATATGATTTTCTCAGTTTTTCAAAAGTATTTTGAAGTCTTTTAATTTCTTTTTTATAGTTATCTATCTCCAATTTTAGTTCCTCATTATTTTTCATCAATAATTTTGAAACTCAAGAATTTGACAACTCTTCATTTGTTAATTCTTTATTCATTTTATTATTGATTAAATAATATTTCCAAATCAATATCAGACCAATAAAAGCTATATATTGGCTTAATATAAGGTATAGATTTTATTGGTCTAATTGGTTCAATAGTAACTATATATGGTATAGGCTTCAAATGTTTCAATGGTAAAAGAGGTTTTACATTAGATGTAACTTTTTCTCAAAATCATACAACATATCAGTTAAGATCTCTTAATAATCATGAATCATAAAATCATACATGTTTTCAACTATAATTATATAGATTTATTCAATCTATAAATCAATAACTTATACCATTAAATCCAACAATTCTTCAATTATTAAGTAATCTATATATTGGCTCTCAATACCTATTATAAAATGTATTTATTTCTATCATATTTGGTAAATATTAATATATAAATTGCTTATAATTTTGTTTAATTATTACAATAATTTATAAAATCTGTTATTAAAATGTTAAGCTCTTCTTTTGAAGAAACTTTAATATTTCATTTTGAATCAAAGAGTCAACTTTTAAATAAAACTTTTGATGATTTTGTTTTTCAATCAATTATTAAATAATCTCATTTTTCTGAAACTTGTGTTTTATTTACTTTGTATTTATATTTATCTCTTATATCATCTTTAGAAATACTTTTTATAAAAAAATTAGAATACTTTTCTGATAAATCCGTAACCAAGTCAGACTTATCATTATCAAATACTGCTCAAACCTTTTTAATTCATAAATCTTTAGCAAAATCAATTAAACTATCTATTTTTTCTGCTCATCATGATCAATATCAAAAAATTGAAAAATTTATATCAATTTCATTTTCTAATATAAATTTATTTATAAGTGCGACATCTTCTTGTCATTCTAAGAAAAGAATATTTTGTGTGAAAAAAATTTCTTTTGAAACCAAATCCATCAAATGTGGTGTTTGATAGTTTTGGTTAGTTATATTTCTAAAATATTCTTTTAATTTATTAATTTTATAAACTTTTGTTTCTTTATCTTCCTCTTTACTTAATTTATATATTTCAGCTCAGTTTATTATATTTTCCCAATGAATAAAATAAGGAGAGTGAGTTGCTATTATTACCTGTTTATTAGAAGATATTTCAGTAATTATATTACTCAACCTTTTTATAGCTTGTGGTTGTAATGAAAGCTCAGGTTCATCAATAAGAAGTATTTTATTATCAGTTGTATATACAATATGTGATATTATTCTAAACACACTAATTATACCATCTCAAGTTAATGAGATTACATGACTTTTTCAACTTTTTGATATATATCTAACATAATCTCATTGTTCATCAGTATCAATAGTCCAATCATTAAAATCATCAAAAATCTTTTTTAAATATCAATTAAATTTAGCCTTTATTTCATTATCTTTATTAATTTTTGATAATAAAGTCCCTAAATTACCATCAACAGAAAGTTTATTCTTTTCATTATTCCTATTAGTCATATATTGATCATAATTCATTTCTCAATTAAATCTATGATTCCAACTTCTTCTTGAACTTATTAATTCAAAATTATTTATACTCAAAATAGAATCTCAACTTATATTAATTTGAGATCAGGTATTTATATTATTAAGCTCTTTATTTTTTCATTCAGAATCTTTAAATAATATTTTTACACTAGAATTATTCCTCTCATTTTCTGTTATTTTTTCATTTGGAAATAATTTTTTAATAGCATCAAAAACAGTACTTTTTCAAGAATTATTTGCTCAGGTCATTACTGTAATTCAACTTCACTTTTTTCAATTTGGTATTGCAAATTTTATTTCCTTTCAAGAATAAAAGCTTTTGAAATTAGTTATTTTTAATGATTTTAAAAACATAATTATTTTTTACTTAACATCTAAACTCTCCACATCCAACTCACCACTCACAAGCCTTGGAATAAGCAAATCTCTTGTTTCTTTTAAATTTTGGTTTTGTTTTTTCAAAGCTCAAATCTCATCAAACATTTTTATTACAATATTATCAAAATTATTTTGAATTTTAATATCTGGTATTATTAAATCTACATTTTTAATCTCTTTGATATTTAAGGTTGTTTGTCATGTACTTCAAGTAGATAAGCTAATAAAATGATTTTCTTTTGATTTAATTTGATAGTATAATACTGTTTGCTTCAACTTATTTTGATTTGATCTAACAAATGAAATACAATTATGAATAATATATTTTTCATCTATTGTTAAATTTCTAGATACTCTTCATAAAGTTCATGTTCACATTGAATTTATTAAAATATCATATTTTTCTAAATAACAATAAGATTTATCATCTTTCAGCTTTTCTGCAAATTGAATAGTATTCAATTCAATTTCTCAATTTCTAATACATTTTTGATTAATAACTGGTATTCATTGACTTTTATCATCAACATAATTCAATGATGGTCACTTTGATACAATCAAAGAAATTTCTTCAACTTTCTTCATCTCCCACCCTTCAGGTATCATCCCAAAATCATCATTCCCACTATCAATCATTTTTATATTTTCACTTCATGGAAATTTATATTTCACAAACCATTCTTCATAAACTGCTTGTGCTGTTTCTTCTAAAATCTTTATTCTTTTATTATTATTTTCTATTAAATCATCATATTTGCAAAGTATTGAAGCTATTTTTTGTTGGGTTGGAAGTGGGGGAAGAAGTATTTCTAAAGATTTTATTCAAACTATTGTATATGCTGACTGACTAGATCAAATAGTAATTGATTTTAAACTCTCTTTTCATAAATCTGATATAATCCAAAAATAAAAATATTTACTATTTATAATTTCATTTTTACTATTTCTAAACCATATTAAGTTTCCATCTTTGAAATAAAATTTATCACTTTTTTTTACTAAATAAGGAATTCATAAAGTTCAAACTGCTGTTAATAAAATATCATCTTCTTTCGGTGCTCAAAATTTATTTTTTATCTCAAAAAATTTATCTTCTGTTATATATAAAATTTCATTTATATCTTGATTATTATATTTTTGTATAATTTCTTTTGATCTATAAAAAGGTATTCCATTTTCTGTATATTCATTGAAATAAATTCTTTTACTTGAAGTTATTTCAAATATATCATCCAACCTAACCTCTTTCCATCAATTTTTTATTTCTTGCATAGTTTTTATTTAGTTATTTGAATATTTTTAACATTACAATAATTGCTATAATCTGTATTTATCTTATTTAAGATATCTTTATTTTCTTTTTGTGAAAAATAAAACAAATCTCACAGCATATTTACAGATTTTATCTCATTAGCTGGTAATATTATTTTATTTTTACATACATCTAAAAAATAGTATTCTTGATTATAGAACTTTAATTCTCACATTATAACCTTATTATCTTGAGTATTTAATATTACTATCTTTTTTCAAAAAACACTATATGAAAAAGAAATAAATATAAGAATAAAAACTAAACTAATTATTTTTAGTGTAAATCTATCAAATTCAGATTTTTTTAATTTATTTCTAAAATTTTCATATTTTTTTGGAAAAAATTTTCTTAAAATTGGTTTTCAAAAAAATAAACTAAAAAAGTAAATAAATATAAATATTTTTCAAATAATTCATAATCACCAAAAAAGAACTATTCAAAATAAAAATAATCAGAAAATAAAGAAAAATAAAGATGGAACTGATAAAATAAATAAAAATAAGAATATTATAAATAAAATTATTGAAAATTTTAAACTTACATAGAAAAATCATTGAAAACCTGAATAACTCATCAACATAATAAGTTGAAAAGCTACTCATAATCAATAAACAGAAGATGTAATAAGAATTTTATTTTTTTCTATAAATTCTCAGAATTCTTTGATTTTATCTATATATTGTTTCATTATATTTTTATTTACTAAACTAATTTACTCATATTCTCAAAAATACTTTTCTCTAATTCATGAGCTTCATTTGTCAAAACTCTAAAATCCTCATTTAATCTACTTATTTTTAGTCAAAAATCTTCATCATTTACCTTTTCTCTTTCAGCTACTCATACATATCTTCATGGATTCAAACTATATCATTGTTCTTTGATTTCTTCTAAACTCGCTACTTTACAGTATCATTTTATATCACTATATTCTCCTGCTCATTCTTCTTGCCTATAAGCTCTTACTGTATTTGCAATTTTTTCTATATGCTCTGGTAAAAATTCTCTATGAGCTTTATCTATTTGATTGTATAAATCTTTTGCATCTATAAAAAGTACTTTATTTTTTCTTGGAGTATTTGCTTTTGCTTTATCCATAAACCACAAAGTACAAGGTAAAGTTACATTGTAAAACATATTTGGTCAAACAGAAACCATGATATCTATTGCATTGTTTTCTATAAGTTTTTTTCTGATTTCATTTTCTGTATTCCCTGCATCACTTGCACTATTTGCCATAACAAATCAAGCTCTTCAAGTATCATTTAAAGCACTATAAAAAGCCTGTACCCATAGATAATTTGCATTGTCATTATTTGGAATACCGAAATTGTATCTTGGATCATCTTTTATTTTTTCTTTATCTATTTGTTTTAGATTAAAAGGAGGATTTGCCATCACAAAATCAAACTGACCAATACTTTTATGCATATCTTCATACATCGTATTTCAGTTTTTTATATCTCCACTTAAGCCATTTATAGCAAGGTTTAATTTTGCTATTTTAACTGTTTCTGGTGTTTTTTCTTGACCATAAACTGCTATTTCTCTTGTTGCCTCTTGTTTATTTTTCTTATGCTCTTTAATAAAGTTTAAAGATTGTACAAACATACCTCCAGAACCACAAGCTGGATCATAAATTCTTCCATGATATGGTTCTATTATCTCAACTATAAGTTTTACTATAGAAGTTGGTGTAAAAAACTCTCCTCATTTTTGACCTTCTCAAAGTGCAAATTTTCCTAAGAAATATTCATAAATACCTCAAAAAGCATCTCACTCTATATCATCAGGTATAGAATTGAAATTTTTTAGTAAATCAATGAGAGTTGATTTTTCTTTAAATAGATTATATGATTTTGGAAGAATTCATTTCAAATCTGGATTATTTTCTTCTACTTCTTTCATAGCTTCATTTATAGCCTTACCTAGATTTTCACTTTCTGGTAGATGTAGCAGATAATTGAAGTTTGAATGAGCTCATAAATAAATCACTCATTTTGCATGATAATGATCTGGTCTTAATTCTCTTTGTCTTCAATTTGAATTATTGTATTCTTTTTCTAGTTCAATTTTTGCTTTATCAAACTTAACTTGAGCAAATTTCAAAAATATCAGACCTAAAATTGGCTCTGATAAATTACTTAGTTTTAATCATTCATTTCACCACACTTTACAAGCTGAATCCCAAAGTGTTTTTTCTAGTTTTATTATGTCCATGGTTGTTTATATTATTAACAAATTATTTTAAACTTTTACTTGTAACTTCCTTTACAAACTTATCAAAATCTCATATATAATCTTTATCTTGTAATACTCTAAATTTTTCAAATTCTTTTTCTACTTTTTCTTCAGCTTGTATTTTTGATATAGTTCACTTTCAATCTAAAACTTTCATATCATTTAATTCTAAGAAACTTCTTGTTTTATCTATCCAATCTTGCATTTTCATTACTTTTCAATTTCTAGCTTGTAGTTCAGCAAAATCTAAATATCAAGATACAAGCAAATTTAAATTTGTAAGTTCTTCTTCAGTTAAATAATTTTTTCAGATTTTTATATCAGTTGTAAGTATTTTTCATCAAGTTTTTTGTGATCTCCAAGTGGTAAGTCACATATTTGGTTTACTTGCATCTGATCTATGATATTCTAATTCTGGAGCTGTACTTCAAGAAACAGCAAATAAAAATTTATTTTGTACTTCTGCGAAAAAATCTTTTGTTATTTGAGCTCTTGAATCATAATCTACACTTGTAGCATAAATATCAGTTATTTTTTGATAAAATCTTCTTTCACTTGCTCTAATCTCTCTAATTCTAGCAAGTAACTCTTCAAAATAATCTTTTCAAAAATGAGGTCAATTTTTTAGTCTTTCATCATCCATCACAAATCATTTTATAACATATTCTTTCAATACATTTGTAGCCCAAATTCTAAATTTTGTTGCTTTATATGAATTTACTCTATATCAAACTGCAATAATTGCATCTAAGTTATAAAAATCTACTTTTCTATTTACCTCTCTATTTCATTCTTTTTGAACTACTCAAATTTTTTGAGTAGTTGAGTTTTTATCTAATTCTTCTTCATTATAAATATTTCATAGATGATAAGTGATATTATTTTCCTGAACTCAAAATAACTCTCACATTTGTTTTTGTGAAAGCCAAATAGTTTCATTTTCAAAAATTACATTGATTTTTATATCTCACTCTTCTGATTTATAAAAAATAATTTCTCAAGAATTTAATTCTGACATATTACTTATTTAAATAATTTAAATCAATTTCAATTATATATTTTTTATATTTTAAGTAAAGATTTAAAATATATTCTTTTTATATACCAAAAACAATTGTAGGGATTTCTATCATTTTTACAAATATTTTTATTTTTTTATATTTTATATATAATTTGAAATATTATTATTAATTTTAATATATGAAAAACTTTTTAAAGTCTCTGAATTTCAAAAATATATCTGAAACTGCAAAAAGATTTCCTTTAAGTTTCTTTTATATAAGCATAATTTTTGTTATTTTTATTTATTTAGCATATAAATGAAATAATATTGATGAAAATCTTATAAGTGATTTACTAAAAATAAATTTTTCTTTTATAAACACATTTTTTTTAAGTTTATGATTTTATCTTTTTAGTGAATCCAAAAATTTCAATAGAATAAAAACTTGTATTTTTCAAGCAATTGCTATTTTATTTTGATTAGCATTTTATTTTTATTACACAAAATATTTTGATTTTTACAATATAATTATAAGTTTTTGAATTATATCATTTTTGTTTTTTTCTCCTTATATCACAAATATTTTTAAAGAAGAAAAAAATGAAAAAAATACTTTTACAAGTTATCTTTACAAAACAAGTGAAATATTTATAAGCAGTTTTATCGTTTGAGCGGTTTTAGTTATACTTTGAATTATTGCTTTACAAAGCATTTTTTATCTATTTGAATTGAAAGATTTTTTCAAAGAAGATAAACTTATGATGTATTGGATAATTTTTTCTTGTAGTTTATTTGCTCCAGTTTTTGGTCTTACAAAATTTCCAAAATGATTAAAAAATATAGAATTTCAAAAAAATATTTTTTTCTTTTTCTTGATAAACTACATTGCAATTCCTTTTATTTTTATATTTTTTATAATTTTATATCTTTATTCTATAAAAGTTTTAATAAATTTTCATAATTGGCCTAAATGACAAATTTCATGGCTTGTTATAGCTTTTTCAAGTTTTGGTTATTTGATTTATATGTTTTCTCAATTTTATGAAAAAGAAAATAAGTTTATAAATATTTTCAGAAAATATTTTCCTTATGCTGTTATTCCTCAAATTTTTATGCTTTTTTATGCAATTTTTCTTAGAATAAATCAATATGATATAACTGCAAATAGATATTTGATAGTTGTTTTTGGTTTTTGGCTAACTATAATTTCTTTGTATTTGATATTTTCAAAAAGAAAATTTAGCGCTTTTATACTTTTTGTTTTGACTATTTTTTGTTTGATTATTTCTGTTTGACCTTGGTGAATTTATCAATTACCAGAATCAAGACAATTTGCAAGACTTGAAAAAAATCTAGAAAAAGCTTGAATTTTACAAAATTGACAAATATTTTATCTAAAAGATTATACTGATATAAGTGAAAATTTATCAAAAGATATAGCAAGTCAAATAAGTTATATATGTAATTTCAATGATTGTAAAAAAATAAAAGAAGTTTTTAGTAAAGAATACGAAGAGTTAAAACTAAAAATAATTAATGATAACAAGGATTTAATAAAAAATTGAGCAAAAGTTGATAAAATAGAAAGAGAACCTGGAAAATGGGAAATTGCTTCATATATAAAAGAAAAAATCAAAGTTAGAGAATATATACAAAAAGAAGATTTTAAAAATATATATTTTTATGATAACAATATTTTCCCTATAAACACAGATTGATATGATAATTTATATGTAATTTCAACTTATGGTAATTATGATAAATCAAGAAATTGAAGTCTAAAACTTAGTTGAAATTCTATTATTTTAGATGAAAATAATAAAGTTAATCTTGCTTTTGATTTAAAAGATGAGTTATTGAAAAGAAAAAATGACAAAAATATAAGTTTTGAATTTAATTATGAATGAAAAAATTATAAATTAATTATAGAAAATTTTTATATAAGAGAAGAGAATTGATCTTATATATTAGAGAGTTTTAATTGATATTTTTTAACTTTAAATTAAATTTTAAAAAAAATTATTTTTAGACTTTTTCAAATTAATCCAAAAGTTTTTTGTAATATAAAAAAAGGCATTTTTATAAGTTCCATAAAGAAATCAAGTATTCAAAAAAATATATAAATAAAAAAGTATTTAAGTAATTTAAATACTTTTTTAAAAATACTTATACTTTCTGCAATTTCCTTATCTCTATTTTTCTTCCACAAAAATAATTCTTTATCACTAAAAGCATCTGTTTCTATTTTTTTGTGAATATATTTTGAAAAATAAGCAAATCAAAAACTAAATCATTCTTTTGTTTCTTTTTTTAATATTTTTAAAAAAATAAGTAATTGTCTAAGATAATCATCAAGATAGATAAAAAAATCTTTTTTTCATAAAATTTGTATTTCTTTATAAGAAAAATAAAGATATACAGGAAATATAATTCCTAAAGAATTTCAAAGCAAATCCATAAAATCTGGTGTTCAAAATCACAAGAAATCTACAAATTCTTTTAAAAATCAAATAATAATTGTATCTCTTAAAGCAAAAGTAAAAGCATAAATTATATTTTTTCTTTTTTGTATAAAAAAATATCTTATAATAAAATCAAACAACAAAATAAAAGCACTAAAAAAAATATGTTTTTGCTTGTCTGCTTGTGTAAAAAAATCTATTACAAAAAATTCCATTTTTAGTACTTAAAAACATAAATAATAATAAAGCAGTTTGAAAATCAAACTGCTTTATTATTATTCATAATCTTCGTCTTCATCATCTTCATCATCTTCATAATTTTCATAATCTTCAATTTCAACATCTTCATCTTCATCTTCATTTTCATATTCATTACTCATAGTTTGTTTAATTAAACAATAAAGCTTTTATAAAAGCTTTGTAATTATATTTTAAAAAATATTTTTTTCAAATTAAATTAAAAAATTCTTAAACACTTATTAATCTAAAAAATATTTTACTTTTATAAAAATATTTATATACTTTTTATATACTATAATATATTTTTATGTTACTAAAAAAATCTAAAAAAGTTTTTGTTCATATAGATTGTGATAGTTTTTTTGCATCTTGTGAGATATTAAAAAATCCAAATTTAAGATGAAAATATGTTTGTGTATGACAAGAAATAATTGTTGCTTGCACTTATAATTGTAAAAATCTCGGGATAAAAACTTGAACTCCTATTTGGGAAGCTAAAAAAATTCTTTGAAAAAATTGAATTTTTTTAGCTTGAGATCACACTTATTATGAACAAATTTCAAATGAACTTTTTTCATTTTTAAAAGAAAAAGTAATTTCTATAGAAATATTTTCCATAGATGAAGCTTTTTGTGAAATAACCTGACTTCCTGAATTTTATAAACTAAGTTTAGAAAAATTTTTAAAAAATTTACAAAAGCAAATACTTCAAAATATCTGAATTCCTGTAAGTATATGATGTGCTGAAACTAGAATCAAAGCTAAAATATTTTCTAAAATAAATAAACCTTTTGGGATTTATATATGATTTGATGAAAAAAAAGAAAAAGAACTTTTTAAAAATCTTGATATAAGAAAAATCCCTTTTATATGAAAAAATTATGCAAAAAGATTTGTTTGAAATAGTACAATTTATGATTTTTTACAATTATGATTTTGGGATTTAAAAAATAAAATTGGTAAAAATGCTTGTGATTTATGGTTAGAACTTATGTGAGTAAATGCTTTTGTTATCAACAAATCAAAAGATATAAAATCTATTTCAAGATCAAGAAGTTTCAACAAAAATATAAACTCAGATAAAGATTTTTTATTTAGTGAAGCTAAAAAACATTTTGAAAGAATTTTTCTAAATATTGTAGAAAAAAATCTAGAGATTAAAGCAATTGCTTTACTTTTAAGAACAAAAGAATTTAAAACTCTTATTTTTGAATACAAACTTCAAGAATACACAAATAATAGAAAAATATTGTTTACACATTTAACTTATTTATTTGAAAAAAATTTTAATTCTTTAATACTTTATCGCAGTGTTTGAGTGATTTTTTATAAATTTAGATCTTTTTTACCTATGCAAAAAAATCTTTTTGATTTAAACTTAAGATGAAAAGAAAATAATTATAAGCTTTATAAAGCTATAGAATCTATCAACAACAAATATGGTGAACATAAAATTTGTTTTTGAACAAGTCTAAATTGAATAAAATTTAAAAAAGAAGAAAATTTGTGAATTAGATTTAAAAATATATAAAATAAAAATACAATTTATTGATTTTTTTGTTAAAAATATAAAATATATTTCAATATTTAATAAAGTATTTTATGCAAAAAAGACAAGCAGTAGCTTTATATATAATAATTTTAATAATCTTGGTATTTTTATGATTATGAATTTGAATATTTTTAGACTACCAAATTTGTAAATTTTTTCCAGATTTTACAACTTGTATACCAAAAATTATTTGAAGTAAAGGCTATTGATATATTTATCAAGAAGAAATTGCTTTTTTTACTATTCTTACTTTATGGATATTATTTTCATTTGCTTATTGGAAAATAATCAAAAAAAAAGAAAATTGCTAAACAATAATATTTTAAACAAAATTTATTCAACTATCACTTTTAGATTTTTTCCAAATTCTGTTTTGTTCACATCTTCTATATATTTTCATATATTTTTCATAAAATAAGGAGGAAAACTAGTTTGAATTTTTCAAATTACATAATAAGCTATTGCCATCATAGCTCACAAATCACAATTTTTTGGAAGTAAAATATTTAATATATTTCAATTATAATTTAAAATTCAATCTCAAAATGAAATAAGTAATTCTTTTTTATGAGGAACAACAGTAATTGCGTGTTTTAGGTGTTCATAAGAAAATACATCTCTTGCTATTTTTCTACCAAAAAGTTCTATAAATTTTACTATAAATAATTGATTTAAAGATGAAAATTTATCAGGACTAATAAGCAAAAAACTATCAAAATTTGTGAAATCTATATTTTTTAAAATTGCATCAATATCGTTTAATATAAATTTTTTTATTTCTTTTGGATTTTCTCAAGTAATTGCTAAAATCCATCACATATAAGTAGAAGTATTGTAAGTGTATGGTTCCCTATTTTTATGCGTTACTACAACATTTTCTTTTCAAATAATTTTTTGTGTAGTAGAGTTTGCATTACAAGTTAGAAGTTTTGTTTCTATTCACAAATTTTTTGCTTTATTTGCAAAAATAACTGCATGTTTTTCTCAAGAAGCAGAACAAATAATAAGTCCGTCTATATCTTTTTTTAAACACTCATCAATATTAGTTTCATCACAAAAAATAGCATCAATCTTAGAAAATATAATCTTTGCAGTAACTATAGCATTTCCAGATCAAGCAATAAGTGGTTTTTTGAATTTACTTATATCAAGTTTTTTTAATTCTTTTGTTTCAAAAAGTTCCAAAGCTCACAAAACAACTTCATCCAAACTAGGTAAATTTTCTAAAGTGAAAGTTTCTAATTTTTGTAAATATTTCATAAATTTGAAAATAAAAAATAAACTAATTATTAATTTATAAATTTCTTTTTATTTAAAATCTGAAATTCAATTTTGTCTCAAATAAAACATTCTCAAGATTCAATTAATATTTTTATGATTAATTCAGAGACTGGAAATTCTTTTGTATAATAATTGTATAAAACTAAATCTAAACATTTCTCATTTTTAAAAATTCAATGAGAATCCATAATTATAACTTTAACTTTCAAAGAAACTAAATCCATAGCATTAAGAATACCTTTATTATTTAAAAAAGGTTTTTGTAAAAATTTTGGCAAAGATTTTTTTAACAAATATCAAATTTTTCAAATCATAATATTATTAGTTTAATTCTATTTTATAAATTGTTGGAGGAATTGCAAGCCTAAATGGAAGCCAAACTTCTCAAAGTCATGAACTCACAAAAATTTTATTTCAAAAAAGATTATAGAATCATTCATCAAAATCTCACTTACAAGGAATCACATGTTTATACAAAAAAGGAACTCTCATTTGTCAGCCATGAGTATGACCTGTAATCGTTATATCTGGAATATCATTTGAATCATAATAAATTACTGTATCAGGGGTATGAGTTATCACAACTAAATTATCATTTTTTTTAAATTTTTTCAATAATCAAACATGTTTTTCTCATTCAGTATAATCTCATAATCAAAGCAAAATCACATTTTTATTTTTAAGTCTTTTTGCTTCGTTTTGAAGTAAAACTACATTGTTATTTTTCAAGGCAATTATAAGTTTATCTGTCATATAAGGTCATGGAAATCAATCATCATGATTTCCGAGAGTTGCATAAACTGGGTATTTTAATTTTTTAAATGGAGAAAATAAATTATTTAAATCTGTATTTGCTTTAAGATTATATAAAAAATCTCAAGGAATTAAAACCGCATCTATATATTCAAAATTATTTATTTTAGAAATTATTTTTTCTAAAAAATGTTTATTTTTAAAAAATCCTAAATGCAAATCTGAAATCACAACAAAATTTGCATTAAATCAAACTTCAATCTCTTCTTCTTTTGTAAGAATAATATTTGGCTCTATAAATCTAATATATATATAAAAAATACTTAAAATAAAAAATATAACTCATGGTTTAGTAAATTTTTTATTTTTAAATAATCTGTAAATTATAAAAAATAAAAAAGAAAAAACTAAATAACTTCAATATAATAATAAATACGATAAAAATAACATAAATTTAATATATTTTTAAACTACTTTAATTATAAATAATAATTTAAATTTACAAAAAATAATTTTAAGTTTATATATATGAAATTTTTGAAAATTAAAAATAAGATTAAATATTTTTTAAATTCAAACGCACATAAAAAATACAATGTACAAAATATTTCTTGAGATTTCATACATTGTAATAAAAAATATTGAAAAGATTTTTTTCTAATTCATCTAAAAAATCATTTATAGGTTTTGATAAATTAGCTTTTCAAAAATTTTTATAACCTTTTGAATGAGGAAATTTAAAAGCATCAACTATTTTCCAAAATCAACTATCTTTACTAGCTTTCATTAATTTTTCCCTCATTCAACCAAATTCTGAAAAATAAGAAAGAAATTCAGCTAATTTCATAGCTCTCATCGGATTAGCTAAAAACATAGTTCTATCAAAGGATGTTATATCTTCATAATTTTCATCAAGACTAGTTCATATATTAAATTCATCCATATTTTTAAATTATTAAAATTTAAAGTAAAGTAGTTATAACATATTTTTTACATTTTGCAAAAAATATATTTAAATAAAAATAGTAAATTTAAACAAATTTGATATAAATCCGCTAGTAAAAGACGATGAATTTTTAGTAGAAGTGAGATTTTAAAATTAATTATAAGCATCATAAAGCAACTTATAAAGTTCTTTTTTTGCTTCATTTAATTCTCTATCAATTCTTTTTTAAACTAATTCTTGCAAACTAGAAACTAAAAGAATTCTTTTTTCTTCATAATATACTTTTTTTAGTAAAATAATTATCCAACACATTATGAAGAGTATTTATCTGCTCTTGTCTTATTTTTTCTTTTTCTGTTAAGATATTTGTTGTAGTTGTTGTTGTATTTATACTATTTGTTTCTGGTTTAGGATAAACACTAGAATCTGTTGCTTCTTTATAATCTTTTTTGTATTCTGTTAAGTCCAAAATTAGAAAAAATAAATTGTATAATTTTTTAAAATCTATACATAAATTTAAATTGACTTTTATGATTAATTATTTATAATCTATATGAATTTATATATATAAATAATTTATTAAATATCAAGTATGAAAAACTTTTCTAACGCTCCAAGAGAATGAATTGATTCAGAGGACGATTATACTACTGAAATAAATAATGCAAAAACTAGTGTAAATGAACTAGTTAATGGTATAGTAACGGTAAAAGATTTTTCTAAACTATATAATATATTTAAAAATTTTATAGAAAATCAAGCTTTATCTAATTCAGAAATTTCTATTTTAAAAAATATTTTTTGCAATGAAAAAAATATCATTGTAAGAGATGTTTTAATAGAAAACATTCTTCTTTTTAGGTTAGGTGAAAAATTCCTAAATGATTTTTTGTTGGAAAAAAATTGAGATTATAATATTGAAGATTTTATTAATTATATAGTTAATAAATTAGATAATTATCCATATATAATTTTAAATGAAAAAGAATTTAAAAGTTGAAAATATAGAATTATTTTTGATGAGAAATGATGTAAAATTTTTGATGAGAAATGATCAGAAATAGAAATTTTTCGTGAGGTAAAAAGTTTCTTGTTTTGATGTGATTTAAGTGATTTATTACATGATTGAAATCCTATTTTTGTAGAATACTATAATTGAAAACAAGCTATGATTTTGTTAGATAAAACTTGATGAGCTATAAGAAATAGAAATTCAAGTAAGATAAATTTAAATCCTGAAATATATGAAGGAGAAATAAGAGAAGTTATAAGATGAAAAAAAATAGGTTTTAGTCCATTTTCTTTTGGTACTTATAATGATTTTATAAAAAATTTAAAAGAAAAATGAATTGCTTCTTTTTGTTTAAATAGAGAAATACTTTTATTGATTTGACACACAAACATAAAAGCATTTAAAAAACCAAATTTATATATAGAAGAAAAATGAATTATTAAATATTGATTATTTCGATCAAAAATAAAAGAAATAAAATCATACAGTGATATAGTTGAATTTTTAAAGTAATTGTTAACTTTTATATTTTGTTATATAACTTTATGGATTTAATTAATTAAAAATATGAGTATAAATACTAAAAATATTAGAGAAGCTCAAGAACAAATGCAGGTTTGTCAAAGTTTTGAGAATGTTAAAACTTCTTGAATAACTGAAAAAATATTATTGTTAATATCTGAAGAATGCATAAAATATTATAATGATTATACAAAAAATTTTCCCATAAGCAAGAAAAATATAGATAAGTTAATAAATTTTTTTGAGAATGAAAAAAACCAAAAATTATGACAAAATATATTTTCCAAACTATATTTGCTTGTTGGTGATACTAATAAAGATTTTGTTAATTCTTTTTTAAAAAATAAAGACTGAAATAATGATTCAAGCAAATTTATAGAAAAAGTTTTAGAAGAACTAAAAAATTATCCTTTTGTTACTGATTTTCAGATAGATAATATTTCAAGTGAAATCAAAGAAAAAGATCTAGATAGTTCTAAAAAATTTTTTAAGTTTCAAGCTGAAAAATCTTATTGATTAATTGTGCAAGATAAAAATAAAATAATTAGCTCTGAAGTAATTTATTCAAATATTCGTTATTTAAGAAATAGTATATTTTTATGTATAAAATGAAATACTTGAGAATTTATAAAATTTAATTGAGAAAATTTTGAAATTATACAAAGTATAAATGATATAAAATGAGTTCCTGAACAAATTTTTTCTAATTGAGATTTAATTTACAATACAATTAATGGAAATAAAAAAACAATACTTTTTAATAGTATTTGAAGTGATATATCAGGTAAAGAATATGATAAAATTGTAAATAAATTTTGACTAAATTTTGCCAGTAAAAAAAATCCAGAAAGTGAAAAAATTGATTTAGATGTGATTTGAGATGACTTTAATAAAAATTTTACTCATATTAATTGATATGAGATAAAAAGTATAAAAGATATTATTGATTTATTAAAAATACAAACTCAAACTTGAATAAATTATTATGAAATAATAAATTCAAAACTTGAAGAAATACCATACCTAAAAAACATAAAAAGAGTTTCTGAATGATTTTTTAGAGCATTAAAATTATGAAAATATGCTTTTGTTGAAAATATTGAAAAATGATGTTATTTAGTTACTAGAACTAAAGATAATATACATTTATTTTTCCCAATGAAATGAGAAATGTGAGAAAGTATATTAATAAAAAATGTTAACTCAACCCAATATTTTTGACTTGATGAAAAATCATTTCCTTGTTTTACTGTTGATTGAAAAGCTTTATATATATTTGATAGAAATAATAAAAAATTATACAAATACAATGGTAATTTTCAATTTATCAGAAAAAATGTGAAAACTGAATTTAAAGATTTGAAAGAAAACAAAAGTATAAGTGAAATCAAAGCTGAAAATATCTAATTTTTTATCATCTTTTTTACTTCTTTATCAACAATCTGAGAAATACTTAAAGATTTATCAAGAAAATCTTGTCATATATATTCTTTTATATCATTGTATTCTTTTTCAAACTTTTCTATATCATTATTTTTGATCATTTTTTTCAAAGTATTCATTGTTAAACCAAGTTGAGGTAAAATTTCTTTTTTATAATAATCATTATAAAATTGCATATCTGTGTATAAACTTGCATTTTGATTAAGAAATCTAGCCAAAACAAGCATTTGCATCCTAGAGTTTGGAGTTCAAATATCTACAACTTCTTGAATATTTATTCACCTTTCTTTTAAAATATGACCTAAAAATAAATTCATAAAATGAACTGTAGATTGAACTATAGAAACTATTTCATCATGCTTTTTTGAATCTATTTGTATAAGATTTGCTCAATCTTTTTTCCACATATCATAAATTTTTTTCCATATTTTTCATGGTTTTATAGGATCAAAAGCTATATTTTGATTTTTTATTGAAAGAATTTTTGGTCAAAACATAGGATGAGTTCAAACAACTTCTCACAAATTATATTTTTTTAATTCTTTTATTGATTGCGATTTTATCCCTGTAAAATCCATTACAAGTTTATTTTTGGAAATATATGGAATAATTTCTTTTATTACATTTTTTGTATTTCTAATACTTAAACAAAAAATAATTATATTTCCTTGCTTTACGGCATCTTTTGGTTTAATTTCGGTGGTTCTTGATGAAATAATTACTTCTAATCATTTTTTTTCAAAATATGTTTTCCAAAACTGTCAAAAAACTCAAGTTCAACCTATAATTACTATTTTCATAAATAAATATTAAAACGATTAAAACTTTTCATAATTCATTAGCTAATATTCTCACAAAATTTTTAAATCATTAGAAAAAAATTTTAGCTCTTCAAGTGCATCTTTGATTATTTTATTGTCTTGAAGAATCTCAAAATCTATCCAAAAAATATATTCAAATCTATTTTTGTGAGAAGGAAGTGATTCAATTTTTGATAGATTTATAAATCTTGTAGCAAATGCTCAAAGACATTTATAAAGTGCTGCTGGCGTATCTTTTGTTCTAAAACTTATTGATACTTTTCAATTTTTTTTCAACTTTAATTTCTCTTTATTTTTTTTATAAAAATCTTTTGATACAACTACAAAAAATCTTGTTGTATTTCACTTTTGATCTTGAATATGTTCTTCTAAAATATTTAAGTTATAAATAGAAGCACAAATTTTTGATGAAACTGATGCGATTGTTTTGTCTTTGCTTTCACTTACATACTTTGCAGCACCTGAAGTATCTCAATATGAAACCAAGTCAAATCAATAGTTATTTAAAAAATTATTACACTGAGCCAAGGCCTGAGGATGAGAATAAACTTTTTTTATATCTTTTATATTTTTTGTATTTGAAAGCAAAAAATGATTTATATCAAGATAAACTTCTCAAAATATTTCATAACTTCATGAAATAAGATGATAAAAATTTTCGTGAATCGATCAAGCATAAGAATTTTCTATCGGTAAAACTCAAATTCAAGATTTTTTTATCTCATCAAACACGCTTTTAAAATTCTTAACTCAAATAATATTTTCTTTTTTTATATCAAGTTCTTTTGATATTTTTAAAGAAACTTCATGAGAATAAGCTCATGGAAATCATTGATAGTATATTTTCATAATTATTTTTCTTGCTCTAATGAATAAATATGAATTGTGTTCCAAATATCTTCAATTCATTTTTCGCTAACTCAAATCATTTTTGCATATTTTTTTCTTGATTTCAAAACTTCTTTCCATCTCTCTGGTTGTAAAGCTGGCATATTTTTTTCTTTTTTGTATTTACCAATTTTATTTGCAAGAGTAAATCTTTTGTGAAGTAAATCAATAAGTTCTTTGTCAACTTCATCAATTTCTTGTCTAAATATTTCTAAATCATCCATAAAAAAGTATTATATAATAAATATTAAAATAATTTTTCCATTTTTAATTATCTAAGTTCATATCCTAAATCTTTTGTAAGTTTTTCTCTTATTTCAAAATAAATTTTATTTATTTCTTCGTTTGTAAGAGTCCTTTCAATTGACCTAAAAGTGATACTTATTGTAATTGATTTTTTGTTTTTTCCAAATTTTTCATCATCAATAAAATTATCAATTATCTTCACTTCTTCTATCAAAGTTTCTCATAAATCTCTAATAATTCAAGTTATAGCAAAAAAATTTGATTCAGTTTCACGAGTTAATTTTATTTCTTCTAATTCATTTTCATCAATAATAAACTTTTGTTTTGGGACAATTATGCTTATGTCTTTATAAACAGGAGGAAACAAGCTAATTTCTTTGTATGGAATTTCTAAATTTCCCCATTGAGATAATATTCTTTTATCTTGACTCCAAAATATCCTAATATCTGGAATTTTTTTAAGAGCCATAGCAAGTCTTTCTATTCAAAATCAAAAGGCCCATCCGTTATATAGATTTGAATCAATTCAAAGTTTTTCCAAGACCTCTCATTTTACAACTCAAGCTCAAAGTACTTCAAGCCATTTATCACCATTTTTTACTTCAACTTCTAAACTATCCTTAGTATAAGGAAAACTATCAAGATTAAATCTATATTCAGCTTTTTCTCAAAAAAGTGCTTTTATAGTTTTGGACAAAACATCTTTCAAAGTATCTTGATTTATAATTTCTTTTTGCTTTAAAGATATTTTTAATCCATCAATTTGATGAAAACACTCATGGTGAGTTTTATCAAGTTCATCAACTCTATAAGTTTTTCAGTAAGACAAAACTTTTATTTCTCAAGAATTTTCTAATTTTTTTAGTCATTCATTTTTCAAATAATGATACCACATAACAGTTGTATGTGGACGAAGAAGTAAATTTTTGTCTTTATCTTCGCTTTTATAAAGAAAATAACTATCACTTGGTCTTCTAGCTACATGATTATCAGGAAAATAAAATAAATCAAAAGTTTCAAATTCTTTAACAATTTCAGGAGAATAAAAAATATCAAAATCTTTATAATAATCACTACAAACAACCCTATCAACAATCATATTTACAGGATTTCATTTAACTTTGGTCAAATCTGGCATATTACAAACTCTAAGAATTCTTTTATAATAAGCTTTTTGACTTTCGCTTAAATCAGATTTTTTAAGATTTTCTTCTAAATATTTTAAATATTTTTGGTCTTCTTTGTTCATAATTTATAAATTAAAAAATAAAAAATCCTTCTTTTCTGAAGGATTTATCTAAATTAAATATTTTATACACTAAAATAAACCTTCAAATTTTTGAAAGATATAAAAGTAAAAAAAGAATGTAGTGTTTAAATATTTCATAATTTATCTGCTTATAAGTATATATTATTTATAAAAATCGCTTTGTCAAAAACATTTTATATATCTTTTTTTGAATTATTTATCAAAATTAAATCAAGTAAATCTATTGCACTCATAGCTTCAACAACTGGTACAAGTCTAGGAAGAATACACGGATCATGTCTTCAACGAATTTGAAAATCTATTTCTTCCAAATCTATGTTTACTGTTTTTTGTTTTGAGTAAATACTTGAAGTTGGTTTAACTGCTATTCTAAAAATTATATCTTCTCAAGTTGAAATTCATCATAAAATTCATCAATATCTGTTATTTTTTGAAACTATTTTTCAGTTTTTATTTAGAAATCATTCATTATACGTTTTTCAAGTTAAGTTTACTGTATCAAATCAAGCTCAGTATTCAAAACCTAGTACTCATCAAATTGAAAGCATACTTAAAGCAAATCTTGATTTTATTTTATCAAAAACTGGCTCTCAAATTCAAGCTGGTGGATTTTTTATTACACATTCTATTATTCATCCTACACTATTTCCTTCATTTCTTATATCTTCTACATATTTTATCATTTTTGGAGCTATTTTTTCATCAGCTGTTCTAAGTATATTTTTTTCTATAAAACTAAAATCTATTTTTTCAGCTTTGTATTCTCAAATTTGTTTTGTATAAGCATAAAATTCAATTCAATATTTTTCTTTTAAGTATTGTTTTGCTATAGCTCAGACTATAACTCTCGATAATGTTTCTCTTCCACTACTTCTTCATCATCATCTATAATCTCTATTTGTGTATTTTAAAAAATATGTTAAGTCTGCATGATTTGGGCGAAACAAATCTTTTATATTGCTATAATCTTTTGATTTTTGATCATTATTTTTAACAATAATTGTGATAGGATGACCTGTTGATTTTCCTTCAAAAACTCAAGAAAGTATCTCAAAATCTTCATCATTTTCTTTTCTTTGGCTTGTAATTATACTTTGTCATGGTTTTCTTCTTCCCAATTCTTTTGAAATATTTTCTAAATCAATTTCAAAGTTTGATGGTAATCAGTCAATTACAACTCCTAAGCTCGGTCAATGTGATTCTCAAAAAGTTGTTATTTTAAATAATGTTCAGTGTGTGTTCATAAATAAAGATTAAAAGTATAAATTTTTAAAAAAATATTGCTATTTTATACAGTTTTTAATTTTGTCTTCGTAGGGAATGGTTTAAAACCGTTCCCTACATAAGAATTTACATATAAATTACAATAAATTATTCTTATCTAAATGCCATTTTAAAGGATTTTCTTCTATATACTCTCTAATTTTTAATAATTCTTTTTCATTTCTGATAATTCTATCATAAAAAGATTTTTGTCAGGAAAAGATGAAATCATTTTGAATATTATTTATTTTTCTAGAAGAAAATGTTTTAAATCATCTTACGATTTCAGATAATCAATGTAATTTTATATCTTTAGGGAATGGTTTAAAACCATTCCCTACAAAATATGTATTATCAATTATAATTATTCAATGGAAATGATTAGGCATTACAACATATTTATCTAATTTACAATTTACATAATGTTCTGATAATTCTAAAAAAATATTCTCCACAATCTCTCCATATTCATTCAAAACCATCTCTGTTCAAACAATTTCACCAAATTTATTTTCTCTATTTTTTGTACAAATTGTCACAAAATAATACCCATTTTCATTATAATCAAAATTTTTCATTCTTAAACTTTTTCTTTCAGGTCATTTGTACATAAATTTAAATTTTCTTAAAAAATTCTGTTTTTAAAACCATTTTTCCTGATTCTATCAAATTTGGATCATCTGTTAATCTAATTTTTGGAAATTTATCTCATCTTTTTATATCAGGAGCTCATTTTACTTTTAAATCTTTTATCGCTATAACTGTATCTCAAGCACTTAATATATTACCATTGCAATCTTTAACTTCAATTGTAGTATTTTCTTCTTCTTCAAACCAATTATTTTTTGCCATAATATTTTAATTAATTAATAAACTTATTTTTTAAAATTTCTAAATCTTCCCAAAATTTTGGATAAGTTTTTGCTACACAATTTGGATCTAGTATATTTAAATTTCAAATAAATGCATTTAATACTCAAAAACTCATTGCAATTCTATGATCATTGTATGTTTGTATATCAACTTTTTCATTGAATATTTTATTATACTCGCCTATTATAATACTTTCTCCATCACTTTCAACTTCAATTCAAGTTTTTCTTAACTCATCTCTCATAGCATCAATTCTTAAACTTTCTTTTAAATTAAGTGTTTTTAATCATGTAATTTTTGTTTTTCCAGGTAAAAAAATACTCAAAATCATAAAAGTCATACTTACATCTGGCATAGACTCAAAATCAATTTTATAATTTATATATTTATTTAAATTTATGTTTTTTATTCATGGTGCATTTAAAGTAGTTGTTTCTCCATCACTTTCATATTCAAGTCAAAAAATTTTACATTCATCAAGAAATTTATAATCTCATTGTTTTGAATTTGATCAAAGATTTGTTATTTTTATAATTCAGCCATGTAAGCAAATAAATGCTGCAATATAACTAAGAGCTGATGCATCTCATTCAACAATTAAATTACTAGATTTATATTTTTGTGACAATACTTTAAAATATTTATAATTATCATTTTCTATTTTTGCACCAAATTTTTTAATTTCATTTATTGTCAAATCTATATAAGGTTTACTTACCATATCTCAAATAACCTCTATTTCAAGTCAATTTTCTAAACAAGGAGCGATTTGTAAAAGAGCCGTAAAAAATTGGCTTGAAGAAGTTCAATTCATCTTTATTTTATTATTTTTTATTTCACTTGGAAATACTTTTATAGGTGGAAGATTTCAATTTGATTCAAAGTTTATTCACATTTGCTTCATTGCATCAAGCAAATCTCACATAGGTCTTTCAAGTAGTCTTTGCTCTCAAGTTAAAGTAATATTTCAAATTTTATTTAAAATAATTAAAGCTGTCAAAAATCTCATACAAGTTCCAGATTGTCAAATATAAAGAGTTTTACCTTCTCATTTCAATTTTTCAATTCATCAATTTATAATTGCTTTATTTCAGTTAAGTTCAATTTTTACTCAAATATCTTTCAATGCTGTCATCATATAATGAGTATCATCACTTAATAGAATTCAATCTAAAATTGTTTGTCAACTCGTTAAACTAGCTAAAACAAAATCTCTATTTGTAATTGATTTAGATCAAGGCAAATTTAATGCTAGCATAATAAAATAATTAAAAAATATTATTTCTTGTAGGGAATGGTTTAAAACCATTCCCTACATAAATTCTATAAATCTCTCAACATCTTCCTTTTTTGTTGCCCAAGAAGTAACAATTCTTATTGCAAAATTTTTTTCATCAATTTTTTGCCAAACATAGAAATCAAAATCTTTAGATAATTTTTTGATTAAATTATTTGGTAAAATAGGAAAAATCTGATTTGATTCTGGTTTAGTTAAAAAATTGTATCATTTTTTCTCAATTGATTCTGCGATTTTAAAAGCCATATTATTTGCATGTTCTCATAGCTTTAAGTATAAATTATCTTGAAATAATTCTTCAAATTGAATTCATAATATTCTTCATTTAGCAAGCATTGCTCATTTTTGCTTCATGTTGTATCTAAAATCTTCTTTTAATTTGTCATTTACTATAACAATTGCCTCTCAAAGCAAAGCTCCATTTTTTGTTCATCAGATATAAAAAATATCTAATAATTTTGTTAAATCTCAAAATTTTATATCATTATACTTTGAACTCAATGCTGAAGCTAATCTTGCTCAATCAAGATAAAGATATAAATTATTTTCCTGACAAAATTCTTTTAAATCTTTTAATTCTTTTTTTGTATAAATACTTCAAATCTCCGTAGAATTAGATATAAAAACAAGTTTCGGTTTTACCATATGTTCATCTGTATGTTCTTCCAATATTTTTTTCAAATCTTCTTTTTTTAATTTTCAGTCATTTGTGTCTATTGTGTTTATTTTGTGTCCTGTTGACTCAATTGCTCAAGCTTCATGTGTTGCTATATGTCAAGTTTTTGCTGCAATAACAGATTCATAAGGTTTTAAAACAGAAGAAATACAAAGTAAATTTGCTTGAGTTCATCAAGAAACAAAATGAATATCTACATTTTTATCTTCTAAAGATTTTTTTATCAACTTTCTAGCATTTTTTGAATAAATATCTTCTCCATATCAATCTTCTTGTTCTAAATTTGTTTTTAATAATTTATCCAAAATATTTGAACAAGCTCATTCACTATAATCATTTTTGAAACTAATTTTTTTCATTTCCTAAATTTTTAATAAATAATTCAAATACCTCTCTCAATTTTTTTTCATCAAGTTTTTTTTCTATAAGTTCTCAATAATCTTTTAAAAGTATAAAATTTACTTCTTTTGTTTCATTTTTTTTATCATTTTTCATATAAGAAAAAATCTTATCAAAATCAAGTTTTTCAATTTTTATATCTTTTATTTTTGATTTGATAAAATTTTCAATATTTTCAGAAATTTTTTTATCTAAAATTCATAAATTTAAAGAAAGTAAATTTGCGAAAATTATCCCATAAACTACACAAATTCAGTGTCATAATTCAAAGTTTAAATAGGTTTCAAGAGCATGTCAAAATGTATGTCCATAATTTAGTATTCTTCTTTTTCAGTTTGTTTCTGTTGGATCACTTTTTACAACTTTTAATTTACATTTTATGTTTTTTGCAACTATTTTTTCTATATTTTTATTAAAATCTTTTTTTATAATTTTTTCATAATTATCCCTAAATTCTTTATAATCTTTTTTTCACAAAAGTAAAGCGTGTTTTAATCATTCAAAATACCCTGAAATAAGTTCTTTTTCTGGAAGTGTTTTTAAAAAATTTATATCAACAATCACAAGTTTTGGATTATAAAAAACTCAAATTCAATTTTTTACTTCCATATAATCAACTCATGTTTTTCCTCATACACTTGAATCGAACATAGAAAGCAAAGTTGTAGGAATTTGGATTAAATTTATTCATCTTTTAAATAAACTTGCAGCAAATCAAACTATATCTCAAGTAACTCATCATCAAATAGCAACTAAATAATCTTTCCTAGTGAAAGATAATTCCATAAGTTTATCCAAAATCATAAAAACAGTTTTCATATTTTTATTTTGTTCTCAATTTGGAATCACTAAAAATTCTAATTCAAAATCTTTTCACTCAAAATAAAGTTTATGAACTTCCGAATCTACAACAAACAAAAATCTCTTTTTTTCAAAATAATCTATTTCTTTTTTTATACTATATACAAAATCATCTGAAAATATTATTTTATAATTTACATCATTTTGTTTAATTTTTACTTTTATATCTTTCATAATTTTTTTAATATTTAATAATTTTTTAAAATCTTCACATCAATTTTATTTTATTTTCTACAACTTTTGATAATTCTTCTTTCACTCAATCAAGTAATCTATAAGGAGCATATTCATCAGGATTTTTTGATAAATTTTCTTTTAATTTATTACTATAAGCATATCTTAGTTCTGCATTTATATTTATTTTACTAACTCAAAGAGAAATTATTTTTCTTATAATTTCATCATCTATAAAAGATCATCCATGAATCATAAGAGGTAAATCTGGATAAAGTTTTTGCATTTCTTCAAGTATATCATACCTTATTTCTCAGACATTTTTCATCCCACCACTTTGGGTTCAAATAGCAACACAAAGTAGGTCTGGTTTCACTTCATCTACAAATTTTTTTGCAAAATCTAAATCTGTGAAATTTAAATTTTTTTCATTGTTTTCATAATAAACTATTGGCACAACTTCCATAACTCATTCTAAAATTGCATTATATTTATAAGTTAATTCTTTAGCTTTTTTACTTAGAGAAATAATTTCTTCTAAACTTTTATCTTTTCCAAATTCTGCACTTATACTATCATATCAAGCCTTTAAACATCTTTCCATAAATTCTAAATCTCAAGCTCTATCCAAGTGCAATATATAATTTACATCATGAATTTTGCTTAAACTTTTACACATATCTCATAAAAGTTCTGGTGAAAAATAATCAGCTTCTCATTTTGAAGTTTCTATAAAAACAGGATAATTATATTTTTTAGAAATTTCAAAAATTGCTCTAAGTAAATCAATAGAACTTACATTAAAAGCTGGCATCGCTTTTTTTAAAGAAAAAACTCTGTTTAAAATATGTTTTTTTGACATAGTTAATATGTTATGAAGTAAAATTATTAATTTCTTTTAAATTTGGAACAGCAGACAAATTTCCTTTTCTCATACATTGTAATCAAGCAAGTTTATTTGCAAATATAATAGATTTTTCTAAATCCCGTTTTTGTAAAATACCATAAGCTATAGCTCATCTAAAAATATCTCAAGCTCAATTTGTGTCTACACAACAAATCTTTATTGCTTGAAAATGTCTTAATTCTTTTCAATCATACAAAAATGATCAATTTTCTCAAGCTGTAATTATAATTGATTTTCACATCAATTTATACAATTTTTTTATATTTTTTTCAAAATCGTTTTTATCATTTATTTTTTTTAATGTTTCAATTGGAAATATAGGAAAAAAAGTATTTTTTGACATAAAAATGATTTCTTCATTCCACTCTGTTCATGGATCAAAAATTATCTTTGTATCTTCATTTTTATGTTTTAAAACAAATTTAAAAGCTTCTTTTTCACTTCTATCAAAAATTATTAAATCTGCTATTTTTATGGCTTCAATATCTATTTTTTGTAATTTATCATTATAAATTTTATCTTTTATAATTGTTCTTGTTCAATTTATTTCATTGACAATAACCGTATTTACCTTTGTTGATTTATCTACAACAAAATTACTTTTTATCCCATATTTTTTGAATTCATTTTTTACAAATTTTCAAAGTGGTCAATTTCATATACTTCAAATTATACTTACACTACATCATAAATTTTTTAATAATTTTAATGCAGAAGGTACTGGTCATCAAATAGATATTTGCGAATCTTGACTTTCAGTTTTTTGTCAAAAGTCAAGATCTCAAGAAATTATATAAGTTTTATCTAAAACTATTTCTCAAATTCACAATATTTCCATAAAAATAAATTATAAAAGATAAAAAATCTTGATTATGTTTTTAAAAATCTCTGTAAATAAATCGGTGTTAAATTTTTATTCAAATTTAATAAAAGTTTTTTTTTAAATTATTAATTTATCATATAAATCAAAAATCAATTCCTGTGTTTTTTCAAGTCATATACAAGCATCAGTTAGACTTAATCACATTTTTAAATTTTCTCAATAATCTTGTCTTCAATCATATAAATAACTTTCCACCATAAATCATTTTACAAAATTTTTAAGTTCCAAATTTCAAGAAATACTTTCTAAAACTTCTTGCATAATATGAGATTGTAAATCATAATTTTTCACTGAATTATCATGATTTGTATCAATTATTATTGCTTTATTTTTCATCTCTCTTTTATTGGACATTTCAAAAGTATTTTTTAGATTATCAAAAGAATAATTTGGTCAAAAAGATCATCATCTAAGAATTCAATGACTATAATTATTTCAAGTAGTTTCATAAACACTATTTCATATTACATAAATACTTGGCTTCATAGAAGCTTCTACAGAATTTAACATAATCTTTATATCTCATGATGTTGGATTTTTTAAACCAACAGGAAAACTTATACCTGAACTTACTTCTCTATGAAATTGATTTTCACTACTTCTTGCTCAAATAGCAAAATAACTATAAATATCATCTATATGTTCAATTAATTGAGGATGTAAAAGTTCATCAGCCAAAGCAAGATTATATTTTTCTATCAAAGAAATAGCTATTTTTCTAGAATTTTCAATTCATGTAATTAAATTTGGAATTTCTCAAGGCCTTGAGTTTTGTAATCATTTCCATCATCAAATAGTTCTTGGTTTTCCTGTATAAAATCTCATAACAATTTTAATTTTATCCTCTATTTTTTCTTGCATTTCACTTAAAAATTTTGCATATTTGTCTAAACTTTCTTCAAAATCAGCACTACAAGGACCAATAATAAGCATTTTTTTATCAGTTTTTCAAGTAATTATATCTTTTAATTCTTGTCTGTTTTTTTCTACCGATTTTTTTCAAGTCTCACTTAAAGGAAATTTATTTTTTAAATCATAAGGAGATAAAAGTTTTCAAATCATTTTTTTCATAAATAAATGAATTAAGAAAATAAAAATATACAAATATTAAAAGCAATTATTTCACATTGTGATTGTGAAGCTGTTCCAAAATTATAAAAATTTTTTACCTATTTTTTAAGATATTAATTATATTTTTTTCATTAAATTTTTTTCCTCAAGTCCACATTTCAAATCATTTTTTTGCTTGTCAAACTACCATTTCAATTCAATCACAAATTTTTATATTTGGATAATTTTGATTTAAATAACTTACCGTTGGTGTTTCTGGATAATTTAAATCATAAACTATATCAAAATAAAGAGAAATATTTTTAAAATCTGTATCTAAAATATTTATTGGATATTTGGGCAAATTTTCTTTAAATCAAAGAGGTAAGGTATTAATTAATACAGTTTGTTTTTCAAAAATTAAACTATCTTTTTCTAAATCATATACTTTAGTTTCAATCTTATAATCTCAAAAACCATTTTCATCAAAAATTTTTCTAATTTTTTTATTTTCAAAATGATTTTTTAAATTTACTAAATTTTCTTCACTTCTGTTAAAAACTTTTATATTTTTTATTCAAAGTAAAATCATAGCAGTAATAACTGCTCTTGCTGCTCATCAAGCTCATAAAACATATCATTTATAAAAACTATTTAAAAGTAACTTATGATTTGATACAGGATTAATTATCCCATCTATATCGGTATTATATCAAACAAGATTTCAATTTTCTTTTACAATTGTATTTACTGCTCAAGCCAAATATGCTGATTTATCCAAAACTTCTTTTTCTCTCAAATAATCATAAACATCTACTTTATACGGCATTGTAACATTCGCTCAAACTATATCTTCTCTATTTTTTATTTGCTCAAGAACTTCACAAACTTTCAAATCTTCTATTAGCATATCTAAAAGAAAATATGAAAGTTTATAATCTAATAAAAAAGCCGAATAATTATGCATAAAAGGACTTACACTTCAAGAAATTTGATTTCATCAAATAAAAAGTATTTTTTTAGAATCTTCATTATTTTTAAAATATTCTAAAAAATTATCTTTTATATCTTGATATAAATTCAATTTTTGTATCATTTTTTCAAGATTTTCTTTAGTGTAAGTCTTTAAATTTTCTAAATTTAGATTCTTCATAAAAATTAATTAATAAATAAAGCTCAAAAAAGTGCAGAATTATCATAATTAACAATTTTAATTTCACTTATAAAATGTTTCTCACATTCATTTTTATAATTTTTTATTATTTTTTCATAATTTTCTTCAATGATAGTTTTCAAAGATCAATCTATATAAATAATTTCTGGATTAAAAGTATAGCTTATCCTACAAAGTAAATTTATGAAATATTTTTTAAAAATTTCTATAGTTTTTAAAGCATTTTCTTCTCAATTTTTAGATAAATTATAAATCTCTTCACTAGATAAGTCTTTTCAAGAAATAATTTTATATATATTTGAAACTCACCTTCAACATATTAAATCATTTATATTTATAGTTTTTTGTAATTCTAAAATATCTATATTATCTCTAATTTCTCAAAAAAATCATTTACTTCATTTCAAAAGCTTAGAATCATAAAAATAACTTGATCTAAGTCATGTTCAGATATTTAATAAAACAATATAATTTAACTTTTCTTTACTTAAGTAATTTATTCATAAACACATACAATTTACATCATTTTCTATTTTTAATATTATATTATTATTCAATTTTAAATATTTTTCTAAATAATCATTTATTTCTCAACCTAAAACTCTAGAAAAATATATAAATCAATTATTACTTTGTCAATTTAAACTAATTCAAATATAATTTATTTTTTCATTTTTGCTTAACTTATCAATTATATTTTGAATTTTATCTAAAACATCTTTTAAAATATATTTTCAAATATTTTCTTTTATAGTTTTTAAAATATCATTACTTTCACTAAATAAAGCTCAAATAATTTTTGTTCATCATATATCTAAAGCTATTTTTTTCATATGCTAATTTTATAATTTATAATAATCTCTAAAAGCTTCTCATATTTTATCGGGAGAATCAACTTCCATAAGTGTAATATTTCATGATTCTAATATATCATATTTATATCATCAAACTATAATGATTCAAACTTTTTCAATACTTTGATTTTTTACTAAATTTACAGCTGTGTCAAAGGCTGGAATATCATTTGTATCATTTCAAGCAACTAAAATCTCTCGCATTTTTCATCTTGAATCATATATTATTTTTTCAATAGCTTTTCATTTATCAGTTACTGAAATATTTAACATTCATTCATTGAAAACTAGATTTAATCAATTATATTTTTCATTTAATCATAATTCTTCTAAACTTTGTGCATTAACATGCAAATTAAGCATAGTAATATTTCAAAGTCATTTTGCATAATTTTCAAAATCTCAAATAGCAAAATCAAAATATTTATTTCTAATTCAATCAAACTTATTTAACTTTGGATGCTTATTTTCTCAAGTAAAAAATATAGCATGTCTTAAATTTATATTTTTGGGATAAAAAAACATAAAATTTATTTTATCACTTATGTTATTCGCCAAACTTATCAAATCCAATAAATTATCATTTTCTATTGAATTAAGTTCTTGTGATTTATCTGGATATGTAATTCTTGCTCACGATTCAAGTATAGATATTCAATTTTTAAACATGTCATGCATTCTTGGAAATCCTTTTCAAGTACTAGGGACAAAAGAAATTCATTTTTTTCACATATTTTGTATAGTTTCTTGTGTATTTTTTGGTAAAATTCAATTTTCTAATACTGTTCAATCCAAATCAGAAAATACTGTTTTAACTCATATGTTCATATGCATTATCAATTAAATATTAAATTATACAAATCACTATAGCCTATTTGCCCTGGTGCTGATACTTTGTCCAAATTTCAAAAACTAAGAATAGCTCCTTGTTTTGCTATATTTATCCTAGTTTGCATTCATAATTTTCACATAGATATAAAAATATAATCTTTGTTTTTAAAATTTTCTTGAAAATATTTTTCTAAATCATAAATTATTTTTACATCTTCTTTTGTTTTTGGAATAATTGCAATTTTGTATACATCTGGATTATATTTTTTCATTTCTTCCAAAATATTTTTCAAGTCATCCAATTTTGGAGTTTCTAAAAAGTTATGATAAGAAATTATAAGTTTAGTGTTTCATAAATTTTCTTTCAATATTTCAATATTTTTAGAATTAATTAACTCAAAATCCACATAATCAACTTTTTTTAAATATTTTTTTAAAATTTTTATACTTTCTTTACTTGTTCAAACAAATTTTCATCATTCTTTGCTTGTCCTATTTGTCAAGATAATTTGTTTGTTAATTTGATCAATAAAACTTTCTAAATTATTTTTTTCTTCAATTAAATCAAGTCTAATCTCTACAAATTTTATTTTTGGATCATTATTTATTATATTTATCTTTTCTGAAATATTTTCTAAATTTACGATTGGTATACAAATATTTCAATAATTTATTTTTTTTATTATTTCTTTTAAAGTTTCGTCAAAACTTCAATTATTTGAAACTTTTAAATCATAAAAGGAATTATAAATTTCTTTTCTTTCATTGTAAACTTTTTCGAGTTCTTCAAGCAGGGATTTTCAAGTTAAACTTGCTCTATTTTTATTTCATAAATCTTTACTTATTCTTGAATTAATATTTTCTAAACTTGAGTCTATAAAAATAGTTTTTGTAGAATTTTTCAAAACAAGTTTTTGATTTCTTGGAAATATTATTGCTCATCATCACAAAGATAAAACTATATTATTTTCTTTTTCTATAATTTCTTTTAGAGATTTATGTTCTATTTCTCTAAAATCTTCCCAAGAGTTTTCTTCTACAAAATCTGAGACTGTTTTTCATATTTTTTTATTTATATATTCATCTAAATCGATAAATTTTAATCATAAAATACGAGATAATTTTCTTCAAATTGTAGTTTTTCAAGTTCATCTCATTCAATAAATTATTATTTTTTTCATATATATTTTTTATTTATAAAAAAAATCCTTCAATTTCTTTGAAGGATTTATATAGTTTTTTTACTTAAAAACATCAAAAATAATCCTTCAATTTATTGAAAGAAATAAAAGTAAAAGTAAAAAAAATTATCTGTAAATCTCATATAAAATTTATAAATCGCTATTTAGAAGTATATTAATCAACAAATTAATTTTGTCAAAATAATTAATTTTCAATTATATTCTCAACTTTTTTTCAAGTATATGTTTCTTGCATTTTTAGTTCTAAATAAGCGTCTAATTTTTGTAAAACATCTTGAATATTAGGAAAAATATCATTTCCTTTGAATCTTTCAACTAATTCTAAAAATTCAAATAAAGATTCTCATTTTAATTTATCAATAATTTTTTTTCATTCTTCAAGTATTTTAGCTAAATTTTCAGAAGAAGGATTTTTGTTCAAATCTAATAATCTTAAAATGTAGTCTTGAGAAATTGTTAATTCTCATTCTTCAAGTTCAGGAACATTTCCTCTTAATTTGTTTGGCATAATTTTATAATTTAAAAAAATAATGTGAGTTATATTATATGTATTATTTATGTTTGTCAATATTTCCTATAATTATCTAAATTTTCAGTATAAATTAATATTTGCAAAATCTAGAGAAAAATTATCTGGAATTCAAGGGAAATTAAAATCTTTTAATTTTATATCTTTTATCTTTCAAGTATTTACATCAATTAAATGCAAGTGATTTTCTTTTGTTAGCTCAAATAAAACCTTGTCTTTTATTCAAGATAATTTTGTAAGTATTCAAAGTTTTGCTAATTCTTCTACATTTCTATAAACTGTTGATTTCCCTATTTTTGGATAAATATTTTTTAATTTTAAAAATATTTCATCAACTGTAAGATGATTATTATCACAAATTTTTTTTATATCTCAAAGATAAGAATGCGTTTTCATAAAAAATTTTAATTTTAATACAATTTATTATAAAGAATATTTTCAAAAAATCAAAGTAAAATGATAATAATTCTCATTTAAAATTTGACTTTATATTTTATATGAATATTATTCTATATAAGAATTGTTCTCATTATAAAGTTTGAACTTTTCACTTTACTTTATTATATAATTTTAAAATTATGACAGAATTTAGAATTCCTTTAATTGGCGAACAAGCTCCTGAATTTAACAGTAATTCTACAAAATGAATGATTAATTTCCCTACTGATTACAAATGAAAATGGGTAATTTTATTCTCTCATCCTGCTGATTTTACTCCAGTTTGTACTACTGAATTTGTAGCTTTTCAAGAAAAAAAAGAAGAATTTGATAAAAGATGAGTTTCTCTTATCGGATATTCTGTTGACTGAATTCAATCACATATTGCTTGGATTAACAATATAAAAGAAAAATTTGGAGTAAAAATTGATTTCCCTATTGTTGCTGACTTAAGTATAGCTTATAAATACTGAATGCTTCATCCAAATGCTGATTCTAATCACACAGTTAGAGCAGTTTTTATAATTGATCCTAATTGAAAAATTGCTGCATTGATGTATTATCCTTTATCTAATTGAAGAAATATAGATGAAATTTTGAGACTTGTAGATTCTCTACAAATGACAGCAAAAAATTCTAAAGCAACTCCAGCTAATTGGCCAAATAATAGTATTTTCAAAGATAGAGTTATAGTTCCACCAGCTTCTAATATGGAACAAATGGAAAAAAACTTAAGTGAGTATGAATGTAAAGATTGGTATCTTTGTACTCAAGAAAATCCAAATAAATAATTTTAAAATAATATAAAAAGTTCTATTTTCATAGAACTTTTTTTGATTAATACTCTCACATAAAACTATAATAAATTTCTCAGGATTTTGATTTTTTTATTATTTCTTCTAAATCTGAAGGATAATTGGCATTTTCTTTTTGTAATTTTTCTAAACTAAAAAATCAAGCCTCTTCCCATTCAAAACTATGACTACATTTATCTTCTTCTATACACAAAAAATCTTGTGAATTTTTTATAAGAAATAAAAACTGTATTGCTATATATCAATTTTTTGATTTATATTCTCTAAATCATATAAATTTTTCTATAATTGGATATATTCAACATTCTTCAATTATTTCTCTTTCCAAAGTTTCTTTTACTCATTCACCATTTTTTTGTGTTCCTCAAGGTAAAATATAATTTCAATATTCTCTGTCTTTAACTAAAAAAACTTTATTTTTTAGAAGTATAAGAGCCCTTGCTTTTATTTTGTTTTTCATAGTTTAATATTTATTAAAATAGTTTTACTGTTTTTTACCTCCTTGTTTCATCGTTTTTTCGTTCAATCATTTTTCTGCTTATTTTATCAAATTATCTATCATAGAAGTAATTTTATTATATTCATACATTCAAATCATAATCTCATATTCTCAAGTTTCATTGTTTACAAAAATACTCGTTGGAGTTCAAGTAATAGAAAACAAAGATTTTGCTAAATTTATTTGAGTATTTAATTTTGAAGCATAAATTTTATCTGAAAAACATTGCTCTAATTTTTGCTTATCTGCTCATAAAGAAAATACTGCATTTAAAATATAAATAAAAATACATAAATTTTTTTCATGGAAAATAAAACTAAAAATAAATAATCAAAAGTATAATGATTGAAATAAAATTAGATAAATATTTGATAAAAATAAGTTGACTAAAAATTAATATGTTTTAAAATTTAATAATAATTTCAGTTCATTTTCATTTTTCACTATTTATATTAATTTTCCATTTATATATATCAGCGATTTTTTTTACAAGTGATAATCATATTCAAAATCATTCTGTATTTCTTGATTTATCTGCTTTATAAAATCTATCAAAAACTTTATTTATATCTTTCTTATCAACTCAAACTCAAGTATCTTTGATTATCAATGTTGAAGATTTGCAAGATATATCTATTTTACCATCTTTTTTATTGTATTTTATAGCATTTCATATTAAATTTGATAAAAACATATAAAAATAATCTCTATTTGCTTTAACTTCAACTTTTTCTTGAATTTCACAATTTATAATTATATTTTTTTCATTTATTTTCAAACTAAAATCATTTAAAATTTCTTTAATTATTTCGCTTAAATTTATTTCACTCACATTTTTAAAAGAATTTATATCACTTAATTTTACAAGAGAATCAATTAAAGAATTTAACTTTATTATTTCATTTTTAATTTCTTGAATCATTTCTTTGTCATATTTTTTTGTATCTTTAATCATTTGAATATCTGAATCTATAACAGAAAGTGGAGTTTTTAATTCATGACCAACATTGTGAATAAAATCATTCATATCTTTTATATTTTCTTCAACTGGCTTCAAAGTTTCATCAACAAATTTATATCATATATAATAAAGCAATACTGAAAATACAAACAAAATAATTGTAAAACTTAATATATCTTCAAAAAGGTTATTTAAGCTATAAGATAATTTTTTAAAAAATATTATTGTATTTCCTGTATTTTTTAAGTGAATTTTTTTAATAAGAAAATTTAGTTTTTTTGTTATTTTATAATAATCATCACTTTTTATAATATTATTTAACAATAAATCTGAAATATTATCTATTATATCAATTGAAATAATTTCATTTTTTTCATTTAAAAGTATAAAATTGATAAATTCTCAAGGTTTAAATTCCTTTTCTATATTTATTTCTTGAATTTGAGTTAGATTTCATCAAATTCTTTGTCATTTTATAAATTTTTGTTTTCTTGTATTATTTATTCAATTTTTAAACTCATTTAAGTTAACTTCATTTTTTTGTAATACATCAAAAAAATTGGCAAATTGATTTTTTTCAAAACTATAGCCTTTTAAATACTTTGTAAGAAATGAAAAAGTTCAAAAAAGCAGTATAAGAAAAAAAACCATAGTTGTAAAAACAATAGCTAAATTTCTTTTTGTTTTTTTTAAATTAACACTCATGAGTTAATCAAAAATTAAAAAATTATAAATTATATATTTTCAAAATATTTTTCTTTTATCTACTATTTTATCATAAAACCAAATCATTTTTTTGTTTCTATTACATTTTTTCAAAGTTTTTTTCTTAAATATCAAACATAAACATCAATAGTTTTACTAAACATAAAATCAACCTGATATTCTCACCAAACTTTTTCATAAATCTCGTTTCTTGACATTGCAACTCACCTATTTTGAGCTAGAAATTTAAAAAGTTCATATTCAAGTTTAGATAATTTTATGATTTTTCAAGATTTTTTTACTTCAACTTTTTGTAAATCAAGTTCTATATCTCAAACTTTGATCAAAGTATTACTTCTATTTGCCATTTTTCTTCTTGTTATTGCATTTAATCTTGCCAAAAGTTCATCGTATTCAAAAGGTTTTACTAAATAATCATCAGCTCAAAGATTTAAACCTAAAACTATATCATCTTTTGTTCATCTAGAAGTCAGCATAATGATAGAAACATCTTTTTCTTTTTCTCTAATTTGTTTACATACTTCAAGTCAATCAATTCATGGAAGATTTATATCCAAAACTACAGCATCATAAAATTTTGTTATTGCTTTTCTAAGTCAGTCTTCTCCATTTAAACTAGCTTCAGCAAATATATCTCTAGAAGCTAGATATCTAACCAAATTTCTTGATAAAATTTCATTGTCTTCAATTACCAAAACTCGCATTAAATAGAAAGATAAAAATAATAAAATATAAATTATCCAATACTAATCACTAAAAACTAAAAACTAATATAATTATATTCATTAAGAGATAATTAAGAAATAAAATTTTGTAAATAATATACTAATACACTTCTCTTTTAAAAATTTTCTTGACAAAATATATTTTATAAATAATATTACCTTGCATTACAAAGTAATATAAAAATATATGGAAAAAATTTCAACTCAAATGAGAAAAGGAATTTTGGAATATATAATTCTAAGCGTTATAGATAAGTGAGATATATATTGAGCTGAAATTATAGAAACTCTGAAATCCTGAGATCTAATAGTTGCAGAATGAACTGTCTATCCTCTGCTTTCAAGATTAAAAACTGATAATTTGATCAATTATTATTGGATTGAATCAGATTCTGGTCACCCAAGAAAGTACTACAGCTTAACCGAAGAATGAAAAAATATATTGATTTTAATGGAAAAAAATTGGATAGATATAAAAAATTCAGTTAATAAAATATTAAAAAAATAATTTTAAAATTTTAATTTTTAATTCACAAATATGGACAAATTCAAAGAATATAATTTAAATCTAAATAAAAAAAATAAAGATTTAATAAAAAATTATTTAAAAGAAATTAAAGATTTTATAGAAAAAAAATCTATTGATGAAGAACTATATAATGATATAGAAGAAAGAGTTTTTGATAAATTAAAAGAGGAAAAAAACCTAAATCAATTAAATATCGTAAAAATTCTTAAAGAAGTTTGAGAAGCTAATGATATTTTTTCTGATTATATAGATGAAGAACCTCAAAAAAAAGAGAAAAAAACTTCAAAAAAAAGAAAATATTTTTATGAATGACTTATAGAATCATGATGGACTAGAAGCAATAAAGATGCTGTATTTTTAGGTTTATCTTGACTTATAGCAAAAAAAACTTGAATTAGTTCTATTTGGTTTATAAGAATTGTTTTATTAATTCTTATATATCCACTTTGATTTAGTGCTTGGATTTATTTTATAGCTTGAATATTTATTCCTCTTGAAAATCATGATTATAAAAATAAAAACGAACTTTCGTATTTATGGACAAATATATTAACTTCATTTTTAAATATTTTTTCAAACTTTTTTTCTTTTATAAGTAAACCTTTACAAAATTTTTGAATCTTTACTTATAGATGATGAGTTTCGTTGATTTGAATAATATTTTCTTTGTTTTTATATATATTTTTATTGTTTTGGATTCTTACTATTTTTTCAATTATAATATCATTAATTGTATTGTTATCTTGATATTTTACTGAATTTTCAGTTTGAAATATAGATTTTTTCTCAACTTTTCCAAATTATTTTATGTATGGTTTGATTTTTGAAATTATTTCATTAATTATATTTTTGGCTTGGTTAATTAATTATATGTTTACAAAAAAATCTATAAATGCATATATACTTAGTTTTTGATTTGCTTCATTTTTCATAGCATTATTTTTATGAATTTCTACTTGATTTAATTTGATTGAAAAATATTCAAATAAAAGTTTTATAGAAAAAAATATCGAACATAAATTAACTCAGATTAATACTTGAACTTTAAATATCGATTTATCATGATTTTATAACGATGATTATATACAAATAAATTGATATTGACTATATGATATAAGATTAGAAAATTCAAGTTGAGATATTTTGAAGGCAAAACAAAATATTCATATTTTGTGAAATGATGAAATAGTAAAAAAAGTTTCTTCTTGAATGAATGATGTAAAAATAAAAAACGAGTGAAATAAAGTTGTATTTTATACAGAAAATTGAAAAACTTTTAAAAATAAAGTTCCGTTTACATTTTTAAAAAATAATATAACTTTATATATTCCTGAATGATATAAGATTGAATTTAAAAATAGATATTGGACAAATATAAACAATGTAAGTGTTGTAAAAGAAGAATTAAAATACAGTGAATCATACAATAATTGTTTCAATTCAATTATATATTTTTCTAAAGAAGAAAATAAATTTGTTTGTAAACTTAATGAAGAAGATTTAAAACAATGAAAAAAGTCATATCTGACAAATTATATAATAAAAAATATTCATGATATTTCACCTATTTTGCATAATGATGAGTATAAAAGAGAATATCATAATTATTTTTATCTTGAAGAAAATTTTACAGATTGGGATTTTATAGATTTTAACTGGAGTGAAGATTGAAAAAATATAACATTTATATACTGAGATATGAGTTTAGAAATTAAAGTAAATTTAGATATAGAAGAATCTTGAACTTGAGTACTTGTAAGTAATTTTCAGATAAAAGATATCAAAATTAACCAAGATATATATAAAGAAAAATATTATAAAGATCCAAAAATCATAAATGATTTAAGAAAATATTAAATTCATAAAGATTTTATAAAAAAATATTTACGATTTAAAAAAAATAAGTATTATACTTAGATGTAACTTTTTATTAACAAAAAATATGTCAAAAAAGAAAAAAATAGTTTTAATAATTTTAATAATTTTAGTTTTAGCCTCAGGATTTTACATTTATAAAAAATTTTTTTGAAGCAAAGATGAAAATATTAAAAGCATATCACCAGAGACTTTTTATACAGTTTGAACTTGAAATATAACATCTTCTATCAAAGTTTCTTGAGATACAAACTTGTTAAATGAACAAAAATTAAAATTTAATAATGATTGAAGTATTATATGAGTTTATGTTAAACAATGACAATCAGTCAAAAAAGATGATATTTTGGCAGAACTTGATAAATGAGAATTAAACAACGAATTAAAAGAAGCAAATATAAGACTTGATAATGCAAAAATAAGTCTAGATAAATTAGTTGAAAAGTTTTGATATGAAGATAAATTAAAAGCTGAATATGATTTAGAAACAAAAAAATCTAGAATTGAATCATTGAAACACGATTATGATAACTTGTGAAAAGATAATACATTTAAATTTGATGAAGAAAAACTTAAATTAGAAAAACAAAAAAACAGATTTAGAAAAACAAAAAGTAGACTTGGAATTACAAAAAGAAAAAATTATGAATGAATTAAGTGAACAGAAAAGAGACTTAGACTTCAAAACAAATAATTTATCAAACGAAAAATCAAGAATTCAAAATGCAATTTTGGATGAGGAAAGAAATTTAAACACAAAAATAAGTGATTATCATAAATTTTTAAAAACTACTTACGAACAAGTTTACACAGATTTAAGAGCTACAGAAGATTCTCTGAAAAATATAAACAATATTTTAGAAACAGATAGTGAATACAATAATGATATTTTGGAAGATCAAAAAATAAAAAATATGTATTATTCAGCAAAGAATACAAGTTATAAAAGTGAAGTTATAAAAAATTATTCTCAAGTAAAATCAAAACTTATAGAATTAAAAAATTTGTATTATTCTATTCAAGATAAAGAAAATATAGAAGAATTGAAAAACTTGTTAAAAATAGAAAAAGAAATATATGATTTTATGTATAATCTTGGTGATAATTACGGTAAATGAGCAGAAAATAGTATAGAAAACCAAAACTTTACTTCAAACGATATTTCTTCTATAAAAAATGAATGAAATTCTATAAGAACAAATTCAAGTGATAAAAAAATAAATATAGATGATTCAATCACAAAGCTTTCAAATTTAGAAGATCCTGAATCTATAAAAGAAAAATCAAGATTGGAAATTGAAAAATTGAAAAAGGAATTAGCTGATTTAGAACCAAATTTAAACAAAGCTAAAATAGATTATAATTCTTCAAATACAGAAAATCCTTATAAATTAAAAGAATTAGAAATAGCTATAGAAAGCAATGAACAAGCATATAAAAAAGCTCAAAGTGACTTGGATGATTTAAAGAGTAAAACTAAAATTAGCACTCAGGATAAATCTCTTGAATTAAGAAATGCTGAACTTGATTATAAATTAGCACAAGACGAATATAATAAAAGATATAAAAAAGATAAAACGAGTGAAGAAATAGAATTAGCAAAAAACTCAGTAAAACAAGCTGAATTATGAATTGAGCAAGTAAAGAAAAAAATAGAAAATTATGAACTTAAAGCTCCTTTTGATTGAACTATTGACAATATATCAATAAAAGTATGAGATAAATTATCAAATAATTCTCAGGATGAAAAATTTATATATTTGATAAATCCAAATATGATAGAAATAAATATAAAACTTGATCAAGTTGATATCGTAAAAGTGAAAGAATGAATGGAAACTCAAATCACATTTGATTCATATCCAGACAAAGTTTTTACAGGAACTCTTTGAGCAATAGATTCAAAACCAATAGATGATAATGGTATTAAAAAATATCAAATAAAAATAGTAATTGACAAATGAAAATTAAATATTTTTTCTTGAATGAGCGCAAATGTTGATATAGTTTTCAAAAGTATAAACAACGCAGTATTGGTTCCAACTATGTCAATTGAAACTGATAATGCTACAGGTAAAAATTTTGTAACTGTAATGAAAAATTGACAAAAAGAAAAAAGAATTGTTGAAACTTGAGTTAATTGAGATTGACAAACACAGATAACAAAATGACTAAAAGTTTGAGAACAAATACTTGAAGTAAATTTTAATGAAAATGAGTTTAAACCAGAAGATTTTTCTAATTGATGAGAAATATACTTTTAAAATGAGTTATGATAAAACTAAAAAATATAAAAAAATCATATAAACTTGGAAAAACAAATAGTGTAGAGGTTCTTAAATGAATTGACTTAAATATTGAAGCTTGAGAATTTGTTGCTATTGTATGACCTAGTTGAAGCTGAAAATCAACTTTAATGAATATTATTTGAATGCTTGATTTACCCACAAGTTGACAATATTTTCTTGATAAACTAAGAGTTGATAATTTAAGTGATTCTAAACAATCCGATATTAGATCTAAAAAAATTTGATTTATTTTCCAAAATTATTCACTTCTACCTAGAATAAATGCAGTGAATCAAGTGATGATTCCCTTAGAATACCAATGATATTCTTCTTTTCAAGCTAAAAAAATGGCCATAAAACAACTTGAATGAGTATGACTTTGAGATAAATTAAAAAATAATCCTAATGAACTTTCTTGATGACAATCACAAAGAGTTGCAATAGCAAGAGCTTTAGTTATAAACCCAGAAGTGCTTTTAGCTGATGAACCTACTTGAGCATTGGATAGTAAAACTTGAGAAGAAATTCTTAATTTATTTAAAAAAATAAACAACGAATGAAAAACTGTAATTATCATAACCCACGATAAGTGAATTGCAGCAAAAGCAAGCAGAATAATAAATATAAAAGATGGAGAAATATATGAAGATTAAATTTATCGCTTTTTAATTAAAGAATTTTAGTAAAAAATATATGAAAATATTTAAATATTTTATAAATGCTTTTTCATCTTTCTGAAAAAATAAACTCAGGAGTTTTTTATCAACTTTGTGAATAATTATTTGAATAGCTTCAGTTAGCATAATGATGGCAATATGAGAAGGAGTAAAAGAAATGCTAATTAAAAACCTATCTGTATCAAATGATATTATTACTATAGTGAAAAAAAATGATTGATCTTTTTCTTGAAACAACTGAAAAAAGCAAAACAAAAAAGATAAACCTTATATTCAAGTAAATAATATATTTAATGAAAAAACATTAAAATCTATAAAAAAATATATTTGAAATGTAAAATATGTTGAAGCTATTTGAAATAGCCAAGTTTGATGAGAAATAAAATTTGAATGAAAAAGTGTTTATGGTAAAATTGTTTGAATTACTGAAACTTATTTAAAGGCAAAAAACCTGGAAATCAAATCATGAATCTGATTTTCTAAAAAAAATTATGAAAATGAAGATAAAGTAGTTTTACTTTGATATAATTTTGTAAAATCATATTTAAAATGAAAAAATCCTATAGGAAAAAAATTGATGATATCTTGATATGCTTTTCAAGTTATCTGAATTATGGATAAATCAAATGATTACAATGTAAATTATTCTATATTAGTTCCTATTACAACTGCTCAGTCTAGTTTATGAGTCAAAAGTTATGATGAAATTTATATTTTTGTTGATGATATTGAATTAGTTCAATCCACAAAAAAGGATGCTTCATATTTACTTATGAAATTATCAAAAGTATCAAACCCAAGCGATGTAAAATTTACTATAAGATCAAATGATGAAATTTTAAAAGAAATAAATAAATCAATCTGAATGTTTAAATTATTTTTAGGTTGAATTGCCTGAATTTCCCTACTTGTTTGATGAATATGAATAATGAATATAATGCTTGTTTCTGTTATAGAAAGAACAAGAGAAATTTGAATAAGAAAGGCTATTTGAGCTAAAAAAAAGGATATTCTTATGCAATTTTTAGTTGAATCAATTCTTATAAGCATAGTTTGATGTATTATAGCTTTTTGAATAACAATTCTTTGAGTTTATCTGATAAATAAATTTGGTTGAGAAAATATAAAAGCCATAATAAACTCAAGTGTTATAGTTTTTGCTTCAGGAATTTCAGTTTTTATGTGAATAATTTTTTGACTTCTTCCAGCTTGGAAAGCAGCAAAAATGAAACCTATTGATGCTTTAAGATTCGAATAAAATTATTTTTCTAGCAATCAAAGTTTTTTTGCTACATATGGTAAACTTGTTCATTGAATAAGAACTGAAGTAAAGGAGATCAAAAAAACTATATCAAATATTATCTGAGAGTTTTTTACTCAAGCTAAAAGTGGATAAGTAGCAAAAACTATAGGAACAGCTCAACGAAGTCAAACCCAAGAAATAAAAATTTTTTCTTTTAAGTTTGTTTTAAAAAATGACAAACAAGAAAATATAACTATTGGCCTTATAACAAACATAAGAAATAAAGAAATAGCCATAGATAAGAAAAAAACTTCCAATATTTTACTTGGAAAAACTAATAATCATAGCGTGATAAACAAAACTATCTGCATAAGCCAGGCAAAACTATCAAAATATCTTAATATTCTTTTTTTAAACTTTATGTCGTTATTTCATATAAATACTCAAACCATATAAATAGCTAAAAATCAATTTCATCACATTGAATCAGTAAATGAAAACACAAAAAACAAAATAGCAATTACCAAAACTGCATACATTCAATCATAATCTAAATCTATTTTATTTATAAGTTTTACAGATATTTTTGAAAACAAAAAACCAAAAAATAATCATAAAAAGAATTGTTGAGAAAACATAAAAACTGTAGCTCAAAAACTCAATCAAGAATAACTTATAATTAAGTTTGTAAGTAAAATAGTTAAAATATACGCCATAGGATCATTACTTCAACTTTCTAATTCAAGAAGTGGACGAAGAGTTCACTTTAAAAACAAATTTTTTGACTTTAATATAGAAAAAACCGCTGCTGAATCAGTTGAAGAAATAATTGCTCATAATAATAATCATTCATAAATGGTAAAATCACTTATATATGAAATAAAAATTCATAGTATTACTGTTGTTAAGAAAACTCAAACTGTAGATAAAATAACTCCCTCTTTTAAAACAGGTTTTACAGATCTCCAATTAGTTTCAAGTCATCAAGAAAAAAGTATAAAATTTAATGCAACAATTCATATAAATTGTGTTATTTTAGGATTATCAAAATAAATTCCTCAAATTCAATCAGATCAAGCAAGCATTCACAAAGAAACAAAAAGCAATAAAAAAGGAACTCAATATCTATAAAGAGTTTTTCATGCAAACAAAGCAATAAAAAGAAGTATAGATCCAACTAATAATATATTTTCACTTGTTAAAAACATAAATAATTTTTTAAACACATTAAGTATATTCTAACATTAAATGTGTATATTGTCAATTATTAAAAAATTGAAGATTAAAACTCTAAAATATTGGATAATTATTTAGAAAAAGCCACTGCAATAGAAAAAAAAGAAAATTTTTTGAGTTTACAAGATTTATATAAATTATGAAAAAAGAGGATGAAAATGATAATTATGTAATAAATTTTTTTAGATATAAAAGTAAGTATGGATACAAATATTGTTAATATTGATAAAAAACTTGAAAAAAAATATATATATATTTACTCCAAATTTAAATGAGTAGGGAATGGTTTAAAACCATTCCCTACAAATAAATAAATATTTAAAAAATTACTCTGTTGTTTCTCAATCAAAATCAGCTTCATTTTCCATAGCTTCTTGCTTTGTTTCTCTAATAATTTGGTCCTTGTGATGAGGTGTTGCATAAATTGTGTACATTTTTAAATCTTCACTATCACTAGTGTTTATCACATTGTGTTCAGATCAAATTGGAACAATTATAGCACTTCAATCTTCTACTTTATATTCATTTCAATCAATTAAAACTTTTCATTCTCCAGATTCAAACCTAAAAAACTGATCATTTTCATGATGAACTTCCATCCCTATATCTTCTCCCGGTTTTAAAGTCATTAAAACAAGTTGCATATTTTTTGCTGTATACAAAACTTTTCTGAAGTTTTTGTTTTCTAAAGTTAACTTTTCTATATTATCATTATATCATTTCATATATTTAAAATTAAAAAATAAACTATAATAATTATAATTATTTAAAATATTTTTCAAATAATTAGTAATATTTTTAGTAGAATTGATTTTATTTAATTTATAATTAACATCATAATTATTAAATTAATTTTAAAAAATGCCAAATTCAAAAAAATACTGTCTCATTTGCTTAAAATTAATAAGAAATCAAGAAAAATTTTTCAAAATTGTTTTAATGTAAAAACAAAATTGTCATGACAAAAAAATAACTTTCAACAAAAATACTTAAATAACAAAAAATATAAAATCATAAAAACTCTTTGATTTTGAAGTTTTGGTGTTACTCTAAAAGCCCTTCAGTATGTTGGTGATATCTCACTTTGAGAAGTTGTTGTAAAATTTCCTATAAATACTAAAAAGCATGAATCAATATTGAAATTTATCGAAGAAGCTGTAGCTTTGAGAAAAGTTAATCATCCAAATCTTATAAAACTACATGATATTTTTGTAAAAGACTGAATTCCTTATCTAGTAATGGAAAATGTAAGCTGAAAAACTCTTTATAGTTTGATGAATACAAATTGGAAAAACAATCTTTCTTTTGAAAGAATTTTTCATATTATGGCACAACTTGGTGATGCCATTTCTGATTTACATCCAAACAATATTATTGTAATTCCTTGGTTAGATATGAATTATCGTCCAGATTTTGTAAAAATTCTCGATTTTTGATTAGTTACCTTATGAAAAAATAAAGGTCAATGATGTTTGGGATTTGCCGCTCCAGAACAAATTTATGATACTCCTAAACCAATAAACGATTTATATTCTCTTGGTGTAATTTTGTATTTACTTTTAACTTGAGATTTACCTTACAAACCTGAACTTTCACTTGATGAAAAAAAATGGATAAATTCAACTCTACCGGATTTACCAGATAATTTTCCTAGTGAAATTAATCATTTTGTAAAAAAATGTATAGAACCAAAAATTGAAAATAGATATTGAGGCTTACCTTGATTTGTAAGTTCTTGTATTAATTTTAGACAAATTTATGCAAAAAATATGATAATATAAGCATAAAACAAGATACTGATACTATTTTTAAACTAGCAAAAGATAGTTTTTTGGATGCTTGATTATCAAAAGATGAAAAAGAAAAACAGAAACTTTATGCTCGCTCTGCTGAACTATTCAAAGAAATTAAAGATTTATGAAAATTACCAAAAACCTTGGAAATCTTTTTAATAAAATCTGAAAAATATTCAAAAAATAATTTTAATTAAATTTTAAGGTAGAATAAAAAAAGGAGTATTTTTGTACTCCTTTTTCTTAATATGAAAGGCTTATTTATTCATTTTTCACTTTCAAGTTTTCCTAAATTCATCTAATTTTGTCTGCTCATCACTTGTCAAAGCTTCTCAGTTTTTCATTTTTATAAAAATCAAATCCATTGCTTGTCTTTCTAATTGTCTTTGTTGTTTCAATTTTTTCATTTCAGCTCTTTCTTTTATCATTTCTTGTCTTAAAGATTCTTCTTCGTTTGTTAAAGCTTCTCAAGCAAGTAATTTATCTATAATATTATTGTGTGCTATCATTTTTTCTTCTTGTTCTATTCTTTTTTTATCAAAAAATGCTCTTTTTTCATCACTAGTCATATTTTTTAAGTTATCTTTTTCTTCTTGTGTCAATTTATTCATAAATTTTCATCAAAATCACATTTTTCAGCCCATCATCATTCAAAATCACATTCATTTTCAATTTAATTTATTTGCTTTAAATTCATCTAATTTTGTTTGTTCTTCTTTTGTAAGTTTTTCTTGATTTTTTTGTTTTTCAAGTATTGCTTTAATAGCAACCATTTCATCTTTTTGTTCTTGAGTTAAATTATTTCTCATATTATTTATATTATTTGAACTTCAAGAAGATTTAAATGAAGGCGCTGCAAATGCTGCTCATATAGAAGTAGTTGTAACTGCAGCCAAAATCAGTCATGATACTATTTTTCTATTTTTCATAATTTTTATTTTATATATTAAATTTTGTTTCAATTTTGTTTAAAATATTTTTTATCTTTTTAAATCTTTTTTATTTTACTTTTTAAGATAAAAGATTATAATATTTTTACAGATTTTTAAGAATTAAAAGTGTAATTTCCGGAGATTACACTTTTATTATATATAAGTTACAGTAAGAAACATTTAAGAAAAAATGTTTTTTATTTTTTTCATTAAAATATTCGTTAGAAATTGCTTTTATTTTAAAATAATGATAAAATTATATTGTAAATTTTAATTCTTGTAAATGAATTTATTAAATAAAATAAAATCTCAATTCTTAAATACTGTAATAATTTTGGTGCTTATTATAAATATATATTTAGCATTTTATTTTCTAAAATTATTTGAGATTCCAAATTTTTGGTTAAAATTAGCTCTTGTTTCCCTTTTTTTTATAATTGAAACATTAATTATATTTGTGTCAATTAAGTATTTTTATTCAAATCCTATAAAAAAATTGGTTTTCAATATAAAAAAAGCAACCTTAAATCAAGAAAAAATAAAATTTCAAAAAAGTTTAAATCCAGATATTAGCTATATAAATACTTTTTTCTATTCTTTTTTAGAATGATTTAGGTGAATAAAAAAAGATTTTTTAAAATGAAAAGTAATAAAATGAGAAGTTGAACTTGCAAAAGAAATTCAAGAAAAATTATTAAATAAAAAAATTATTGTTCCTCCTTCTTTAAATATAGTAGCAAAAGCTAAACCTTTATGAGAAATTTGATGAGATAGTTTTGATATTATCAGAAAGGATGACAATTATTATATTTATATATGAGATGCAACTTGACACGGAGTTTGAGCTTGATTTATAATGGTTATGGTTAATGCCCTGATAGAAGCAACTGTACATAATTATATCTCTTGAGCTGATATTTTAACATTGACAAATAGATTTATAAAAACTAGAATAAAAGCAAATCTGCTTATGAGTTTACTTTTAGTTAGGTGGAATGAAAAAGAAAAAAGATTTTTTATGACTTGAGCTTGACATGAATATCTGCTAATATATAAACATAAACAAAGAAAATGTTTCAAAATAAAAACTTGATGATTAGCTCTTTGAATGATGAGAGATATAAGTAAAATTACAAATGAAAGAGAAATAAAATTTGAAGAAAATGATATTGCTATTTTATATAGTGACTGAATAACTGACGCTATTAATAGTAGTGATAATTCTATAATAAAAGAAAGATTTTGAGAAACAAGACTTATAAAAGCTATTGAAAATGCAGGAAATGTTTTATGAAAAGATTATAAAACTGCTCAAAGTGTTTTTAATAATATTACCTTAGAGTTATCAAAATTTATGTGATATAAACATGTTCAAGTTGATGATATTACATTAGTTGTTATACATTTTAAATGAAATGATTATGATTCTATAAAAGATTTTAGCAATGATTTACTTAAAGATAAATCTTTTATAACTGAATGGAATTGGGATTAAATATATAATTATTTTTAAATATGACTGAACAAGAAAAACTAATAAAATTAATACAAAAAAGAACAAGTTGAGATATTTATACTTTTGATAAAAAACTTGATAAAATAATATCTCCAAACAGTTCAAATAATGATATTAATAAAGATTCTGGTATTAATGAAGATAAAATAATTATTGAAACAGAAAAAGATTATAAAAGTGCTTTAGCTTATGTAAGAGATGTCATTTCTCCTGCTTTTATGAAAATTTTTCCTGATAAAATTAAAATAAATGATATTTTTGCTCGTACCTTTTTTGTTTATGCTTATCCAAATTATTTAGAGTGAAATTGGCTTTCTCCTATTATAAATTGGGATATAAAATTTGATATGAGTTTATTTATTTATCCTATAAATTCATCTAAAATACAAAAATATCTAAAAAAGAGATTGACAGAACTTTATTCTGCAAAATCAATAAATAGAGAAAAATGACTTATTAATGATCCTGCTTTAGACGCTCAAATCCAAGATGTAGAAGAATTTAGAGAAAAACTAACTAGATGAGAAGAAAAATATTTTCATCTTTGAATATATATAACAATTTATAGTGATAGTGAAGAAAATTTAAATAAAATATGAAAAGATATAGAAACAATTTTAGCTTGAAGAAATGTACTTCAAAAACAAAGTTTTATAAGAACAGAACAAGGTTTTATATCAACTTGACCTTTTGCAAAAGATGAACTTTGAGTTTATAGAAATATGTCAACAGGTTGAATCTCAACAACTTTTCCATTTACTTCATCTACTTTAAGTCATGAAGATGGAATACTTTATTGAATAAATACTCATAATAATTCTTTAATTATTTATGATAGATTTAAAGCTGAAAATGCAAATATGTGTGTTTTTGCAAAATCTTGATCATGAAAATCTTTTACTGTAAAACTTGAAATACTTAGAAGTTTAATGGTTTGAACTGATGTAATTGTAATTGATCCTGAAAATGAATATAAGCCTCTTGTTGATATGGTTGGATGAAGTTATCTAAATGTATCTCTAAACTCAAACCAAAGGATAAATCCTTTTGACTTACCTTTATGACTTAGAGATCAAGATATAAGACCTTGAGATTTGCTTAGAACTGCCGTTATTGATTTACTTTGACTTATGAATTTGATGCTTTGAGCTATGACTATTGATGAACAAACCATTTTAGAAAAAGCTATTATTTCGACTTATAGTTTAAAATGAATTACTTTGGATGATGATGATGCTGAGTGAAAAGAAATTCCTGTTATGAAAGATTTACAATGAGTTCTTGAAACTATGGATTGAGCTTCTGGACTTGTAAAAAGGATAGATAAATTTACAAATTGAATTTTTGCTTGAATTTTTAGTCAAGAAACAAATATAGATTTACAAGAATGATTACAAGTATTTTCAGTAAGAGATTTAGATGATATCCTAAGACCAATTGCAATGTATGTAATTATGAATCATATTTGGAATAAAATAAGAAGTTCAAGTAAAAAAAGAATACTTGTGATAGATGAAGCTTGGAATATTATGCAATATGAAGACTCTGCAAAATTTCTTTATGGACTTGTAAAAAGAGCAAGAAAATACTGACTTTGAGTTACAACTATTACTCAAGATGTAGAAGATTTTATGGCTAGTCCACAATGAAAACCAATCGTTACAAACTCTTCAATTCAATTACTTCTAAAACAATCTCCTGCTTCAATAGATGTTTTACAAAATATTTTTAAGCTAACAGATCAAGAAAAATATATTTTGCTTAATTCTTATGTTGGACAATGATTATTTTTTGCTTGAACTGAACATGTTTGAGTTCAAGTTATAGCTTCACCTTATGAAGAAGAGATTATAGAAAAAACAAGAAAACAAAAATAAATATAACTAAAATAACTTATGAACTTAAAAATAGATAAAATATGACTTGATGACATCAAAATAAAAGATTTTAAATATCTTTCAATAGAAATTCTTATTGAAATTATTAATGAAAATCAAGAAAATTTTGATTTACCAAAAAAAGAAATAATAAAAAGTTTATGTACTTATCTAATAAAGAAAGACTTACTGACTAAAAAAAATATTTCAATAGAAATAAAAGAGATTCTTATTTTTTTAGAAAAACTTAAAAAATTAACAAAAGATGCTAATTTCTATAAATCCAATCCCTTCAAATACATATATGATTGAAATAATTTAAAAGAAGCACTAGAACAAATATTTGAAAATGCAAAATTTTGGATAGATAGATTTGGAATTGATTTTTTTAAATCTAATGAAGTAAATTCCAAAGAAAGAAACACTCTTATGATGTCAGATATAGATGATGATTTTTATTTATCAATGAAACCTTGAAGTTGAGTATGAACATTTTCTTTAGATTTTGCAATTTGAATAAAATGATGAAACACTATTAATAATTTACCCACTAAAGAAATATGGAGAACTGGCATTGATACTCAAAAAATAAAAGAAATAATATCTATGAGAATAATAAGAACTTGATGAGCAATTAAAAAATCTAATTGAAACTTTGAAGAAAAATCTGACATGTATAAATTATTCAAAAAAAAATACGGTCTTTCCCCTCAAAGAGCATTAGCTTTTTTAGTTATGTACATATGAAAAGATTTAAAAGTTGACGAAATTAAAGCTATATCTTTGATTTGAGCCAGACAAAAAAAGCTTAATCTGATTTGAAGTAAGCAAATAAATTTTGACTATACTGAACTATTTAAAAATGTATGATTTAAAGAAACTAGTAATCCAAATTGGCTATCTTTAGGAAATCCAAAAGAAACTTTTTATGATACTTTAGAAACATCCCCTGAAGATTTAAAGTGATTAAGAGCATATGAAACTTCTTGATTGGATAAGATTATTAATGCTTTTAAAAATTTAAGAGATATAGTAGATCCAAACAAAAAATGTCCTTTAGAAATATGTGCCGATGAAACAAAAGAAGAAATAGAAAAAGCAATGAACACATTCAGAAAAATACATAATAAATAGTTGAATAAACATAGATTTATATTATAATTTCAATAATTGAAAATAAAAATATAACAATGCACAAATTATCATACCCTATGGTTTTGGTTGATTTAGAATATACATCTTTTGGTAGAAGTCTAAAAACCGCTTGGACAAAACCACATCATCATAAAGAAATAGTTCAAATTTGAGCTATAAAACTTGATAAAAACAAAAAAGAAATTGATTTTCTTGATATTTTTGTAAAAGCAAAAATCAATCCAAAATTAACAAATAGATTTAAAAAATTAACATGAATTACTCAAGAAAAAGTTGATTTGAGTTGAATATCATTTAATGATGCTTTAAAAAAATTTGTAGAATTTACTTCATGATACAATATAGTAGTTTTTGATTGAGATTATAAAGTATTTGAAGAAAATTGTAAATTAAATAATTTGGAGTTCCCTTTTAAAAACAATCCATTTTTTAGACTTTGTGAAATACTTCCAAAAATATGATTAAAAAGAGAAGAATGGTCAAGCTGAACATTATACAAATTGGTTTGAAAAAGTATGAATACAAAATCTCACAATGCTTTGCATGATGTTAGAAGCATGGCAATGTTTTTAGAAAGCATTTTATAATTTTTTAAGAAATGATAATATTTTTCTATTGTTTTTTTCTTGTATTTTTAATTTTTTCTTTAACTTCTTTTTCCACCTTTTCAATTTCTCCTATAATATTTTCTATACTTTTTTCTACTTTTTCTTTAGCCTTACAATACTTTTGCCTATTTACTTGCAAAACTTTTTCATATCTTTCACTAAATTCGTTTTCATCTTTTTTTACTGGAGGATTTGTTAGAGCTGAAAATGTAGGCGAAGGCATACCTCAAATAAGAAGTTTATTATAAATTGCATGTTTTTTTAGATTCATAAAATCACTTTCATTTATATCTCAAGAAAAAACTTCTTTTAATAATTTAGCATCATTGTGTCATATTTGAAAAGAAACTATACTTCATACATTTCCAAAAACAGCTTTCCTTACTTCATCATTCATCTGATCAATGTATTGATTTGCCATAATTAAGTTCAATTTATATTTACGAGCTTCTGATAAAATAGTAGAAAAACTATCTGTTGCAAAGTTTTGAAATTCATCAACATATAAATAAAAATCTTTTCTTTCACTTTCTTTTATATCTGCTCTACTCATAGCATCTAGTTGAAATTTTGTTACAAGCATGGCTCATAAAAGAGAGGATGCATCTTCTCAGATTTTTCATTTAGAAAGATTTACAATTACTATTTTTTGATTATCCATAGCCCATCTTATAGAGAAACTATTTTTTTGTTGACCTAAAATATTTCTCAAAAGTGGACTTGAAATAAACTGTCAAACTTTATTTAAAATCGGAGAAACCGCTTCATTTTTTTGACTTGGAGACATTTTTTCAAATTCGCTAAGCCAAAACTTTTTTACAACTGGGTCAGTAATTTTTGTTATAACTCTTTTTCTATAAACTTCTGATGTTAACATCAAAGGAATAGAAAGAAGTGTAGAAGAGGGATATTCAAGTAAACTTAGAATTGTATTTCTGAGAATATATTCAAGTCTTGGTCACCAACTTACATTACCAAATATTTTTTTAAATATTCAAAGAAGTCATGATGCAACAAGTGTTCTTTGGTTTTTATCAATTGAATCAAACATATTGAATCAAATAGGCCAAGAACTATCACTTGGATCAAAAATAATTACTGAATTTGTTCTATTTTTTGGTATTTGTCCGATAATATTTTCAACTAAATCTCAGTGTGGATCAATCAAAGCTACTCATTTTCACTTTTTTATATCATCTAAAATCATATTTTCCAAAAGTGTGGTTTTTCCCATTCCTGTTTTTCAAACTATATACATATGTCTTCTTCTGTCATCTTTAAGTATTCAAAAATCTATATTTTTTCATCTGAAATTTGTTTTTCAAATTGGAGTTATTTCATTATCTTTTACTTTTCAAATTATTGGTAAGTTTGTAGGAGTCTCAAAATTACGAGATGAAACCCAATTTATATTTGGAGTTTTTACGTAACTTGTTGGAAGATGAACTATTCAAGCTAATTCTTTTGTATTTAGTATAAAATAATTATTTAATTTTCTTTTTTTAGCCAGATCTATTTTATCTTGATTTTTATTTAAAGAAATTAAATTAAAAGAATTTGAATTTACTCAAGAAAATATTCAAAATGTTGAAAACATTTCACTTACATTTGCTTTTGATTCTAAATCATTTTCTGATGCTGAGATTATATTTATATTACAAGCAAATCAAAGATATGATAATTTTTCTTTAACTTCTTTAGGTAATTCTTTTGGTTTTTCTTCTTCTACTTCCAAATTTTGTAAAATTTCTTCCTCTTTTTTCTTTTTTTCTTCATTTTGTTTTTTGTATTTTTTATAATTTTCTGGTTTTATAAGTATCATTATAAACTTAAAAAACATAGAAATAGGAACTAATCAAAGTTTAAATAAATTATAAGTTTTACTTATTTCTTCAATTGAATTAGCTTTAGGCTCATCAAAAATAGTTTTTTTTGTTAAATCAATATTTTTTTTCCATATATCATCTAAAATTGGATGAAAATTTATTTGAATTGTATTTAAACTATAATCATTTGCTTTTGATAAAGAAGACGTTATCGAAGAATAGGTATCAAGTTTTGACCTTGATGATTCTTTTGCAAAATTATCTATATTTTTTATAGGAAAAAGCGTGTGTTTTTCAAGTCAAACACTTCAAAGAGTTATTTTATTACTAGGAATGCGATTTAGGTAATCTTTTATTTCATTAATTTCTATATCTGCATATTGAGCATAAAACTGATTTTTTATAAAATCCGCATAATTTTCTGGACAAACAAGAAAAAACCTAATCTTTCAAGCTATTTTTGTAATCTCAAAAGAAAAAGTATGAAGTTCTTTTATATCTTTAAAAAATATTTTTTCTGAAACTTTATCAAAAACTTTATGCAAAATAATCAAAATATGTTCAAAAACATCTGGTCATTTTTCATTGTTTTTGTCTACAAGTATTTCAAAAATACGACTTTTCATATGTAATTTCTATATGTAAATTTTCTTTTCAACAACTATCCCTAATCATTGTATCATATTTATTTAAAAAATTGCAAATAAATAACATTTTTTTACTTGACAATAAATATATTATAATTATTATAATATATGTTATTTTATAAATATTATATATGAAAGCATCTTTGAGCTATACAGATAAGTCAATTTGAGATGATATTTATTTATCTACTTATCTAGATCCTTGCCTAACTTCAAGTTGCGATAATTCAATTTCAGATAAAACACAATGTTTTAATTTAGGTGAACAATATATGGTTGATCCAAAAAATAATCTACATCTTTTCTATATTATTACTCAAAGTGATGATTTGGTAATGATAATAAATCAATGTCCTATTTTGAAACAATGGCTTCTTCATATTTTAACTCAAAACCAAATTGATAAATCTCTTTATAATTGAGTATTTATAGAAATGTGAGATATTGGTACAAAAATTGAAGAAGTAAGGTTTAAAACTCAAAATTTAATTGAATTATCTAAATTAAACTTATGAACTCCAAACAATTGAAATAGTTTTTTTAAATTTAGTGAATAAAAAAATTATAAATCTTTTATACAACGGACTGGTAAAGCAAAATCTTTATTCAACGAAGTACGAACAATTCAATTGTAATCTTTACGTAAATATCTTGTAAAAGTAGGAGAACTAGACCATAAATGAGTATTAAAACCACGGTAATGAAAAATAGATCAATTATTATTACGACTACCAGCTAAAGGTATTTTAAGTAAATTAGCTAGATTATCTAAAATTCATCTTCCCTCATGTCATCACCATCATAATCATTCACATTGCCGTCAAACTCATGTTCTGCAAGTGGTTCATGATATTATATTTTCCAAACTTGTCCATTCTTCATCTCTTGGTAATTTCCATCAACTTGGACATGCTGTATCTTTGGCTTTTTCCCAAGTATAGAGCTTTCACCATATTGTAGCATATTCTCTATCTCAATTAGGATTTATTCATGAAAACC